>ONLL01000028.1 GCA_900318685.1 uncultured Prevotellaceae bacterium | reverse complement strand
CGTATGTGCCTAAGCCTAAATCCAGTTTCTTTGCCAATAGGCTTTCTGGATCTCTTACTACAAAGTTGGAATCATTACCATGCAGACGGTCAAACTTTTTGAATAGTCCCCATACAGCATTCTGTTCTTCATACTCAGAATCAGTTGAAAACACGTCCTCGTCCGTTTCGTTATAAAACTCTTCTTTGAGACGATCAACTTCAAAGGCGATGCTTCCAACATCTGCATCTTCTGCGTTTGCTTCCAGCAGATAATCTCTCATTCTGCCGTAATACTTGATAATAAAGTCTTTCATATCACTTGTTATTTATAAAATTTCTCTTGCTATCCAGGCACATGCTTCTGCGTCGGCAAGTGCATGATGATGATTCTCCAAACAGTATCCACATTCGGCGGCAACAGTATGCAGTTGGTGGTTCTCAAGGTAACGGAAAGCTCTGCGTGAAGCTGCAAGGGTATCATAAAACTCATAATCTGGGTAGTCCATTTGATAGACGCGGAACACAGCTTTCAGGCAACCTTCATCAAAAGGTTTGTTATGAGCTACGAGTGGCAAACCCTTTATCAATGGTTCTATATGCGCCCAGACCTTTGGGAACACTGGAGCTTCCTCCGTGTCTTCGCGACAGAGCCCGTGAACCTGGCTGCACCAGTAGTTATAATAGTTAGGCTCGGGCTGGATGAGAGAGTAGAACGAATCTACAATCTCACCATCACGTACAATGACAACGCCAACGGAGCAAACAGAACTACGCTCATTGTTAGCCGTTTCAAAGTCTATTGCTGCAAAGTTTCGCATTATTCAGTCCTCCCAAATATTATCCCATATGCCTTCACAAGATTTGTTTAAAGGATTACCAAAAGGTACTTTATTCCTTGAAGAGAAATCTGTTTTTCCCTCCAACCAACTGATAGAAATACAAGCGGGAGCAGATAATTCTATATTGTTGCCCTTGTGCAAAACATTCACATAGTAATTGTGAGCCTCATAAAGCAGGTCAATGAATTGTTTACGCGAAATCACGAAAAACCGGAATGTGTAGTTGTTGTCGATCAACTTTGCAGATACAAATACATACGGGCCTTTCACCATTTGTTGCAAGTAATCTTTGTTGAGTGCTTCTTGTATGCTGAAGCCAGCGGGAATATTGTTCTGTACGCTCGTCTTGACTTGCACGAGAGATGTTCTAGGCTTCCACCATAGCTCGTCACTTTCCTTCAAGTCTGTGTTGAGACAAACAATATCAATAGATTTATAGTTCTTGATGGTACAATTTGCATTAAAAGCGTCCCATCCTTGCTGCATTAGTTTTGCAACAACCAAATTCTCACCAATAGCACCAATGCGAGCTTTGCGCGTTTGATCGATTTTTTGTTTCTTTTCCATATTAGTCTCAATTATTTATCTCCAATCATATTCTGCTCCCAGAATCTCAAGACCTTCATATTTCCATAGTTCTTGGTCGAAGTTGGGAGTGTATTTTGCCATTAAGACTTTCTGTTGTCGTTCTTCTTCCGTGTCTCTCCATCCATTGAAGCTCATGACGCGCTGGTTGACACCAATATCATCACATGCATCCAATTGATAAAACACCGTACCTACGCGCATCATCTGATAATGTTGGCGACGACAGTCTTCTAATGACCAGTTGTGATTGTCAAGTATAAAGCAATACTCGCCCATACCATCTTCTTGGCTCCAGGCTCCGACTGCAAAATAATTATCAGAATCACCCTCCTTCATAACCTTGATGACATCGCCTGTGTAAATTCCTTCTCCATTGTCGTCGGTAAAATCTGTAAGAACACCTGCAAAGATGACTCTACGGGCATAACCACGTCCTTTACATTCATCACCAAACACATCTTGCACAATGTCCTGATTATGGTCTTCTGCATATTTGTCGTCCTGCTCCCAGACATAAAAGTCATCACCAAAGAAGAAAAAATTGCCGAAATAGTCATAGCCGAATCTCTTGTTTTCTGAGATATATCTAACTTTTATACCAGGCAAAAACTTATTTGTGCCCGTACCAATGTCAATGCGATACTTTTGACAAAGATACTTTAGAGTTACATCACTGATGGTCATATTCATAATGATTTTTTTACTTACTATATTTGTTCCACATTCGTTTAATTATCCCAATAATTTCCTTACGGAGCCATAGTGGTTCTAACACCTCCATATCTTCACCATTCCAGAGGATTTCCTGCATGAAGTCAAAGGATGGGCGAAGACAATAGGTGAATAGGCTATATTCCTCGTTGCGTTCTATTTCTTCTTGCGACTCGTGCATTTTCAGGTCACGGATATAGTTGGCTTGTCCTGCCGATACTTTCAGCTTAACAGGTTGGATTTTAATAGAATGTTCGGCTATGATGCCAAAGCAACCATCAAAGAAGTCCTTGGCTGTCCAGTCCTTCGGCATCTCAAAAGTCTCGTCTGTTGCATGAAGATACTTGATGCGGTCAAGAGCATAGATACGAGGCCCTTTCTCGTAATAATATAAATAGGTGCTTCTGCCCACCAAGTACCAACGTTGACGGAACAACTTCACACAATAAGGTTGCACGTCAAAGTTGTTCTCCTCATCTTTCCAATAGCTATGATAAGTGATGTTGAGCACTCGGTTCTCCTTCATGGCTTCAATGATGGGTTGGAGATATTGCTGCCCAGAAGGAACATATTCCAAAAGAATACGGTCTTTGATGCTCTGGCTATTCGCCAAGGCATTGCTCACACAGAAAGTGTTGTAGAGCCATGAACGGAGGCCGTTTCTGCTGATGTCCTCCTCATTCTCAATGTAGTAACGATACTCACCACGATTCTCATTGACAATGTTGATGCCGAACATATCCCAAATGACATAACGCCAGTTGTCGAAGGTGCGTTTGGGAATATCCACACCTCTGCTGATGTCATCGCGAAGCCACAACTCGTTCAGGTCCTTAAATGAGATCTTGCGTCTGCGATAGATGGTTTCTATCACCCAAACGTATTTGGTTATCAAACTTTGTCCTCTATCGTTGTCCATGTTTCTATGATTTTATCTGCAAAAGTATGACAAGGGTACGCCAAACTGTGGCAGAGGTTTAGGAAAAGTGAGTTTTTAGTCTCTTTTTCCTTCCATCTTATCTATATATGTCTCGTAAATAAGGGGATAGGCATCGTTTACATTGAATGATATTTCAGGACGCAAGAGGGATTGTGTGTCATTGATAAAATCGGCATCTTCCATCTTCTCCTGCATGTTATTGACGAACTGCTTGTAAGAAGGTGCTTTATCGACCACGAACTCCATATATTTCTTGTAGCATTGTAGGACTTTATCAACATCTACCTCCTTACGTTGTAAGGCGATATAGAGGTCAAAGAGGTCGCGGCCTTTCTTACGCTGGTAAAGGGCGCGAAGCTTAGTTCCTAATAGTTCCTCGAAATGATAGGTTGTCAGTTCTGCTTCACCTGTAAACCAAGAGTTTTCCATGCGGAAAGGAACTTTGATTAGACCAAGGACATTGAAATGCTCGAAGCAGTTGATTTCAACTTTCAGTCGAATCTGTACAGTGGGCGGTATTTCAGACTCAACTCGGAACAGCATGGTATTGTTATACCGTTTCTGTTTCGTAACTCTATCAGGAAGAAAATCGAGCACTTCACCAAGACGATACATGATGGGCTTGATCGGACCTGGATTGATCTGAACCAAGTCAATGTCCTCACTATAGCGTGGCTGGGGTGACAGATAGAGTTTATGCAAAGCTGTTCCACCACGGAAAGCAAGTTGCGATGCCAGAAACTCATCACTGAAGATGACAACCAAGGCACGACATATAATCAAGTCTTGCTCAATCTGGGCATTGTCTATCCATGGAGCATGATTACTCCATTGTTGTATAGCTGTTCTGTTAATCATATATCATCTGTTTCTATTTGAACGTTTATATTTATTTTCCATCGGCTATCCCTGTTTGATGGATTATCTTCTGCTGATGTACTTAAAGGCTTATATACCATGTGGACAGACTTAGAATACAACTGTTCGTAGAGTTCATCCGCTAAGGTAGTCTCATCTATGATTTTTTCCAGTATATAACCAAGTCGTTGCCATGTAACAGTTTTGACATAAGGCATAATCAGCCGAAACTGGTTACGAATGTCTATTTGCTCAGCCAGTTCTTCAAGGATGGTAGCCACTCTTGAAAGTCCACCCACATGCTGTTGATATTGGATAAGGTCAGCAGCCGTCAAGAGTGGATTGGAGATGCGGATGGTTCCAGTTTCGGTATTCTTAATAATGAAAGCCTCCTCTGGTAATCTGTCACGATAAAACCAATCAATGGTTACATTACGAGTTGAAACCACCCGACGCTTTGGAAAAGTTGTCATGACAGAGAACTGCTGGGGACGCTGGTGAGCTGCACCAAGATGTTCTGCCGCACTAAGCATACAGACATAGTAAGGCTTGCCAAGATAGGACATCAACTGGTCAATATAATAGCTTGCAGGAATGGAACCTCTTAAAATGTAATGAACAGGGAAAATAACATAGAATCCCCTGTAAACGTTAGCAATGGTTTTATTAGCGCAAAGCCTTGAAAGTTCATTCTGAAGAATCTGCTCAGAAGAATACATACCAGTATTTCTCACATCCTCAATGGAGAACGTGGGATAACCATGTATAGCTCTGTCCTTTATCCACTTTTGAAGAGTCATATCAATACTTTTTGGTGCAAATATAATAAAATTTTTGTTATTAACGAGTTTTGACAAGCAAAAATGTGCTTTTCTTTTATATTTTTTAAGGAGTGGTGGACATAATACCCTCCAATTTACTAATCTTTTTCATAAAAACAATGACATAATGCAATTTGCCTCCTGAAGAATTTGGCGTTATCATTTTTTCTTTGTACCTTTGCACTCGATGATGGGCTATAGTACGGCTGGCGGCTCAGTGTCGGGTGTTCTTTGATGCAGTTTATAGCAGAATGTGGAATTGAGTACAGTTGCCAAATCGTAACCCAGATTTTCATCAATTCCCCTGACTGCCTTTATACAAAGAAAAGCTGAGAATTCTTGCAAAGTTACGAAAATAAATTGAATAACAAAGATTTTTTGGCACTTTTTTTGTTTTCACAAGCCTTGTGGTTGCGATTTGTATGTGTTACCCTGCAAATTCTTCTATCTGTTCGATGCACCTAGCGCGTATTACTGTGACATGTTGCTGAAATTCGATTCGTCAATTGTGTGATGCAAGTGCCCTGAATGTCCGTCCGCGACTAGCGAGCCTACCTGTCGCTTAGTTAAACATTTCAAAGCATAGATTTTTCCCGTCTCAACATCTTGCATCTTGAACACCACAGCAAAGTTTCCGCTTGTCATTACGGGCTGCCCATCGTCACCAAGCACAGGCCGAAGATGAGCCAACTCCTTAAAGTTGTCTTCCGCAGCCCTTATAGCCTCTATATATTCAGATATGAGTGGATAGTTCATCAGCTTTTATTTATTGGACAGTGCAAAGATACAACTATTTTTTCAATCAAAGCATGTTTTTGAAGAAAATAGTTTTTCACAAGGCTTGTGGAGGTGTCATTTTTCCCCATTCACCCTCTCATCAAACCGCTCGCTGACATCCACCATCCAGTTGGGGAGTTTCTTGAGGGCTTGGTAGACGAGGGCGTCGGGCATGTGCTTGTAGTAGGCGTAAGCCATGGGGCCGGCGATGGCAGCGAGGGTGTGGGGATTGGTGACAACGTATTACATCGACTCGGCCATCAGATCATGGCGACCTATGAGGCTGAAGATGGTGATTTCGTTGTCCTCGTTGAGAATACGGAGTGTACGCAGGATCTCGTTCAATGTAGAGCCGCTTGTGGTTACATCATCTATCACCAACACATTCTGTTGGCGAATCATTGTGCAAAGTTCCCGTTCTTCTTCTGTTTCAAATCTCAGGAAGTTCATAATGTACGGACGAAGTCTGCTCTTCTTTACATCTTTGGCAATCGTGAAATAATCTTTCTTATGGATCATTTCCAGCATTGCATTGATGGAGCTCTTGGCCTGTTCTTTCGCTGCTGGGCTATAGCGAGGCATCCCGTTCTCCAGAATGTCGTTAAGATATTGCTCTTCATAGGCTTTCATGTCGAATGAGATGTTTGAGGAAAGAGCCTTGAAAAGAGTCATCTTATATAAAGTGGGTTGCGCAAATCTGTAGATATAGCGCAGCATATATTTGTTTACCTCGCTCTTCGATTCTGGCATCACTACAAGGTCATAGTTGTAGAGATTGATCTTCTTATGGAGATTGTCTACCGCTTTCTTGATAAAATTCGTCAGATCAGGGGTGTTCTGCAAAGCATCTGTGAATTTCACATATTTGATAAAAGCGGTACGAATTGAACTCTCGACTTGATCAGAAAACTCATAGCCATAGTAGAAGCACTTTCCAAATGCCTCTACTTGATAGCCGTTACCTGTAAGACTTACAATGTCTTCAGCACCGTCGTGCTCAAAATCGAACACAAACTTCTTCTCCGTATTGTCGAATGTTACTCCCATATCATTAAAAATCGTTTGCAAAGATACAATGTTTTTGCGAGAAATCAAAGAATTACCTGAAAAATATGCTATTTATCATCCAAATTATTGTTATGTCTATTTCAGAAAGATGTCTTTTGTCTGTTCCCTGAGAGACCACGGGGCTATGACTTCAAGATACCGTCCGTATGCTTACATTATTAAATTATTTTTTTCAAAAAGAATGCCACCTTTGCAACGCTGACTGATAATCAGGGTGTTGCGTGTGGCATTCTTGGTGACAAAGGTGGCAAAGTTGGGGCGTTTTCTAGGAATTTCCTTCGATGGGGTGGAGCAGATACTCTGTTCCTTGACGAGTGCGGCGCCGTACGATGCCATCCATGTTGGCCAGCAGATGGCCGAAGGAACGGATGTTGCCGCCCCGAAGCGATGCTCCTGCCTTTTTCTTAATACGCAGGAAGATGTCGGAGGTGCTCATCCACTGCCCTTCCTCGTCGCCCTTGGGAATGGTGAAGAGATCGTGGAAGTAGATCTCCTCTGGCGTGCGCATCTGGAACTGGCGGTTCGACTCCATCACAAGGCGCGTCTGCTCCTCGTCCATCCAGTAGGACTCCCCGCGGTCGAGCAGTGCAATGGCCTGGGCATAGAGCTGCTGGTAGTTGATGCGATAAGACACGTCGATGGGTCCCGTCAGCTCGATGCCGATGAAGCGGCGGTTACCCGTGGGATCTGCCAGCAGGTCGCTGACATTGGCTGTGGCGATGAACGAGGCCAGGCGGGGAAACTCCTCGACGTGTTTGCCGTAGGGACGTTTCACCTTCACGCTCGCCAGCTGGATGATGTTCTTCAGGAATCCCTCCTGCACCTTGGGACTGATCTGGTTGAACTCGTCGAGGTTGATGAGCAGGAACTGGCTCATGGCCTGTAGGACGGACTTCTTCTCCGACAGCACCAGGTTGTCGTTGTATCCCCATTGCAACTCTTTTGGTATCAGTGACTTGCAGAAAGTGGACTTGTTATATCCCTGACGCGAGATGAGCAGCGGGGCGATGGAGTTGCCATAGCGGTAGTTCTTGCCCATCCACTGTGCCACCATCCCCAGGAACCAGATGCGAAACCAGCTGGCCCAATGTTTGTTGTTGGTGGGCACGGTACGTGCCAGACGTGCGATGTGATCCTTCCCGTCCCACTTGTTACGCAGCTGCCAGAGGTATTCGTCGATGGGGTTGTAGTTGCGGATATGGTTCGACTTCAGGTATCTGCTGATGTCCTTGTCCCACACGTTCAGCCCCTCTATCCTTGCTTCCATGGCGAATGAGTTCTGCACCCGCTCGTCGACGGGCTGCCACCCGTGATGCCAGGTGGTCTTCGAGCAGTATTCCACATAGCCCATGACGGTGTTCATGCGGAAGGCATAGCGCCCCTCCAGCAGCAGTATCAGCCGGCGCGTCTCCTCTCCGGCTTTGCTGTCGGTCAGCTTGCCTTCTGCGGCAACTGACCCTGGCATCTCTTCTGCTGCCAGACCCTGGGGAATGCTCAGTGGCGATGGTGCCGGCTGGAAGAAAGGCCGCTGGTCCCAGGTCATGCGGAATCCCGTGCGGAGCAGGCTGGTGTTGTCCGTACGCATGGCAGGACCGATACTGAGTGTCTCGCCGGCGGGTGTCATGCGGATGACCGTTTCGTAGAGCCGGCACACGATGGGGTAGGCCTGCTGACAGAAAGCCTCTGCCTCGTCTTCTGTCTGTGGCAAGGTGCCGCCTGGGCGACTGACGGCGATGATGATCTTCACGCTTCGTCCGCTGCTGCCCAGCATGGCGGCGGCCGTCGAGGGCAGGATGGCTGCCGCCTGCTTGATGGTTTCAGCCTCCTGCTTGTCGTGCAGCTGACCGACGGTCAGCGTCAGCAGACCGTTGAAACGCAGCATCACGCTGTTGCCCTCCTTGTCCAGCTTCATCTCTGCCGACGGATAGACGACGGGTAGGCGGTGGATGCCCTTGAAGGGCGAGGCGCTGTCGGCATAGTACATGAAATCATTCAGCTGGGTGATCTCCGTGCAGTATTTGCCGATGCTGATGGTCTTCATCAGCTCGTCCATTGGCAGCAGCTTCGTATGCTGCTTGTTCTGCTTGGTGGTTTTGATTTGAGTTACTTTGAGATCCATATTGAACGTAGTTTAAGCTTTGAATGGTTAGTTCTTAAAGTCACAGCGAACCGTTCAAGAACGGTCAAAGAGCCGTTCGCAACGATTGTTCCATGGGGTGGAACGTTTTGTTCCGTGGGGTGGAACAAGTTGTTCCAACGGGTGGAACAACCGCTTTGCCCCTAGTGCCCGAAGTCATAGGACAGCTCATAGTGCTCGTAGTCGACGTCGCCCTCCGCGCCGAGTTTGTTCATGTAGGCTTTGATAGCTTCCTGCTGGTGGGGCATCAGCTTGCGTTCTCCGCTCTGATAGCGGTAGTAGGTGCCCACGCTGCCCAGATAGCCGGTGATATCCTTTCGGGCCATTGAACGCAGGTGACGGGGAAGCTTGTCGTAGACATGCTTGAATCCCCAAGCCAGGCGGGCCTCGCGAGCCTCCCGATAGAACTTGCACTTGCCGTTCAGGCAGGCCGAAGGATAGATGGCATAGCCAGCTGTGATGTCAGGCGGTACGTGTTGTCCGGCCACGAAGTGAATGCACTGCCTGCTCATAGGGCACTGCTGGTGGAAACAGAGAGGATAGCCCGAGGGCACTTTGCTGAAATCGAAGTTGTTTGTCTCCATAGTCTGATGTTTGGTTTGAAGTTTGTTTTCGTACTGCAAAGTTACAAAAAAATGGGCTGTTTTGCAAGCTTTTCAGTCAAAAATAATGTTAAATTTCAGCAAAGTTTGCCACCTTTGCCACAAGTTTGCCACAAGCGAACATATTCTTTCACAATTAATTATGCTCTCTGTGACATTGTTGCAACGAAAAACAAAAATTTTATAGAATAACGGTTCGCGAATCCCGTATATAGACATCCCGCGGGCACTCCCGATGGTGGAATGAGAAATGAAAAATGAGAAATGAGGAATGAAGAATGAGGAATGAGAGCCTAACCCCCGGCCTCACCCCCTACCCCCCCTCCAACTGGCGAGGGGGGACGGCTGTGGCGGGGAGGGGGTGCAGGGTGAAAACGGCCGTAAGACGATGTGTGTTAATGCGTTAATGCCAATTTTTGCAAAATTATCCTGTTTAGGATAATCCTGTTTAGGATAATGGATGGTGGAAGGGCTTATTTGAAGGGATACTCGCGGACACCTTTGGCGTGACGGTCCATGAGGCGGCGCATGGAGGAGCGGATGGCATAGCGGTTCTTCTGCTCCAGGCCGGTGAGGACGGAGTCGGGCTCGTCGATGGGGAGGATGCGGTAGTTGTGGCGGTTGCCGCTGTCGGAGGGACGGCTGACCCAGTAGAGGGTGTAGGCGCAGTCGGCGAGGCGGGCACGGCCCTTGGTGACGAGGGTGTCGGCATGCTGGCGGCCCTCGGTGAGGGTGGTGGTGAGGGTGTCGCGACGGGTGATGTCGAGGCGCACGAAATAGCCTCCGTAGGTGTTGGCCCGCGACTGGTTGCTGATGACATTGCCCATGGACCAGGCGATGAGATGGCAGCTGTCGGCACTGAGCTCGAGGGGCTGGGCCACATGGGGATGGCCTCCGATGACATGGTCGACGCCGTTGTCGATGAGCCACTGGGCGAGGGAGCGCTGCTCAGCGGAGGGCAGCTGCTGATACTCGATGCCCCAGTGGGGCAGGGCGATGATGGCATCGGGCTGCATCTGGCGCGCCTTGGCGATGTCGGCACGCAGCTGAAGGGTGTCGATGAGGTTGACGATGTTGGGATGCTCGACGGGCAGTCCGTTGGTGCCGTAGGTGAAGTTGAGCAGGGCTATGCGCAACCCATTGCGCTCGAGGAGGAAGGGATAGGTGAGGTCGCGCGACTGCTGGTCGACATAGGTGCCGAGATGGGGCACGTGGAGGGAGTCCATCATGAGGATGGTGCGCTCGAGGCCTGCGCGATGGCTGTCGACGCAGTGGTTGTTGGCTGTGAGGAGGACGTCGAAGCCGGCATCGACGACGGCCTGCAGGTACTCGTCGGGCGCACGGAACTGGGGATAGCCGGTGTAGGGCTTGCCGCCGAGGGTGACCTCGAAGTTGGCGATGGCGACGTCGGCACGCTCCACCTCAGGGCGTATGCGTGCGAAGCACTCGTCGTAGTTGTACGATCCGTCGCTCTGGAGTGCTGCCTTGATCTGCGGCCCATGCTGCATGAGGTCGCCAGCGAAGAGGAGGCTGAGGTGATGGTCGTGTGGGGCGACGATGGTGGTGTCGGCAGGAGCGGCGGACTGCCGGCTAGCGGCACGGCAGGAGTGGGTGGTGAGGATGAGCAGGGGCGCTGCTAGGAGCAGGGCGATGGTGAGTGAGTGTTTCATTCGTTGTGGGTTGTCGTTATTGTTGAGTCGTTCATTCTGTCGAGGTTGCGCCGTGCGAGCTTCATGCCCTGACGGGCAGCCTGCTCGAACCAGTAGCGGGCTGAGTCGGCATTGGGCTTAAGGCCCTGGCCGTCGCGATACATGGTGGCGAGGTTGTTCTGGGCAGCGGCATGGCCCTGACAGGCTGCAAGCAGATACCAGTGACGGGCGGAGTCGAAGTCCTGTGCGACGCCATTGCCCGACTGATAGAGCCAGCCGAGGTTGGACTGGGCGAGGACATTGCCCTGACGGGCGGCGAGGGTGAACCAGTGGGCTGCCTGGGCATAGTCCTGGGGCAGGCCCTGCCCGTCCTTGTAGAGCACGGCGAGGTTGTTCTGGGCCTCGGGCAGTCCCTGAAGGGCTGCCATGCGATACCAGCGTGCTGCCTGTGCATAGTCCTGAAGCCGCCCCTCGAGACCGTTGTCGTAGATGATGCCCATGCGCATCTGTGCCTTGGCATCGCCCTGCTCAGCGGCCTGCACCACGGAGGCTAGCGTGTCGCGTTCAGGAGTCGCGGCAGGCTTGGAGTGGCATGCCGAGAGGAGCATCGGCAGCATGAGTAGTATGGGCAGTGTCTTCATCTTTCCAAACATCATATCTGTACCTTTTAGTCATCAAAGAAAATGAAGCTCTGCGCACTCTTCGTCCAAGTGCTCATTGCAAAAGGATACTGCAAGTTCTATCACCTTTGCTTCTCTTTCTTTTAGTTGTTGCTTATCCATAATCTTCGGTCATTAAGTCCGTTTATAACAGTTTTTCCAAGTCCTCTACTGGAGGAAGGAGTCTTTTTAACCTATCATCCATATCTGCTGAGGTCTTGTACGTTGCTACCCCCATTGGCTTTTCATAGTCTTGGATGACATATTCCACGAATCTCTTGTTTGCACTTTTGCAGAGGATGATTCCTATTGAAGGATTTTCATTAGGTTTGCGAACCTCGTCATCAAGGATTCGCAAATAACCGGCCAATTGCCCTAAATAGGCAGTCTTGAATGGGCCGTCTTTGAGTTCCACACAGACAAGGGCAGACAGTTCTCTGTTGAAGAACAGCAAATCAGGGAACTGTTCTATGCCGAATTTCTCCAAATGGTATTGGTTGCCTACAAATGTGAAGTCACGACCAAAAGTCATGATAAAGTTCTTCACATTGTTGATGATACTTTGTTCTATCACCCGTTCGTCTCGATCTTTGTCACGGACAAACAGTTCTTCCGTATTGATGTAGTCCAGCAAATATTCGTCTTTGAACATATTGATGGTACGGTAGGCTTGCAATTGGTCGGGAATGGTACGCTTAAAATTATTTGGCAAATCACCTTGATGGTTGTACAAACCATCCTCTATCAGCTTTTCCAAGTCTTCAACCTTTACTTTCGTGTCAGCAGCGAATTGAATATAGAACTTTCGCTGTTCCACTTCTTTCACCTTACTGAGAATAGTATAGTGGTGGCTAAAGCCAATGTTCATGAATGCAGCGATTGGGAAATCTGATGTCATCGTAAATTGAAATGAAGGAAATTTGTTCGTTTCAACGAACGAATTACTATCGTCATTGGGTAATTTGTTCGTTTCAACGAACGAATCATCAGAAAGTAGCCTCCACTCTTCATAGAAAGTACGCATCTTTCGCAAGCTTGGTGCAGAAAAACCTCTGAGCCCAGGCAGCTCCTTTCGCAATTGTTCGCTAATCCCCTCAATAAAGCCTTTTCCCCAGTTCTTTGTCCGGGTATTGGCAGAGATATATCTACCAATGCCATAGTAAAGAGCCAATTGTTCTTGGTTCACAGCACCCAACGCCCGCTGTTGGCTTAGCAATATAGCATCCTTTATGACTTGCACAGCATTGGCAAGTTTGTCCTTTGAAGGAATCATTTCGTGATTAGTATCCATATTCTATAAACGTCTTTTAGTTCTAGTTATTTTGTCCCCACAGAACGAGTCCTTCAAATTCTTAAATTCCTTCCACTCACATCGAGCATTCTCTTGTGGGTACTCACGGAGTAGGTATTGTCGTAATTCGGGTTCGGTCATATATCAATATCAATAAAGGTCTTTGAAGGTATAGTAGTTGAAGAACTAGTTATGCAAATTCTCCAGTAACACTCATACGACATAATGTCAACGGCTAACTTCATAAAAGGATTGCCGTTGTATATTTGCTTTACATCTTCAGGCATTGCTTCAAATGCTAATTCATTCAAGTTATACATAATCCTCAATTTGATTTGCCAAATTCTGACTACAAAGATATATAAAATATTGCAGACTTTCGTTGTAACGGAGTAGACAATCTGCAATATTTAGATTTTTTTGTGATATAAATTGGATTTTGACGCAGCAATGTGACAAAAATGTAAGAGTTCCTGTCACATCATAGCAGATGAACACAATTTCAGCCGAAACCAGCTGAGGAAGTAAAGAAGATGGGGGAAGCTGCAATAGTTTCGCCATGATGCCCTCCACCATGCAGCGGGGCAGCAGGAAGCGTGGTAAAGAAAAGAAAAAAGTCAGCCGATTTCGACATTTTTTTTAAAAACGGCTGATTTTTTTGGGTAATGGTGACCACAAATGGAATCACGGAAAACGAGCATGCCAAAGATGTGAACCAAAGCATTGTATTGGACGATCTTTTCTGAGGCTACGTTGGCAATGTGGAACATAACGTGCATATAGAAAAACGTGCAAACGTTTGCGCTCTGCTCACGCCCTTTTCGCATGCCCTTTGCATGGCAGGCTAGGGGAAAAGCAGTAAATTTGCAGTAGCTAAAAACATCGATCGCATGAAGAAATTGCTATTTAACCTTGAGTATCAGACCGTCTTTGGTGAGCAGCTGACGCTGAACTTCCTCCAGAAGGATGGCACGTCGACGGCGCATCCGATGCTGACGCTGGACGGACGGTGCTGGACGGCAGAGCTGCCCTGCGAGCAGGAGGACGGCTCGTGCCTGGACTATTATTATAGTGTATGTCGTGGTGAGAAGGTGACACGCCATGAGTGGATGACGGTGCCCCACAGGCTGGAGCTGGCCGCCAGCGGCGCTGAGCGCTATGTGGTGTACGACCACTGGAACGACATGCCTGAGGATTCATTTATGTACTCGTCGGCCTTCACGGAGTGTGTGATGGCCCGCAAGCGTGAGCTGAGCGTGCTGACGGGATTTCAGCGGACGGTGCGCCTGAAGGTGCGCGCTCCACAGCTGCGACAGAACCAGCGGCTGGCCATCGTGGGCGCCCCAGTGTATCTGGGAGCCTGGGACACGGACCGTGCGCTGACGATGACGGAGCACGAATACCACGAGTGGGTGGTGAGCCTGGATGCCGACCGCCTGCCTGGGTGCTTCGAGTTTAAGTTCGTGGTGCTGAACGACAGGACGGACGTGTCGCCGCTGTGGGAGAACTGCGACAACCGCTTCGTGGAACTGCCCGACATGGGCGTGGAGAAGGGCGACGTGCTGGTGTATGAGCTGCCGCAGGCCTTCTTCCCCGTCTATGCATGGAAGGGCGCCGGCACGGTGATCCCCGTGTTCTCGCTGAGGAGCGAGGGCAGCTTCGGCGTGGGTGACTTCGGCGACCTGAAGATGATGATAGACTGGTGTGCGAAGACGCAGCAGCGCATCCTGCAGATCCTGCCCATCAACGATACAAACACGACGGGATCGTGGGAGGACTCGTATCCCTACAACTCGATCAGCATCTATGCCCTGCATCCGCAGTATATGGACCTGAGGCAGCTGCCGCCACTGAAGGACGAGGCACGGAGCCAGCACTATGAGCAGCTGCGCCAGGTGCTGAACCAGCTGCCGCAGATAGACTATGAGCGTATGTTCAAGGCTAAGATGGACTACCTGCGCGAGCTGTTTGCACAGGAAGGAACAAAGGTTAGGCGCACGAAGGCCTACAAGGAGTTCGTGGCCAGGAACGAGGAGTGGCTGGAGCCCTACGCACGGTTCTGCGTGAAGCGGGATTCTGGTGTAGAGTGTAGAGTTGATAGTGATGAGTCTGCTACCGCTATCCCGTCTGGTGAAGGTAGTGCGGCAGCAAACTCTAAACTCAGCACTCTAAACTCTAAACTTAGTTTCTGGTACTACGTGCAGTTCAACCTCGACCAGCAGATGCACAACGCGCACGAGCATGCTCGCAAGCAGCGCGTGATACTGAAAGGTGACATACCCATCGGCGTGAACCGTGATGGTGCCGACGTGATGGCCGAGCCGCGCTACTTCAACCTGAACGGACAGGCTGGAGCGCCGCCCGATGCCTTCTCGGAGGACGGACAGAACTGGGGATTCCCCACGTACAACTGGGACGAGATGCTGAAGGACGGCTGCCAGTGGTGGGCGCGTCGCTTCCGCAAGATGCAGGAGTACTTCGACGCCTATCGCATCGACCATGTGCTGGGATTCTTCCGCATCTGGGAGATCCCCGTGCCCTACAAGAGCGGACTCTACGGCCAGTTCCAACCCTCGCTGCCGATGACGCGTGAGGAGGTGGAGGCCTATGGAGTGCCTTTCCGTGAGGAGCTGTTCCTGCCCGATCATAAAGCAAAAGCCCAGCAAGAGTCTCTCAACTCGATTAATGCCTGGCATCCTCGCATCAATGCTCCTAAGATGAAGGAGTTCCAGACCTTGTTGAGCGAGGAGGAGCGCCAGCGCTTCTGGAACCTGTACAACGACTATTTCTATCGCCGCAACAACCACTTCTGGTATCAGGAGGCGATGAAGAAACTGCCTCGACTGACGCAGGCCACACGCATGCTGTGCTGTGCCGAGGACCTGGGCATGGTGCCCGACTGTGTGCCCTGGGTGATGAACGAGCTGCGCATCCTCTCGCTCGAGATTCAGTCGATGCCGAAGGATCCTGCCGTGAAATTCGGCCACCTGAGCCGTAATCCCTATCGGTCGGTGTGCACTATCTCGACCCATGACATGGCCACGCTGCGTCAGTGGTGGGACGAGGACGAGGCACGCACACAGGAGTACTACAACACGATGCTCTACCGGTCGGGTGCTGCTCCGCATCCGCTGCCAGGATGGCTGGCCAAGGACATCGTGAGCCGTCATCTGACCTCACCCTCGATGCTCTGTCTGCTGTCGCTGCAGGACTGGCTCTCGCTGAGCGAGAAGTACCGTCTGGCCGACGCCAATGCTGAGCGCATCAACATCCCTGCCAATCCCCGCCATTACTGGCGCTACCGCATGCACCTCACCATAGAGCAACTCCTGCAGGCCGACGACCTGAACAATGAGCTGCAGGAGCTGATCGTGAGTAGTGGGAGAAAGTAAAGGGGCCTCCCCCTGGCCCCCTCCGACTGGAGGGGGAAAATGAGGGGCGAACTATTCTCCATCCACCATCCACCTTCCACCATCCACCTTCGACCATCCACCTTCGACCATCCCCGCATAAAAATACCCCCTCCAGTCGGAGGGGGCTAGGGGGAGGCCCCTTACAATTTCTTATACCTCAGATCGATCTTGGTGTACTTGCGCTCTTTGGCGTTGTTCCAGTGCTCCATCAGGCCCAGGGGCTGAGTGAGGGGCTGGCCTGCCTGCTTGTAGACGGTGCCGCTGGGAGCATGAGGGATGCTGGCAGCCTCGCGCAGGTATTCGTCGCAGTAGTTCAGGCTGCCAAACTCTGGCCACTCGCCGATGATGATATCCATGCCCACAGCATCGCATGCCACCTCGTCCTGAGAGACGATGAGCGAGCAGGCCCAGTCGCCATTGAAGGGCTCCTTCTGCCACTTGGGCGCTGGTGCGCCGTTGACATCGCGTGAGCCGTAGGTGCCGTCGATGAGGAAGAGCAGGGCCTTCTGTCCCATATCCTTGTGAGCCATAAAGTCGACGAAGGTCTTGTAGCCAGGCTTGCCGTTGCGCTTGTCAGGACTGACGTTGTTGTGGGCGTTCTGGCGCCAGAGCAGATTGATGTCAGTGGCTCCATACCAGTTCTTGCCTGTGAGCGTCACTCCAGGGCCAGAGTGCGTCTTGAGCAGGGCACTGTTGATGAGGTAGTTGGCATCGACGATGCACTTGGCCAGTCCACGAGCCATCTTGCCGTTGTCGACGGAGTAGACTATCTGCTCTGGGTAGTACTCGCACTTCTCACGTCCGTCGCCTCCAATATTGTCGATGAAGCGCACACGTGGGAACTCACGATGAATCTTGTCGTAGATGCTGTCGGTGATGGCTCGGCTGGGCTCGCAGATGATGATGTCCTGAGGGCGCACGCCGCCATCGTTGACCATAGACCGCACCAGGGCGAGGGTGACGAAGGGCGAGGAGTTGAGCTCGATGGTGTCGTGGTGGGTGATGGCATTGTTGAGGTTGAGCTTGACGGCAATGGTCTCGCCTTTCTTATATCCACGGTTTTTGTGTAGGTGGCGCTGGTTGAAGTTGGTGAAGAGTGCCTTCCAGGCAGCCTTGGGAGTGGCTTCGCCCGTCAGCTGAAGGACTGCTTCCTGCACCATGGCGTCGGCTTTCGACTGGTCGTTCCAGCGGTCCTCAACCCAGAGGCCCGTGTGTCCGTCCCACTTGGCCACGCCAGGACTATGGATCCATGCCACACGTCCAGGATGGATGCCTATGCCCTGGCCGATGGGCTCGTTGGGCTTGACGAAGAGCTTGGGCGTGACACCGTTGTACTCGCCAAAGAACAGACGGTTGCGATTGACGGGCTCGTCGAGCAGCTGGATGGTGGTCGATGGGCCGAGGTCTGGGTCGCGCCATTCCCTGAGCTGCCACACCACCTTGCCTTTCTCGTCGACCTCGATGGCCTGCACAGGGGCGTTGGTGGTGTCCATGGGCTCTTTGTTCCATTCGTTGTACCAGTTGTTGATGAGGTGGTGGCCGTTCTTCAGACGGACGGTCTTCTGGGGCTGCGTCACGCCGTATTCAGTGGTGTTGAGCTGCCAGACGGTCTCGCCAGAACGTGTGATCTCCTGAATGAGACCCTTGCGGCCCGTGATGAGCAGGTTGCCCTTGGGCAGCTCCTGTACGGACCAGGGGAGGAAGCCCGTCCAGCGATCTACCTCGCGTCCCTCGCTGGAGAACTCGCTGATGAAGCCTTCCTGCATGTTGGCGATGAGCAGCGTGCCTCGTGATGAGAGGCGGGCGTTGCGATACTGTCCGTGGACGGAGCCCTTCTCAGGTGTGGGCAGCTCGTACTCGCGAACGATGCGTGTGGAGGGAATCTCCATCACGACGACCTTGGCCGGATGGCCATTCTGCACAAAGACCACATGCTGGCGGCCCACGGGCTGGACAGTGTGGATCTCAGTGCCCTCAGGAGCCTTGTAGCTCCACACAATCTGGTTGTCCTGAGTCACCTCGGCCACACCATACTGATGGGCGATGAGGATGTGACCGTCGGTCATGAGGATGGCGTCGCTGATCTCGCCTTTGAGTTGCTTGGTCTCCCAGGCCCAGCTGACCTTTCCGTCCTTGACAATGAACATGCGCATGCGTTTGCTCTGTCCGGCATAGAAGAAATTGTGGCGGGCGAGGCTGGTGTCGACAGGCGTCTGTGCCGTCGTCACGCCTGCTGTGGCAAGCAGCAGGACGAGTGTCAATAGTAGTTTTCTCATTTTGGGTTATTCTTTTTGTTCGTTTTTCGACCGCAAAGGTAGTGATAATCTCTGGAAAAGGGCATTCGCTTTTTCGTCAATCTTCATACAGATTATCGTCAAGGGGCATAACGACGAAAATAGAGGCCGCACCATCACGGAGCAGCCTCTACAAACAACCTAATAATAAAACAATAATCTGCGACTGTCACAGCCGCGTGTCCGGCTATCAATTAATAGCCAGGATTCTGCCAGGCTTTCTTCTGCTCGCTGGAGAGGTTGGTGCCGTCAGAATTCTGAAGGGCATCAATGAAAGCCTGTGGGATGGGACGCAGTTCGTGCTTGTTGGCAGTGATGTTCTGGGCCTCAGGATTGAAGGCCTTGGCACGCTTGATGAGCAGGCCTGCACGGCTCAGCTCCTCCCAGCGGTTCCACTCGCCGAGGCACTCACGAGTGCGCTCATTGAACACGAAGTTCAGCATACGGTCGTAGTCTCCCGTGGCGCCGATGGCGGCCAGGATGTCCTCATCCTCCTGCGGCAGCTGGGTGTAGCTCTTGATCTGCAGGTCGGAGGGTGCCGTGGTCTCGGCAATGCCAGTCGAGAGATAGTAAGTGTTCTTATGCAGGTGAGATGCGTAGTAGGCATCAGTCATCGTCATTGTCTTGCCGTTGGCATCTTTGCAGTTGGAGTTGTTGCCAGCGATAGCGTTGTCGGTCATGCCGCCGTCAGCCTTCAGGAAAGCGATGGAACCATCAGAATAGTAGCTGCGGTCCTCGCCCTGCTTCCACTGGGCGCGTGCACGGATGATGTTGATGGTGTTGATGGCCTCCTGATACTGACCCAGGCGCACCTGGCACTCGGCCTTCACCAGATAGGTCTCGCCAGAGCGTGCCATGATCACATCGCGATGGGCATCGCCCTTCTCAGCCGTACGGCTGCCATCGGCGGTCTTGTTGATGCCGCAGAAGACGTTAGAGGTGGCAGGGTTGCCGCTCACGCCATAGGTGTTGAGCACATATTTGCCGTCGAGGAAGAGGGGGAAGGCGTTGGGCACCCACTTGCCTGTCTCAGGATTGATGAAGGTGTGGTCCTGTCCGCCACGTCCGAAGGTGCCGTAAGGCTCGCCGTCGAAGCGGTGGTCGCTCTTCTTGTTAAGGATGAAGATACATCCCTGATCGCCGATGGTGGGGCACTGCTCAGGTGTCAGACCATACTTGGCCTGCAGGTCGGCAGCCGACTGCTGCTGGTTGTTCAGTCCGTAGATGGTCTTGAAGGTCTTCCACATGCGGGCATCGTTCACATTGTCGAACGTGGAGTAGGTGTACTCCGTGGGACGGCAGCGCTGGAAGTCCATCTCTCCGATGTAAGCGCCACGCTTGATCCATCCTCCTGAGAAGTTGGAGAACTGGGGCGAGAAATAGTTGTAGGTACGGTTGCCGAAGCGTCCCTGCGTGGTAGCGTCGCCATTGTGCTCAGCAGCCATGAGAATCTCGTCGAGACCCTCGTTGGGGCAGTTGATGCCTGTCCAGTTGGCGTATAGGTCACTGTAGTTGGGAGCCAGTGGACATGCAGCGATCACTTCATTGCAGAGGTTGATGGCACGATTGAGGTCGGCCGACTTGTCGTAGCTGCCATTCCATTTGCCGCAGCGCTCCGACTGACGGAACAGCAGGGCCTTGGCCAGGAAGTGGGCAGCCGTGTACTTCGTCCATGTGCCGTTGCCACGCCATTTTGAGGTGGGCAGCAGCTGATAGGCCTGCTCCAGATCGGCGATGACCTGGTTCAGTGTCTGCTCTTCTGTGGCACGGGTGTAGTCTTTCTTCACCTCACCATTGGCAGGCTCAGTCTGCAGCACCACGCCGCCATACTGGGCAAACAGGCGATAGTAGTTGTAGCCACGGAGGAAGTAGGCCTCGCCCATGGCCTTGTTGCGCGAGTCCTCATCGGCCACCTGGCTGGCCTTCGAGAGCACCAGGTTGGCAGTGGAGATGCCATAGTACATCTGGTTCCACAGGGCCGACACGGGCGGGCAGTTGTTGTTGGGAGCGCCCAAGGCACGTGTGAAGTCGAGTGGATTGAGGTTGTTGTCGTAGGTGTTCCAGATCTCAGAGGTGTTGTCGGCACCCGTGGTGAACTCGTCGCAACCATAGAGCGTGATACCGTATGCCCATTCGTAGCCAAAATGCCAACGAATGTTGCCATAGAGGCCGGCAGCCATCTTCAAGGCACCGTCTCCAGTCTCCAGCAGTGCATCGCTATAGAGGTGTCCGGCATCCTCTTTGAGGAAGTCGTCGCTGCAGGAGGTGAGGCTCATGGCAGCGCAGAGCGTCAATGCACCACAAACTAATTTACTATTGATATGTTTCATGTTCGTTAGTTTCCTTTTATTAATAATGTATGTGTACACTCGCAAATTAGAAGTCGACGCTCAGTCCGACGGTGAAGCCACGGTTATAGAAAGTGGCACCCGTGTCGAGGTCCATAAAGTCGACTGACGAGCAGAGCATGCCCAGGTTCTTACCCTGCACATAGAGCTTGGCACCACTGATGCCCAGCGTCTGGCAGATGCTCTTGTCGAAGTTGTAGCCCAGAGAGAGGTTGCGGATCTTCACGAACGAAGCATCCTTGAAGCCGAGCAGGGCAGCCTTCTGGTCGCCACCGCCTGTGCTGTAGATAGGCTTCTGCCAGTCGGCATCGGTATTCGAGGGAGTCCAGTAGCTGATCTCACGCTGCTGATACATACCAAGCTGACCTTCGCCACCCGTGCTGATCATATACTTAAAGCGACCCTGCAGCTCGAGTGTGAGCTCGAATCCCTTCCATGAGAGTGTATTGGTCCAGCCGGCCGTGATACGTGGGTTGCGATTGCCCAGGATGACACGGTCTTCCTCGTTGATCTTGTAGTCGCCGTTCTGGTCGACGGGTTTCACCATACCTGCAGAGAATTTCTCGCCGTTGTCATTGAACTTCTGCATCTCAGCAGCATCGCTCTCCTGCCAGAGACCATCGTTCTCGTAGCCATAGAAGACAGCGATGCTCTCGCCGATGAACCAAGAGTTGTTAATGTCGTCCTCCTTACCGTTGGACAGCTCCTCAATCTTGTCCTTCTGCCATGCCAGGTTCAGGTTCGACTGCCACATGAAGTCCTTGGTCAACACGGGGATGGTGTTCAGTGTCAGCTCAACACCCTTGTTCGAGGTCTTACCCACGTTGTCCATCATCGAGGGATAGCCCGAGAGTGAAGGCACAGTCATGAGCATGAGCAGGTCGGTGGTCGTTGAGGTGTACATGTCGAGGGTTCCTCCGATGCGGCCCTTCAGGAAGCTGAAGTCGATACCGAAGTTCCACTGTGTGGTCTTTTCCCAAGAGAGGTTCTTGTTAGGCATCTTGTTGGAACCACTGCTGTAGTAGGGCTCGTTGGTCACGAGTATCTGGGAGTTGCCAAGGCTGAAAGGCATCCAGTAAGAACTGATGACACCAAGGGTGCCGTAGGGGTCGACGGCTGAGTTGCCAGTGACACCCACGCCGAAGCGCACCTTCAGTTGGTCAACCCAGCTGACGTCCTTCATGAAGTCTTCCTGCTCCATGCGCCAACCTAGGGCCATCGAGGGGAAGAAGTCCCACTTGTTGCCCTCGGCCAGCACGCTGCTGCCGTCCCAACGGGCTGAAGCAGTGAGCAGGTAGCGGTCGCGGAATGCGTAGTTGACACGGGCCATGTAAGATGACAGGGCGCGCTCTGTAAGGCCAGTGCTCATGCCCGACTTATTGGCCGACTGTGTGATGTCGACTGAGCCCATGTTATTCCACAGGAACGAAGGAAGGGGAATGTTCTCTGAGTTCATTCCACTGGTCTCAGTATTGCTCTTCGATGCCGACTGCAAGAGGGTCAGTCCGAGGTCGTGCTCGCCGAAGGACTTGTTGTAGAGAATCATGTTGTCGAGTGTCCAGGCGAAGTTGCGGATGTCGTTGCGACGTGCATAGTTGTTGCCGCCACCACGTGCAGCCGAGCTGGCATCGATGAAATTGCCCATACGATAGAAACGGAAGTCGGGACCGAACTGCAGCTTATATTGCAGGCCTGCCAGAGGCTCCCAGATCTTGCCGAAGTCAATCTGTCCGTAAAAGCTACCCAGTGCACGGAAGGTCTGACGGTTGTCGTTCGACTTGTTCCACTCGTCCATGATGGTATAGGTGTTGCTCACTGATCCGCCAGGAACGAGGATGATGTTGCCTGCGTCATCGTAAGGCAGGGTATAGCGCAGGATCTGCTTGGCAGCTCCGTAGATGTCGGTAGGACCAGAATTGCTCGACTGGCCGGTACGCGAGAAACCATATTGTAGTTCGCTGTAGCTGGCATTGAACGAACCTCCAGCCTTGAACCAAGGCTTGGCCTGGATGTCGGCAGAAGTGCTCAGGGTGTAGCGCTCGTACTGCTGTCCTCTCTGCGTACCTTTGTTGTTCAGGTAGCCAAAGGAGATGCTTCCACTCATGTTCTTTGAGCCGCCACGTGCGCTGATGGTGTGCTCCTGGGTGATACCAGTACGGGTGACAAAGTCGGTCCAGTCGGTATCGGTCACCTTCGAGCCATCCCAAGTGCCGCCAGCCCATCCCTTCTCGATGTTGGCCCAAGCCACTTCGTCGCCTGAGAAGAACGACTTGTCCTGTTCCAGTGTGGGCTGGTCGCCAGGAGTATATTTGTCGGGAGCTGAGTTGTAGTAAGCCCAGCGGCGCCAGGTGATATAGTCGCTGGCACTCATGGCAGGACTCTTGTCCACAATCTTCTCGAAAGTCATCGTGCCGCTGTAGTTCAGCTGTGTCTTGCCTTCCTGTCCGCGCTTGGTGGTGATGAGCACCACACCGTTGGCACCACGGCTTCCATAGATGGCTGTCGAGGATGCATCCTTCAGGATGTCGATAGCTTCGATGTCGCGAGGGTTGAGTGTCTCAATGCCTCCTGACTGAAGAGGAACTCCATCGACTACGTATAGAGGCTCGCTCGATGCGTTGAGTGAGCGAGTACCACGAATCATGATACTCCCCAATGTGCCAGGGCGCTGGCTGCTGGTGATGTCTACGCCGGCTGCCTTACCCTGCAGGGCTTCGAAAGCGTTCGTAACAGGTTTAGCGTTCAGCTCTTTCTCACCGACACGCGTTAATGCGCCAGTGACATCGCTCTTGCGCTGTACGCCATAGCCGACAACAACGACCTCGTCGAGCAATTGCTTGTCTTCCTCGAGCGTGAAGTTCACACTCTGCTTGCCGCCAACGCTGACGTTCTGTGTGCGATAGCCGATGTACGACACGGTGAGCGTTGCGCCTGCGGGTACATTGCTGATCGTGTAGTTACCATCCAGGTCGGTCACAGCGCCATTGGTAGTACCTTTGACGGCAACACTGGCTCCGATGACTGGCTCGCCAGAGGCGTCCACCACCTTTCCTGTCACCCTTCCCTGAGCCATAGCCACTGTCGAGCAGACAGTCAGCAAGGCGAGGAGCAGGAGGCGTCGCCACGATGTGCTACGTCCCCAGGGATTCATCCTTTTTTGTTTTTTCATGTTTAATAATGGTTTTGTAAATTAGAAATAATAGAGTTGTAGTTGTTTTTAATTGTGCAAAGATAGCAAATGTATTTCATTTCTTTTTCTCTCAGGTTGTTATTTTATGTTTTTTAGTAGTTACTTCTAAGTTATCCGAAAACAATCTCATTACCCTAGTCAAACCCCGTTCAACCTACATTACTAACTAAATTAACTAAAACCAAAATGTGTTTCTGTCTTGCAGATACCATAAAAAATATGTTGATGAAGTAGTTTGTCGGTGCAAAGGTACATACTTTTTATAAAATGGTGCAAACGGAAATCTGTCAAATACCATACGTTTTTTCGGCAATGCAGAGAAAAGTGGCATTCTGACGAAAAAAGGTAGCGAAAAAGAGGGGTGGGAATCAATAAAACTGGCCCCCGCCGTAAAAGCGGAGGCCAGATAATGGGGTGTGAGCAAGCTCGGTTCGTCGCTCACTTAATCATGACCTTGAGCTTTTGCTCGAGCTCGTTTACGTTCGGACGAACTCGAGCAAGCTCGGTTTGCGGCTCACTTAATTACTACCTTCTTGCCATTGATGATGTAGAGACCACGCTGTGGGTTGGTGACCTGCTGGCCGCTGATGGTGAAGATGCCTTCTGCGGCAACCTTCTCAGCAGCAACCTCCTGGATGGCTACGGGCACATCCTCCTGAGGCACTTGCTCGCACTCGATGTAGTAGATGTGGCAGCCATTGCTGTTGTTGACGATGATGTCGACCTTGTCCGTCTCTTCCGATGCAGGTACGAGCCATGTCTGCTCTGTGTATTCCTTTGGCATAGCGACCTCGCTGCCGTCGGGAGCCGTCAGCTGTGTGCCGTGCTTGACGCTGGCACCCTCCTCAGGAGCGTTGATGAAGAGGCGTACGCCACGGGCGTCGGAGAGCTTGTGTGACTCGACAGCCATCTTGATCTCAGTGCCAACTTTCACATTGGGGATGATGAAGTAGTCCTTGTTCGAACCACCCAGCCAGAGGTAAGCGCCTCCGTAGTAGTCGCTCAGGGCGTGAGGATAGTTGACGGCGATGGCCAGGTTACGGTTGGCCAGGGCGGGCTGCTGGAAGATGAGGCCCACAAGCTCCTGGATGACCACACCGTTGGCATAGAGCTGTCCCTGCTCGTCGGGCTCCATGGTCTTGGCAGCCCAGAAGCAATTGTCCTTTGAGGTCTCGGTAGGATCCTTGTCGGCTTCAGCATCACCCTGCTTCTCCACGTCGCTCCATCCTTCAAGCTTGCTGGCAGCAGCATCGGCGAGGAGGTTAGCCACGGTCTCTGCGCTCCAGGCAGTGAAGTCCCAGCGTGTCACATCGCTGACGATGGCTCCGTCCTCACTCTGGATGAAGATGTAGTCGAGAGATCCTGCCTCGCCATTGCCTCCGACGAAGATAATCTCTGTGGGCTCGGTCAGGGTGAACTCTTCGCCTGCTGTCTCACGCCATGATCCGGCGGAAGCGATATTGAGCACTTCCTGCTCGCCGACTTTGAAGGTGTAGGCGCCTCCGTAGGCAGCAGCGGTGAGCTTGTAGGTGCCTGCAGCGAGCTTGAGCAGTGTCACCTCTTCCTTGGCATAGCCGCCGGCACGGTAGGAGCAGCGGTCGGCCACGGTGCCGGTGTTGCAGACGGTGAGCACGTCGAAGTCCTCAGCCTCCTTGAAGAACATGACACCGGTGGTCTCGGTAGCAGCATAGACGGCCTCTACCTGCTTGCCGTCAGCGTCGAGGAGGAAGGAACCGTTGTAGACCATGTCGGTGGGATCCTTCTTCAGAAGTGTACCGTCAACGCAGAAGTAGCGCGGATAGGCGTAGCCCACGGTCTCGCCCTCGAACCATGACTTGTCGGCGAGTGTGGCCAGGGTGTTCTCACCGTCGGTGGCGATGACGGTGTACTTGTAGGTGGCTGCCTGCTTCACCTGAACGGTGATGACGGTCTCGTTGGTGTTGTCAACGGGATTCTCCTCGCTGTCGTTGCTCACCACAAAGTACTTCACGCCGTTGGCCCATACGGGGTCGGTGGTGACGGCGATCTTCGTGCCTTCCTCAGCAGCACCCTCTTCCTGCTTGACAGTGGTGCCGTTCTCGTCGACATAGTTGATGACGTACTTGTAGAGGTACTTCTCGGCAGTGGTAACGGTCAGGTTGTCGATACCGATGTTGCGGTCGTCATTGGTGCAGTCGTCGATGATGACGATCTTGGCCAAGTCCATCTTCACGCCCTCAAGGTTGGCCGAGTAGGTGATGTTCTGCAGGGCCTTCTTGGCAGGCTGGTAGACCATGTTGAACGTGACGGCTCCCAGTCCGTGCACCTTGAAGGTCACTTTCGGCGTGTAGTTTGCGGTGTTGACGTAGTGCTGGCTGTGGGTGAAGCCGTTGGCACTCTTGTTGTTGTTGAAGTTGGCCTGTCCGGTGAATGCGGCGAATCCGGCTGCGGTCTGTCCGCCCAGCGCCACGTCGGTGACCTGGCAGGCTTTACGGGTGTAGGTGTAGCCCACGAGTACCACACCGTCGGAGTTGACCAGCTGGATGGTAGATGTCGAGGCGTCGTTAGCCCATCCTTGCAGTCCGTCGAACTGGATAGTGATCTCCTCGTTCTCGGCGATGGCATAGGCACCCTCTCCGCCCATGGCGAAGGTAGCGGTGGCTGTGGTGTTGCCCACGCTGAGTACGTTGCCTACCTCTGTGGCAGCCTTGACAATGCCAGCATCGAATGGAGCTGTCGACTCTTCGAAGTTAGCAGCAAAGGGGAGCGAGCTGATCTGTGCCCATGCTCCGGCTGCTACGAATGCAGCCGAGATTAGCGTAAAGATTCTTTTTCTCATACTGTTTTTAGTTTAAATGGTTAGTGAATAAAAATGTTTTGCATATTCTGGGTGCAAAGGTAATGAAAAAAAGGCAAAGGTTAGGGGCAGAAATCAGTCTTTTAGCATACATTTTTATGTCAATGATGAAATAACGTCACTCTGCCCGTTGTCCAATAGCTCACTTAATCACGACCTTGAGCTTTCGCTCGAGCTCGTTCACGTTCGGACGAACTCGAGCAAGCTCGGTTCGTCACTCACTTAATCACGACCTTCTTGCCGTTGTTGATGTAGATGCCTTTCGTGGGATGGCCCACTGGCGTGCCTTGGAGGTTGTAGAAGAGGTCTGTCGACGGCTGGCAGGTTTTAACAATGTTGATGCTGTTGACTGTGGAACCGGTGGCTTGGACGGCCTCGACGTAGTAGACGTGGCATCCACTGGTGTTGTAGACAAGCACGTCGACCGTGCCGGCATCGCTAGGAACGAGCCATGTCTGTTCGGTATATGCATCGGGCACAGGCACTGTCTTGCCGTTGGGATCCTTCAACTCGGCACCCTTGACGATGTTGGTCAGCGTGCCGTTGTTCAGGAACAGCTGTACACCACGGGCATTACCATTGCGGTGTGACTCTACGGCCATCTTGATCTCTGTACCTGCCTTCACGTCGGGGATGACGAAACAAATAGTGTTGGCAATGCCCAGCCACAGGTATTGTGGGCCGTGGTAGGTGCCGATGGAGGTAGAAGCATAGTCGACGGCGATGGCCAGGTTGCGCTGTTTGCAGTATTCCTCTGGAAAGTAGAGCCCGTCGAGTTCGGCAATCACCTCACCGTTGGCCTTCACGGTGCCATAGTCGGTGTCAGAATGATACCAGAAGCATCGGTTATCGACGGGTGTCGACGAGCCTAGGTATTCCTGGTCGCTCCATCCCGTCTCGTCGCCAGCATTGGCATCGGCGGTAAGGTTGGCTATGGTGGCTGCGCTCCAGTTGGTGAAGTCCCAGCGAGACAGCTCGTCGACGACAGTGCCGTCTGTGCTCTGCAGGAAGAAATAGTCGAGTGCGGAGTCCTGTCCCGATCCGCCCTTGAAAAGCAGGTCGGCAGGCTCGGTCAGCGTGAAGGCTGCGCTGCGCTGCTCGTTCCATGAGGACGAGGCATCCATCGTCAGCACTTTCGTCTGGCCGGCCTTGAACTGCATCTCACCTCCAATGGCGGCAGCAGTAAGGGTGTAGGTGCCTGAAGAAAGTCGGAGGACCTTGGTGTCGCTGGCTGCATAGGCAGCGGCAGTATTCGAGCAGACCTCGCTCTGAACAGTCTTCAGGGCCTTGATGTCCTCGGCCTCGGAGAGCAGGATCGCGTCGCTAATGTTGGTGTCATGATAGTCGAGCGCAATGTCCTGTGGAGCGTGGAGCGACAACTGGAGCTGATACTTCCCTTCGGTGGGCTCGGTCACGTAGAGATGTCCGTTGTGGTTGTAGTAGCGGGGGTAAGGGATGGTCAGCGTTTCGCCTTCATAGATGGATCCAGAGACAAGCGTGGCCAGTTGGCTTCCATTGCAATTGATGGTGATATTATATTTGTATTTGTTTGACTCAAGCAGTTCGATGTTGAACTTTTTAGCCAACGTCTGATTCCAACCCTTAATGACCTCGGGTGTCCAGTCCTTATCGTTCACCAGTACAGGAATTGCACCTCGCTCCAGGCAGTCGTTGACGAAGAAATGGATGTACCAGCCGTAGCTGTATACCATCTCATTGCGCTTCGTGGCCGACATACTCAGGTTGCTCTGTTTGTCATCCGCCGACTGCAGACTGCCCAGTTCGTTGCCAGCCTGTGTGGATGTCAGTTCTGACTGGCCAAAGCGCATGATGACGGTGTCGCCGGGCTGCATGGTGTTGTAGACAAGATACCAGTCGCCCGATCGGTAGCAATCGCGGGCGCTCGTCTGGTTCGTTCCTCCGATGGTGAAAGTATATGGCTGACCCTCAGTGCGCTCTATGTCGAGTTTGGCGGGAGTCATGTCGACGAGGTATTCATAGAGCGGATTCTCAGGGTCGGCGGCAATGGCCAATGCAGCTCCATAAGCACACTCCCAGGCACCACGCAGACCGGGGTGGAGGGACTGGTCGGCGCAATACATCTGATAGGTCTTCCATTCGCCGAAAACGTTATAGTGCTCGCTGACCACAGCTTCCTGGTCGATATAGCTCACTCCTTTCTCCTGGGCGATGGCCTTTCCCCAGGATCGGTAGTTGGTCTCAATGTTATGCTTGCCGTTGGTGAATCCATAGCGCGGCGTGCGTGAGCACAGGATGGGGGTGGCACCTTTTTCACGGGTCTCGTCGATAAAGAAGCGCAGATACTGCCCGAAGGTATACACCGTCTCGGTAGTGCCATCGCTCTTTTTCACCGTACGCGTCTCTGTGGCCGATGTCCCGCCAATGCTCGACTTTGTTTCCCAGTTGCTGCCTCCGTCGTTATGGCCGAAGCTTATGATGACGTAGTCGCCGGGCTTTAGGGCGTTCTTCACGTTCCGCCAAAGGTTGCTGGTATAGTAGGTGCGGGAAGACATTCCTCCCATGCCGTGGTTCTCACAGACGAGCTCGTCGGCATTGAACCATTCCTGGGCAAATAGTCCCCAGCCCCACTGCCCCTGTATGCCACCGTCGCCCTTCGACCCATTGCGCATGGTGGAGTCGCCGCAGAAGAAAGCCACGGGCTTGCCTGCCTTGCGAAGCTTGCCTGCCGGTGAGGGGATGAGATAGCGCGTGTTGCGCACGTCGGCACGTATGGTGATGTCCTTGAACACGTTTTGGTCTTCTACCAGTCTCTGCGATTCTGCCGGCTGGCTGAGTGTCAAAAGCGCAGTTGCTGCGATAAGTCTTGCAATTCGTTTCATAAGCTATGTTGTAGGTAGGTTATGAACCCCGGCAGCCACTTCATGGCTGTCGGGGTCGCTATTATTAAGGATTGGCTGCTGATGTTATCTCAACACCGTTTTCCGGCCGTTGATAATGTACAGCCCGTGCTGTGGTGAAGCCACCTGCTGTCCGTTGAGGTTGTAGATTATAGTGGACTGAGAGTCGTTGGGGGAGGGTAGGGCGTCGATGCCCGTATCGCCCTTGTCAGCCACCACGGCATTGATGTCGTAGATGTGGCATCCACTGGTGTTCTTGACGTAGATGTCCACCTGTCCGCCAATACTGGTCACGCCATCGGGCAGCACCCAGTCCTCCCAGGTGTAGCTGCTCTTGGCATCAGGCGTGAAGTTGTCTCCAATCTGAAGGAGGCTGCCGTTGTCACCTAAGACGTAGATACCCACGCCTCGTCCTTGTCCGCTGCGATGCGACTCTACGCTCATGGTGAGAGGCTGGCCGACGACTACATTAGGAATATAGAAGCAGTAAGGTGCACCATTGATACCTAGCCAGAGATATTGAGGTCCGGCATAAGTGCCAATGTCGGTGGAGGCATAGTTGACAGCAATAGCGAGCGAGCGTCCTGCACAGTAATCGTCGCTGAAGACGAGTCCTTCGAGTTCGGCTATAGTTTGTCCATTGGCTTTCATAGTGCCAGCCTCGTTGTCAGAGTGATACCAGAAGCAGCGGTTGTCGACAGGGTTGGGATTGTTGAGATATTCCACGTCGCTCCATCCTGTCTCATCGCCCTGTTCGGCATCGGCTGTGAGGTTGTCGATGGTCTGCTGGCTCCACTTGGTGAAGTCCCACTGACGTACGACGCCCGACACCTGCTCGTTGCTACGGCATGCTGCGCTGATGCTCACGGGCACACGATTGCCTTTGGTGCCAGTCAGCGTGAAGTTGAATGTGTAGTTGCCTGCTTCGTGGAAAGCACCCTTGATGTTGAGCGTGGGGGTCTCCTCGCCCTCGATGGTGTATGCGATGCCTTGGGGCATGCCTTCCTGTGCTGCGCCGTTGAAGGTGTAGCCGTTGAACTCAATCGCCTTGGTGTTGCTGGTGGCGAACGTCCAGTCTATGGGCTCTTCGAGCTTCACCACGAATCGTTTGCCTGCATCAGTCATGCTGGGCATGTTCATGTCGGGCAGGTAGTAGCCCAGGTGTGGCGGCTGGTTGTAGGCCGTGTTCTGCCAGCAGACACCCATACGATAGGTATGGTCATGCATCAGGGTGGGCACACGGTAGTTGGTGGGTGTGTTGGTAGAGTAGATGGCCAGGCAGGTCTCAGCGTCGCTGGCTCGCCAGAGAATGACCTCCTCACGCCAGTCGCCCAGAATATCGGCCGAGAGGTTGGGAGTGTTCTTCGTGCTGTTGCAGGTGCCGCTGGGGCCTAGGTCGCTGAAAGTGACGAGTCGTGTGACTGCCGTCTTGCTCCACTTGTCAAGCTTGTTGCCGTCGAGCAGTTCCTCCTGGAGGTCGCCGTCCCAGTAGATGCGGAAGTTGTTCGACCCTTTCTTCGTGGATACCGACTCTCCTGTAATGGCACTGCGCACTGCGGCTTCCTTGCTCCAGAAGACGGCTCCGCGTATGTCAGTTCCAAAATTACCGGCTATGCCTCGGCCATTGTCCACGCCCTCGGGGCCGCCTTTGAGCAGTATCTCGCCAGTGCGTGCATCATGCACGTCCCAGGCGTAAGTGCCTCCCCCCTCGTGCACTTGGAACATCTCCAGTCCAGGGCGGTCAGGGTTCAGGTCGCTCAGGTGGAGGGCATCGCCATGGCCAAAGCCCGTGCCATAGAGCAGTGTGCCGTCGTCGTCGAGCGCACCTGCGCCCCAAACGATTTCGTCACGTCCGTCGCCATCGACATCTGCAATCGACATATTGTGGTTGCCGTTGCCGTACATTGTGCCGCTGCCTCCGCCACTGGTGGGCCTGCAACCCGAGAAGTTCTTGCTGGAGCCCTTGCCATCGGCATCGAAGGTGGTCACGGTGTAGCTGTTCCTGGACCTATGCGAGCTGAACCAACGCTGATGGAGCAACTGCCCGTCGAAGTCCACAGCCCAAATGAAGGCGAAGGTATAGTATCCACGGCAGAAGATGCCGCTGGCAGGTTTGTCAGGGCCGTCGAGCTGGGCAACACCGGCCAAGAAACGCTCGCCACGGTTGCCATAGGCAGCATAGTCACTCTTGCCGGAACGGTCATCCCAGTTGAAGGTGCCAGTAGCTGCTCCGCCATAGCCTGCATCGCGGTTAGGATTGTAGAAAATGGTGTGTACGGCCTCGCCCGTCAGTCCGTTGAACACGGTGAGGTACTCTTGTCCACCAGTAATCTTTCCACTGCCATTGCGGTAGACTTTTGTGTTGTCAGCACTTTTGATGACGTCTTCCGTAGCTGCCTGATTGACGTAGTGGTTTTTACCGTCCTTCGAGCCGGGACCGGTTTTGCAGATCATCTCGGCGAGTCCGTCGCCGTTGAAGTCGTAGACCATGAACTGGGTGTAATGGGCACCGGCACGGATGTTAGGCCCCAGGTCGATGCGCCAAAGACGCTTGCCGTTGAGCTTGTAGCAGTCGATGAACACGTTGTCGGTGGTACCGCTCTGCGAGTTGTCTGCGGCATTGGAAGGATCCCACTTCACGAAGATTTCGTATTCTCCGTCTCCGTCGACATCGCCTACAGAGCAGTCGTTAGGATTGTATGTACCTCCGTTGGTTCCCTTGGCGGGTCGATTTAGCACTAGCTTCAGGTAACGCTGTGCCCATGGCTTGACGGCGGCAGTGGTGTCGACAGACTGACCGCCCACGAAGGTGACAACCTGATAGCTGCTGGTCTTCTTTCCTGCTGCATCGGTGTAGTTCGTGGCATAGAGATCCTTTGCCAGACTCTCTCCGTCGCGCAGCAATTCAAAACTTGTGTCATCTGCATCGTAGCCCAGCGAGCGCCAGCTGACGAACATTCCTGATCCTGATGCAGGCAATGCGATAAGCCCTCGATCCAGCTTCTCCATCTGGCTGACGGGGGTATTCTGTGCCTCTAAGGGTAAAGCGGTAGCCGTGATGGCTACCGCAATGCTAAGCAATCGGTTTGTTTTCATTTCACCAATACTTTCCTGACGTTACCGTCAGCATTTACAATGATATTAATGCCCTTTCGCAACTCGTTCTGACGTGAGCCGCTGATGTTGTAGATGCCTTCAGGCATGCTGATGCTGTGCTCCACTTCGGCAATGCCGTCCATCTGCTCCTGGATGAGCTTCTTCGACTCCTCACCCTCGTTGGTGATGTAGATATTGAAGAATCCGGCGCGAGGACCATTGTTGACAGTGCGAACGCGTGTGTAAACTGGAGTGGTCTCCTCATAGCTACGCACGTACATCTGGTAGAGGCGGCGAGTGGGGTTCAGCTCAAGCGTATCGCCAACTTGTTTCCATCCAGCGTCGTCAGCCTCAGGATCGGTAGCCACTTCGACTACCAGTCGTGCGTATGGCGAACCCTTGTAGTTGACGATGTATGCCACATAGTCGAACGGGCCGGCAATGGGCTGTGTGGTCTGGATCTTGGCGCTGGCAGGATACTGAGTGTCCCAGTCGAAGAGGTTCACAATGAACGGGGTGACAGGCAGGTAGGTATCCTCATCTTCAACAGTAGCGGGGTTGCAGGGACCACTGCCTGAGTCGCCATAGTTCAGTTCAGGGTTGGCACCCTCCCAGGAGACGCGCTGTCCGCGTGAGCGTACGCTCCAGCCATTCTCGAAGTCGACCACTTCCTCGTTGTTCAGTTTGTGGTGGATGATACTGTCGTTGCCGTCGCTGCCAACCACTGTCTCGTCAAACTCAGGATCCCAGTAGGGATGGTCGTTGGTGTTGGCCCAGCTGAAATAGTAGCCTACGTTGCCACCCGACTTGTTAGTGCGCTCGTAGTAAGTGTCTTGATTGGCGTCCATCTGTGCCAGAATGTCAATGCGCACGTGTGGATTCTTCACACTAACCTTAGCCTCGGCCACCTTCGAATCGAGGTATCCCTCGCAAGTCTGGAAGGCATAGATGGTTTTGCCTCTGGTAATGGTAATCGGGCCGTTGTAGGGGCTGCTCTTCTGTGTGGTGCCGTCGCCCTTGTAGTTGTAGTAAATCTTGGCTCCCTCCAGCTCAGAGCTGATGGTGACGATGGTCTTACCATCCTCCTGCTCCATGGCGAAGGTGGGTAGCGGGGCCTTCTGGCGGATGTCAATCAGCTTCTCGGCGACAAGACTCATCAGATAACCGTCGCCACGAGCAATAGCCTTGACTGTAGTTTCTTGTTCGACGGTGAAAGGCTCAGTATAGCGAGTACTCTCCTCTGTCGGGTCTGATCCGTCGAGTGTGTAGAAAATCTCTGGTAGTGGGGCTGCATCCTGGATAGAAACGGTGGTTGCCAGATTCTCATACTCAAGTGTGAAGGTGGGAGCAGGAGCCTGAGTGACAGGGGCCTTTGAGCTAGCAAGCAGTGCAAGGGCATTGCCCAAAATGTCAGGTGTAGCGGCATCGGCCAGTGTCTCCTGCGTGTAGGGGATATAAATGTAGCCATTGTGGGCAAGGTTATGGGTATGAATGGCTACGACCTCCTCGTTCTGGTAAGCTACAGCCAAGACGGGATCGTCGGCAAAGAGTCCGGCAAGTTTCAGACCCTGGAAAGGCACCTCGTTGCTCACAGCTAGCACGAATGTGGGTTCCTCAGCATCAGGATCCTCGATTAGTTCTAGCTTCCTGAACAATGCATGGTTTGGATTAGTGGTGGTGGCAAATTGGATGCCTGCGTCAACGGCTTCTCCATAGCCCCATGCTGCATAGAGGTTGGGATTGAGGTTCAGGATGGGCACGAAGGGCTGCACCAGCTTCAGCGAAGCAATGGCATCGGCATTGTCGACGGTAGAGCTGATGGCGATAGCATCATAGTCGGCGAAGTCCTCCATCGTAAAGGTCTTGTTGGCCTCGATGGCAGTCACCTTATTCATATAGTCGCCTGAGAGCGTCTGATACCCCAGGTCTGCATCGAGAGAGCCATTGTAGAGGTAGCCCACGGTGCGTGCTTCCGTATTCTCGCCAATTTCGATGAGGTAGATGTGGCAACCGCTGGTGGGCTTAACATAGATGTCTACTAGTCCGTCGCCGTCAGGGTCGGTCACACCTTCAGGCAGTGTCCACATGTCCCATGTGCGCGACTCCTGTGCATCAGGCGTGAAGGTATCGCCGATGATGTGCATCTCTCCATTTTCATCGCTCACATAGAGTCCAATACCGCGTCCTTGTCCGCTACGGTGTGACTCAACGACGAATGTCATCTTCTGGCCAATGCCGACATTGGGAATGCGGAAGGCATAGGGAGTATTGTTGATACCCAACCAGAGATATTGTGGGCCGGCATAGGTACCGATACTAGTTGAAGCATAGTCAACGGCGATAGCTAGGTTGCGGCTAGCGCAGTATTCCTGACCAAAGTCGAGACCCTCGAGCTCGGAGATCACCACACCGTTAGCCTTAACCGTTCCATAGTTGTCCCCGTCCTGATACCAGAAACAACGCTTGTCGACGGCATTCATATTACTTAGATACTCTACGTCACTCCAACCTGTTTCATCGCCCTGTTCATCATCGGCGATGAGGTTGTCAATGGTTTGCTGGCTAAACTTGGTGAAGTCCCAGCGGCGATAGCTTTGTGCGTTGACAGTCTCTGCAAATGCCAACATCGCTACGGTCATGAGGATAAAGATTCTTTTCATAGCTGTAATGTTTAGTATTAATGATTAGTTTGTTTCTCTTTTCGGCTGCAAAGATAATAATAACCTGTGGAATATGGGGGACGGAAAATCGTCTTTTGACGTACACTTTTTAGTCATGACAAAAAAAAATGCGAGAAATGCATGGTCTTTCGATTATTTTGCGTAAATTTGCACCACTAATTCTACTAAACAGATGAAGCGATATGATTGTCTTTGCCTCCTGATGTGCTGCACAGCTACCCTCTGGGCGCAGCAGCTGAGCAAGCCTCATGGCATCTACACCCAGCTGACAACTGTCAAAGCGACCAGTGACCAGGGTGCAGAGATGAGGTACACTCTCGATGGCAGTGAGCCCACCATGCAGAGTCCTGTCTACGAGAAACCGTTCGTGCTGGGCAAAACCACTGTGCTGAGGGTAGGGGAGGTGAGTGGCGACTCCATTCGCAAGCCAGTGACCACTGCCACCTACATCTTTCCCCAGTCAGTATTGTCTCAGCCCAACAATCCTGAGGGCTATCCTGATAACTGGGGAAAATATGCCCAGATGAGGGGAACTGCCACTGCCGACTATGAGATGGACCCTGAACTGACGGCTGATAATACCTATCGAGAGAAAATCAGCGAGGGCCTGCGCGAGCTGCCCATCCTCTCACTCGTAACTGATCGTGGTCATTTCTTCAACCTCGAACAAGACGAGGAGCGTGGTGGCATTTATATTTTTACGGGCGCGCCCGTGGGAAGTGGCGTGGGACGTGGCTGGGAGCGTCCAGTGTCAATGGAACTGATAGGCGGCCCTCAGCTGCACGACCTCACCATCGACTGCGTGGTGAAGATTCACGGGGGTCACGGCCGTCTGCCTGAGAAGAATCCCAAGCACTCGCTGCGAATTACCTTCAAGAGCGACTTTGGCGGCCCAGGCAAACTTCGTTATCCTTTGTTTGGTGAGCGTGGTGTCTCTACGTTCAACTCTCTTGTCCTACGAGCCTTTTTTGGCAATGCGTGGCAGCATTGGAAAAATGATTCTCGCGAGCGTGCTCAGTACACACGCGACCTATGGGCAAGGCATATGCAACGCCTCCTGGGACATCCTTGTGCCGACGGCATTTATGTACACCTCTTTATTAATGGTCTCTACTGGGGAATCTACAACATTGCCGAACGTGTCGATGACAACTATTGCAAAGAGCATTTCGGAGGAAAGAAAAGCGACTACGATGTGATTAAAGTAGAGGAGCAGGGTGGACGCCACACCATTGAGGCAGGCGATGGCACGCTCGACAAATGGAATGAGATGCTGGCCTTAGTCGAAAAGGCTGCTTCCAGTCGTGACAGCTACTACCGCCTGCAGGGACTGAATGCCCAAGGTGAGCGTGATGCCTCGATTGAGCCGTTACTCGACATCGACGGTTTCATCGACTATATGCTTATCAACCAGTATGGCGGCAATACTGACTGGGATCAGCACAACTGGATAGCGTTCCGCAATCGCACCCAAGCCGACAAGGGCTTCGAGTTCATCTGCTGGGATACGGAGTCGATATTCGAATCGCTTTCCGACAACAAACTGGGACTTAACACACGCGATTGTCCAAGTGGCATTTTCATGCAGCTGATGCGCAACCGCCTGTTCCAAAATCGCTATATGGATCGAGCCCACCGGCTGCTCACGCCACCAGGTATGCTCTCGCCGGAGCCTGTCATAGCTCTTTGGGACAGCCTGTACAACACCATCGCTTCCTCGCTCTATGCCGAGGCGGCCCGCTGGGGTGACTATCGGCGTGACGTGCATCCATATCAGACTCAAGGTGACCTCTATACCCCTGACGATTATTATCTGGCTGAGCGTCAGCGCTTGCTTAACGACTATTTCCCCTACCGCAGCGAGCGTGTGCTCAACGATATGGAGCAGATGGGGTGGTACTCCACCAACATCACTCCTCAACTCTCAGATGCCCAGTCTGACAACTCTGTCTACGACCTTCAGGGTCGCCGTGTCCAGCGTCCTGCCCGTCGTGGGATCTACATCAGAAACAATAAACTTATCATTCACTAACACAACTACACAACAATGAAAACAAAACTCATGCTAGGATGCCTGTTGATGGTGGGATGCCTGACTGCTGCAGCACAGCCCCGCTACAACTTGGACAAGATGAATCGAGAAAAACTGAACCGTGGCGTCGTTGCCATTCGTAGCGGACAGAAAGTCGTCGTCAGCTGGCGGACGCTCACCTCTGATGCTGTCGGAGAGTCCTTCGACGTCTATCGTGATGGGAAGAAGCTCAATACATCCCCCCTCAAGAAGGGAGGCACCTTCTTCGTCGACGAGCAACCCTCCGATCAGGATGCCGTCTATGAAGTGCGAGGCGGCGGAAAGAACGGCAGCTACACCCTCAAGAAAGATGCCCCCATCGGCTTCATCCCCATTCCTATCCAGAAGCCCGACGACGGTACAACCCCTGACGGCCGCCGCTTCACCTACTCGGCCAATGATGCCAGTGTGGGCGATGTCGATGGCGACGGACAATACGAGATTATCCTGAAGTGGGACCCCTCCAATGCCCATGACAATGCCCACGACGGTTTCACGGGCAACGTACTTTTCGACTGCTATCGTCTCGATGGCACCCGTCTCTGGCGCATCGACATGGGGCGCAACATACGTGCCGGAGCACACTACACGCAGTTCATGGTCTTCGACTTTGATGGCGACGGCAAGGCTGAGATGATGGTGAAGACGGCCGATGGCACCGTCGACGGGCGTGGCAAGGTCATTGGCGACCCCAATGCCGACTATCGCGTTGGAGTAAAGGAGGCCCAGGAGCGCCTAGCCAATCCGCAGCCTCAGCAGCAGGCACAGCCAGGACAGCGCCAGCAGCGTGGAGGAGGCATCCCTAAGGAAGGCCGCATCCTTGAGGGACCAGAGTTCATTAGCGTTTTCAATGGGCTGACGGGCGAGGTCATGGACACCAAGCCCTATGTGCCCGATCGTGGCAACCTGCCCGACTGGGGTGACGACCGTGGTAATCGTTCAGAGCGCTACCTGGCTGGTGTGGGCTATCTCGATGGCATCCATGCCAGTGGCATCTTCTGCCGAGGCTACTACACTCGCTCCGTTATTGCTGCCTGGGATTGGGACGGACGGACACTGAAGAACCGCTGGACTTTCGACACACGCGATCCTGAGTGGGCCACCTATGCCGGACAGGGCAACCACAACCTGCGCATCGCTGATGTCGATGGCGACGGTTGCGACGAAATCACCTATGGTGCTATGTGCGTTGACAACGACGGACGCGGACTCTACAATACCCGCTTCGGACATGGTGATGCCATGCACCTCACCGCTTTCGACCCCACCACCACCGACCTGCATGTGTGGGACTGCCACGAGAACCGTCGCGATGGCTCCGAATTGCGCAATGCACGCACTGGCGAAGTCATCTTCCAGATACCCAGCAAGAGTGACGTCGGACGTTGTATGGCTGCCGACATCGATCCCACCAACCCTGGTGTTGAGATGTGGAGCTCTGACAGTCATGGCGTGCGCAACATCAAGGGTGAGGTCGTCATCGGAGCCAAGGATAGCGATGATCCGCAGCACAACACTCAGATTACCATGAATGGCCGTTGGCTCTCTGTCAACTTCGGCATCTGGTGGGATGGCGACCTCCTGCGTGAGCTCCTCGACCATGAGACCGTCTCGAAGTACGACTGGCAGAATCATGCTGTCGTTGACCTGGAGAAGTTCGACGGACAGTTCAACAATGGTTCGAAGTCCAACCCCACGCTCTCTGCCGACCTCTTGGGCGACTGGCGTGAAGAGGTGCTCATCCGCAACCGTGAGAGCACTGAGCTGCGGCTCTATGTCACCACCATGCCCACTGAGTATCGCATCAACTGCCTCATGGAGGATATCCCCTACCGTCTCAGCGTGGCTGCCGAGAACACAGCCTATAACCAGCCGCCTGAAACAGGCTTCTACCTGGGTCCTGACAAAACAGTTAATCCATTCCTGAAATAATATGAAGAAAATCCTGTTCGCTTGCCTTTTCACGGCACTACCCACGCTGCTGACAGCCCAGCAGCCCGTCAATGACAACAACACGCCGCTGCACCTCATGCGGCCAGGCTATCGCATAGCCTATGGCATCCCCAAGGTCGAAGAGGTGAAGCAGACCATCGACCGTGTCCTCGCCTATATCGATCGTGAGACACCAGCCTCGATCGTCGATCGCTCCAGCGGAGCCGAGGTCACCCGTCTCAGCGACATCAATGAGCGCACGCAGCTGAAGCAGGGCGGATTCCGTCTCACCAGCTACGAGTGGGGTGTCACCTACTCTGGTGTACTGGCTGCCTACGATGTCACTGGCGACGTGGCCTATCGCGACTATGTGGTCAAGCGCCATCGTCTCCTGGCCGACATTTTCCCCTATTTTCAGAAGCTGCACCAGCAGCGCAAGAGCTTCGACGGCAACATACGCCGTGTCATCGACCCCCATGCTCTCGATGATGCCGGTGCCGTCTGCGCTTCGATGATCAAGACGCTCAGCATCGACCCCTCGCTGGCCTTGCGTCCCCTCATCGATAACTATGCCTCCTATATCGTCAACAAGGAGTATCGGCTGGCCGACGGCACCTTCGCACGTCTGCGCCCTCAGAAGAATACTGTTTGGCTCGACGATATGTTCATGGGCATACCTCCAGTGGCCTATTACGGACGTCTCACGGGCGACGCAAAGTATTACGACGAGGCCGCACGCCAGGTGCTACAGTTTGCCAGTCGCATGTTCGTGCCTGAGAAAAAGCTCTTCCGCCATGGATGGGTGGAGGAGATGCAGCCGCATCCTGCCTTCTTCTGGGGACGAGCCAATGGATGGGCTATCCTCACCCTCTGCGAGGTGCTCGATGTGCTGCCTGAGAACCATCCACAGCGTCAGCCGATCCTCGACCTCCTGAAACAGCATGCCGAGGGACTGGCAGCCCTGCAGCACCACGATGGTTTCTGGCATCAGCTCCTTGATCGTAACGATACCTATCTCGAGACCTCAGCTACGGCCATCTACACCTGCTGTCTGGCACACGGCATCAACAAGGGATGGCTCGATGCCAAGGCCTATGGACCAGCTGTGCTGCTAGGGTGGCATGCCGTTCAGTCGGCTGTCAACGAGCAGGGGCAGGTGGAAGGCGTTTGCGTAGGCACAGGCATGGGCTTCGAACCCTCCTTCTATGCCTATCGTCCAGTCAACGTCATGGCTGCCCACGGCTATGGCCCCGTCATCTGGGCAGGAGCCGAGGTCATCCGCCTGCTCAAGCAGCAGCATCCCAAGATGAACGACTCAGCCGTGCAGTTCTACGATCAGGAAGTCAACACGCGACAGGCCATCTTCAACTATGACGGCAACGTGCGCTATTGATGCATCATCCTTGCTCATCTGGCAGAGCATGAAGAAGGTGTAGGGCTAGAACTTGTACTCGACGAAGGCCTCCATGGCCTCGTAGCAGGCCAGTCCTAGGTCGTCGTATCGACGGGCGGTGTCACGGTTGCGGTCTTCGGCCCGCTGCCAGAACAGCCGCTCGTCGTTGCCTAGGAAGGGTGCGCTCTCCATCTGGCTTTGGTGGCGTAGTATGGCATTACGTTTCTCGCGCAGCTCCTCAGGACTCATGGGCACGCACATCTCGATGTCGGCCACGTCCCATTCGGCCCAGGCACCCCTGTACATCCACACGCGGCAGTCGCTCACCCATGCAGCCCCTGCCAGCCGCTCCTCTTCGATGGCAGCTAGCACGGCATCTGTGCATACACGATGGGTGCCGTGGGGATCGGCCAGGTCGGCAGCCACATAAACCTGGTGAGGACGCACCTCGGCCAGCAGCTGCTGTACGATGCGCACGTCTTCCTCCTGCAGCGGCAGTTTCTCGATTCGTCCGCTCTCGTAGAAAGGCAGGTCGAGGAAGTGTATGTGGTCGCTCTGGATGCCGTTGTAGGAGCAGGCCAGGCGGGCTTCGCCTCTACGTATGAGCCCCTTCAGGCGCAGGATGTTGCCGTTGTCCAGGTCGCCGGGCTTCTTGTTGCGCAGAAAGTTCTTCACGCTCTGGTAGCTGTGCTTGATCACCTCGTCTGAGCCGTTGGCGAAGATGGTGTTGAAGCCGTTGATGAAATGCATGAATCGCGACACCTCCTCGTCGCCTACGGCAATGTTGCCGCTGGTCTCGTAGGCGATGTGCACGTCGTGGTGCTGCTGCATCAGGCGTCGTATGGTGCCGCCCATAGAGATGACGTCGTCGTCAGGATGAGGCGAGAACACGATCACACGCTTGGGGTAGGGCTGGGCACGCTCAGGGCGGTAGGTGTCGTCCACTCCGGGCTTGCCTCCAGGCCATCCTGTGATGGTGTGCTGCAGTTCGTTGAACACCTCAATGTTGACAAGGCCGGCCTGCCCGTCGAACTGCTCTACGAGGTGTCCCAGGTTGTTGTCGACATAGTCCTTGGTCGAGAGCTTGAGCAGTGGCTTGCCCACATGGTTGCAGAGGTCGATGACCTGCCTGCGCAGCTTGTGCTCGGGCAGCTGGATGGTGGAGGTGAGGTGTAGGTTCATAGTCGCGATATGTTTTATGTTTTTTGGTTCGAGGTTTTGTTTTATTTTGTTTTCTTTGGTGCAAAGGTACTAAATAATTTAAAAATATATGTGTGTTTCGCAGAAAATTAGTAATTTTGCAGGCTGATAATGTTATAGAGCAACATGACTGAAGATAAAGCGCAACGGAAGAACCCGTTTTTCGAGCCTTATGGCACGCCCCACGACACGCCGCCCTTCGACCGTATCCGTATGGAGGACTATGAGGAGGCGTTCATGGAGGGCATCCGCCGTGACAAGGAATACCTCGAGAAAACCATCAATAATCCTGCACGTCCCACTTTCGACAATACCATCATCAACAAGGACGACGACACGGAGGGCTACTACGACCTGCTCGACCGTGTGTCGACCGTGTTCTTCAATCTCCTCTCGGCCGAGACCAACGACGAGATGGACGCCCTGGCACAGAAGATGAGCCCCATCCTGACGCAGCATGCCAACGACATGCGCCTCAACGAGCAGCTCTTCCAGCGTGTGCAGTATGTGCATCGCCATCATCGCCGTCTGACGCCTGAGGAGAAGCGGCTCCTTGACGACTGCTACGAAGGCTTCGTACGCAGTGGCGCCCTGCTCTCGAAGGACGAGAAGGACCGCCTGCGTGCCCTCACTGAAGAGGCATCGCTGCTGGGCCTGCAGTTCTCGCAGCACCTGCTAAAGGAGAACAAGGACTTCATGCTCCACATCACAGATGCCGCCCAGCTCGACGGGCTGCCCCAGACCGCCATCGACGCTGCTGCCGAGGAGGCCCGTCAGCGCGAGCTCGAGGGATGGGTGTTCACCCTCGATGCACCCAGCTATTCGCCCTTCATGACCTACAGCACCCAGCGTGAGCTGCGTCGCCAGATGTATATTGCCTACAACACCAAGGGCATCCACGACGACGAGAACAACAACCTCGAGATCTGCCGGCGCCTCATCAACCTCCGTCGCGAGATAGCACAGCTGCTGGGCTACAAGACCTATGCCGACTATGTGTTGCGCCGTCGCATGGCGAAGAACGTCCGCAGCGTCTATCGTCTGCTCTACGACCTCATCGATGCCTACAAGCCTGCCGCTCTCAAGGAGATGGAGGAGCTGCAAAGTTTCGCTTCAAAGGATATGAAAGCGGTAGCAAACTCTCCACTTTCCACTCTCCACTCTCCACTTTCCACTCTCGAACCCTGGGACCTCTCCTTCTACAGCCACAAGCTGCAGCTGAGGAAATACAATATCGACGCTGAGATGCTGCGCCCCTACTTCCAGCTCGACCGCGTCATCGAAGGCATCTTCGGCCTGGCCCATCGGCTCTATGGCATCACCTTCCAGGAGAATGCTGCCATACCCGTCTACCATCCCGATGTCAAAGCCTATGAGGTGTTCGATGCCGACGGCACCTTCCTAGCCGTGTTCTACGCCGACTTCCATCCGCGTCAGGGCAAGCAGGGTGGGGCATGGATGACCCAGTATCAGGGGCAGTGGATCGACAAGAAGGGCAAGAACGTCCGACCCCATGTCAGCGTGGTGATGAACCTCACCAAGCCCCTTCCCCCTGCAGCCGATGCCACGTCACAGGAACCACAGCCTGCTGCCAAGCCGGCACTGCTCACCCTGGGCGAGGTCGAGACCTTCCTCCATGAGTTTGGCCATGCCCTCCACGCCATCTTCTCCAACTGCCGTTTCGAGAGCCTCTCATGCACCAATGTCCTCTGGGATTTCGTCGAGCTGCCCTCGCAGTTCATGGAGAATTATGCCGTCGAGAGCGAGTTCCTGCGCACCTTCGCCTTCCATTATCAGACAGGCGAGCCCCTGCCCGACGACCTCATTCGTCGCATCGTGCGCAGCCGCAACTTCATGGCAGCCACGGCCTGCCTTCGTCAGGTCAGCTTCGGACTGCTCGACATGGCCTACTACACCCAGAAGGATGAGTTCACCGATGATATCATCCCCTTCGAGAAACGGGCATGGCAGCGCGCCATCATCATGCCACAGCGCTATGACACCTGCATGACCACCCAGTTCTCGCATATCATGGCAGGCGGCTATGCCGCAGGCTACTACAGCTATAAATGGGCCGAGGTGCTCGATGCCGACGCCTTCGCAGTGTTCAAGCGCCACGGCATCTTCGACCAGAAGACTGCCCGCAGCTTCCGTGACAACATACTCTCGCGAGGCAGCACGGCCGATCCCATGACCCTCTACAAGCAGTTCAAGGGCAGTGAGCCCACCATCGACGCACTTTTGAAACGCAATGGAATCAAACGTAAAGCAACATAACCTCGACCAGCGCTATCTTCGCATGGCGCGCATCTGGGCCGAGAACAGCTACTGCCAGCGGCGCCAGGTGGGAGCCCTCGTCGTCAAGGACAAGATGATCATCAGCGACGGCTACAATGGCACGCCCAGCGGCTTCGAGAACATTTGTGAGGACGAGCAGGGACTCACCAAGACCTACGTCCTCCATGCCGAGGCAAATGCCATCACTAAACTGGCACGCTCGTCGAACAACAGCGACGGAGCCACCATCTACATCACCGCCTCGCCCTGCATCGAGTGTGCCAAGCTCATCATCCAGGCAGGCATCAAACGCGTCGTGTACGGCGAGAAATACCGTCTCATGGACGGCATCCAGCTGCTCGAGCGTGCAGGAATAGAAGTTGTATATCTCGAAATATGAACAAGAAGAATCGTTTCATGCCCCTCTGGCTCGCTCTCGCAGTCATCGTGGGCATTGTCATAGGATCGTTCTATGGACTCCAGTCCTCAGGCAACCGGCTGAGCATCACCATCAAGGCGGGAGCCAACAAGTTGTCGAACCTTCTCTCGGGCATTGACAAGCAGTACGTCGACTCTGTCGATGTCGACCAACTCGTCGAGAAGGCCATACCCCTCATCCTCAGCGAGCTCGACCCCCACTCCGTCTATATCTCCACTGAGGACGTAGAGCTGGCCGAGGACGACCTCCGAGGATCGTTCTATGGCGTGGGCATCGAGTTTATCATCCGCAACGACACCCTGCGCGTGCAGAACGTCATCAGCGGCGGACCAGCTGAGCAGGCCGGACTCCTCGCAGGCGACAAGATCGTCACCGTCGACGACTCCGTGTTCACTGGTGAGAGCCTCACCAACGAGGTCGCCATGCACACCCTGAAAGGCCCCCAGGGCACCCAGGTACGCCTGGGCGTGGTCAGAGGACTCGAGGGACGCAAGCATGAGTTTACCGTCATCCGCGACAAGATCGAGACCCACAGCGTCACAGCTGCCTATATGCTCGACGAGGCCACGGGCTATGTCAAGATCAAGAACTTCGGCGAGAATACCTACGAGGAGCTCATCATCGCCCTCGCACAGCTGTCGATGGAAGGCTTCAACCGCCTCGTCGTCGACCTTCGTGGCAACACGGGCGGCTACCTCCAGTCGGCTGTCAACATCGCCCAGCAGTTCCTGCCGCGCAACAGCCTCATTGTCTATACCGAGGGACTCCACTATCCACGCGACGAGTATCGCAGCAGCGGACGCGGCTCCTACGTCTACATGCCCCTCGTGGTGCTTATCGACGAAGGGTCGGCATCGGCCAGCGAGATCCTCGCAGGTGCCATCCAGGACAACGACCGTGGTACTATCATCGGCCGTCGCTCCTTCGGCAAGGGACTCGTCCAGCAGCCCATTCCCTTCACTGATGGGTCGCTCATGCGCCTCACCATCGCCCGCTACTACACTCCCTCAGGGCGCTGCATCCAGAAGCCCTACACCAGCGGTATGGACCGTGACTATGAGGAGGACATGCTTCTGCGCTATCAGCATGGCGAGTTCTTCTCGCAGGACAGCATCAAGCATACAGGACCAGAGTATCACACCCGCATCGGCCGCACTGTCTATGGCGGAGGAGGCATCACCCCCGATATCTTCATCCCTGAGGACACCACCGACTACACCGTCTACTACCGCGAGGCAGCCTTTAGCGGACTCATCCTGCAGTTCAGCTACGACTATACCGACCAGAACCGCCAGAAGCTCACTGAGTTTAATGATGAGCAGTCGCTGGCCAAGTACCTCAAGCGTCAGAATATCGTCGAGAAGTTTGCCCAGTATGCCGACAGCCACGGCCTGCGTCGTCGCAACCTCATGATACAGCGCTCCCACCATCTCCTCGAGGAGTTCCTCGTCAGCCGCATCGTCTACAACATGCTCGACGAGCAGGCGTGGATCCAGTATCTCAATCGCGACGATCCAGCCATCCGCGAGGCCATCCGTGTGCTCAAGGAGGGCAAGGCCTTCCCGGAGGCTCCCGATGACGCCCCAGCTGCCACCACCGACGGCAAGGTAGCCCGTGCCTACGACTACCGCTCCGTCCACCTCCACCCTGAGCACCTCGCCTCAGCTGAGCGCGTCTAACCGGCGGCTGGCATCCGACAGGGTGACAAGGGGGTGACAAGGGGGTGACAAGGGACAGATACTGTTTTAAAAACCAAACTTTTTGGATTAAAAGTGAGACATTTTAACAATCCTTGTCTATTGATTGCATTTACACGCAG
>ONLL01000014.1 GCA_900318685.1 uncultured Prevotellaceae bacterium | reverse complement strand
TTTGCAGTTTTTTGCCTACAAAATAACAAAAAAAGGCGTAAAAAACAACTCGGCGAAGCCCGAAAACAGGTCGCCGAGGGTGCAACTCTAAAACTAGTTTTAGAAATTCAAGAAATTTTTGGCTCAGTTGAGCGCCTTTTGAGCCAAAAGTATGATGGGAAGACTGTTTGGCTTTATGTCTTTCCGAATGTAATCTCCTTGCGTAGTTTGCTCAGGTAGATGGGCGTGATGTTGAGGAACGAGGCGATGTCCTTCAGCGAGAGTATCTGCACCACCTGCGGACAGCGGTCGATGAGCCGACGGTAGCGGCTGCGGGCGGTGTAGCGGTAGTGGTCGAGGTCGCGCCCATAGACCATCTTGAACAGGTTCTTCAGTATACGCACGTTGTGGAGCATCATCTTCGGGTCACTGTCGAACAGCGCTTGTAGCTCGCGTCCGCTGATGATGCGCACTTCGCAGGGCATGTCCGCCTCGATGCTCACCTCCGACACGTCGCCGTCGAGGCAATAGGGGAAGTCGGCCACGAACTCGCCCTCGAAGGCGAATCCCGTGCAGTAGTCCTTGCCCTCCTCGTCGTTGTGCACCATGTACTTGAAGCATCCGCGCTCCACGAAGGCCACCCACTGCGCCGGCTCGCCCGCCTCCTCCAGCGTCTCGCCGCGCTCCATCACGCGCCGCTCCCCGTGCTCCATGCAGTACTCCCGCAGGAACTCCAGGTCCAGCCCCTCCTTGTAGGTGTTGAATTGCTTGTTCTTATTTTGGGTCATAATGATATTCTTATTGCCACAGCGGTTCATTTTCCCATCCACGGGGGAAGCCCATCATGGCAGGTTGCACACTGGAATATTTTGTCAGAAGAGATTTGAATTCCTGCACAAATGTATTCTGGGGATTGATGCTATTGAGCCAGTAGGCGATGCAGCATAGACTTGGATAGAGCTTGTCTGAAGAAAAATGGCGGTTTGCAATCCAGTTGCCTCTCATCCGCTCATTCGTCCTTGGAACCATCGAGAAATGTGCATTCCAAAGTCTTGCGTGATGGGCACAGGTGTTGCGCACGATGGTCAACGTAGCGAGCCAACTTTGAAGACATTTGTGCTGTGGGATATTGAAACTACGAGCAACCTGCTTCTTCACAGCGTTGTCATTCATGTTCTTGTAGAGCTTTGACAATGTTCCGAACGAAGCTACTTCAAGCGTTTTCCATGCAGGAGGCATGTCTGGCTCATCATATTTCCTGAAATGTTCTGCTATGAATTCGTCGTGAGAACGGCTAAGTTCTGTGCGCAGATAACTAAGATTCTCATTGAACAAATCTTCATCTTCCGCTAACGTGTCATCAAGGAACCAGAATGCCCCATGAGCCAAGGAGAAAAAATGAATGATCCTTGTTCTGACGGATATTTCTATTTGCTGAATGGCGGCAAAGATGAGCGTTTTCAGTTCTGAATCAAAATTGTAGCGAGCCACGACATCCTCAAAACGACTGCCGGGACGGAACAAGTGGGTTGAACTGTTTTGTTCCATTGTGCGCCAATATCCAGCAAGACGGAAATAGCTTATATTCTCCAGAACTGTCTGGGCTTTTTGCTCATCGGTAAAGATGAGTCCACGACCTTTCAGAATAGCAATTTGGTCGTTGATAGAAATGGGTTGCTTGTTATATCTCATTGCCCTATATAAAAAAAACGCCCCGCCCTGGTTCGCTGGTCTTCGGGAAGCGTGGCGGGTTCTGTTGGTGCAAAGGTACGGCTTTTATTCGGAATGACAAAACATTTTGAAGGAAAATGCGGAAAAGAGGCACATTTTTATGTCTTTTTTGCAGTTTTTTCTTAACCCACATTGCAGCGAGTGTTGAATTACACTTCTGAAAAATTGCTAAAATCCATGCGTTTTCATCCTCCAAGTCCCTTTACAGTCCCCCTTTTTGCTAAATATTGCTAACAGAGAGAGGCATTCATTGCGTTTCCCCCCTCCTGTAGGGCCCCGGGCGTTTGGTGATTTGGAAAAAAGTCACTACCTTTGCCGCCGTGTTTATCAGCAGGATACCGAAATACAGGCAAAGGCCGGACGGGACGATAGAGAAGTACGACGGGTGCCCTGCCAACGTGGCAGCAAGGGCGAGGATGAGGGTGATGAGTTGTCGTTTCATATTGCTTTATTTATTTCCTGCCAAAAGTAGTTTGCACGTCAGCATGATGGTGCGGCCAATGAGGTTGGTGGTATGCACGAAGCGGTCGGTATCCACGAATGAGGTGAGGGTGTATTGGCGCACATCGAGGAGGTTTTCTCCTGTGAGTTTCCATACCGCCCACTTAGCCTTATACTGAACCGATGCCGAGAGCATGGAGGCATCCTTGTACTTGCCTGGCTCTACCATGCCCAGCATATAGTTACAGGTGCTGCGTATCTCGATGGTTGGTATCGGGAATACGGCCAGCGAGGCAGTACAGCGGAGATTGTCAGACGACTGGCGTGATGCCGTGGTGCGCATGAAATTCTTTCCATAGTCGCCCTTGATATTGGTCTCAAGCCAGGAAACCGGCGTGACGTCGGCCTGCAGGTGCACGCCGTAGCCCGTATGGTAGGAGGTGACGAGCTGCTGTTGCATCATATACTCGCTGCTGCCCCACGACACGTTGGCATTGGCAGAGAGCTTCGTGAAAAGGGAGAGGATGTTCTTCGAGACATTGACGCCTCCGCTGGCCGACCGCGAATGGCTGTCGCGGAATATAGACGTACTCTCTGTTGCCGTCTGGCTCACCGTGCGCGACGAGAGCACGTTGCGCTTGCCCTGGCTGTAGCTGGCGTTGGCACCAAAGGTGAAGTAGCTGAATGGCACTTGCTTGGTGTAGCGGAGGTCGGTGCTCCACGACTGGCTCTTGGCAATCACTCCCGATGCTGCCGAAGTGTTGCGATAATTTGTCTGGACAGGCGTGGTGAGGAGGTCCATGATGTCGCCGGCGGCGTTGCTAAAGCCACTGCTGAGGTTCAGGTCAGAGGTTGCGCTGAAGGTGTAGCGGAGGGAGACGTGTGGCTCTGCAAAGAGCTCCGACATGGTGGTGCGCTTGTTGTCGTAGCGGGAAAGATAGTTCAGGCTCAGAAGCTTGATGTTGACTCCCATCGACGAATAGAGCTTCCTGTCAGCCGATGTCCATGAGGTGGAGGGGTTGACGCTTGGCACGAGCTTCCATCCGCTCACGCGCTGGCTTTGGTCGGCAGAGCCTGGCTTTAGGAGTTCCGTCTCGATGAAGTTGTAGTTTGCCGTGAGGTCAATAGGCATGTCAATCTTCCATTTGCGTCCCAGTTTCACTTGCAGCGAGGTGCTGTGGCGCGTGTTGAGCTGGGTGCTCTGTCCGCTCTGCGAAATATCGCTTATCAGCATCAGCACCTCAGGCGTGCGGATGAAATCGACATTGCTGGTGAACGACAGCTTCTTCCCAGCCATGCGTATGGTGCCCCAAAAGTTGTTGTGCAGATTGATGGAAGTGGCATCACGGTGCTGGGGGAGAAGCCCCCCTCCGGCCCCCCCTTCTGCCCCCGAGGGGGCTACTATAGACCCAGCTCTTGAAACTATTGAAGCCCCCTCGGGGGCCGTAGGGGGGGCTACTCCCTCGGGGAGAGTCTGGACGGGACTTTCGTTTGTGAGGAATTGTGCCTTTGCGCTGAAGGTGTCAGAGAAATAATGATTGCTGGCATTGTTCTCAAACTTCACGCTGAACATGGGGCGGTGAGCCTTGGCCAGCGGACTGACCGACTCGAAGATATGAATGTCCTGCTGGAGGGGATTTGAAATCCCCGACGCAAAGTAGTACGCCTCCGAACTGGCGCTGCTGTTCATGCGCTCGTAGGTGTAGTCGGCATTGACCCTGACCTGTCGCACGCTGTCCATCTTCTGTATGGCGTTGAGACTGCCATAGCCATTTTTGCGATAGACCGATTCGCCCACGCTGCTGCCTGCCTGTCCCCATGCCGGGAGCTTGTCGGTAGCCAGCGAACCGAAGTTGTCGCCGCCAAAGTGATTGACCATGTCGTTGAAACCAAAGCTGCCTCCCGTGCTGTATTTCGCAGAGGCCAGCAACTGGAAGTTGTCGGTGAACATCATCCCCGTGGCACCTGCTGCATACAAGAGCTCGCCCTCCCTCACGCCAACGCCAAACACTGGTTGTCCGAATGGCTTGAACTGTGCCTTCTTACTCAGCTTTATATTGATCGCCACGGCATCGCTCTCCTCGTCGGCATCTATCTTGCGATGCTTGTGGTGCTTCATGATGTCCACCTGAGTGGCATATTCGGCCGGGATGTTCTTCGTGGCAAGATTGTAGCGACCGCCAAGCATGTCGAGACCGCCGATGTAGAAGTTCGAGATGTCCTTGCCCATGTAGCTGATGGCACCATTATCCGCGATGCTGATGCCAGGCAGATTCTTCAGTCCGTCTTCGAGCGTCACATCGCCTTTCTTGAGGAAAGATGAGAGGTTGTAGGTGAGCGTGTCGCCCCTCTGCCGCAGCGGGTCGGGCTTCACCGTCACCTCCTTCAGTGAGATGTTCTTCGGAGTCAGCATCATGTCCACCTTCCGTTGGAGGGGATTTGAAATCCCCGACTTCGAGTTAGCGGATTTCAGATCCGCTAAAGCAAGGCTTTCCTTCTCATAGCTGATGTGGGTGAACAGCAACGTCACCTCTCCGCTGGGTGCACTCTTAACCTCCAGCGCATACTCGCCTTTCGCATTCGTGCTGGTGAACGCCAGCGTCTTCGTGCCGCTAATCAGTTTCACGATGACGTCGCTTACGGGCTTAGGCCCCCCTCCGGCTCCCCCCGAAGAGGGGGAGAGAGTCGTCACCCGCCCCGTCACCCGTACCTGCGCCGAGGCTGACGCCACCAGTGCTATATATAACATAATGTATAGGAATCGCTTCATATTGGTCTATTCCTTTTCCAGCGGTTGATATTTATGAGCCTTTTCAGGTATATACAATCCTCCCACGAACTGATAGTCTGCACGCTGTTGTCCCAAATGCAGGATTTCTTTCGGACCAGTCATATAAAACATGGGATTGGTCAGGTATTGGCGATTGTCAAACACGTTCTTCTTCTGTTTCTGCATCTGCTCTCTCGTCGTTTTCTCGTAGGGTGTCACAGTCGTTATCAAACGACGCTCTTGCATGGAGAACTTTGAAACTACAGAACCAGCAGAATATGTGATGGGTGCCGTTTCCTGATAAATGCCGATAAGCCTGAACGTATGGATACCCTCATCGTCTGCCGCGTAGGCTATCAAGCCTGGCAGTCCCTGCAGTTTCCAGGGGCCAGCTGCGGTAGGAATGTCCTCGGCATAGAGTACAGTCCACGTCCTGCCACGGAACTTTCCATTTGCTTTCTGGCATAGATAGCCGCAGACAGAATCGCTGCCCTCCACCATTGTCCATGTCGGCATTTCTGTATCTTCAGTCACCTCGTACTGAAGTGGCGGGATCAATTCGAGCGAAATGGTCTTACCTTCCGGATAGCCAACCGTGGTTGTGGCGATATGCATCAGCGCCTCATTGTGCATGAACCAAAAGTGGTCATCGCCTATCTCCTCGTCTCTCTGCTGCTGATAGAGATAGCGCTCGTAAGTCCACGTCTTCCACACGCCATCGCCCACCTGCAAGGCCAGGCGGATGGAGTCGGTGACAGGCTTTCCGTCTGCGTCCGCTGTGTTGATGGAATACTGATACACTGCCGTGAACTTTGTCTGGCACAAAGTATCAAGCTTTACATTGTCTCGTGTTAGCATCTGTGCCGACATGGTGCTGGCAGCGAATGCAAGAAACGTTGTAAGTATTGTTTTCATTGTTCTAAATGTTTTATGGAGTTAATTACTTCTTCTTCGGATTCTTGTTCCAGTGATACACCAGATGCGCCATGACGTAGTGCGGGAGGGAGCGGAACCAGGTTTCGGTGCGGCCCTGGGCGTTCACGGTGTACTGCGTGTTGCTGAGTTGGTGGAGCAGGTCGAAGGCTTCGATGCGGGCGATGAGTTTGCCCTTGAAGAAGGGCTGGCTGATGGAGGCGTTCAGCACGAAGTCGTCGGTGTTCAGGTCTGGGCTTCCGTAGCCGCGACGGCTGTACATGTTGCCGTCGGCTGACAGCGTGGTGTTCAGGCGTGGCAGGGTGTAGCGGGCATAGAGGCCGTACTGGAAGTCGGTGGCGTTGAGCGTCTCGAAGTCCCGCATCTTGCCCTCTGAGTGTCGCCAGCGGATGTCGCCCGTGGCGCGGATGTTCAGCGTACTTTTATTATATTGTATGTAGGCGTTGTCGTGCAGCGTCAGGGTATTGACCACGTTCTCCTCGCTCGCCGTCATGCCCGTGAGCATGGCGTGGTCGATGGAGTGGTGATAGCCCGCGTCGGCGTTGGTCTGCCACGACCAGTAGCGGTTTTTGTCGATGGTGCGGCTGAAGTCGAACTTCGCATTCAGGCGGTAAGCTCCCTTCACGTTCATGGGCTGATAGGTATAGACGCCGCTCACGGGGTCGTAGCTCGCCGACTGCGCCGTCTGCCGGTGGTAGATGTCGGCCGATGTGCCCACGTGCCATTGCTGCTGGTTCTTTCCGGCCTTGTTCGAATAGTCTATGCCGAAGTTGGACGTGACGATACTCTTGAGGTCGGGATTGCCCAACTTGACGATGAGCGGCTGGCTGTCGTCGCGATAGGTGATGCGGTCGGAGAGGTTGGCGGCACCGCGCTTGTGACTGGCATGTACCCGGAAATCATGCTTGCCGCTTTCCGAGGCATGTCTGAACGAAGCCGAGGTATTCACGAACAGCGTGTTCTGTCGTGCCAGCGTGTCGAGTCGGCCCCGCTGATAGTCGAGCGACTCGTGACGTATGGGGACGCTGATATCCACGCTCCAGCGTTGATAGTTGAGGGTGAACGGACTATTAGGAGCCATCTTGTATTTCCCCTTGCCCGAGAATGAGATGCCGACCGTATTCTCGGCTACGTTCGTCCGACTGTCGTATGAGTTGTTAATGTCTGTGATGGCCGTCAATGCGTCTATCTGAGAAGCCAGCAACAGCGTGTCGGGATGGTACAGGTAGTCGTGGGCATCGAGGCGCATCAGATTGAAACTTTCGCCTAGGCGTATGTCCACATCCTTGAAAAGTTGCATGCCGTAATTCAACGATACGATGCCCCAAGTAGTGCGGTTGCTGATGTCGTCCACGTTATGCTGAACGTTCTGCTGCGGGTTCACATATTGACGTGTGCTGTATCTCATGGCCGATTCCGACTCGTTCTCGTTGTGCTGTACCATGACGTGGAAGTCGATATGCTTCTGGTTCTTGCCCACGTTGAACGCGCCCTGCGCATCCATGCTTCCGCTCCATGCCTTCCCCTCGTTGAAGCCACGGTTGCGCTGCGATGCCGTCAGGCTGTCCGTCCACTGGTCGAACATGGAACTGAACGCGCCGTGGTTCTTGGAATAACTGAAATCGGCAACCGCATAGAGATAGAAAAGCTTGGTCAGCGTGAACGCATTCCGTGCGTTCCATTGACGGTTGCTGGCCCGGCTGAAACTCTCAGTCAGCGACGTGGGCGTAAGCCCTTGCAAGAATTGCTCATAGCGGCTTCTTGACTCGCTGACGTCGGTGGTCGAGGTGTAGGAGACCGTCAGGTTGTTCTTCACCTTGTCTTCTTTTGCATGGTAGTCTATTTCTCCCGCGACGCTTCTTGTGGTGAGCATATTCTTCGGCATCGTGGCGGGCGTCCAGTTGCCCGACTCGCCGATGTGGCGCGACTCGTTCACATTGTTCACGTTGCCCCGAGGGGGGCACTATAGATGCTGCACTTGAAAGTATAGAAGCCCCCTCGGGGGCCGTAGGGGGGGCTATACCTCCCTCCACGTTGGCGATGTAGCCGCGCTGATACTCCTGTTTCAGGTTCACGTCCATCACATACTGCTTCGGGTCCACGTCGTAGCCCAGTGCCTTGCTCTTGTCCGACTGCTTGTCATAGACCTTGATGTTCTGCACGGTGTAGTAAGGCAGGTTCTCCATCAGCACCTGCTTGTTGCCCCGCATGAACGAGCGCGAGCCAAGCAGCAGCTCATCCACCTTGCGCCCGTTCACAAAAATCTCGCCCGCCTCGTTCAGCGTCACGCCCGGCATCTGGCGTATCAGCGCATCGAGCATCGAGCCGTCGGGCAGCTTGAATGCCGTGGCATCATAGACGATGGTGTCGCCGCGGTAGAACATTTTTACACGTGTGGCCTTTACCACCACCTCACCCAGGTCTATCTCCCGCATCTTGCGCATCTCTATCGTCGGCACTTCCACCTCTGTCTGTTTGCCGATACCTACCCGCTGCCACACGTCGTCGTAGCCCTTCAACGAGGCATGAACGAGCAGGGTGTTTGCGTCCGTCGTCACCTTAGCGGAATATACGGCCAGGAACGGTCGGTCGTCGCGAATGTAGATGTTCATTCGGGCAGAGTCGAGCACACTGCTGTCGGCCCTGCAGATGGTCACCTTTGCGTCGGTCAGCGGCGTCTTCAGGAATCCGTCCTTCACGTCGCCCGTGATGGTAACTACTCTCTCTTGCTGCGCCCACATGCTGCATACGGCAGCGAGGGCGAGGATGATGGTGATGAGTTGTCGTTTCATTGTTTTGTTACTTTGCTTCCAGTGGTTGATACACGTGCGCCTTGGTCAGCAGGGGGTGGTCATTTGCATAGATAAGGTCTTGGCCGTTCATTTGGAACACACACATGCTGCTGATGCTACGTTGGAGGTCTGGCACATAATAGGCAGGATTCTTGGCATACTGACGATTGCCATAAATCTCGTTCTTATGCTTCAGCAGCTTGGCGTATTTCATCCGCTGCACATCGGGCCGCTGCTCCGGGGCGGTGATGCCCCCACGCTCCCGCTGCAACTTTGCGAGGCAGAACGTGTGCGCCTCGCTCTCGGCTTTTACTATCAGTCCCGGCAGACCGCGCAGCCGCCACGGCCCAGCTGATGAAGGAACCTCCTCGGTGTACCACACGCGCCACTCCACGCCTCGATACGTCGCCGTGGCCTGCTGGCAGAGGTAGCCGCTCACGGTCAGCGTGTCATTGGTGAGCGTCCAAGAGATGTCGGGCGTCGGCTCCCTGCCCTCGAACTCATGCGGGAAGATGAACTCGCGCACGGTGGTCTGCCCTTCGGGGTAGCCCGTCCATACCGTTGGCATGTGCAGGTACGCCTCCTGATAGTCTGCCAGCACATCATCCTCTTCCGACTCGTCTCTCTGCCGATAGACCGAGCGGGGCATCGACTTCGTCACCGTCCGTCCCACCTGTACCACGACCTGCATCTTGTCCGTGACGCCTTGTCCCTCAGCGTCCTGCGTCCTACACTCATAGTCGTATACAGCCACAAACTGCGCCGTGTCAACTGTCTCTGTTTGTGCCTGCGTTCCTATCGTCAGCGCGAGGGCCATCATCGTTGATAAAATCTTTTTCATTATTCTGTTTCTTTTCCAGCGGTTGAAATTTATGAGTTCGGAGAAAAGCTCCATCGCATCTCCCGACGAAACGGAGCAAATGCCTATAGGTCTTTATCTTACTAACTTTACTTAAAGCTTTTCTTGGCAATCTACTGTACGTCGGAAGCTATTCCATTTCCAGCGGCTGATACTGATGGGGATTGGAAATTAAAACGACCCCGGCAACACTCCTAATATTATCGCCGGAGGAGCTAAAACTATTCTCCACATAGCCGAAGGCCGTCATAGGGTCAGGGGCATAGTAGGTGGGATCTTTCAGGTAGCGGCGGTTGCCCAGTACCTTCTTCTTGTAGGCGAGGAAGTCCGTGGCGCTTTTCTTTTGATAGTCCACGCGCTGGCTGGCGAACTTGCCCCGACCGTCAGGAACAATCCAAGTGACGTACTGGGTGAATATGATTGGCATTTCCTCCTGATGGAAACCGTAGAGTGTAAAGGTATGTATGCCCTTGGCGTCGGTGGCTTTCGTGATAAGGCCCGGCAACCCTCCCAACTTCCACGGCCCGATGCTGGCGGGCACGTCCTCTGTATAGAAGACATTCCACTTCAGACCATGATACTTCGTCGTGGCCGACTGACAGGCATAGCCACAGATGCTGTCCTGCGTGTCCGTCAGTGTCCATTGCTGCTTTTCCAATGGCTCGTCCGTCATGTATCGATACGGGTAGAGCATCTCTTGCGTCGTCGTGCTGCCTTCGGGGTAGTTCGTGAAGATGGTGCCCATGTGCATCTGGGCAGCGCGGTAGCCGTCGGCGATGCGCGAGCCACCCTTTTTCTGCCTGTCATACTCTTCGTAAGGGAAGCTCTTCGTGATGCCGCCCGATGTCTGCACGGCCATGTACATCGAGTCCGTCACCGGCTGCCCGTCGGCATCGGTGGTTTTACACTCATAGCGATAAATTGCCGTAAACTTCGACACGCCTATCGTATCTCTCTGCGCCTGCGCTCCTGTTGTCAGCGCGAGGGTCATCATGGTCACTATCATCTTTCGCATGGCTTTTGCTATTATATACTTTTCATTTTTCACTTTTCACTTTTATTAGGGCATAGTAAGGGCTGTCCACCGTTAAGATGGATTATAAAACCATTAACATGTGAGCGTTATTCTACATGTAATTGAGAGATGTCGTCAGCTGCACGCGGACAGGCTTCCCATTCTGTCGGCCAGGCTCAAAAGGCGGCATGCCGCGAATGAGCTCTTCTGCCGCTTCGCGTAGGGCCCGGCGTCCCTCGTCGACTTTATCCTGCGATGGTTGCTTGTCCGTTGCTCCGTATGAGTAGGCCACAGCATCAGTCTCTTCCGAAGGAGAGTCAAAGGCTTGCACATGGGTGATGCGTCCGTCCGTCTCGACGATGTATTGCACCTTGACTGTCCCTTTCACACCGTTCTCGGCTGCAGCCTTCGGATAGCGCAAGTGGTGGGCCATGTACTGCTTGAAGGCCGCATCGCCACCGGGGAACTGAGGCATCTGTTCTGCCTCCATGACAACCTCGGGCTCTGTCTCTATGGCCACCGTCTTCTGGCTGTGGAGCACATTTATGGATTTGATGGTCCCGGGATCGATGGCGTCCATCTCTTCGCGTGTCACCGGCCGGCCGTCGATTAAGAATGTATCCGCCTTGAGCGAAGCCCAGAGTTTGCCATTCAGGTAGACCTTATATTCCTCAGCCTGTGCCGACACCCACAGGCAGGCGGCGAGGGCAGGGACGAGATACAGCAACTTGAGCCGTGACCACCGCGACGACCGCCTGCTGTGCATCATGGCGAAACGCTTTTTCACGGCTCCACGGCGCAGGGTGTTCATGATGGGCAGCGCCTGCGTCCGTACAGCCTTGCGCACCAGCAGATGCTCATAGTCTTCCAGCTTCACGCCGCCCTGCAGTACGGCCTCGTCAGCCTGGAACTCGTGCACGTCTACCAGGTCTTGCCGCAGCATCCAGGCGAAGGGCAGGCACCAGAGCAGACGGCAGGTGAGGTCGCAGAGCACCACGTCCCACGAATGTTTCATCCTCACGTGAGCCAGCTCGTGCCGGAGCACGGTCTCCGCGTTCTGTTTCAGGTCTATCGGCCCGATGAAAATCCAGCGCATCCAGCTGCTGGGCTGTTTGATTCTCATGTCCAGCATCAGATGGACCCTGTCGGGAACCAACTCGTGAGTGATGCGGCGGCTACGGCGAATGACACGCACCAGCGCCAGCACCCGGAAGAGGTAGGTGGCGAGAGCGATGACTATACCTATTATATATATGTATGCACCGTAGCGCATGCAGCGGTCCTGAAGAGCCTCCCCAAGCCCCTCCGAAGGAGGGGATGTCTGATTACTTGACGCCGGATTTATTGATGAATTGGGTAATGCTTCAATTCTTGTAAACATCGCATCCAAGGCCGTCGGACTGTCGGTGTGCAGCGGCACGAGCGGCAGCAGCGGACTCACCACGAGGATGGCCAGCAGCACGGCGCGGTTCAGACGGTGGAACGTCTCGCGCCGCAGCAGGAGCCTGTAGAGCGAGTAGAGCAGCGTCAGCGTCAGCGCCCACCGAATAGCGTAGATAATGAATGCAGCCATACGTCAGCCCTCCCTACGCTTCAGGTCAGCCAAGTACTGCAGCAAGTCGGCCTCGGTGACCTTCTCCTCCTGAATCAAGGCCGACACCACACTCATGTACGAGTCGCTGAAAAAGCGATTGACGACGCTCGTCAGTCGTCCCCGCCCGTAGGCCTGCTTGTCGACGATGGGCCGATAGACGAAGCCGCGCCCCTTCGGCTCGTGTGCCAGGTAGCCTTTCTTCTCTAAGGCCTGAAACACCTGCGCAATGGCATTCGCGCTGGGCTGCGGCTCGGGATAGAGCGACGCGACGTCCTTCGGCGCACACTGGCCAAGCTGCCAGATCAGCTCCATCACTTCCTCTTCTTTGCTTGTAAGTTTCTCCATCTTTCAAACTGCTTTTAGGTGTTTATTAACAATGTATTCTTTTGATTCCGCTGCAAAGGTACGCATATATTTTGATATTACCAAACAAATTCGTGTTTATTTAACAGAATTTTTTGTTGAACACACCCATCCTTGATTACTCCTTTTCCAGCGGCATGTACACATGCGCCTTGTCGTTCACGAACGTGCCATTGATGATCGAACCCTCGTCTACGTAAACGACGTCGACGGATTGGAGGTTGGCGATGTAATAGTGCGAATCCTTGGGATAGAGCCTGTTGCCGAAGGTCTTGTTGCGGTTCTTGATAAGCTTTTCTTCCGAGGTCTTCACGGTGATGGCGTTGGTCTCGTAGAAGATGGGGGCAGTGGCGTGCTGAAGTTCGGTGAGCGAGAAGCGGTGGGTGCCGTCGTCGCTCACGGCTTCTACAATCAGGCCGGGTAGTCCGCAGAGCTTCCACGGCCCAGCCGTCGTGGGTATCTCCTCTGCATAGCGCACCGTCCACTTCCTTCCGTGCAGCTGACACATGGCCGTCTTGCACAGGTAGCCGCCGACGGTCAGCGTGTCGTCGCTGAGCGTCCACTTGATGGTCTTCCGCTGCTCCTGCGTCTCATAGATGCTGGGAGGAATGGCGTCGCGCACTGTCACCTGGCCCTCGGGGTAGTCCGTCCACACTTGGGGCATGAAGCAGAACGACTCTGCCCTCAGCAGTGGCAGTTCATCGATGAAGTCGTAGCCCTCCATGTACTCCCGCTTGTTCATTTGCAGGAAATCGGCGGCAAACTGTTTTTTGCCTTCAGCCCATTCCCTTTCCTTGCGGAACTTGCGGTAGGGGAAGCTGCGCGTGCAGTGCCGCCCCACCAGCAGGCACAGCTTCATGCGGTCGGTCACCGCCTTGCCGTCGGCATCCTGCGTCCGGCATTCGTAGTCGTAGGCCACCACGAGGTTAGCCGTGTCGATACACTCCTGATGAACCTTGGCCGCTAGCATCTCCGCCATAATGTCGTCCAAACCGTCGTTTTGCGCCTGCATCTGCGCCGACAGCGTCAGCGCGAAGGTCATCATTGTCACTATCATCTTTTGCATGATTGTAATTGTTTTATGGGGTTAATACGCTGCAAAGGTAGGGGAAAAGGGCGATAGTCACAGCACATTTCAGTTTACAAACGGTTTACAAGTGCTTTGTAAACTCTGTTTACACGCTGCCTGAAGGATAGTTGGTGCCTATTGAAATAGCTGGAGGGCGCATCACTGCGGCCTCCAGCCTTACCCGGGTCTAAATACTAACTTTACTATTTACTAACTTTATTCTTTGGCTGCTTGTTCAGACGATAGACAATATGGAGCAATGCATAGCGTGGCATGACGTTGGTATAGGTCTCAGTACGTCCCTGGGCATTGAGGGTGCGGGTGACGTTGCTGAGCTGTCCGAGTATGTCGAAGCCGTCGAAAATCATGAGCAACCGGCCTTTCAGGAAGGGACGCGTGAGGCGGGCGTTCCAGACGAGGTCGCTGGTGTTCAGGTTTTCGTCGGCATAGCCGGTGCGGGTATAAAGGCCGAGGTCGGTTGAGAGGTCGAGCTTCCACGGCAGCTTCAGTATGGCTGAGAGGGAGGTGCGACAGGTGAAGGCACGGAATGCCTGGAAGTCGGGACGTGTGCCGGTGAGGCGTTCCCATGTGGGCTGACAGGTGAGTTCGAGGTGATGGCGGCCGATGTCGGCTTTGAAGGTGGGCGACAGGGAGAGGGCGAGGCGGCGGACGGTGGAAGTAGCCACCCCTACTGCCCCCGAGGGGGCTTCATTACTCTTTAGGACATTAGTATCCCCCTCGGGGGATGAAAGGGGGGCCACCCCTACTAAATCAACGTTTTGGCTGAAGGTAAACTTGAAGGGAATCACGAGGTTCAGCTTCCTGGCCGTGTCGAGGTCGCAGTTGAAGGTGTAGCCGCCATCGGTAGTCCAGTTGCCGTCGACATTCTCGGGACGATAGGTGCGCACGCCGGTCAGTGGGTCGTAGACATAGCCCATGGCGACGGCATTGTAGGTGGGTTCGTAGCTCCACTCCCATCGATGAAAGCTCCGTTTGCCTCTGTAGGCAAAATAGGTGCTGATGTGTGAGGTGACAGACTTGTGCAGGCGGGTGTTGCCCAAACGGATGTTCATCGGGTCGGTATCGTCGCGCAAGTCAATGCGCTGCTCCAGCTCAGGCAGTTTCTCCTCGACACCCAGTGTCAGGTTGATCTGATGACCGCCTTTGAGGTCTAAGTAGCTCCAGCAGCCCATGTCGACGGTGAAGGCCGTGCGGTGGAGGGTGGTGTCGATGCGGCCGCGCTGGTAGTCGAGATGTTGGCTGCGCAGGTCGATGTTGCCATCGAGTAGCGTCCATATCTGTCCGTAGCTCTTCTTGTCGAACTTATAGCCGAGGTTGATGTCCAGCTTATGGCGGTCTTCGGTGGAGCGGCTGTCGAAGCTGTTGTGGCTGTCCATCACCTGCTGGTATTCGCTGACGGAAGGAAGAGTGGCCCCCCATACGGCCCCCAAGGGGGCTTCATTACCTTGGACATTTGTGTCCCCCTCGGGGGACGAAGGGGGGGCCTCAGGGACATCGAGCAGATAGAGCGACGAGCGGCGGTGGCGCCAGTCGTGGGCAAACTCGTAGGTGGTGGAGAGCGAGCGCCAGCCTTTGCCTAAGGGGATGTTGTAGCCCACGGTGAGGCTTGAGTTCATGCTGCGGTCGGGGTGGTTGTCGGTGTACTGGTGGTTGTAGGTGGGGGGCTGCAACGATGTTGCAGCATAGTCGACGGTTTGGCGGTTGAAGAGGTGCTCGTTGCGGTCGTTGTAGGTGATGTAGGCTCCGAGGCGCAGGTTCTCGTTCGAATGCGGAATCTTGATGGTGGCGCCACCGCCGAACGTGCCTTCCAACGAATGGCCGTTGCCGAGGCCCTGCCGCAGGATGCGGTTAACCAACGTATCGCGCAGATTGAGGCGTGAGGACGTGGGGCTGTAGAGCTGGTCGAGCAGCTGGCGGCTGACGTCGGCAACGGGTGCGTTGAAGGTGGCCGATACCAGGTCGGAGCTATGGTTGAAGCGGTGATACTTCAGGTTGGGGCTGATGTGCCAGCGCACGTTCTTGTGGTTGCGGTAGAAGTCCTGATAGGTAGTGAGCCGCAGGTCCTCGTTGCGTAGGCTGCTGAAGCTATGGTCGTAGGTGTCGCCCGTCGGCAGGTAGTTCTGTCGCACGGTGTGCGTCTCGCCCTCCGTGTGCTGGCGGTTGACGGCGGCATCGGCATGAAACTCCCACCGCTTGTTGCGGTCGCTGACAGTGAAGTAGATGTCGGCCCTCTCCGTGCGCCGCAGGTTGTTGGACGAGCCGCGCTGCCAGTTGTCGTTGTCTCCGGGGCGGCTGTCATCGTCCAGGTTGTTGGCATTGGCCGAGATGCCCAGCCGTGAGAAGTCGGTGTGGCGCATGGCGAAGAGGCGGGCTAGGTAGCGATTGTCGGTGCCTGCTCCTGCCTCCGCGTTGGCTATCCATCCTATCATGTATTCCTTCTTCAGCCGCACGTCGATGACATAGCGCTGCGAGTGTTCGTCCTTGATGCCCAGCCATTCGTTCTCGTCGGTCTGCTTGTTGTAGATGGCGATGTCCTTCACGGTGTAGGCGGGCAGGTTCTCGAGCATCAGCTTGCGGTCGCGGCTGAAGAACTGCTTGCCGTTGAGCAGCAAGTCATCTACGAACTTGCCGTTGTGGTAAATGCGCCCGTCGCGCTTCAGTTCCACGCCCGGCAGCTGACCGATGAGGGCGTCGAGCATCGACCCCTCGGCCAGGATGAAGGCATCGGCATTATATATTAAGGTGTCGCCACGGTAGTAGAATTTCACCTTCGAGGCCGTAACCACCACTTCCTGTAGCATGGTGGACTGCGGTGCTAAGTAGAACGGTGGCAGTCCCCGCTCGTGCTCGCGCCTGCCGATGCGCTCCAGTTGGTAGTCCACGTATGTTGTCTTGAAACCGACATGGCTGATGCGGAAGATATACTTGGCGGGCATTGCCGGCACCTCGAAAGAGAACTCGCTGGTCTCCCAGTCATATTCTTCAGCATACCAATGCTGGCGGGCTTCTTTCTGTGCGATGACGGTACTGTCAGCACTGAGCAACACCACGTTTGCCCCGATAAGGGGCTTGTGGGCGCGGATGTCCTGCACCTCGCCTTTTAGTGTCAGCTTGCGCACGGCCTTTCCTCTTTCGTACTGCACATAGATGCGCTTACCATGCACCTTCACTTTCACGGGCAAACCCTTGCACACCTTGCGAACGGCATTCACGGCATTGAGGCCATCAATCATTTCTGCGGTGTACAGACTGTCCAGACCGTTGCTCTCGATATTGATAGTATATTCCGACTGGCTCTGTTCTATGGTCTTCAAGGCAGAGATAAGTGGGATGACATTCTGTGCTACGACAATCTGCGCTATCCAGAACAAGGCTATAATGATGATTTGTCTCTTCATGTTCCAATCTATCATTTCTTCTTCGGATTTTTGTTCCAGTGATACACTAAATGCAGCATGACGTAGTGCGGCAGTGAGCGGTACCATGTCTCGGTGCGGCCCTGGGCGTTGACGGTGTACTGCGTGTTGCTGAGTTGGTGGAGCAGGTCGAAGGCTTCGATGCGGGCGATGAGCTTGCCCTTGAAGAACGGCTGGCTGATGGAGGCATTCAGCACGAAGTCGTCGGTGTTCAGTTCGCTGCTGCCGTAGCCACGACGGGAGTACATATTGCCGTCGGCAGAGAGCGTGGTGTTCAGGCGTGGAATAGTGTAGCGTGCAGAGAGGCCGTACTGGAAGTCGGTGGCGTTCAGCGTCTCGAAATCGTACATCTTGCCCTCCGAGTGCCGCCAGCGGATGTCGCCCGTAGCGCGGATGTTCAGCGTACCTTTATTATATTGTATGTAGGCCTTATGGTGCTGCGTCAGACTGTTGACCGCGTTCACATGGCTCTCGGTCTCTCCGGCCAGCATCATGTGGTCAAGCCAGTGGGTGAAGAGTGCATCAAGGTTAGCCTCTACTGTCCAGTACTTGTTTTTGTCAAGCGTATAGAAGATGCCGCCTTTCACTCTGATGTCATAGCTGCCATGCACGCTCTCGGGGCGATAGGTGTAAACACTTGTGGCGGGATTGAAGCTGACCGCCTCCGACACTTTGTTATGAAGGTAGGCATAATAACCAGATACATAGAAGTTGTGCCGTGCGCTGCGGATGTCCTTATACTCCGCTTCAAGCGTAGATTGTGATGTGTATGCCTTTAGGTCAGGGTTGCCGAGGCGAACGACAAGGGGATTGGCATCGTCGCGAATGCTGAGGAGGCTGACTAATGGCGCGTTGCTTTCAAGGTGATAGAGACGGATGAGCGCGGGGTTGCGGGTTTTCTTGGCGAATAGATTAATGCGGAGTTCTGGCTCGAAGCGGAAAGTATTACGTGTGACCAATGTGTCGAGCGGCCCGCGCTGATAGGAAAGACGCTCGTGCATAGGGGTGAAGTTCAGAAACAAGTCTAGGAAATTCACATCGCCCTCAAGCGGCATATTCTTCGCCGCGACATGTTGATAACGGGCAAGATGCAGGTTGATGCCCGCCTTGTAGGTCTTCAATTCGCTGTCGTAGGAGTTGCCGGGGTCGGTCGTGGCCCTGAGCATGTCTATCTGCGAAGCTAGCAGCAGCGTGTCGGGATGATAGAGCCAGTCGCGTGTATTTTCGCGACTATACGACGGCTTCACTTCCAAGAACATATAGTTCAACTTGTATGAGAGACTATACGAGAAGGGTGTATGCACGGCTATCTTGCGTAGGGAATAGTCGGTGGCGTTATATTGGTTGGTGGTTGACGGGTTGACGAAATTCTCCACACGGTATCGCTGCGCCCGCTCGTTCTCATCTGAGGAATAGTCAAACGAGACATCAAAGCGGGAATATTGTTTCACTTTACCTATGTCCTTCAGCATCGGTCGTATGCGGGCAAAGACATATGTGCTCCATGCCTTGCCGTCGTTGAAACCTTCCGTGCGCTGCCGTGTCGTGAGGCTGTCCACAAACTGCTCCATCAGCGTCGAGGAGTTTCCGCTGTACGACCTGTAGTTGAAAGCGACATCGGAGTTGAACATAAAGCCTTTGGGCTTGACGTACTTGAATGTGTTGCCTACCTTCAGCCTTTGGGCTTTCGATAGCGAGTTCTGGTGAGTGGTCTGCTGCGGATTGCCCGCCAGGAACAGCTCCTTACGTCTCAGCATCTCGCCCTCGTCGCGGGTGGAGGTGAAGTCGGCGGTCAGGTTCTCCTGCACATTCTTGTCTGCCGACTGGTAGTCAATCTCACCGGCTGCGCTGTGCGTAGTCAACAGCGACTGTGGCACGGCGTCGGGCGTCCAGTGGTCGGAGCGCCCAATGTGGCGGCTCTCGTTCACGTTGTTCGAGTTTCCAAGCAGCGTGTAGCGGGTGCGCTCGGTGAAGCCCAGCAGGAAGGCGCGTCCCAGCCAGCGTTCCATCGTGCCACCCGCAGCCTCCACGTTGGCGATGTAGCCCACCTGGTGCTCCTGCTTCAGGTCCTGGTCATACACCTTGATGTCCTTCACCGTGTAGTAAGGCAGGTTCTCCATCAGCACCTTCGAGTTGCCGCGCATGAAAGAGCGCGAGCCGAGTTGCAACTCGTCAATCTTCCTGCCGTTAACAAAAATCTGGCGTCGCCCCGATAGTACATCTTCACCTTCGTGGCCGTCACCGTCACCTCTTGCAAGTTCACTTGTCGAATCTTGCGCAGTTCCAGCGCATCGTCGAGCATCAGGGCGCGGCCCTCGCTGGCTTCTATCGTCAGGGGCAGATAGCCGTCCTCGTAGCCGTCGAGCGTACCCCGCAGCAGATACTTACACGTTTTCTTCTCGGGCTGTAGCATGAACTGCGCCTCCCTCACCGTGCCGTCGTCCCTGAATTTCTTGGTGACAGGGATGGAGTCGATGATCACGGTGCTGTCAGCTGCCAGCAGCAGCGATACTTTTGCCTCTGGCAGCGGAGTCTTCAGGAATGCGTCCTGCACGGTGCCAAATACGAGACCTTGCGCCTGCACTGTCAACGAGGCAGCAAGGGCGATGATGATGGTGATGATTCTCCTCTTCATGTTCCTGTCATTTCTTCTTCGGATTCTTGTTCCAGTGATACACCAGATGCAGCATGACGTAGTGCGGCAGGGAGCGGTACCATGTTTCGGTGCGGCCCTGGGCGTTGACGGTGTACTGCGTGTTGCTGACCTGTGCCCGTGCGCCGCTAAACGACAGATATAAAAGAAGGAATAAGAGTTGCCGTTTCATATACTCTCTTTATCTTCGGTGGTCTCTACAAAGATGGTATCGCGCTGCAAGGTCAGGCTGAGTCCGTCGAACAGGTTCAGACCGTCGATGAAGTCGGAGAGCGGCCTGTCAGGATCCCATGTCATGATGAACTTCATGCCTTTGGCCTCCTCGTTGCGGAAGCTGACTGCCTTGCCATAGTGGGCCGAGACGACGGTGAGGATGCTGTCGAGGCGCACGTCGTCGAAACGGACGGAGGAGCCATCCCCGCTCTTCTGAAGGAGGGGAGTGGTTACCTGTGCTGATTGGGGCGAATCCGTATGGGGAGATATAATATGTGGAATGATAGCCCAAGCCAATCCACAAAGCATGACTGCACCGAGAAAGACAGCGACAATTCGTAATCTCTGCCCCAGCTGTAGCCACTTCACGCTCAAGGGTTCTTGCTGAGGTTTTTGGTAAAGCTTCTTGCAGTCGGCCATCACATCGTAGGCCTTTCGCACTTCTTCGTCCGAGAGCAGTTCCTGCAACTGTGCCTCGGTCATTGCTTCCGGCTCGTCCATCAGCCGCAGCAGCGTCATTAGTTTGTCGTTCGTCTCCATGTCGTTAAGGGTTGAAATGGTTTTTGATTCGTGTTATCGCAGCAACAAGATGCTTGTACACCGCCACCTCGCTGATGCCCAGCTCAGCAGCAATCTCGCGATACTTCAGTTCCTCGCCGAAGCGCAGCTGGAACACGCGACGCTGAGCCTCGGTCAGTCCTGTCCGGATGAAAGCCTGCAGACGGTCGAGCCGCTCCTTCTCCTCATCTTCTGTCGCCGTAGGTTGGTCGAGGGCATAGAGATGCGTCACCCGCTCCGTCAGCGTCTTGCGGGAAAGTACGTTCCGACAGCGGTTGCGCACGCTCTCACAGAGGTAAGCCAGTTCGCGACCAGTCTCTACCTCGGGCAGGCGTCGCAGCAGCTCGGCAAAGACTTCACTCACCACGTCCTCCGCTTCGGCGTCGTCGTAGAGCATGGCACGAGCCTCGGCCAGCAGTCGGCCATGGTGTTGTCGGAACAGCTTCTCCAGTGTACTCTGATTCATCTTACGTTGCTTGCGTTTTATCTTAGAGACAAACGAATGCTTCGTTTTCCTAACCTACATAACGCAAAAAGGCTTTTATTTGGTATAAAAAAGATTTGTAAACTGAGTTTACAAGTTGTTTTGGGGGATTTTTCGTACCTTTGCAGCCGTTATGAGACATATAGCTGTTGTTCTATTGATGGCGATGCTGACCTCCTGCCTGTCGCAGCACGAGCGGCAGGTGCAGATGCTGGATCAGTTGATGGAGGCCACGGACCATTACGACGTGATGCCCAACGATTCTGATGCCCGTGCCGTGCTCTACTACATGGAGCGGCATGGGACGCCCCGCGAGCTGCAGCAGGCTTGGCGCATGATGGCGAAGATGTACCGCCGCCACGGGGCACTGATATACGAGGGCTTCGCCTACGAGATGGCTGCCGACTGCGTGGACTCGCTGAGTGCCGACTTCGACCCGCGTGCCCTGGCCGAGATCTGCTATGAGTGGAGCATCAACCAGCAGTTCTCCTTTAACGACTGGATAGCGAGGCAAACGGCCCGACGAGGCATGGAGCTAGCACAGCAGGCAGGCGACACATTATTATACTATAGGTGCATGGGACAGGAGGCGAATGTGGCACTGACAGTGAATGACGAAGTTCAATTCCTACCTACCGCCTACCGTGCTTTCAGCGAGCTGTGGCAGCGGGGACGGAAAGACTGGGCCGTCGATGCCTTCGCTCCCTACATGTCCTACCTCCTGAGCTGCGACCGCAAGAATCTTGAAGCACTCATCAGCCATGCTGGTGGCACCGAGGCTTTCTTCAATGGCCGCAAAGACGTGGGACCGTTCTTCGATATCAACGATGCCAACTTAGCCGACTCGATGACGATGTGGATGCAGCGATACGAGCGGTACACCCGCGAGGATCTGGAGCATGTGGGGTCGTATGCCGCCATCGAATACTGGAAGCTGCGCGGCGACTACCACCTGCGATTGGGCGACTTCGACTCTGCCCACTATTACTACATGAAGCTCGACCACCCGTGGAACTACGTCCGTTTCTATGGCTACCGCAGACTTTTCGACCTTTACGACAGATTTCCCGACCGCGACCCTGACTACCGCCAGCGTAGCTACTATACCAACCAGGCCGTTACCTATTACTTTGCCGTGAAGAAAGACCGCTTCCTGGAGAACGAGGACGAGTACCGGCAGCGCAACGTGCTCATCAATCACGAGCTGGAGCTGGAACATGAGCGCACCCTGTTCATTTGTGGACTGTTGCTGCTCTTGGCGGTCATTTCTTTTGCAGGTTACCACCTCTATAAGCTGCGGCGCGAACACCGCGAGACGCTGGAGCAGAACCGAGCGTATGCCGACATGCTCCACTCGCTGCGCAGTCAGATGAAGCGTGGAATACTCGACACCGACATCGCCCGCCGCTTCCACGACCTGTCTGCCCAGGATGCCCACCCCACGGCCGAGGAGTGGCAAGCCCTCCGCAACGAGATCGACCGCCAGCATCCGCAGCAGTATGCCGGGCACCAGCCCGACCAGACAATGACCGAGCAGGAGCGCCACGTCGTCGGCCTCATCGTCATCCGTTGCAGCCCCCTCCAGATGTCCGTCCTCATGGTCTGTACCAAGAGTAACGTCAGCAACCTGCGCCGCCGCCTCTACCACAAGCTGACGGGAAGAGACGGCAGCGGCACCGATTTCGACAAGTACGTCGCAGCCCTGTGCGAGTAGAGTTGCACATCATTTCTTTGGATTCCTATTAAACTGCCAAGCCACGCGGAGCATGACGTAGTTGGGGATGACGCGATACCATGTCTCGGTGCGGCCCTGGGCGTTCACCTCGTAGGTGGTGTTGCTGAGCTGGTGCAGCAGGTCGTGGCCTTCGAGGGTCAGCTTCACTTTGCCGTGGAGGATGGGCTGGGTGACGGAGGCATTGAGCACAAACTCGTCCTTGTTCATGGCATCGCTGCCGTAGCCGCGTCGGCTCAACATCATGCCGTCGATATTCAGCGTGGTGTTCCACGTCGGGATGGTCTGCATGGCATTTACGCCGTAGCGGAAGTCGAAGGCACTGATATTGCTGAACGTCGAACGGTGTCCCCACGTGCGCCGCCACAGCAGGTCGCCGAGCAGACTCACCTTCGTGTTCTTCGCCTTGTAACTCAGTTTCAGGTTCTCACTGAGGTTCACGGTCTCCACTTTGTTCAGCTGGGCGTCTAAAATCCCGCTCACCGAGGCATAATCGACGGAGTGCCACACGTCGCAGCCCGTGCCGCTGTCTATCCACCACTTCTGGTTCTTGCTGAGCGAGAAGGTGGTGCTCAGCGACGTGTTCCACTGCCAGTTGCCCTCCACGTTCTCGGGGCGGTAGGTGTAGGCGCTGGTCTGCTCGTCGTAGGTAAAACCCTGCGCCACGGAGCGGATATGATAGACGTAGCGCGACTCGATGCGTGAGCCTGTCAAGCCCGTGTGGCGGCTTGCCAGTTTGGGCGACCACGTGATGCTGGCGTTCACGCGGCGGTTGTTCTTCAGCGACGGGTTGCCCTCCATGATGCTGAGTGCATTGCGGGCATCGCGGTAGGGCATCAGGTTCATCAGACCCGGCGTCGATGTCGTCATGCCTACACGCAGCGACCATACCTTGTGCTTCAGATGTAGCGAGGGATTCACAGTGAAGAGGTTGTGACGGGCGAGGGTGTCGATGGCTCCCCGCTCGTAGTCGAGCCGCTCGTGCTGCGCATAGACGGGCAGGCTCAGCGTCACATCGACGGGGAAGCGATCTGTCTTGTTCCATTTCAGTGCCACGGTGAACTCGTTCTCCTGTTGTTGCAGACGGCTACGGGTGCTGTTCTCCGTGTCATAGACGCTGCGGAGCAGGTCGCGGTTCGAGGGCAGCAGGTCGATGGCAGTGCTGTCTTGGAGTCCCCATCCGGCCAGATTGTTGAGTATGTATAATTGATCGTCCGAGTGATTGTCTGTGAGCGAATAGCGTTCGGTGAGGTATATGTGTAACTGTTTCCAAAGACGGTGGTCGTAGGAGAGGCTGGGTTCGAACTTATAGTCCGTTGTATGATAGTCCCTGTATTCGTGGCGAAAGGCGGGGGAGACGGATGGCAGCGCTGATTCGGCATAGGTGACCTGCTGGCGGTTGAAGTCTTTTCGGTCAGAGCGATTCCAGTAGGTTGTCAGTCTGCCTTCAACCAGCTTGGGAACGGCTTGAAAGCGGGCGTTGAATATATCGATGCCATAGAGCCTCTCTTTGCCGAGGCCCTGGGTCAGCTGCGTAGCCGTAGGACGCAAATCGTCCCATTGGCGCAGATGCTCAAGTAGGGTGTTGTCCGTCTCGCGGTAGTAAATGTTCGGGTGACTTTCGAAGACGAAGGGCAACCAATGAAAGTAACATTGAGCCTGAAATGCCGTGATCTTCTTTCTGGCGTTGCGCATATTCTGTGAGAAAGCCGTGCCTGCAGGCAGGAAGCGCTCGCGATAGGTGTCTGCTTCGTCAATGTCGTCAATATGGTCGAAATCGATATCCACGTTTAAGGCAATGAGTGGAAAAGCAGGGAACACGTCCCATTTCTTCGTCGATTGGTAATCGATGGCCACGCCCGCCGCCTTGCGCGTTGAAAGCCTGTTTTGGTTGCCCATTACGACGCCTTGTCCGGGAAGCCATCCCCGCCCACCGGCAGAGCCTCGGTTGGCATCGTTGATGTTGTTCAGGTTGGCATACCCGCACATCGCCAGCGTCTTGGTGAGCAGTAGCCCGAAGGCCTTGGCCTGATAGCGTTTGTGTGTGCCGTCCGACAGTTCGGCATTGGCTATCACACCCACGGAGTATTCGTCCTTCAGGTTCACATCCATCACGTATTCCGGGTTCTCATCCTTGATGCCTTTCAAAGCCGAGTAGAGCGACTGCCGCTCGAACACCTTCAGCTCCTTCACGGTGAAGTAGGGCAGATTCTCCATGAGCACGCTACTGTTGCCTCTGAACAGCTTGCGCGAGTTAAGCGTCAGCTCGTCTATCTTCCGCCCGTTGATGAATATCTCGCCCGCATCGGTCATCCGTGCGCCGGGCAGCTGCTCTATCAGGTGTTGCAGCATCGACCCTTCGGGTAGTTGGAACGCCGTGGCATCATAGACCAGCGTGTCGCCGCGCATCTTCACCTTGATGCGCGTGGCTTTTACCACTACCTCGCCTAGGTCGACGTTCTTCATGATCGACTTGCGCATGCTGATCCTAGGCACCATGAGCATCTTTTCCTTGTAGTCTTTGGGGATGGTCACGTTAGCCCAGCCGTCGTCGTAGCCGTCTTTCTGCACGCGAACGATATATTTGCCCGCCTGTCGGGGCACTTCAATGAAGTACATCGTGGAGACGTGCATGGAGTCGTTGCCGAAGTGATGGATCATCGGCTCACACTCCACCAGCGTGCTATCGGCCCGCATCAGCGTGACCGTACAGTCGAACAGGCCGCGCTCCAGAAACGAGTCCTGTATGCTGCCTTGCAGCGTTATGTTATCTTGTGCTCCTGCCGTCAATGAGGCGAGCACGAGGATGAGGGTGATGAGATGCCTTTTGTTCATACATTCGTTTTTTGGGTGCAAAAGTATGGAAAAATGCTTCAAAACGTTCTTTTTTGAGTTTTCAATGGGTTTTCAATTGATTTGAAAACTCAGTTCACACGCTTTTTACGTGGCTTTTTAGTAATTTTGCGGCCAAAAACAAACGATTATGACGAAAAGACTCTTTCTGTGCCTCACGCTGCTTGTCACTTTGTTTTGTGCCTGCCAGTCGGAACATGAGCGGCAGACGGAACAGTTGCACGAGCTTCTGGATGCCTGCGAACGGTACGACACCATGCCCAACGACTCCCTTGCGCGGGCGGTCCTCTACTATATGGAGCGGCACGGCTCACCCGCAGAACAACAGCAGGCATGGCGCATGATGGCGAAGATGTATAAGCGGCACGGCTCCCTCTTCGGCGAAGACTTCGCCTACCAGATGGCTATTGACTGCGTGGACTCCACCAGTACCGACTTCGACACGCTGGCCGTGGCTGAAATCCTCAGCGAGTGGTGCATCAACCAATCGTACTCTACGGACTATGACTATCGGCAAATTGCCGACAGCGCCAAGACATTAGCAAAGGCTGCCGGCGACTCAGTGGCTTATTACCGGTACATGAGCTTGGGGGCACTTGTATCAATGGACATCTTCTATAGGACGCAACCGCATCCCGACTACGATTCTTTCAGGCAATGCCTGACTGATGCAGAAACAGCCTCACGTAAGCTCTGGCAAATGGGATATAAGGACCTGTCGGTCGATGCATTCTTCCCCATTATAGCATTCTACAATAATGGTACGAAACCCGACTCCATCGCCGAGTGGCTCGACCGATATGCCCGCTATACCCATCAGGACATTCGTCATGCGGAGTCACTGGCCGCCGTGGAGTACTTCCTGCAAAAAGGTGATTATTTCAAGTATCAGGAGCAGACAGACTCTGCGCTGTCCTACTATCAGAAACTTGTCAACCAGCAGAAGAACTACATCAAGGGTATCGGCTACGGACGTATACTTGACCTGTACAGGATGTTCAGCCAGAAGGACTCCACATATAAGTACCGCATCCTTTACAACAACTTATATGTTCACAACTATTTCAAGGTGCAGAAAGACAAGTTCTTGGAAAACGAGGACGAATGGAGGCAACGGAATGAGTTCATCACGAACGAGCTGGAATTGCAGCGCAGGAGCACAACACTCTTCTACGTCTTGGTAATAGTCCTGCTGATCTGTGCATTCATGGTCTACCTTTATTTCATGCTCAGGGCACACCATCGCGAGACCTTGGAACAAAACCGCGAATATGCCGACACCATCCGCTCACTCAGGAGTCAGACGAAGAACGATATCCTCGACACCGGCATCGCCCGCCGCTTCCACGACCTGTCTGCCCAGGATGCCCACCCGACGGCCGAGGAGTGGCAAGCCCTCCGCAACGCAGCAGTATGCCGGGCACCAGCCCGACCAGACAATGACCGAGCAGGAGCGCCACGTCGTCGGCCTCATCGTCATCCGTTGCAGCCCCCTCCAGATGTCTGTCCTCCTCGTCACCTCCAAGCCAAACGTCAGCAACCTGCGCCGCCGCCTCTACCACAAGCTGACAGGAAAAGACGGCAGCGGCACCGATTTGGATAAATATATAACGGAAATGTTTGAGGAATAGTCGTGTCCGCATCATGGGCATCACCTAAGAGGCTATCGCCATGTCTCGTACGACAGACTCCTTATGTCGAAAAGCGACTGGCAGCGTTTCTACCATGCCGTTGACGAGTTGCAGCCCGACCTGATGGAACAATTTGCCCAACATCTTGGCTTTTTCGGCGTATGGCTCATTTTACATCAAAGTGCCACTGTAACCTTTCTTTTTCCCTACTTTTTGTAATCAATTTGAGCCAATGTTTACCTGTCTGATGACACATAAATCTGCATTGCAGAAGACAGGTGTTCTGAAGCACAAAAAACAAGCGGCTGTCCACTAACCGCTTGCTTCTTTGTGTCGACACTTGGACTCGAACCAAGGACCCCCACCATGTCAAGGTGATACTCTAACCAGCTGAGCTATGCCGACTCGTTTTTCGTTTTGCGGTGCAAAGGTAGTAATAATATTTGGAATATCAGCCAAACGGACAAAATATTCAACATTTATTAACAATAGGAGTGCTCCTGACAGCAACGGCCTCCATCAAAGTACCCGCGCTCCACCTGCCTCTAACAGGCAGAAGGAGCGCAGGAATGAGGATGTGCGACTGGAGCTCTTCAACAGGCTGCGCACACCAGCGGTTATCATGTGATCAGATTATTCTGCAGGAGCCTCAGCGGGGGCAGCACCCTCGGCGGGAGCGGCCTCGGCAGCAGGAGCCTCAACGGGTGCTATAGGAGCAGCCTCGATGCCCTGGGCATTCTCAGGATTGACGGCGGGAGCCTGGATCTCATTAACGATGGCGCCCTGCTGAGAGTGACGAGGAGCCACATAAGCACAGAAAACGCTGATGACGACCATTGCGGCAGCAAGGCCCCAAGTGGTCTTCTCGATGAAATCAGTGGTCTTGCGAACGCCACCAATCTGATTGTAAGCTGAGAAGTTGGCAGCCAGACCGCCACCCTTCGATTCTTGGATCAACACGATGCCCACCATCAGAATGGCGGCGAGCACAATTAGAACTAGCAATAGTGTGTACATTTTTTTTACTTTATTTTTTTGTTGTTATTAATAATCAATTTCTCGAGGAAACGAATTTGGTCTGCAAAGTAAGCATTTTTTTTCGGATAATCCAAACTTAATTGCTTAATAATTTGCAAAGCACTCGAATAATTGTGCTGTTTGATGTAAATTCGGGCCATTGTCTCGGTTTTGACGGCCTCTTCTGCCTCTTTTACCTCATTCTGCCCCTCATTGTCCAACTCAGGGTGAAGTGTTGGATTCTCGTTGAGTACCAGCTTCCCTTTGTCGTTATTTATGAATGTATCGATGAGATCCTGCCCAATGAGCTGTGGCACCTGTGCGGCCTGCTGACGCTCTTCCTCATTCTCGTTGTCAAGCAAGTAGGCCACATAGTCGACGGCAGCATCGGCGGGTGTGGGCTTGCGGCGCTTGGTATCGTTGTCGGTCTCTTCCTTGGGGATGGAATCGAGGAAATCATCGATGAGCGAGAGTGTGCGGCTATCCTTATCGGCAGCTGTCTGTGGCAGTGCGGGCTGCTGTTTCGCAGGCTGCTTCTGCACATTCAATTGGTAGTGGCGTGCCTCTATCATCTGGAAGATGACCCGTCGGTCGGTGATGTAAATAGCCGATCGCCTGAGCTCTTCGTCGAAAGTGGGGTCATGTAGCAGGAAGAGGTTCTGCAGCATCAGCAGTCTGGCGCTCTGGAAATAAGGATACAGCGCAATCAGCGAGCGCAACTCATAGAGCGTGTCGCGGTCCAGGTTCTCCGGGTGCTTGATTAATTCTGCTATATCCATATCTTCTAAATTAGCAAACTCCTCACTCCTAACTCCTCACTCCTAACTCCTCACTCCTAACTACCAATTCGCCACAGTGGCATTAAAGATCTGGTCGGTGATGTCCTTCACCATCTGCGTGACCAGGTCCTCCTGCACGGCATTGAGGCTAAGGTTGGAGTCGTAGCTCTGCGAGGCTGTAAACTGCTTCTCGAAGTCTTCCTTGTGGTTGACATTATTGGTGTAGCGCACGTTGACCGTCATCGACAGCTCCACCTGCGCCGATGATCCTTCGGCCGACACCGACTTGTTGCGCTGCTCATAGCGTGTGATCTCGCCCTCCACCTTCAGGTCGCCGTTGCGTTTTACCTGGCGCAGCTTCGTATGATTGGCATATTGATCCTTCAGCTGGTTGTTGAAGATACCGGCCATAGGGCCCCACACATAGTTCGAGCGGATAGGGAAGTCGGCTATCTGGATGGTCTTGGTCTTAGTGTAGTCGATGCTGGCGCCATTGAAGGTGTAGCTCACCTTGCACGACTGCAGCAGCAGCACCAGCGTGAACAACAGCATCAGGCCATACTGCTTCAGACGGCGGTAGAGGGTGCGGTCGCTGATGCCCAGCTCCTGAGCGGCCTTCTTGCGGTTGCCGTTGTTGCGCTCGAGTGCTTTCTCCAGCATCTGGCGGCTGAGGTCATTGAGGTTGAGGTTCTCTTGGTGGGGAGCTGGTTCGATGTATTCCTCAGCTTCGGCATCCTCCATCGTGGGCACATTGGTGATGGGCGAAATCGGCGAGATAGGCGAAATAGGAGCGATGGGCGATGCCTGCACGTCCTCTAGCTGCTTCTTCAGCTGACTCATCTCCCGCCGCATGTCGTTGACATTGCCACGCAGTTCGAAGAGAATCTTATAGAGTATCTCGCGTTCGTTCTCGAACGAATGGTCACCACCAGCACGGGGCAGCACGGTGAGCTGAGTACTCTCACGATCCTGCGGAATGAACTTCGCCAGCACCTCTGGGGTAATCACACGCTCAGTGCTCAGGATGGAGATCTGCTCAGTGATATTCTTCAGCTGGCGCACATTGCCGGGCCACTTGTAGTGCATCAGCAGTTGCTTGGCCTCGTCGGTAAGCTGGATACGCTCCATGCGATATTTCTCGGCCATCTGCATGGCAAAGAGCCTGAAAAGCAACACGATGTCCTCGCCTCGCTCGCGCAAGGGGGGCATCTGGATGGGAATGGAGTTGAGACGGTAGTAGAGGTCTTCACGGAAGCGGCCTTCGCTGATAGCCTTGCGGATGTTGACATTGGTGGCAGCCACAATGCGGACATCAGTGCGGCGCACGTCGGTAGCACCTACAGGGATATACTCGCCCGTCTCCAGCACACGCAGCAGACGTGCCTGGGTAGCCAGCGGCAACTCGCCCACCTCATCGAGGAAGAGCGTGCCCTTGTTGGCTGCACCGAAGTATCCCAGCGAATCGCCGATGGCACCAGTGAACGAACCTTTGACATGTCCGAAGAGCTCGGAATCGATGGTACCTTCAGGAATCGAGCCGCAGTTAATGGCGAAATACTTCTCGCGCCGACGCGGAGAATTGTCGTGGATGACACGGGGCAAGATCTCCTTACCCACACCGCTCTCGCCCACGATGAGCACGCTGAGATCGGTGGGAGCCACCTGCAAGGCAACGTCGAGCGCATGATTCAGCGCATCGCAGTTGCCCACGATGTTATACCTTTGTTTGATGGCTTGAAGCTCTTTCTTATCCATAACAGCTGACAAAATTACGCATTTTTTCTGAAACAGCTGCAATTTTGGCAGAAAATTAACTGAATTTAGTCAATGGGCGACCATCAGGAGGACTTTTCGGCCTCCTCCTTCTTGCGGTAGTAGCTATGCTCGCCATCGCTGAACCGGAGTACCAGCGTGTCGGGATCGAGCCTGACCAGGTCGACAGTATCAACAGCCACGGGAATGGTATTGCCCAGCGAATCGGTGTTGGCCTGCATCAGCATCAGGTGACCATTGCTGATATACCACTTCCTATAACGCTTTACTGGAGGATACTCCACAGGGCTCTCTTCGTCGACAGTAGCACGAGGGCGCATACCTATACTGAAAGCCACACTGTCGACCTTCAGGTTGATGCCGAATTCACGCTCTTCCTCGAGCAGCTGCTTCACGGAGTCAGGCAAGTGCTCGTAGCTGCTCATGCCGGCCCGACGGCGCAACACGGGCTTCACTTTATAGCACCACTGCCCCATCAGGTCCTGAGTGACAATGACCACGTCGGCCTTGGTGCTGTCGGCAGCATTTCGCTTCAGTGCCACCTTGTCGCCAATGCGAAGGTTGCCAAACACCTGATGGAGGCTGGAGGCCTCGAGGATATCGAGCGTATCGGGGTCGGACCCGTCATAGGGATCGGGCAGGAAGACGACGATGGAGTCGTTGCTGCCGTCGCACACCAGCCCGTAGATGGTGGAGTCGCCCATAGCCAACGCCTTGTTGACTACCACAAACGACCGCTTCTGAGGACGTGAGCATCCCAGTGTGAGACACAAAGCCATGAGCACGAGTATTGCGCAATGTTTCATCTTTTTCTATTCTTCAACGGGGTTTCAAGGTGCAAAGATAATGTTTTTTATAGAGTTCCGTCGCCCTTTAACTCCTTTTAACTCCATTAAAACTGCTAACTCCCCAAAAAAGATTAACTTTGCAGTCAAAATTCGTCAATAACCAAAAATTAAAACTATGGGAAAGAAGAAAATCAAGTTTAGCCTCGTCTATCGTGACATGTGGCAGTCGAGCGGCAAGTTCCAGCCGCGCAAGGACCAGTTGGAGCGCATTGCCCCTGTAATCATCGACATGGGATGCTTTGCCCGTGTGGAGACCAATGGCGGTGCCTTCGAACAGGTGAACCTTATGGCAGGCGAGAACCCCAACCTGGCCGTGCGTGCATTCTGCAAACCCTTCAATGAGGTGGGCATCCAGACTCACATGCTCGACCGCGGACTCAATGCCCTGCGCATGTATCCCGTGCCCGACGACGTGCGCGAGCTGATGTATAAGGTAAAGAAAGCTCAGGGCGTGGACATTCCCCGCATCTTCTGCGGACTCAATGACACGCGCAACATCATCCCCTCAATCAAGTGGGCCAAGGCTGCCGGCATGATTCCACAGGCCACGCTGTGCATCACCACCTCACCTGTTCACACCGTTGAGTACTACTCGGCCATCGCCGATGAGGTGATTGCCGCTGGTGCCGAGGAGATCTGCCTGAAGGACATGGCTGGTATCGGACAGCCCGCACTGCTCGGTGCCCTGACAAAGAGCATCAAGACGAAGCACCCCGATATCATCATCCAGTATCACGGTCACTCAGGCCCCGGCCTTTCGATGGCCAGCATCCTGGAGGTATGCAACAATGGTGCCGACATCATCGACACCGCCATTGAGCCGCTGAGCTGGGGAAAGGTGCATCCCGACATCATCAGCGTACAGTCGATGCTGAAGAACGAAGGCTTCGAGGTTGCAGATTTAAATATGAACGCATACATGCAGGCGCGCACGCTCACGCAAGAGTTTGTCGACGACTGGCTGGGATACTTCATCAATCCTGCCAACAAGCACATGTCGAGCCTGCTGCTTGGCAGCGGACTGCCTGGCGGCATGATGGGATCGATGATGGCCGACCTGGGCCCCATCCAGAGCATGATCAACAAGCTGCGTGAGAAGAAGGGCGAGCCGACACTGACGATGGACGACATGCTGGTGAAGCTCTTCAACGAGGTAGAGTATGTATGGCCGCGTGTGGGCTATCCCCCACTGGTCACCCCGTTCTCGCAGTATACGAAGAACATCGCACTGATGAACCTGCTCACGATGGAACAGGGCAAGGGCCGCTATGTGATGATGGACGATGCCATCTGGGGCATGATCCTCGGCAAGAGCGGCAAGGTGCCCGGCACCATCGACCCAGAGTTCGTCGAGCTGGCCAAGAAGCAGGGTCGCGAGTTTACCGATGTCGATCCTCACACGCTGCTGCCCAATGCGCTCGAAGGCTTCAAGAAGGAGATGGACGAGAACGGATGGGACTACGGCCAGGACAACGAGGAGCTTTTCGAGCTGGCTATGCACCCCGAGCAGTATCGCCCGTTCAAGAGCGGACAGGCCAAGAAGCAGCTGCTGGCCGACATCCAGAAGGCAAAGGACGCCAAGCTGGGTGGCTCGAAGATGAAGCCCGAGGAGCTGGCAGCCTTCAAGCATGCAAAGGCCGACGCCCTGGTATGCCCCTCAGCCGGACAGATCTTCTACGAGTTCAACGGCGACGGCGAGTGTGCTCCCTGCATCGAGCCGTTCATCGGACAGCAGTATGAGGAAGGTCAGACCTTCTGCTACCTGGTGGAGAAGTGGGGTGAGATAGTGCCCATTCCTGCTGCCCTCGGTGGCAAGCTGGTCGACGTTCAGGCCAAGCAAGGTGCCAAGGTGCGCAAAGGCGACACATTGGCATGGATTGAGCGCGCAGAGAAATAAGCGATTTTATAAAGCAGGGCTTCACATGAAGCCCTGCTGTTTTAATGCCTCCATGAGTCCTTCACTCATGGCTTCATTGTCCTTCCTGGTATAACGGATATCAGTGAATACCTGTGCTAAAGTCTGCTTCTGATTGACAGCCACGAAATGCTGATTCTCAGGCAGGCTTTCTTTGTATGCATAATATTCATCTATGCTAGCAGGAGTATAGTCCTGATAGGTGTCTTGATGAACGAAGGCCTTCAGAGGCAACCGGTCAGACAGCGAAGGCTGCTCGGCAGGCCATCCTACAGTCAACGTTGCGACAGGCATGACCAATCGTGGCAGCTGCAGCACTTCAATGATGCGCTGGGGCTGATAGACGGTAGTGCCCAGATAGCAATAGCCCAGTCCCTCCTCGTCCATGAGGCAGCAGAGGGTCTGCGTGAAGAGCAGAGCATCGGTGGCGGCATTGATGAACGAGAGAAAGTTGTCATAGCCTGGTTCTGCCTGACGGCAACGGGTCCACTGGCTGGTGCGGCGGAAGTCGGCACAGATGGTGAGTACCACAGGAGCCTGAGTGACCATCGGCTGATTGAAGTGAGCGGGTGCCAGCTGTTGCTTCAGCTCTTGTGAACGGGTGACCACCACGCTGTACAGCTGCAGGTTGCCCATTGTCTGTGTGCGGCTGGCAGCCTCCAACAGGCCATTGAGCAGTTCATCGTCAACGGGCTTGTCGCTATATTGGCGGATGGTGCGACGTGTGAGAAGATTCTTCATACTGCTAAGTGTTTACTTCACGATTTTACGTCCCTTGCGGTCTTCGTTGGTATAGAGGATATACAGACCTCGTGGCAACTGTCTCTGGGAGGAGCCCACGTAACGGCCGTCAAGAGTATAGTAGCCCTCCTGCATGTCGATAGATGAAGGCAGCTGCCTGACGGCATCGGTGGAGTCTGCGTCTATCTGGACAACGACGACGCTATCGAGCAGGAAGCGCTTCTCAGGTGCAAACGTCACACGCAGCGGCCCCTTGCCATAGACACGGACTGAGTATTCATTCCAAGCAAAGGGATCCATAGTGACTACTGAGGGCTTCACCCTACCCTCACCTTCGATGCTCAGTGTCAGGTCGACGCCATCATTGTTCCAACCGGCAGCCTTGAACGAGAGCAGTGCCTCGCCCGTCTCAGTCTCAAAGGCAGGCGTGGTGGCTTCTCCAGCTGTGCTGGCATTGCCAAAGCGTGCACACTGCCATCCGCCGTATGCCTTCACCACATCCCATCCTTCAAGATCAGGAGAGAAGATACTACTGGCGATACTGGTAGACCACACGTTATCGTTGCCGCCGGTGCCGTTGCAATTGCTGAAAGTCTCACGAAGCAGTGTTCCTGAGGGGATGTACTCCTCTGTTGCTGTATTCCTGAAGCGGAACGACATGGTGCCATCTTGATTGCGAGTGATGTCGAGGATGCCTTTGTCCATCTGCTTGTGTCCTTCCTTGTTCACATTGTAGAGCTTTGCAGCAGGCAACGATGTGTTGGTCAGCGAGTCTTTATCCAGATAAGGATAGGGATCGCGGGAGCCATGATAGCCATAGCCACTGCTGACGTTACTGGCGTGGAAGATGGTACAGCGCTGGTGGTCATTGACAGGGAGACCATCGGTTCCTGCGCTCTTGGTGTTCACCAGGTTGCTCTCCCAGATGGTGCGGTCGTAGTCTACGTGCAGGATGAGCAGTCCGTTGCCGGGCAGTTCGGCATCCCATCCTTTCTGCTGACGGTTCTCCAGCAGGTAATACTCGTCTTCCCAGTTATTGTTGCGAATGATGTATACCTCGGGAGCATCCTCCAGGGGTTGCATAGCCTCCACCGTCTGATTGTGATCCAGCGTCATGGGGATGACCCATCCGCAGGTGAGCTTGTCGAAACTGGAGAAGCCTGCAGGACAGAAGCTGTCACCATTGTACGAACCACTGTCCATGAGCGACCATTCACCCATACCGAAGTTACCCCCATACTGGACGTCGTACATGTCAGGCAGACCCAGGCAATGCGAGAACTCGTGGCAGATGGTGCCGATGCCCTCGATACCACTGTACGAGCGCTCATTGGCTACGGCATAGGTATCGATCTTCACCTCGTCCAGCTCCAGTACCTGACCATAGTCACTTTCCGACAGCTCCCATTCATGAGGCCAAATGGTGGCTGAGGCACCACCGTCGGCCTGGCCATAGCCGGCATAGATGCACATTACCTGATCGACCACGCCATCGCCGTCCCAGTCATAGTTGTGGAAGTCCACCAGGCTGTCGACAGCCTGACAGGCAGCAGCCACCATCTCACCCGGACGGATATCAAAGTTGTCTGGCCCAGAGTCCTCTCCGTAGTATTTAAAGCCATTGGGCATCTGCACAGGTCCCATCACGTCGAACGTCAGTTCAAACTCGCCATACGACTGCGCCTTGAAATAGTCATAGACAGAACCACGGAAACGTCCCTGACTGAAACCCTCTTCATTGCAGATGCGGGTATAGAGCAGCGAGTCGTTGGCAGGCAGGAAGTGCGTATCGGAGAACTCGACGAGGATGATCAGGCCCTTCTTCTTGCCGGAATAATGCATGAAGTCGCCGATGGCATTGTGCCTGACACGACGCTGACGGCTGCTGGCAGCCTTCTTATGACGAGCCTGGGCCATTCTGCGCAACTGAGTCATATCGGCCAAGGCGAAGGTGCCGTCAATCTCGCTCAACTGTCTGCCGTCTTCCGTCTGCCAGTAGCGCATGTGCTCGTCGCCCATCAGCTGGGCCTTCACCATTGTTCCGTTCAGGGGTAATGTCTGCCAGATTCCTTTCTTGGCAGGTATCGCAAGCGCGCCCAGGGTGAGCAGGGCCAGCGACAAGGTTGTCAGTATTCTCTTCATTATCTATTACGTAAGCGTGAAATTGGGTGCAAAATTACGAAAAAAAATCCATTCTCATGCCTTTCTCCCCTATTTTTTCGCTACAGGCGGTCATTAAGGCACCTCATCTTCAGCGCCCTCACACCTCATCTTCAGTGTCTCCAAAGCCCATCTTCAGTGCCCTCATAGCCCATCTTCAGCATCTTCGCAGCCCATCTTCAGCATCTTCATAGCCCACCTTGCAGATGCCGCATTGGCACTTTGAGCATCAAAGTAAGCCTCCCGTTAAAGTAAAACAACTTGTTTTACCTTTCAAAGTCATAGGTTTTGGTTACCAAAGTCAGCCACTTTCGAAGGTAAAACAACTTGTTTTACTTTATCAAGTCATAGCCTTTCATTACCAAAGTCTTATACTAACGGGTAGCTCGTGAGCCAGAAGAATACGGAAAACAGCCCACATTCAACCCGTTTTATACAAAAAGGGGACTTCGTGCCAACATGCGGCCGAAGGTAGGCTGCATCTAGGAAAAATCAAAGAAAAATGGGATTTTTCTTTGTTTTTCGCTCAATTTACACTACCTTTGCACCATAAATAGTGACAAGATGGAAAAACAGACGAACAATACCAACGAAGAGGCGCTGCAGGCATGGATGGCCTGCTATGGCGGCGAGCAGCAACTCGTGGAAAAGCTAGTTGCAATGGACAAGGATGCCAGTGATGCCGTCACAGCTGAGCAGACGAGCCGACTGCTGAGCCACTTGCATAAGCTGGAGCCCGATACACCACTGATGCAGAGCACCCGTCCTCAGGTGACTGAGGTGCGCCCGCAAGTGCTGGAATGCGACGTGGTACGCTTCCAGAACAATCGCGAGAAATGGGTGGCACTGGTAGGTCTGCTGGATGGCTATCCCTACGAGATCTTCACTGGTCTGCAGGACGACGAGGAAGGCATCATGCTGCCCAAGTCGGTGAGCAAGGGAAAAATCATCAAGCAGGTGGCTGCCGACGGCTCGAAGCGCTACGACTTCCAGTTCGAGAACACTCGAGGCTATAAGATTACCGTCGAGGGGCTTTCTGAGAAGTTCAACCCCGAATACTGGAACTACGCCAAGCTCATCTCAGGCGTGCTGCGCTACCGCATGCCCATCGAGCACGTCATACGACTCGTGGCATCGCTGCAGTTGAAGGACGAGAGCATCAACACCTGGAAGAACGGTGTGGAGCGCGCTCTGAAGAAGTACCTGCCAGGACAGGCAGACAAGTCAGACACAGGCGACACGGCCGATACCGCCGGCACGACTGATCTATGACATTGCAGAGCAGCACCATATTCATCGACCAGCTGCACCTCTACGCTTTCCACGGCGTGATGGAGCAGGAAAGGCGCGTGGGAGCAGAATACACAGTCTACGCGCGCGTACATTATAATATTAAAGAGGCCCTCAACTCCGACGATGTGGCCAACACGCTGAACTATGCCGAGCTATGCGCCATTGTGAAAGAACAGATGGCACAGCCTTCCAAGCTGCTGGAGCATGTGGCAGGACGCATCTGCAAGGCCATCTTCGATCGCTTTCCACAGGCCACAGCCGTTGACCTGAAGCTCACCAAGCTCAACCCGCCCATGGGAGCCGACTGCAGCGGTGCCGGCGTGGAAGTACACTTCAACAATGATTAGAGAGAAACAACCATATATGCCAAGACGGATACTATTCATCATCATGCTCCTCTGCTGCTGCCTGACCATAGCAGTAGCAGCCGACAAGAAGTTCACCCTCGTCATCGATGCCGGACACGGAGGCAAGGACGGAGGCGCCTGTGCCAATCGTGCCAAAGAGAAAGACATCAATCTTAGCGTGGCGCTGGCATTCGGCAAATATGTGGAGCAGAATTGTCCTGACGTAAAGGTGCTCTACACCCGCAAGACTGATGTCTTCGTCCCTCTGCACGGACGCGCTGACTTTGCCAACAAGAACAAAGCCGACGTGTTCATCTCGATCCACACCAACTCAGTGGAGCGTGGCACTAGCATCCGAGGCATGGAGACCTACACTATGGGTATGCGGCGCTCAGACGAGAAACGCAGCGCCGCCATGCGCGAGAACGAGGTCATCCTCATCGAGAGTGACTACAAGCAGCACTATGCCGGCTTCGATCCCAAATCGCCTGAGAGCTACATCATCTTCGACATCGTCAACGAGACGAACATGGCTGAAAGCGTAGAGCTGGCTCAGCTCATCCAGAAGAACGTCTGCTCCACGGCAGGAAGACCCAATAAAGGCGTGAAGCAGGATGCGTTCCTCGTGCTCCGCGAAACTTCGATGCCCGCCTGTCTCATCGAGCTGGGCTATATCACTACCCCTTCCGAAGCCACCTATCTCACCAACAAAACCAATGTCGACGCGATGGCCCGAGGCATCTATCAGGCTTTCGTGGCTTATAAGAACAAGCGCACTCAGACAGCATCTCCCACACAGCCTGTGCAGCCTGCACATCAAGAGCGTCCCACTCAGCCCGTGCAACAAGAACAGCCAGCTGTAGAAGAACGACCTTCCGAGGCTCCTGCTCAGCAGTCAGAAGTCCAACAGCCTGCCACGACAGATGCCGGCAGTGCTCCTGTGTTCAAGGTGCAGATCCTGGCCAGCGACCGTCAGCTGCGTGCCAATGACCGCCAGCTGAAAGGCCTCAGCGGCGTGGACTCATACAAGGAAGGCAACCTGTGGAAGTATACTGTAGGCGCTTCGACCAACTATCAGGAGATATACCAGCTGCGCAAGGATGTGCTCAGCAAGTTCCCTCAGGCATTCATCATCGCCTTCAAGAACGGAGAGCGAGTGGATGCTGCCGAAGCATTGAAGGAATATCGTCGTAACAACAATCGATAAACATCATGAAGTTCTTTACCAAGGAAGTAAAAATCGCACTCGTGGCCATCATAGCCATCGTGGTGCTGTTTATAGGAATGCAGTTTCTCAAGGGGATGTCACTGTTCTCTTCGAACGACATCTACTACGTTGACTTCGACAATGTCAGCGGATTGTCGGCATCCAGCCCCATCTATGCCAACGGCTATCGCGTGGGAGTAGTACAGCGCATTGAGTTTGACTACGACCACCCGGGTCATATCGTGGCTGCCGTCGACATCGACCCCAAGCTAAGGCTTACTGAAGGCTCGAAGGCAGAGATAGCCAGCGACTTCTTGGGCAATGTAAAGCTCGAGCTGCACCTGGGCGATGTCAACGGCAAGCTGTTGGCCAAAGGCGACACTATCGAGGGAAACATGCAGGCAGGACTGATGGCCAAGGCTGCTGAGATGATTCCCCAGGTAGAGCAGATGCTGCCCAAGCTCGACTCTATTCTGATGAATATCAACACGCTGGTATCTGACCCCGCCCTGAAAGGAACTATGCACAATGCTGAGCAGATCACTGCCAGCCTCAATGCAACAGCACGCCAGCTGAATCAGCTCACAGCACAGATGAACAGAAGGATGCCTGTAATGATGGGCAAGGCTGACAGCGTGCTCGCCAACACGCAGACGCTGACTGGCAACCTGGCACAGGTAGACCTCGATGCCACAATGAAGAAGGTGGATGCCACGCTGGCCAATGTCCAGCAAATCACTGCCACTCTCAACAATCCCAACGGCACTGTGGGCATGCTGTTTAACGACGCACAGCTCTACAAAAACCTTAACGCCACCATGCGCGACGTTGACTCACTGCTAGTTGACTTCAAACAACATCCCAGACGCTATATCAACGTGTCCGTATTTGGCAAAAAAGAGAAGTAATTTTAATTTTGTCTAAATAGCCAACGCACTTGAAAGCCTTATTAGAAGATTCTGAAACAATTGAAATACAAATTGTTGCGATTCTGCAAGAGGCCATTCTATCGAAAAAACGTGAAACACTATAATTAGCGTAAAGATAGTAAGTTACGGGGTTTGTAAACACAGTCGGTATTTTCAGACAATTTGCATAGTTCGTTTTTTTTTGCGACCTTTGCACTCGAAAATAATCTAAAACTGATGCAAAAGAGTCATAAAGCCCTCTGGGATGACTGTCTCCGCAAGATCAGGCAGAACGTAACAGAGCAAATATACAAAACGTGGTTCGAGCCCATTGTCTTCGAAAGCTACGATGAGCAGCAGAAGACAGTGCTCGTTCAGGTTCCAAGTCAGTACGTCTACGAGTACTTGGAGCAGTACTACGTGCGTCTGTTGGCTTGGGCTCTCAACACCAGTTTCAACGATAACGTCAAGCTGACCTATCGTCTCGTGGTCGATAGCGAGAATGGCAAGATGGTGCAGGTAGAGGGCGACCGCCCCTCCAGCATCGACAGCCCTGAGCCCGCTACGCGCGCTAATCAGTCGCCTACCGTTCTCGATGCAGCAATGCCTCAGCAGCTCAACCCCCAGCTTGATCCGAAGAAGACGTTCGAGAACTTCATCGAGGGTGATTCCAACAAGCTTCCACGCACGGTGGGTATTACTATCGCTGAGCATCCAGGGAAGTCTACGTTCAATCCTTTTTTTGTGTTCGGACCTTCCGGCTGCGGCAAGACCCATCTCATCAATGCTATCGGCGTAGAATGCAAACGGCTGTTCCCCAAGCGTCGCGTGCTATATGTTTCGGCACGCCTCTTCCAGGTGCAGTTCACTGATGCTAGCCGACAGAACACTGTCAACGATTTCATCAGTTTCTACCAGACCATCGACGTGCTCATCATCGACGATGTGCAGGAATGGGCTACCGCCGAGAGAACCGTTTCCACCTTCTTCCACATCTTCGACCACCTCTTCCGTCTGGGCAAGCAGATCATCCTGGCCAGCGACCGTCCACCTGTAGACCTCAACTGGCTCAAGGACCGCATGCTCACACGTTTCTCCTGCGGACTCATTGCAGAATTGGAAAAGCCTAATGAACAGCTTTGCATCGACATCCTCAATGCGAAGTGCCGTCGTGACGGTCTGAAGATCCCCGCCGATGTCATTCAGTATATCGCACATACAGCCAATGGATCGGTGCGCGATCTGGAGGGTGTGGTCAACTCGCTCATGGCCTACTCCATCGTCTATAACTCTGCCATCGACATGCATTTGGCCGAGCGTATCATTAAGCGTGCAGTGAAGATAGACAATCATCCGCTGACCATCGACGACATTCTCGAGACCGTATGCAACCATTTTGGTGTCTCTCAGCAAAATGTCTTCAGTAAGAGCCGCAAACGTCAGCTGGTACAGGTCAGGCAAATAAGTATGTACCTCGCGCAGAAATACACCAAGATGCCCGCTGCACGCATCGGACAGCTCATAGGAGGGCGCGACCACTCCACTGTACTGCACAGCTGTACGGCAGTAGAGCAACGCATGAAGGTGGACAGCTCATTCAAGGACGAGCTCAACAGCATCGAGAACTCTTTCAAGCTGAAGCAATAGGGCTTCGGCTTTTTTTATTGTTTTTTCACAAAAAAAGCGACCTTGCCTATGCAAGATTTTACACATTCCGTTGTTAAGTAATAAAGAAACATTGTATCATGACAAGAAAGCACCTCATTTTGGGCCTGCTGGCCGGAAGCCTCGCCCTAACTGCCTGCTCGGATGGCGAAGATTTCAGCGACTCATCTTTCGCTGAGGCAAAGGACAATTATGCAAATCTGAACTATAGTGGATTTTGGACTTTCACTAATGGTAATGAGACGCTGCGTTCGCAAGTAAGCACTACAGTATCATTTGTTCATGACACTCAGACGCTTACCCTATGGAGCATGCCCAATGATCTCATCAGACAGATTGCTGGCTGGGAGGGTACTGCTACCGACTATGCCCAATATGACTGGGCCTGCCAAACTACTCTGCAGGCAAAGGGAAACTCTAATACAACATGGGTGTACGCCCTAAACCTTAAGGACTACATTTTCCCATTCATGCAAGAGGATAAGAAACACATGATGAAGGTGGTGTTCAGCAGTGCATCAGAGATGGCCTACGACACATACGCACAGATTATTACGCTGATGCTGAGCATCAAGGAGATTTACTTGGATGACCAGCTAGTGGCCAACAACTCAGGCACTTTGGTATTGGAAGCCACATCAACCACGAAGAGTCAGGAAGAGCAACAGTAGTAGTTCGCAGCGAAAAAGACAGTAAGCGTGGAAACGGAAGAACGGCTACTCACACGCATTCACCAAGGCGACCGCAAGGCTCAGCAGGAGCTGTATCGTCGCTTCGCAGGCACAGCTATGGCGGTGGCCATGCGCTATGTAGCCGATACCGAGGTAGCTCGCGACGTGCTACAAGAGTCGTTCGTCAAAGTGTTCTCGCACGTCAAAGACTTCGAACATCGTGGTGAGGGCACACTGAAGGCATGGGTGATGCGCGTGGTGAGCAACGAAGCCATCAATGCGATGCGTCAACGACGACGGCATCTCTTCACCGAACTGCCTGAGGAAGAGGGCACTCCCGACGAGGAGCCCGATGTGGGTGGCATTAGCATGGAAGTGCTACAGCGAATGATCGAACAACTGCCCGAAGGCTATCGAATCGTTTTCAACCTCTATGTCTTCGAGCAGAAGAGCCACAAAGAGATAGCCGCCCTGCTCGGCATTAAGGAGAACAGCTCAGCATCGCAGTTCCTACGCGCCAAACGGATGCTGGCCCGACAAATACAACAATATCAACAACAGCTATGAAGCAACAAGACTGGACAGAACAACTTCGCCAACGGCTTGCAGACCATGAAGAGCCTGTGCCTGAGGGACTGTGGGACGACATTGAGCAGCGCCTGCAGCGTCGTCCACGCCTGATGGTGCTTCGCCGCTGGATGGCAGGAGCAGCTGCTGTCGCATTGCTGCTTATAGGGGGATGGCAATTGCTGAGTACTTCAGACGATACACAGTCGTCTGCTGAGGAGCTGTTGGCAAAGGCTGAAGAACCAGAGAGTCAGCAACAATCCTCCACAAACAATATACAGCAAAAAGAAATGACTGCTACATCCCTGCCCATCAGTCATGCTCAACATGTAGGCAACTCTACCAAAGAGGAACAAACTGCTGAGTCAACTAACTTGGTTGAGACGCCAGCAACATCAACGCAGAAAACGACACAGCAACCAGAGATGACGTCGCAAAACGCTACTCCATCGCAGGAAACGACTCAACAGCAGGAGACGAATCCTTCTGGCAACAGCGGGGCCCTACCCCATTCTACTGATCAGCGTAGCAATCCCATGCCCAACTTGCCCCGAAAAGCCGTCCGTCGTCCCTTCTCCCTCCAGTTCCACGCTACCAACCTGTTGGCAAACAACAATGGCATAACGCAGACGGAGCCCATGCTCATGAACCAAGCTTACATGGGGCCTCTATCATCGGCACTGGCACGTACAACCCCTGTCTACCTGGCCGATCATGAAGAGAAGACCGAGCATCGCATGCCCCTCACCGTAGGTCTCTCCCTCCATCTGCCACTCAGTGAGCGATGGTGGCTGAGCAGCGGCATCAACTACTCCCTGGTGTCCTCCACGTTCAACCATCGGCTGGCTGCTTTCACGCAAGTCAACGACCAGCGTCTCCACTACATAGGCGTGCCACTGACGGCAGGTTACACCTTCTGGCAGAAGCCATCACTGACAGCATACGTCAGCACAGGAGCAGAAGCCCAGTACAACCTGAAGGCTGAAGTTGACAACGGACATCTGAATCGCGACCGCATGCAGTTCTCGCTGCTAGGCTCGGCAGGCATAGAGTATACGTTCTTACCACAACTCAGCATCTATGTCCAGCCGGGCCTTCGCTACTATCCTGACAACGGCAGCCACATGCAGAACATCTTCAAGGAGCGTCCGTTGCAGTTCGACCTTCAGCTGGGCATACGCTACTCTCTGAGATAAGCTTTGCAGCCTTTCGATAATAAAAAATCTTAAAAACGCCAGTATTTCAAGATTTTGAAGTACCTTTGCACTCAAATATCGCAGTAAGCTATGACTAGATTATATAGTGTAATCGTAATGCTGCTGGCTATCCTGTCATCCAGCGCCAGTGCAGGTAATCTTGATGACATACGTGAGGCACTGCAAAATGCCTCCACGTCGCAGACTCAGGAAAAGGTATACCTGCATACCGACAACCAGTGTTACTTCGTGGGCGACACCCTTTGGTACAAAGCCTACGTCGTCCGAGCCGACAATCTGCAGCCGACTGACATGAGCCGGCTGCTCTATGTCGAGCTGCTCTCACCTGATGGACTGCTGGTCGAGCGCCAGACCATCATCGTCAGTCCCAAAGGCTACACCTGCGGCCAGTTTGCCCTCACCGACTCGCTCTACTCAGGCTACTACGAGCTGCGCGCCTACACCCGATGGATGCTCAACTTCAACGTGCGCGAACATTATTATCGCACGGATGAGACTTGGTGGTTCTACAACAAAAAGATGGCTGCCGACTACTTCCGCGTCTGGGACGGTCTCTACTCACGCGTGCTGCCTATCTATAGCAAGCCCGACACGAAGGGCGACTACGACTCACGGCGTATGTACCAGCGCCCCAAGACTCGACTGCCACGCCAGAAGAAGGACGACCTTGTTGTGACATTCTATCCTGAAGGCGGTCACCTCATCGAAGGGGTAGAAAACCGCGTAGCCTTTGACATCACTGACCAACATGGTGAGGCTGTCAATATCAAGGGCACCGTCACTGCCGAGGGACAGCAGCCCTTCGACATCCAGACAGAGTATATGGGACGTGGATCGTTCACTGTCACCCCCACCAACAAACGGATGAAGGCAACATTCACCTGGCGCGATAAAGAGTGGGACATACGACTGCCCAAATCAGAAGAGCAGGGAGCAGCTTTCCGTCTAGAAGGCAAACGCCTGACCATCCTCGCCAGCAACCTGCCACAAGACAAGGACTATGCTGTGAGCATCCTCTGCCGGGGATCGCTGAAGCACTTCGAACAGGTAAGTCTCAACAGCCCCTCCACCACCATTGAGCTGCCCCTTGAGAAACTGCCCTCAGGCGTAGCTGACGTGACATTGTTCGACAGCGACGGACAGATTCTGGCCGACCGCCTGCTATTCGTCAACAACCATGAACACGACAAGGCACTCATCACCACAACCATCCAGAAGAGCAAGACCTTTGCTCCCTACGAGCGCATCGAACTGCCCATTCAGCTGGAAGGTGTCAGCGAGCCCATGAACTTCTCGCTGTCCATCCGCGACAGCTATACCGATGAGCCCACATACGACAACGGCAACCTGATGACCGACCTGCTGCTATCGAGCGAGCTGCGAGGCTTCATCGCCTACCCAGCTCATTACTTCGAAGCCGATGACGACCTTCATCGTCGACACCTCGACCTGCTGATGATGGTCCAGGGATGGCGCAAGTACAAATGGCAAGAGCTGGCAGAGGGCGATCGCGAGATGCGCTACCAACCCGAGCAGACGCTTACTGTCGAAGGAGCCGTCTACAAGATGCTGAACCTCACCCCAGTAGAGCCCGATGAAGTCAGCGCCTGGCAGGATGGTGTAGGCATGCGGGCCAGAAAGACTAACCAGGACGAGGAATACGTCGACCCATGGGCAGAGACCGAAGCCGGCGACGGCATCGAGACAATCAGCGCCACCAGTGGCTTCGACGACATCAACCCCTACGCCGATGACATCGAGTTTACCTCCCTAGACAGGGCCAACGACCACCTGGGTGTGAATCACGGCAACCTGAAACGCGAAGTACTCGTAGAAGCCGAGATTTCCGTCGACGGTGAGTATGCCGGTTCCGTTCAGAAGACTCAGGGCGGACGATTCGTCTTTGAGATTCCTCCCTTCTATGGCCTGGCCTACCTCAACATGAAAGCCTACAAGGTTCAGGACTCCATCCGCAAGAACATGTCGTCACGCTCTGATGCGAAGATTCTAGACGAGGATGCCTTCCCCGACTTCTACATCAAGCGCGACCTGTTCTATCCCATGTACACCCACGACTACACATTCTACGAGAAGCACCAGCCTGAAATCGACTTCGAGCTGTACATCGACACAGTGTCAGACTGGTCGATGGAAAACGATATGCACATGATACAGAACGTCAACGTGCAGGGTCGTCGCCGTGGGCGTCGTGCTGTCGACTGGAAGAAGCCGGCCTTCGTCATGGATGCCTACGACCTCTACAACGACGTCACCGACCGAGGGCTTAGCTTCGGCAAGCTCGACATGCGGCAGTTCCCCGTGCAGGTGTGCAAATATCTCTTCGGCAACATGAACCGTCCCGTCTCCTACAATGTCGACGGACGACTGGAGGGTGCCACTTACTATCGTAACTATTCGCCGCTGGTAGGCGATGGAGAGGCGGAGGAAGCCGGGTTCTTCCGTGCTAACCGCACCTCTCAGTATATGTACGAACAGTTGAAGCTCAAGCGCCTGCAGGACATCCGCATATTCACAGACTTTGAGCCTCGCACTGAAGACTCGCTGATGGTATACGAGAGTCACTCGCCCGATGCCATCGTCGACATGGTGCTCATTCCAAATAACGGAGTACAGCCCACCTTCCGCGACCGTCACATCGTGTTTCGAGGTATCAACATGGCCGAAAGCTTCTACAGCCCTGACTATAGCGATCGGCATCCTGCGGAGCCCACCGACTATCGTCGCACACTCTATTGGAATCCCAATGCAAAGTGCGATGACGAGGGACGCTTTACAGCTACCTTCTACAACAACAGCAAAGAGACGCGCATAACAATGACCGCCGCTGGAATAAGCAGCGACGGCCGATTGATGCACAGCAAATAAGCTATCTTTATTTCACCAGACGCTTGCGCCCATTGGTGACGTAAACGCCTTGACGGGGCTGGCCTTCCAAAGGCCGGCCCTGCAGGTCGTAGACGGATTCACGGACAGCCGATGACTCGATGTCGCGGATTGATGTCGGGTCGACCACGTGGAACACGATGGTGTCGTTCAGCACCTCCTTGTTCATTCCTGCCAGACGCACCACGAAGCGATAGTCGCCTGCCACCGTGGGAGTTCCCTTGACCGTCAGCGACTTACCGTCCTCTGCCTTTGTACGTTCGAAGCCCTCAGGATCGGAATAGGTGCGCGAGCCATCAGGAAGGTAGCAGGCCAGGAAGCTCACGGTCGAGGCATAGCGCCAACCAGAGGTGAACGTCATCTCTTGGCCCAGCAGTCCCTCCACAGTCTTTTCTTCATTCAGCAACCTTGGCATCATAGCATCGGGCAGGTAGTAGCCCAGGTGCGGCGGCTGGTTGTAGGCCACGTTCTGCCAGCAAATGCCCATACGATAGGTATGGTCATGCATCAGCGTAGGCATGCGGTAGTTTGAGAGCATGTTTGTCGTGAAGATGTTGATGGTGGCATTATCCGTACCCGACCAAAGGATGATCTCCTCACGCCAGTCACCCAGGATGTCGGCCTGCAGGCAAGGTGTCTTCTTGGTGGAGTTGCACGTCTGCGACGAGTTATAGTCGTAGGGGTTCTTGCCGTTGATGAAGAGACGGCTGGTGCCATTGCCATTCCACTTGTCAATCTGGTTGCCGTCGAGCAGTTCATCCTGCAGGTCACCATCCCAGTAGATGCGGAAGTTCATGGATGTCGATCCTGTCGAGGCCACATTGCCTGTGACAGCGCTTCGCTGCTGACGGTCGTTGGCTGAGCTGAAGTAGGAGCCACGATGGCTGGCATCGAGCTGTGCAGCCATTCCTCGCCCATTATCTCCGCCACCCGTTGCACTGAACAATATCTCACCCGTAGCAGCATCGTGGAGGTCCCAGCCATACTTGCCTCCCTCGTGAATCTGGAAGACTTCCAATCCAGGACGATCAGGATTGTGGTCGGCCACATGGATGGCATCGCCGTGTCCGAAGCCTGTGCCATAGAGCAGACGTCCGTCATTGTCGAGTGCTGCCGATCCCCAGACGATCTCGTCACAGCCGTCGCCGTCGACATCGGCTATCGACATATTGTGGTTGCCGTTCTGATACATCGTGCCGCTGCCTGAACCACTGGTGGCCTTGCAGCCGGTATAGGCCTTGCTCGTGCGTGAGCCGTCCTCTTTATAGGTGTAGAGCGTATAGCTGGAGCCTGCCTTGTGCTGGCTCAGCCATTTCTGATGTATCTGCTCGCCATCGAAGGTCACAGCCCAGATGAAAGCATAGTCGTAGTATCCTCGGCAGAAGATTCCGCTGGCTGGTTTGTCAGGACCATCGAGGAACGCCACACCTGCCAGGAACCGCTCGCCACGATTGCCATAGGATCCAGTGTCGTTCTTGCCGCCCACACCCCAGTTCACTGAGCCGTCGGCAGCTCCTCCATAGGTCATGTTACGGTTGGGATTATAGAACACGGTATGCACGGCCTCGCCAGTCTCGCCTTTGAACACGGTGAGCCACTCCTGACCGCCAGTGATGCGGCCGTCGCCGCTGCGATAGACAGCATTTGCATTGACGGACTTGATGGTCTCCTCTGTCGCAACCTGATTCACAGGGTTAGCCTTGCCGTCGAGCGAGCCAGGACCCGTCTTGCACATCATCTCCACACGTCCGTCGCCATCGAAATCATACACCATGAACTGCGTGTAGTGGGCTCCTGCACGGATGTTACGTCCCAGGTCGATGCGCCAAAGTTTAGTGCCGTCAAGCTTGTAGCAGTCGATGAACACGTTGTCAGTGATGCCACCCTGCGAATTGTCCTTCGACGTAGAGGGGTCCCACTTTACGAACAGCTCGTACTGCCCGTCGCCATCGACATCGCCCACTGACATATCGTTGGGCGAATAGTTGCCACCCTGAGCTCCTGTGGCAGGCCGGTCGAGCTTGATGGGGTTGTAAACCTGCTCCCAGGCCTTCACTTCAGCCGACGTCTCTACTACCTCACCATTGACCTTCGTCACCACCTGATAGGTAGCACCTTTCGCACCAGTCAGGTCCTGATAGCAGGTGGCATACTGGTCCTTGGAAATGGTCACGCCATCGCGTATAACGTCGAATGTCACCAGATCCTCATTATCAGTGCCTAGCATGCGCCAGCTGACGAAATTGCCCTTATTGCTGGCAGAGGGAAGGGCCACCACGCCACGATCCAGCTTCTCCATCTGGCTCACGGGCGTATTCTGGGCCGTCAGCTGACTCGCAGTCAGCAGGCAGGCCATCATTGTCATTACGGTTTTCTTCATAAGTTGTTAGTTGTCTTGTAGTTTGATTATTTATCCTTCACCATTATCAGGGCCGACTGAGCACCCACGCTCACCTCTGATCCGCTGACCTGTCCGAGGCCCTGCTCATTGATCTGTCCGTCACGGCAGACCACAGTATACTGTCCTTCAGGCACCTCCACCTTCACGGCTTTCTTGTTGGCATTGAGCACGACGACGATGTTCTGCCAGCTGTCGCCAGGGACATCGGTGAGTGTGAAGCCCACCAGACAGTCCTTCGGCTCCATGAACTTCAGATGCTGTCTGACCTGTTCGGCCTCGCCCAAACGGAAGGCAGGATGAGCCTTACGCAGGGCTATCAGACGCTTGTAGTACTCAAACAGCTGAGGATAGCGATCCTTGTTGGTCCAGTCGAGCTGGTTGATGGAATCAGGCGACTCAAACGAGTTGTGCACGCCCTGCTTCGTACGCAGCAGTTCCTCGCCACTGAGCATGAAGGGCACACCCTGCGAAGTGAACACTGCCGTCTGTGCCAACATATCGAGACGCAGCAAACCAGTCTCCGTGAGACCAGGAATGCTGGCCTTGAGACGGTCGACCAGACACATGTCATCGTGACAGCTCACATAAGCCATCATCTGCGTAGGTTCCAGAGCATAGGGCTCGTCGCTGTAGTTCACCTTGGTGTAATCCACCTGCGGATGTTCCACCATACCTGCGATGCCAGCCATCAGACTCATCTCTTCGCCAGGGATACCAGCCAGGAAAGCACCCTTGGTATCGTCGCTGAAGGGACCACGCAGGGCATCGCGCATGTCGTCGCTGAAGGCAGCGATGCGAGGCATCTGACGGATGTTGGCCTTCACGCCCAGCTGCTCCGTTGGCAGTGCACACTGGCCTGCGCTCCATCCCTCACCATATATAAAGATGTGTGGGTCGATGGCATCCACAGCCGCACGGATCTCGTTCATCGTCTCAATGTCGTGACAACCCATCAGGTCGAAGCGGAAGCCGTCGATGTGATACTCGTTGATCCAGTACTTCACGCTCTCAATCATAAACCGTCGCATCATGGGCTGTTCCGAGGCCGTCTCATTGCCACAGCCAGAGCCGTTGGAGTCGCCACGATAGTAGTACTCAGGATAGGTGCGCTGGAAGTTGGAATGCTCCTTGTCGTAGGTATGGTTGTACACCACGTCGAGCACCACGCCGATGCCCGCCCGATGCAGAGCCTGCACCATCTGCTTGAACTCGCGGATGCGGCAGAGAGGATCGGCAGGATCAGTCGAATAGGAGCCCTCAGGCACATTGTAGTTCACAGGGTCATAGCCCCAGTTGTATTGCGGCTTTTGCAGTTGGAGCTCGTCCACCGACCCATAGTCGTAGCTCGGCAGGATATGCACAGCGTTGACGCCCAGCTCCTGCAGGTGACTGATGGCCCACGGCTCCGTCAGCGCCAGGAATTTTCCTTTGTACACAGCATCAGGACGGTTGATGGAGAAGTCGCGATGATGCATCTCATAGACCACCCAGTCGGCCTCGCGCTCCTGACGCGCCCCCTTGTCCTCGGCCCAGCCTTCAGGGTCGGCATCCTTCATGTCGACCACCACGCCCGCCTTGCCGTTAATCGTCACAGCCTTGGCGAAGACACCCGGCGACTCCTGTCCGTTGACCACAAACACATACGGCTGCCCCTTACGGTCGCCCTTAGCAGTAACCGTCCAGATACTGTCCTTCAGCGTCATGGCCAGGCGGTCCACCCCCACCCTGACATAGCACTTCGCATCCTTGGGAGCAAACAGTTTGAACACCGTCTCGCTAGGCGAGTATGTCATCTCGTCGAAGCAGAACGCTGTGTCCTGCTTTCCTCCTTCGCAGCCCATCACCAGAGCCACCATTCCAGCCATCAATAATCGCTTCATTGGTTAGTTAATTGATTTGTTCGTTTGCAAAGATACAACATATTTCTCATTCCGCCAAATCTTTGCGGTGAAAAATGGTCATCATTCACATCAGCCCTTGCCCCCATCATTTATCCCCCCATCCAGCCCACCACGTACGAGCGTCCCACTCGTTGCGGACGGACCGATCGCTCGTTGCGGACGGAGCGCACGCTCTTTACGGACGGAGCGCACGCTCGTTACGGACGGACGAGATGCTCATCGCGGATAAGCGAGTCCTTCCTCTCGAACCTCCCCAATCAACGCAATCAGGGCGCACCAACAACGGATGCGCCCTGACCTGCTTATAGATTATCTAATTATGCTCACGAAAGGATTTTTCTACCATTCGTCATCATCATCCCAAATGGAGCCACCACGGGAATCGGATGTACCGCCACCAAATTCTTCTGTGCTCTGAGTAACGCCGTCAAGTCCAGAGACACAAATCATTGCCTGACTTTTCACGTCGACCAAAGTGGTCGTTGGCTTCATATATTCTTTCTTCATGACTTTTCTTTTAATAATGTTACTATTATCAGCCCGAGGTAAATTACTTCACCAGGACCTTTTTGCCATTCACTATGTAGAGCCCCTTCTGAGCATTCTCAACACGCTGACCATTCAAGTTGTAGACACTGCCATTCTCCATCTGAACAATTTCCATGCCCTCAATTGCGGTCTCCTCGCCATCAACTGTGTATCCACGGACAGGAGAAGTTGCAGGCGTCACCTGGATATAGCCACGGTAAGGATTGATGATAGCAGCCTTGCTCTCATCATCTTTGCTGACAGGATAGATGGTGTTGTTGCTCATCACGTAGAATGTCGACTCATCGGTGCTGTTGATATTCGTGGTAGCATACACGCCCTTCATAACTGCATTCCCCTCAGCCGAAGCATCGGTAGCGACTGCAGCAGTAACATCGACATTCGTCAGCTCGATAGCTGTCTTTGCTGTCTCAGAACGCATTAGGAAAGGTTTGTTAGCCACGCTGGCAGTAATCGACTTGAACGACAGAGCACCCGTCTCAGAGTTATAGCCCTTCAGTTCAGCCATCTTGTCTATGTCTTCAATTGCAAACGGATAAATTGCAGTATACCAACGGCCAGCCTCCATCGAACGAGTGATCTTCACGCTGGGATAGGTACCGGGGGCGTAAGTGGGAACAGAGCCGTCGGCAAACTCGATAGCTTCAGCAGTGCGCAGGTCGATGTCGGCGATGACAATCTGCTGCTGACCACTTTCCACCTTATTGAAATGAAGCTTATAGTCACCAGAAGTGGTGGCAACGAAATAGCCAGTATAGTCATACCAGTCAGCTGCATTACTGTTAGCATCATTTGTAGCAGGCTTGAAGTTAGGAGCCAGCGTGATGGCAGCATTACTGGGGTCGGTCAGACTGACAATGGTATTAGGAGTATTACCCCACCCACCATACTTGAAGGTAATCTTGTAAATCTTACCAGCCTTCAGCGGCATGGTGTAACCCACGCTCTCGCCATAAGTGGCATTGAACTTCATGAGCAGAGCCTTACCAGAGGTGGTTGCAGATAGACCAGTATTACTTGTGCCCTCTGTGCCACCCATGATACGGGAATTGTTACCAGTATTGTATAGATTCCAACCGTAAGGAAGATCCTGACCACCAACTGTCTCGTACTGTGTAAAGTCACCACCACAGATAGCGTTCACCTCAGCGGTATTGGCCGTCCATGTGGCATTCGTCAGAGCAGTAGTAGCTTCAACGACAGCAGCACTAGTAGCAATATTTGTATCAATATCTTTAGCAGCAGCCAAAGCCTCAAGAGCTGCTACGTTGTTATAAGGAGCAAATTCATCCTTCTCAAAGCCAAGTGTCTTAGCTTCAGCAGCAGTGATGGCGTTAGCGAGAGCCTGCTTCTCGGCATTAGTAGCACCAGAGAACTCAACATAGTTCACGTCCTTGAAGGCCAACCAGCTGATGTGATTGCCATCCTTGACGACAATTTTTATGACGAGCTTGCCATCAGCATCAGCAGCACCTACAGCCTCAACGGTCTTGAAGAAATACGAAGTGTTGGTCAGCGTACCGTTGGCAGCATTCACAACATTACCTTCACCTACTTGGATAGTCACATCGTCATCAGCCTTCGTCTGGCTGTTCTGCTGGCGCACACGCACCAGTGCAGTCACCTTATACATCTTCTCGGCCGTCAGACCCTCGACAGTACTGGTAAATGTTCTTGCGGCAACAGCATTTGCGTCGGTCACCCAATACTCTACAAAGGGAGTTGTCATGCCAGAGTTATCGGTGTTACCTTCAGTCGACCAGTTGTTGATATAGATAACCTCATCTCCACTTAGGACAGAAGTGCCATCAATAGCCCATGTGGAAAGTGCTATGGCAGGCCATAAACCACCGCGACGGTTACAGAACACTAGCGAATTGGCCTCTGCATTGGTCAGGGTGCGGTTGTCATACTTCGTCTTGTAGGTCGTGTAATTTGCCTCAAGAGCAGCAGCAGTGTAAAGATTGGTATTCTCTAACTGAGCAGTCACCAGATCAAGAACATTCTTAGCACTGGCATACGACTCAATAGAAGTTTCTGAGTTGTCAAGAGCAGACTTAAGTGCATTGTAGTTGGCAATGGTCTTGGATGCTTCAAATGCAGTCTTAGCTGACTCGATAGCTGATGCGAATGTGCCAAGCATAGGCTTGCTGAGATAAGTGGCAGCCTTTTCCAGCAGAGCGGAAGCGTCTTCTTCAGACACAGCATCAGAATAATAAGTCAGTGTCACATTATTGAACAGAACCCAATGTCCCCATGCGAACATAGGAATAACTACTGATAAATCAAGTTTCCCATCCTCACCTACATATGTATAGAGTTCGTTCTTGTACTTGTCATTGTTAAAAGCGGCTACAGCTTGTGCTGTGTTGTCAGGGTTATTTGTCCCTTCCTTTTCACTATACCACGATTTGAAGGCGACCTGTTCGCTATTTGCTGCCATATAAGCTGCAACAATTTCATAACCGTCGGCACCAAGAGTATTGCATGAGGCGTAATCTTTACTTCTTTCAAAACCATTGACGGTCACTTTGTAAACACCTTTATCAAGGCCTGTCACAGTCTGTGAAATAACACCTGTCGTTTGGAAAAATTCGACAAAATCAGTTCCATAAGCAGGCTGACCATCATGAGTTCTGTTCCTTGCAGTCCATGTCCATCCTCCAACGTTTCCTGCAAACCTTGCAGTAGCGACTTTAGAGGTCATGTCTTTTGCAGCATAATTTGCTGAAAGATATGAAATGAAATCTGATGAGGTAGTGCTTAGACCTGCACTGTTGATAACATTATCATAATTGTTATTAACATAAGTGGCAATCAGGGCATCGTGCTCTGCCTTACTCATAAAAGTCCAGACTGTTGCTTCTGAGGCATCTGTGACAAAGTTAAGGTATTTACCCCATCCGCCATCGGAATGGCGTACATAAGCACCATCTTCTACATATTTCAGAAGGTAACCGCCTGTCACTGCTTCAAAAGCCCATTTTCCTGCAGTTCCATCAGTAAAGATAGCAGCAGTTTCTGTCTTGAATAAACCGGTATCAGACCAGTCCTTAAAACGAATGGTTCCGTCAGTAGAGTTCCAGATAACTGGGATACCATACTTGTCGGCAGAACCTTCAGTACCATAGCTGGCACCTCTTGTGAGAAAGACTTTAGCGGTTGAATCGTAAAGATAGTACTCACCATCAGTCTGTGCATTAACAGTACAGACCCCACCCATTGCGAGTGCGGCCACTGCGAATAAGAGTTTTAGTTTTCTCATAAATTAAAAATTTAAGTTAAAATTGTTGTAGTTAATTAATTGGGTGCAAAGTTACTACATTTTCGGAAACTGAGCAAAAGGTGGATAGTTTATTTTTGCAGGAAAGGGGTGATTTGGACCCTTTTTATGAAAGTTTAAATATTGTACGCGCGAAAAGGAACCCGCGGCGAACAAAAGTGAGTATATGGCATATTAAAACGTGAACGGCCCAAGAGTAGTTCTCAAGCCGTTCAAAAGGAGGTCTTGAACCGTTCAAAAGGGCCTCTTAAACCGTTCAAGAGGCCCTCTTAAGCCGTTCAAAAGAATGACACTACTTCTTCACCTTATAGAGGCGGAAGGACATAGCGGGGAGCTGGTCGGTGAGCACGGTGTTCTTCTTGTCGGCCTGGCAGGTGAGGGAGCCTGGCTTCGGAGTGATCTTGGTGGGCTGGTCGAGGGTGTTCTCGTCGTCCATTCCGTTGTGACTGAGGGTGAGGGTCGTAGCGGTACGCTCTCCAGTCATACCCAACAGATTGAACTGCACGCTCTGAGGCTGCTTCGAGGTGTTGGCGATCTTGATGATTACCTCGCCAGTATTGGCATCATAGACAGAGGAGGCGAAGAGGCCGTTCATGCCCTCCTGGCCACCAACGGGAACGCGTTTCTTTCCCTTAGCATCGGCTGGGTCGGCAGCAGTGAGCGACAGCACGTTCGTGCCCTTGTTCATAGCATACATCTGCTGCACGTAGTATGACACCGACTTAAACATACGCAGGTTGTCGTACCAGATCATATCGGGCCGCCACTGCCATCCGTCGATGTGAGCGAAGAGCGGTGCATAGGTGGCCATCTCCACGATGTCGGCATTACGCTCAAGATCGGTCATGAAGGCTGCCTCATAGAGACTCGTCTCATAGTGGTTCCACTTCTTTCCGCGCCCGTGACAAGCATACTCACCGGCAAATACCTTCGGGCCCTTGCGTGGGTAGCTCTCATAGCGCAAGCCACCGCAGTTCTCACCATAGCGCTGCTTGGCCTCCTTGGTGCCCAAGAACCAAGCCTCTGGACGATAGAAGTGCTCGTCGACGAGGTCGGCACCCTGTGCACGCATAGCCTCCCATCCTTTCTCAAACATCTGTCCCTCGCTGTCGGGGCCGCTGGTGCCCACAATCTTGATGTTGGGGTACTTGGCGCGGATAGCCTCGACGAAGGGCTTCAGGCGATCGTAATAGGGGGTGTCCCACTGCTCGTTGCCTACGCCGATGAACTTCATGTTGAAGGGCTCGGGATGTCCCATCTCTGCACGCTTCTTACCCCATTTCGAGTCAGCAGGTCCGTTGGCAAACTCGATCAGGTCGAGGCAGTCGTCGATGAAGGGCTGCAGCTGGTCCATTGATGCATGAGCGTCGAGTCCGTTCTGGAACTGGCAGGCCAAGCCCACGCTGAGCACGGGCAGCGGCTCGGCTCCGATGTCCTCGCAGAGCTGGAAGAACTCAAAGAATCCCAGTCCGTAGCTCTGGTAGTAGTCGGCAAAGTAACGATAGTCGAAGGTATCCTCCCAGCGGTTGCGGTTGATGGGACGGTTCTCGACGGGTCCGATGGTGTTCTTCCACTGATAGCGTGTGTCGAGCGTAGTACCCTCAACGATGCATCCGCCAGGGAATCGGAACACACCAGGATGCATATCCTCGAGTGCCTGAGCAAGGTCGCGACGAAGGCCGTTCTTGCGACCCTTATAGGTATCGACGGGGAAGAGCGAGATATGCTCGAGTGCCACAGGATTGGGACTGCTGAGGAAGATGCGCAGCTGAGCCTTGGACTCAGTACGCGAAGCCTTGAGCACGATCTCATACTGCTTCCACTCATTGCCGCTGACATCAAGCTTCTCTTGCACAAACTCCTGATGCTCAGTCATTGCATTCTCGTTGATGAGCTGCACGCGAATCTGCGAATTGCCTCTGGGAGCCTTGGCCCAGACAGAGAAGCGATATTCCTTGCCCTGCTCGACGCCGATGCCGAAGTATCCCTCGTTCTGCAGGCCAGTGCGACGCTCACGATGACCTGGATCGCTGAGCACGACATAGTGCGGACAGCGCTCGAAGGGGCCGTCAGCCTTCAGCTCAACATTGCCGAAGACGCGCCATCCCATATAGGGCTGAGCAAACTCGAAGGAACGGTTTTTCACAAGCTCGCCATAGAGTCCGCCATCAGCGGCGAAGTTAATGTCCTCGAAGAAGAGGCCATACATCGTTGACTGGACGGTAGCACCCAGCTTCTTGGTGTTGACGTCCATCACATGCTGTGCCTGAACGGTCAGCGCCCCTGTCATGAGCAGGGCGCAGGATAAGAGTCGTAGTTTCATAAGTTAGTGTCAATAATTGTTTTGTGAATAATTGTATCTGACGATGAGGCCCTACTTCACCTGAATGACCAGATACTTGCTGGTGCGCCAGAACTGATCGTAGTCGTTGATATGCAGGATGTAGTGGTTCTTCTCGATTTTCTCCAGGTTGTAGGAGCTGGCGGGGTGGTTGGTCAGGATCTCAGGACTCTTGTAGTTGAGTGTGATGGTCTTGAGCTCGCGAATGTCGATCTCCGTGAAGTAAGAAGCATCGAAGGTACTCTGCAGCACTTCACCTCCACTAAGGATGCTGGCATTCTTCAGTTCTTTCTTCGTTCCGATAGCATACCAGCCGGTATAGAGACGGCGGTCTTGCTGACTGATGGTCTGATCCTGCTGCTGGCTGTGCTCCTGGAGGTTGCTAAGGTCCTCGTTGAGCGTGGCCACCTGCTCGTCGAGCTCATCGATGCGTATATTCTTGGCGGTCAGCTCGTCGCGCAGCTGCTGAATCTCGGTAGCCTTCTGCTCGAGCTGGGCAGTGAAGTTGTCGATGGTGCGCTGCAACTGCTCGCTCATCTTTCCGCTCTCACGCAGACGTGAACGCAGCTTCTCGATGAGCTCAGCATTCTGGGCCATCGTCACCTGAATGTACTGCATATCCTCGCGGATGCGCTCACGGGCATTGGCACCCTCGCCCCGGCGGTCGATGGTGAGACGTCCCTGAGCCTCGTTGATCTCGCGGAAGCCCTCTTCAATCTCGTTCAACGTCGACAGCAGGTCATCGGTTTCGTTGCGCAGCTGTTCGTTCTCGCGTGTGAGCATCTCGATGGAGTCGCTTTTCTCCTCATTGCTCGAGCTGTTGTTTTTTGTCTCATTGCAGGCACAGAAGGCGATGGCCAGCAGTGACATTAAAATAGTCCTTTTCATAATTATTCAGTTTTAAGTTTCTTCTCTTCTTGCTGACGACCAGCCACCACGAGCACAAACTCGCCACGCGGCTCAATCGCCGTAAAATGTTCGATGAGCTCCTGCAGCGAGCCTCTCACGCTCTCCTCGTGAATCTTGGAAATCTCACGGCAGGCGGATGCCTGGCGGTCGACTCCGAAGACCTCAGCCAGCTGCTGCAGCGTCTTCAGCACACGGTAAGGCGACTCGTAGAACACCATCGTGCGCGTCTCCTCACGCAGCGCCTCTATGCGGCTCTGGCGACCTTTCTTCTGAGGAAGGAATCCCTCGAAGGTGAAACGATCGCAAGGCAGACCGCTGCTCACCAGCGCAGGGATAAGGGCTGTGGCTCCAGGCAGAGTCACCACTTCAATGCCAGCCCTGACGGCCTCGCGCACCAGGAAGAAGCCAGGATCGCTGATGCCTGGCGTGCCTGCATCGCTGATGAGAGCCACGTTCTGACCTGACAACAGACGGTCGATGACAGCGGCTGAGGTGCCGTGCTCATTGAACTTATGATGCGACATGAGCTGGTTCTTGATATCGAAATGCTTCAAGAGGATGCCCGATGTCCGGGTATCCTCGGCAAGCACCAAATCCACCTCCTTCAACACGCGGATGGCGCGCAGCGTCATGTCCTCCATGTTGCCCACGGGAGTGGGAACAATATACAATGTTGCCATATTCGGAGACAAAATTAAGCAAAAGTTAGGAGTTAGGAGTTAGGTGTTAGGACTTATTACGCTGCATTTAACATTATTTATCCTTTTTGACAATAAAAAACTCCTAACTCCTTCGTACCTTTGCACTCAAATGGCAGATAACTTAACTGGTGAGGCACATCGCCCAGGCAGAATCGAGGTGGTGTGCGGCTCGATGTTTTCGGGCAAGACTGAGGAGCTGATCAGGCGGATGCGCAGGGCGCAGTTCGCCAAGCAGCGAGTTGAAATATTCAAGCCTTCGATCGACACGCGCTATTCCGAGGAAGATGTGGTGAGCCACGACCAGAAGCACATCCAGTCGACGCCCATCGACTCGTCGGCCTCAATCCTGCTACTGTCGAGCGACATCGATGTAGTTGGCATCGACGAGGCTCAGTTCTTCGACATGGGCATCGTCGACGTATGCAACGAGCTGGCCAACAGAGGCATCCGCGTCATCGTGGCAGGTCTGGATATGGACTTCCGGGGGGTGCCTTTCGGCCCTATGCCTGCCCTCTGCGCCATTGCCGACGATGTGACGAAGGTGCACGCCATCTGTGTGAGATGCGGAGCGCTGGCCTACGTCAGTCATCGCAAGGTGCAGAACGACAAGCGGGTGCTACTGGGCGAGACGCAGGAGTATGAGCCACTCTGCCGCGAGTGCTACCAGAAAGCCATCAGCGAAGACAGCAAAAAACAAGAAGAAAGCAAATAGCACAATCATCATCTCGAAATATCGTAATATCGAAGAATCGCAAAACATAGCCCCATGTTAACATACAACAAGATCATCACCTTCGACACCTTCGTGCGCTGGCTGGGCTACGGTCTGCTGGTGGTGGGTGTGTTCCTGCTGGTAAGCTACCTGAGCAATGTGCTGCTGCCTTTCGCCATCGGCTGGCTGCTGGCCTATCTGCTCTATCCGGCCGTGAAGTTCGTGCAATACAAGATGCGCCTGCGCAATCGTGCACTCAGCATCATCGTCACCCTCATCGGCGTCATCATCATCGTGTCGGTCGTGCTCTGGCTCATCATTCCTCCGATGCTTGGGCAGTTTGCGAAGCTCGGGCAACTGGCCACCAACTATGTGCAGTCGGCAGCTCACGTCGACAGCATCCCTGAGGCCATCCGCCAGTGGACTGAGAGCCATCGCGATGCCATCCAGAAGTTCCTGCACAGCCAGGAGTTCAACGAGAGCATCAAGGCCGCCATCCCCAACATGTTCAAGGTGCTGGGCAAGACGGCCAACATCATCATCAGCATCGCAGGATCGCTCATCGCCCTGCTCTACATGTTCTTCATCCTGCTCGACTACGAATACCTGACGAAGGCATGGATCAAGATCTTCCCACACAAGAGCCGTCCCTTCTGGAGCGAGCTGGCAGGCGATGCCTCTCGCGAGCTCAACAACTACATCCGTGGTCAGGGCACCGTAGCACTCATCATGGGCATCCTGTTCTGCATCGGGTTCACCATCATCGACTTCCCGATGGCCATCGGCCTGGGCATACTCATCGGCATCATGGACCTCGTACCTTATCTCCACACACTGGCGCTGGTACCCACCGTGTTCCTGTCGCTGCTCAAGGCCGCCGATACGGGCCAGAACTTCTGGATCATCCTTATCTCGGCACTCGCCGTGTTTGCCATCGTGCAGGTCATATGCGATATGGTGGTCACGCCGAAGGTCATGGGCAAGGCAATGGGCCTCAATCCGGCCATCCTGCTGCTCTCGCTCTCCATCTGGGGCGCGCTGCTGGGGTTCATCGGCCTCATCATCGCCCTGCCGCTCACCACGCTGCTCATAGCCTACTATCAGCGCTACGTCACCCGCGAGGAGGATGTGGTGCCGGATATTCCCGACCCTCCTGCACAAACTGAAGAGAAGTAATCATCTAATAATAAACACTATTCATTTTTTAAGTACACACGACAATGAAAAGACTATCATTTCTCGTAACGATGCTCGTGGCCCTCATGCTGCTCGCATCATGTAGTAAGCAACAAGGCCAGCAGCTCGTCCCTGAGGATGCGCTGTTCGTCATGCGTATCGACGCCAAGCAGGCCTCTGAGAAGAGCGGCCTCACAGGCGACAAGTCCGAACTCTCGAAATGGCTCAAGAAGCAGGTCAAGGCGATGGGCCTCGACAAGGAAGTGCGCGACAAGGTGCTCGACATCCTCGACGACCCCACCAAGTCGGGTATCGACCTCACTGAGCCTCTCTATCTCTATGCCGCAGGCGACCTGGAGCGCGACCCTGATTTCGGAATCGTGGGCACAATGGCCAGCAAGAGCAACCTCATCGACCTCATCAAGGCTCTCGACGTCTTTGAGGTGGAAGAGTCCAACGGCGTCAGCTATTGTGAGCTCGACCGCGATGCAGCCCTCATCTTCAACGGTGACTGGTTCTTCGGCGGCAAGGTCGATGATGTCGACGACATGATTGCCACCCTCAAGGAGCGCGCCGGCGGTAAGGGCTCGCTGGATGGCAACAAAGCCTTCGACAAGATGTGCGACAAGAAGGGAGTCATGCAGGTTCTCTTCCTGGGTGAGGGTCTGGAGAACATTCCTAATGCCAGCGAGATGACAGCAATGATGCCCGACGGTCTGGACGTCAAGGATTTCGCAAGCATCGTCGACTTCGGTCTCAATCCTGGCGAGGCCGTCCTCGAAGCCGAGTTCGTACCTATGTCGCAGGAGTGGCAGAAGTACGTCGACAAGAGCCTCAAGGCCATGAAGAGCATCGACGACGCACAAACCAAGTACATCAGCGACAAGGGTCTGAGCCTTTTCCTCAACATCGACCCCAAGATGTTCCTCGAGCAAATCAGCAACCTGGCTGAAGCCTACGAAATCGACGATGAGTCAATGGAGATGATCGAGGACGTGCTCGAGAACTTCGACGGCACCGCTTCGCTCGAATTCTCAGGAATCAAGGACAACCAGCCCAGCGTCAGCCTCTATGTAGGCACGAAGAACGAGGATGCCCTCGGACTGCTCCTCCAGAACATCGGCGATATGGACGAGTTCCAGGAGGTCGGCGACAACCAGTACCTCTTCCCCACCGACTACGACTACGACTGGGAGTCAGAGGACTTCTCACGCACTCCCACAGCCTGGGCCGCCCTGGGCTTCAAGAACGGCATGACCTATTTCTCGACCGATAAGGAGAGCGTCTTCAGCACCCCACGCGAGAAGTATCCCGTCAAGGAGATCAAGGGTAAAGGTATGTATCTGCGCTTCAATGCCGACCTCTTCGACACACTCGCCAAAGAGGCCTCCGGCTCCGACAAGCAGCTCTTCGACGCATTGTCCGACCTCTTCGACTATGCCGAGTGCTACAACGGTGAGGGCGCCACAGGCGTGATGCGCATCGTCATGAAGGACAAGAAGAAGAATCCCGTGGAGGCCATCGCCGACTACGTGAAGAAATTCCTCGACTAAAGCTACATGAACCGGCTGTTGCATAAACTGCTGGGACGCCATATCAACGCATGGCAGTTGGCGGGCTTCGTGCTCGCCAACCTATGCGGTATGGCCATCATACTCACCGCCGTACAGTTCTTCAGCGACCTCAAGCCGCTGTTCTCCTCGAGCGACAGCTTCATGCAGCCCGGCCACATCGTCATCACCAAGCGCGTCAGTTCACTGGGCACGCTGACTGGCTCGTCGCCCACCTTCAGCGAGAAGGAGATAAAGCGCCTTGAGGAGCAGCCCTTCACACGACGGCTGGGACGCTACACACCGGCTCAGTTCAGCGTCTTCGCCACCATTGGAGGAGGCAATCTGCCCATGCAGTTCTCCACCGACATGTTTCTCGAAGCCGTACCCGACGAGTTTCTAGACACCAATCTTGACGACTGGACCTACGATCCTGACAGCTATGACGTGCCGATCATCCTCCCGCGCGCGTACCTTAATCTTTATAACTTCGGCTTCGCCAGCAGTCAGGGTCTGCCTACTATTTCCGAGGAGATAGCCGGTGCCGTAGCCGTCAACCTGCGCCTGAGAGGCGTCACCACCCTTCTCAAGACAGGCCACGTGGTAGCCTTCTCGCGACGGCTCAACACCATCCTCGTACCACAGGCTTTCATCGACGACATGAACAGCCGGCTGGCACCTGGAGCCTCCACGCAGCCCTCACGTCTCATCCTGCAGGTCGACAATCCAGCTGACGAACGCATAGCAGCCTACCTCGACCGATATGGGTACGACACTGAGGCCGCCGATGCCGACGCCTCGCGAGCCGCCAGCCTCATGCGCATCATCACCACCGTCGTGCTCGTCGTAGGACTCATCATCGCCGTCCTCTCGTTCTATGTGCTCCTGCTCAGCATCTTCCTCATCTTGCAGAAGAACACCGAGACCGTCGACAATCTGCTCCTCATAGGCTACACGCCGCGCAGCATCGTATGGCCCTTCCTCGTGCTCACCGTCGTGCTCAATCTGCTGGTGCTCGCAGCAGCCATTGCCGTCACCATCATCGCACGCCGCTGCTACCTCCCCCTTCTGGGCGACCTCTACGACGGATTCCAGCCTGCAGCATTCCTCCCCACCCTGCTCGTCGGAGCAGCCATTTTCGTCCTCGTCACCGTGCTCAACTACATCGCCATAGCCCGAAAGGTGAGCCTTATATGGCACATGCACGAATGAAAAGACAAAAAATCGGCCAAACATTTGGCTGATTCAAAAAAACTTTGTACCTTTGCACCCGCTTTCGAGCAAAACAGGGTAGATCCGCTAGCTCAGTCGGTAGAGCACAACACTTTTAATGTTGGGGTCTTGGGTTCGAACCCCAAGCGGATCACCAGCGGGATGTAGCGCAGTTGGTAGCGCACTACGTTCGGGACGTAGGGGTCGGGCGTTCGAGTCGCCTCATCCCGACAATAAATTGAAATATTGGAAAACAGGCCCAGATGGCGGAATCGGTAGACGCGCTGGTCTCAAACACCAGTGGGGCAACCCGTGCCGGTTCGACCCCGGCTCTGGGTACTAGGCTTGAAAGGCGGGAAGTGCCGTAGGTCACACGACTTACGGCACTTACTTTTTGTTCACGCATTCATGATTGTTAATAGATAGAAATGAACCAAAACAGAGTCTCTTTTCAAGCATATTGCAGTAGAACGCATGTAATTTTGTTAAATCCCAGCAATTTTATATCAGAAATGATGTAATATCAAAATAAAGTTGTAATTTTGCATTCGAAACGATATAATTTGATATGGAAAGGACTAAACTATCAGCTGTCGTAAAGACCCTGCGCAAGGAATATGGCCTTACTCAGGAAGACCTCGCCCTAAAGTCTGGCGTGGGTCTTTGTTTCGTCAGAAACCTGGAACAAGGGAAAACGACGCTAAGAATGGATAAGGTAAACCAACTACTTGATTTGTTTGATTACGAACTAACGGCAACACCCAAGCAATGAGACAAGCAGAAATATACCGAAAGGACATATTTGCTGGCATCTTAACAGAAGAAGGTGGCGAATACCGCTTCTGCTATGATGATACGTACCTCGCTCGTAAGGATGCACAGCCTATAAGTCTGACACTGCCATTACAGACGGAGGCGTACATCAGCCCTGTGTTGTTTCCTTTTTTTGACGGGCTGATACCTGAAGGATGGCTGCTTGATGTGGCACTCCGCAACACCGACATCAGCATTCTCGACCGTATGTCCCTGCTGCTCTTATGCTGCAAGGAGTGCATTGGCTCTGTCAGTGTCGTACCAATAAACAAGGAAGGAGGCGAATGATGTGTAAGTGTTTGTATTGTTATCAACCTTTGAAAGAGGGTCAGATAGACTTTCATCCTGGTTGTGCACGAAAGTTCTTTGGGACAAAAGATGTCCCGTCGCTGGAATATCGGCATGAAGACCTTGATAGTTTGGCCGAACAAGTAATTCGTGCACAAACTTCACTGACAGGTGTTCAGCCCAAGCTGTCGCTGAACCTCAACAAGCACGAGGGCAGTAGCCGACTGACCATTGTGGGCCTCTGGGGAGATTATATCCTCAAGCCACAGACGGAGAGTTATCCGCAATTGCCTGAAAACGAAGACCTGACGATGCACCTTGCTGAAGCGGCAAGGATTAGTGTCGTACCTCATAGCCTCATTCGTTTGGCCGATGGGAAACTCGGTTACATTACCAAACGCATTGACCGCACCAAGAATGGCGAGAAGATTGACATGGAGGACATGTGTCAACTGACGTTGCACCCTACAGAATACAAGTATAAAGGCTCACATGAGCAGATAGCGAAGACCATAGCGCAGTATAGCAGGACGCCCAAGCTCGACCTGACGAACTATATGCAGCTCTTGCTTTTCTGCTTTGTGACGGGCAACAATGATATGCACCTGAAGAACTTCTCGCTCTATCGTCCTTCTGAGAAGTATCAGTTGTCGCCAGCCTACGACCTCCTTAGCGTTGCTATTGCCAATCCCAAGGACAATGAGGATTTGGCATTACCCCTTTCCGGAAGAAAGACAAAACTCCGTCCGAACGATTTCCTGAGTGCGGCAAGGACAATGGGTTTGGAAGAGAATGTGGTGCTGCGTCTTATAGCTAGTCTTCAAAAGGCTCTACCAAAGTGGCAGACGCTTATACAGGACTCTTTCCTCAGCGAAGGCATGAGGTGCGCATATATGGAACTCATCACGTCCCGGTTAGCCCGATTACAGAAGTGAGTTTATCTGAAGAAAACAGATGTCAGGAATTATCGACAATGCCGTTATTTGCCATAATATGAGAAGCGCCCGATCTAGGAATACTTCTCTTAACTTTTGACATGAATGAGGCTAGCAATTACCTTTACCAACTCGTGGACAGGCCAAATCCCATTGTTGCAATCCACGCACCATTTCCGCTTGTTCTAAGAAACGGCTGGCCTTCTCCATCTGAAGAGTGACCATCGTTTTTCTCTCATCATCGTTCAAACTCATAAGGCGATAGCATCTTCTAGGACATGATGATAAAATGGAGTGATTTTGCTAGCCTCCCATTCTTTCTTCGTGTACATGATGGGATTGATTTCTGCACCGATGTCCCATCCTAACTTAGTAAGGGGATAGGTCACCGTGTCGTAGTCTTCGGGCATCAGCCGCTCCTTATCAAGGACAATCAGTATGTCCCAGTCAGAATCCAAACGAGCATCACCACGGGCTTGCGACCCGTAGAGCAATGCCGTTCCTCCTTGCGGCAGGCTTATGGCAAGCACTTTTTTGATGCTGTCAAGAATCTGTTTGTCCATACTATTATTCTTTTCTTGCCGCAAAGTTAATCATTTTTTGCGAATAAACAATGTTTTTCTCCTCTTTTTTTATGAATAGCGCAAGAGAAAACATGCGGATACCCTGACTGGCACTTTATTGCCTCTATTTCAAGTCATCCTGCCAGAAAAACTCGAAACATTTTTATAGGAGCGAAATTAGTGTCATAGTGTTATCTGTCATAACATGAGAAGCGCCCCAACACAGGAGCGCTTCTCTTTACTTCATTATTTGGAGTTGCAAGATGTTCGATGTCTTGGGCGCGAAGGCTTAGGATTCGAACCACAGCCTTCTGTAACTGTGGAAAGCACACCGAGAGTGTCGGCTTTAGCATTGGCGCCTCCCTTACTGAAATAATCCTTATAAATGCAAAGCATATTTTCTATGTAAATGCTTTTTTCGTCTGGGAAGTATTTTGCGAACACCGTTGTCGGCAATCTCCATCCCATACGTTTCACGCCCAGCAACTTCTTTGCACCTATCTTGGCTCCGCTTTGGGTATAGACATAGTTGACAGGTTCTATACCAAGCAAATGACCGATTGCCTTTGTCGTATCATAAAGTACCAGCAGTCCAATCTGGTTTATTCCCCCTATAGCCTTCTTTACTTCTGAGTACAAAGCCTCGAAGTCACCACCAGAGAAACTGAGGATCTGAGCTTTCTTTAATTCCTTTACAGCATCTGCGATTAATAGAGGTCTCTTAGCCTTTGTCACGTGCAGACAGCGAAAATGATTACCTGTCAAACAGCATTCTAGCACTTGCTCTTCAGTAGCACCTGTTCCTGCTTTGTATGTTGTATACAGTTGTAAAGCATTGGCAAGTTCTTCATCCATAAAATTGGGATGACCACGATGATAATCTGTTATTATTCGTTTCATTAGTTTTTCGTATTATAATTCCTCAAAAAAGTAATTATTCGTTTATATTTCGAACAGGGCGAACGCTAAATCCGAAATCTCGCGTGAAGCCGTAATTCGGAATGACCCCATCATTAGATATTCTTAGAGAAATCGCGTAAGTCGGATCTCCAGAAATATTCATGCGCGACCAGTAGCTGCCAGATGAGCCTGCATTTATAAATGAGGAGTTCCAGTAGTATCCTGCATGAGGCAGGAAAATTGATTTGCCGTTTGAGTTACTGGTTATCTTGCTGCCACTTACATCATTCAGCGTTGTCACTTCAATAGTGGTATAATTGCTATTGACAAGTTCAATGAACTGCTCCGGGCTAGGCATGCGCCAGGCGGGTCCCCAGTTCACATAGGCGGCATCGTCCTCAAGATCTAGTTCGGATTTATCATCTGTAAAGCCCTTATAACCGAATCGGCTATCATCGCAGTATTTTGTTAAATTCCAACTATCGCCATCCCTCTTCATCCACTTGTAATAAATTCCAGAATAATTTGTTTTTCCGTAACACTCACCCCATGAGAAATAGTCGCCATACTCCTCAGGATTACTGGCACCTATGTTACATGTAGCCCATAGCGTACCACTAGGTAAATCAAGGTCAACATAGGAGTCTGGATCTACAACATAAACGACACAAGTAGCTTTTACTCCGCTATCATCAGCTGCTTCGCAGGTAATAACTGCTGTTCCAGTGCCGTAGGCATCTACACGGCCATTCCTTACAAATGCCACGTCCTCATTGCTGCTACTCCAAACCACATTTTTATTGGCTGCATTCTCAGGTAACACGTTTGCAGTGAGACGAATAAACCCATCTAGCTCTAAAACTGCAATCGTATTTGAGAGCGTGATGCTGGTCACCATTTGTTTGACGTTGACGCTGCAGGTAGCTGTCTTCTGACTACCAGTGGTCGTGGCAGTGATGGTGCAAGAGCCGCCTGCTACGGCATTCACAAGGCCGTTGGCGTCGACGGTAGCCACGCTTTCATCACTGCTTGTCCAAATAATACTGGCGAAGGCTGTCTCAGGAGTGATGCTGGCACTCAACTGGGCAGTAGTACCAGAGTTCATGGTGAGCGAAGTCTGGTCGAGCGTGATGCCAGAAGCAAGTGAAGAGGATTTGGTGTAATAGGTGAACCCGCCTGTGGCATAGTCAACGACAAGCAGGTATTCACTTGTCGCCTTGATGATGGGCAGCACCTTCAAAGGGCGATTCTGGGCTATGTAAATCAGCAGACGCCCCGGCATAGGCATAAACTCGTAGGTTGCTCCGCCAGGATAAGTCGTAGTACCGTCCTCGTTGAACACGAAGGAGGAACCGTCTGGCGCATACCACGTACCTACGACCAAAGTGTTGTCCACACCGTAAGGATCGCCTCCCAGACTGATGGTCTGCTTGGGTGCCTTGCCCAAAATTACGTCTACTACGCTCACAGCATCAGTGATGGTGAGCTCTTTGTCGTCGTTCATGTCGCCCATCACAATGGTCTGGGCGTTCATGGCTGTTGCTGCTATGAGCAACATCATTGTCACAAAAATCTTTTTCATTTCTAACTAGTTAATAGGTTTCACTTGATTCGCTTCGATGCACAGCAGAAGCGGGAGCTGCCTTGCCAGTTCCGAAGTGGAGGTCCTGAGAAAACCCGATTAAAGAAAATGGAGCACAGCCCCACGCATATAGCGTGAAACCGTTCTGCTCTCCTGCCTTAATCAGCCTTGCAATGAAAATTTCTCAGGTTTCCACTTCGCAAGTTTGGAGCATAACGCTTCTTCTGCCGAGTGGATCCTTTCCACTCTGGCGGCAAAGTTACGATAATTATTTGAAATGACCAAATAATATCGAGATTTATTTCGAAATATATCTCGGACAGTGAAAAAGTAGTGCAAAATGTGATTTTGGGGGTTAACCTCACTAAATCTTCTGAAATGCCTTTGTATAAAGGGGAAACGGGAGGTGAGGTATGCCTGAGATACCTCACTTATACCTCACCTGAACCTCACTTATACCTCACTCGTAACCTCACTCGCTCAATAGTTTGAACTGACTGTGCGGAAGTGAGGTTGGAAGTGAGGTATGAGTGAGGTATAAGTGAGGTTAAATCGACATACCTCACTTGTCAAATCCCCTTTGTTTAAAGGCATTTGAGCGATTTAGTGAGGTATCGGCCAAAAATGAAAAAATTCTTCAGATTTCAGGGTTGAGATGATGGTTCGGGGTATGAATACTACACCCGTAAGGTGAAGGCGCTTTACCCGTAAGGTGAAGGGGCTTTACCCGTAAGGTGTAGAGCCTGTAGTCGGCACCTTCAATTCGCTCGTCCGCGACGGGCATCTCGTCCGTCCGCGATGGTCGCGCCATCCGTCCGCAACGAGTGAGTGGTCCGTCCGCAACGGGCGCATTATTCCCCTCATGGGAATTGGATGTTCCCACCAGGGGAATAAGAGCAAAGTGACGTACTTTCGTGCGGCCAGGCCTATACCTTGCTCTCGCCCTCTATATACTGCGACATGAAGAGGTGGTCGCCGTCCCATACGGCATAGCTGAACTGGGTGATCCAGTCGCCAAGGATGAGGACACGGGCCTTGTGGGTGAGCTGGAGGTCGATATCGATGTGACGGTGGCCGTAGATGAAGTAGTCGACGTTGGAGTGATACTGTATGTAGCGCTTGGTGTAGAGGACGAGAAACTCGCGGTCTTCGCCCATGTAAGGTGGCTCCTCGCCTTCGGGCCGCTTCAATCGCGAGTGTTTGGCCCAAGTCTGCCCGAACCATACTCCCCATCTGGGATGTACGGCCGAGAAAAGGCGCTGGCAGATGCGCGAGTGGAAGAGTGTGCGCACGAACTTGAACTTGGGGCTGGGGTCGCCCAGTCCGTCGCCATGTGCCAGGAAGAATATCTTTCCGTAGAGCTCGGTGGTGAGGGGCTTTTTGTGGAGTATGACCCCGCATTCACGCTCGAGGTAGTTGTAGGCCCAGATGTCGTGGTTGCCAGTGAAGTAGTGAACTTCCACGCCGAGGTCGCTGAGCTCCGAGAGCTTGCCCAGGAAGCGTGTATAGCCTCGCGGCACGACATATTTATATTCGTACCAGAAGTCGAACATGTCGCCCAGCAGGTATACTGCTGCGGCTTTGTGCTTGATGGAGTCGAGGAACCGCACGAGTCGTCGCTCCTGCATCCTCCTGTGTTCGACTGCCCACGAGCCGAGATGTGCGTCGGAAAGAAAATAAATCGGTTTCATTTTTCTACACTCTACACTTTAAACTCTACACTTACTCGAATCCTAGCTCAACGCGCGCTTCCTCGGTCATCATCGACTGGTCCCAGGCGGGCTCGAAGACCAGGTTGACGGTACAGCCCTTGATCTGATCGACACTCTCGACCTTGGTGCGGACGTCCTCGAGGATGAAGTCGGCGGCAGGACAGTTGGGGGCGGTGAAAGTCATGTCGAGGTCGACGGTGTAGTCGTCTTTCAGGTCGATCTTGTAGATCATGCCCAGGTCGAAGACATTGACAGGTATCTCAGGGTCGTAGACGGTCTTGAGCACGTCGACGATGCGTTCCTCTATCTTAACTTTTTCTTCTGTCGTCATAGGCGGTGAGGTTATTCTGATACGACGCTGATGGTGACACGGTTCTGCTCAGGCACGTTGAACGGCTGCTCACGGTCGCCCTTGGCGTCCTTGTGTATGCGTGAGCTCTCGATGCCTCGGCCAATGAGGAAGTTGGCCACCGCTTGTGCACGCTGTACGGAGAGATGCTCGTTGATGGTGGCGTTGCCAGTCTCCTTGTCAGCATATCCTGTGAGGTCGACGCTGGCATGTGGATGCTCATGCAGATAGATGGCCAGGAGTACGAGCTTCTCGTATTCGCTGCGGCGTAGCTCATAGCGGTTGAGGTCGAAGAAGATGTTGACGGTGAGTCCCGTGGGCTCCTCGACGGGCACTATCTGCGGCTGCTCGACGGGTCGCTGCTCTACAACGCGGTAGACGGGATCGGTCTGGCCGTGCGTAGGCCCTAGGTTGATCTTGAGTCCTACGAGTCCGTTGAAATGCCAGTCGGAGTTGTCGCCCTTTCCTTCTTTCGAGTTGAAGTGGTCGGAGAGGATGTTAGCGTTGACTTCAGCGCTGAGCGCAAGTCGGTCGCTGAGCCGTATGTCGGTGCCCAGTCCTCCTCGTCCTACTGCGCTCCAGCGGTCTTTCTCCCATAGTTTGCGCAGGTGCACGTCAGGATGGTGGCTGGCCTCTACGGCCTCGTCGTTGTTAAAGGCGTAGGTTGCTCCTGCTCCGAGTATCATGTAGAGATTGGCCACCCTGTGAGGATTCCATCCTGCGAAGATCGAGAGCAGGTCGACCTTGAAGTCGAGTGCCGGCTGGACGAAGTTCCACTTGTATTCGTAGACGGGCTTCTCATACCTGTTGCGTGCCCATGCTCCACTTACTCCGAGACGCAGTCCCATCACGGGATGGAACTGATAGGTGGTGGAGAGCTGGAGTGCCGGCGAGAGCAGGTCGACGAACTTTCCCTCGCCGAGGTCGTAGGCTCCACCGGTCTGGATGTCAATCTGCCAGTTGGGCACGAAGAATTCTACACCTGGTGCTACGAGCACTCGTGATGACGTGGCCGTCTGCTGTGCTCTGACGGAGGCAGCGCTACAGAGCAGCAGTGCGCAGAGCGATAGTTGCTTGATGATGGTTCTCATGTGCTGATAAACTTACATGTTGTAAAATTATCTGCAAAGATATTAAAAAAAGGTCATACGTGCGGGCACTTAACCGTTAATACTTGTTAAATGCCGCTACATTACTAGACTTTTCCGCTTTCGTGGTAGGAAAAGTATTGTCCGTCGGTGATGATAAGATGGTCGAGGAAGTGCAGGCGCATAGTGTCGCAGGCCCGGTGGATGGTCTGGGTGATCTGGTCGTCCTGCCGGCTGGGACTGATGCTGCCGCTGGGGTGATTGTGGCATACGGCGAGGACGGTGGCGTTGGCCAGCACGGCTTCGCGCATGATGATGCGCACGTCGACAGAGACCTCGGAGATGCCTCCGTGAGAGATTCTGATATCCTTGATGAGGCGGTAGTTCTGGTTGAGCAGCAGCACCCAGAACTCCTCTGTGTCGAGGTCCTGCATCTTGGGCCGCATGTAGTTGTAGATGCGGGTGGCGGTGCCCAGGTCGGGCCGCTCCAGAGGGCTCTGCTCCTGTCGGCGCTTGCCCAGCTCACAGGCAGCGAGGATGGTGATGGCCTTCGCCTCGCCTATGCCTCTGTAGTCCATCAGCTGGCGAATGCTCATCTTGCCCATCGTGTTGAGGTTGTTCTTGCAGTCGTTGAGCACCTGCTGCATCAGTTCGACGGCGCTCACACCTGGCGATCCCGACCCGATGAGAATGGCCAGCAGCTCGGCATTGCTGAGTGCCTGCGCACCCTTGTCGCGCAGCTTCTCACGTGGCTGGTCGTCCTCGGCCCAATTGGCGATGGTCAGTCGGGAGCTCATTTGTAGAAGTTCTTTTCGAAAGCCTGGAACTCGTCCTGTCCTAGCACACAGCGCTTCCACCAGGCCTTGATGAAGCCCAAGCCGTAGCCCATGAGCTGTGTGAAGGCGGCAGGAATGCTGAGCAGTCCCACCCAGAGGCTGCGGTTGCGTATGCTGGAGTCGACGAAGATGATGAGGCTGTAGATGAGCAGGGGCAGTAATGATAGCACACACAAGACGAAGCCTACGCCTTGATGCATGTTGTCGGTGGGCCGCAGTCCGTGCGCGTCGAGCCATTCGCCTTCGATATAGAGGCCTACCCCCATCATAAAGAGCAGCAGGAGAAAGATAACGCCCAGGGTGAAGACGGTGGGCAGCAGATGGACGAGCTTCAGCGTACCCGGATGGCGCTTGGTGAGGTTGATGCGAGCGATGCCGCTGTTGAACACCTGACGGAAGAACTTGCGGAAGTCCGTGCGCCGCTTGTGCCACACCCAGGCCGATGACAGCAGTCGTGTCTGATAGCCTGCCTCTACGATGCGGTAGCTGAAGTCGATGTCCTCGCCGAAGCGCATCTTGGAGAATCCACCCAGCTTTTTGTAGACCTCGCTTAGCACGCCCATGTTGAACGAGCGCGGAAAGAACTTGTCGAGCTTCTTCTTGCCTCCGCGAATGCCTCCAGTGGTGAAAAACGAGGTCATCGAATAACTGATGGCCTTCTGCACGGGAGTAAAGTCGGGATGAGCAGCATCGGGACCGCCCCAGGCGGCGGGAGTGGAGAGTGAAGAGTTTAGAGTGGAGAGTGGAGAGTGGAGAGTGGAGAGTTCTTGCGTCCCTTTGGTAGCAAGCGAGCCGAGCTCGAGCGTGCTACCGCTCTGATATAATTCGGCTTCCACGTTCTCCAGATAGTTCTTTGGCAGGACTACGTCGCTGTCGAGCACGATGATCCATTCGCCTGAGGCACGCTCGGCTCCGTAGTTGCGGCTCTGTCCCGGTCCGCTGTTCTCCTTATAATAATAATGTAAGTCAAGGATGCCTGCGAACTGGTCGCAAACATCCTTGCAAGTCGACTTTGAACCGTCTTCCACAATGATCACCTCGAAATCGCTGAGCGACTGACAGGTGAGGCTCTCCAACAGCTCGCGGACTTCGTCAGGACGGTTGAAGACTGGAACGACGATGCTATAGCGCATAGAAATTATTCCTTAGCGCGGGCCAGATAGGAGCCGTCGCGGGTGTCAACCTGGATGAGGTCGCCCTCGTTGATGAACAAAGGCACACGCACCTCAACGCCAGTCTCGAGGGTAGCGGGCTTCAGCGTGTTCGTAGCAGTGTCGCCCTTGATACCGGGCTCGCTGTGGGTGACGCGCAGAATGGTCTTCACGGGCATCTCGGCATAGAGAATGGTGCCATCGGTAGTATCGCTGACCACCTCCACGATGTCGCTCTCCTTCATGTACTCATGACCGATCACGAGCTCGTTGTCGATGGGAATCTGCTCGAAGGTCTCCTGATTCATGAAGATGCGGCCGCTGTTGTCCTCATACAGATACTGATAGGGGCGACGCTCGATGATCACGTCTTCCAGCTTCTCACCGATGTTGAAGCGACGCTCCAACACACGACCGTCGCTGACGTTCTTCAGCTTGATGATCATGATGGTGTTACCCTTACCCGGCTTGCGATGCTGGAAATCGATGCAAACCCAAATGCCTCCGTCCATGCGGATGGCTGTTCCCTTTTTAATGTCTTGCGAGTTAATCATAAATTGGTTTCTTTGCTGATTTTTTACCTTATATTGTCTTGTTTCGGGTGCAAAGGTACGAAAAAAAGTGAAAAGTGGAAAGTGAAAAGTGAAAAATTTCTCATTAAACTTGCGTAATTCAAAAGATTTGTGTAATTTTGCAGCCCGAAATGTGGATTTGCCCCACTTCTTCGCGTTGAATAACAACAATAAACAAAGAAAATAGAACGATGAAAAGAACATTTCAGCCCCACAATCGCCGCCGCGTGAACAAGCATGGCTTCCGCGAGCGCATGGCCACAAAGAACGGACGCCGCGTGCTGGCTTCACGCCGCGCTAAGGGCCGCAAGAAGTTGACCGTTTCCGACGAGCGTCACGGCAAGTAAGAGCCGTCAGTCGGCACGATGAAATAAATGGGGTAGTACCGCTCAACCGAGTGTGCTATTCCATTTGTTTTTGCAAGAAAATGCACACTTTGTGCCATTTTGTGCCCGTTTTGTTTTGTTATTCGCACAAAATAGCGTATCTTTGCAACATGAAAGTGAAGCATCTGTTCAAGAAGTTTACAAGCTGGCACCTCTGGCTCAATCTACTGGGAATGGTGGCCACCGTCATCATCGTCCTCGTAGGGCTTAAGTGGTGGCTGCTGTCGTACACCCATCACGGCGAGTCGATCGAAGTGCCCGACCTCTACGGTAAGGACTATCGCGTCGCCACCACCGAAGTTGAAGAGCTGGGGCTGCGCATCATGGCCAACGACTCGACCTACATCAAGGACAAGCCCGCCGGCTGCGTCGTCGTGCAGTCGCCCGCCAAGGGAATGAACGTGAAGCAGGGACGCACCATCTACGTCACCATCAACTCGCTCACCATCCCCCGTGTGCGCATTCCCGACCTGGCCGGCAACAGCAGCTATCGTCAGGCACTGGCCACGCTGCGGGCGCTGGAGTTCCGCGTAGCATCACCCAAGCTCATCGACGGCGACAAGGACTGGGTCTACGGCCTGCAGTGTGAAGGTCGCAATTTGCATGCTGGCGATATGGTGGCACGCGAGTCGCTGATCACCCTGATCATAGGCAACGGAGCCACCGACGAATATGACTTCTATGACGACACCGAGGACATACCCGAAGGTGAAAACGGCGACATCGGCGAGGAGGACGACTTCGAGCCTGTAGACATGAATGACATCTTCGACGAGCCCTAGACGAGGGCCCGACAAGTAATGAACCCTTAGATGACGATGATTGACGACGAGGAGATAATCGACGAAGGACTGGACGAGCTGCTGGACGACGAGGCCGCCGAAGGCGGCGAACAGCAGCTTTACGAGCATCTGCGACTGGAGGTGGATCGCGGACAGGTTCCGCTGCGCATCGACAAATACCTGACCGAGCACACCCAGCACTCCTCGCGCAACCGCATACAGCAGGCTGCCGAAGCCGGATTCCTGTTTGTCAACGACCGTCCCGTAAAGAGTAATTATAAGGTACGCGCGGGCGATGTAATCACCCTGAAACTCAACCGACCTCACTTCGACACGACGATCGTGCCCGAAGAGATGCCCCTCGACGTGCGCTATGAGGACGACGACCTGATGGTGGTCTACAAACCAGCAGGACTCGTGGTGCATCCGGGATGCGGCAATTTTCACGGCACACTGGTGCACGCCGTCGCCTGGCACCTGCGCAACCTGCCCTCCTACGACCCCAACGACCCGCAGGTGGGACTGGTGCACCGCATCGACAAGGACACCAGCGGACTGCTCGTCGTAGCAAAGACGCCAGAGGCGAAATCCTGTCTGGGTAAGCAGTTCTTCAATCATGATACCCACCGCAGCTATGTGGCACTGGTATGGGGAAACTTCGTCGAGGACGAAGGACGCATCGAGGGCAACATCGGACGCGACCCCAGAGACAGGCTCCGTATGGAGGTGTTCCCACCCGACAGCGAGACAGGCAAGCCTGCCGTCACTCACTATCATGTGCTCGAGCGATATGGATACACCACCCTCGTGGAATGCCGGCTGGAGACGGGACGCACGCATCAGATTCGTGCTCACATGCGCCACATAGGTCATCCGCTCTTCGGCGACGAGCGCTACGGAGGCTGCGAGATACTCAGAGGAGAGCGCACGGCCAGCTACAAGGCCTACATCCAAAACTGCCTCAAGATCTGCCCGCGACAGGCGCTGCACGCACAGACGCTAGGATTCAAGCATCCCACTACAGGCGAGCAGATGGACTTCACCTCTCCCCTACCCGACGACCTCGAGGCGCTCGTCAATAAATGGCGCAACAGGCTCAAAGCCACCAGCTGACATTCAGCAAACCAATATAAGCAATTCAACAAATCAATATAAAAGGACAACAAGCATGAAGCAAGCTAAACGCACAATAGCTATCGTCTGTGGCGGCGACTCCAGCGAACACGATGTCTCGCTCCGCTCCGCCCAAGGACTCTACTCCTTCTTCGACAAAGAGAAGTACAACGTATACGTGGTCGACATGAAAGGCACCGACTGGCAGGTTGACCTGCCCGACGGCACCACCTCACGCGTAAAAATGCACGACTTCACCTTCCGCGAAGGCAACGTCACGCGGCACTTCGACTACGCCTATATCACCATTCACGGCACTCCGGGAGAGAACGGCATCCTGCAGGGATACTTCGACCTGCTCCATATCCCCTACAGCACCAGCGGCGTGCTGGTAGAGGCTATGACCTTCAATAAGTTCGTGCTCAACCAGTATCTGAAGGGCTTCGGTGTTCGCGTAGCCGAGAGCATCCTCGTCCGGCGCGGACAGGAGAATCAGCTCGACGAACAGGAGATCGTCAAGACCATCGGCATGCCCTGCTTCGTCAAGCCATCGAACGACGGCAGCTCTTTTGGAGTGAGCAAGGTGAAGAACCCCGATCAGCTGGCTCCCGCACTGCGCGTAGCAATGATGGAGAGCGACGAGGTGATGATCGAGTCGTTCCTCGAGGGCACGGAGATCACTGTGGGCTGCTACAAGACGAAGGACAAGGAAGTGGTGTTCCCAGTGACGGAAGTGGTGACGAAGAATGAATTCTTCGACTACGACGCCAAATACAACGGCCAGGTGGAGGAGATCACTCCTGCACGCATCCCACAGGAACAGGCTGAGCGGGCACAGAAGCTCACCTCGGCCATCTATGATATCCTGCATTGCAACGGCATCATCCGCATCGACTATATCATCTCGCCGAAGGGCGACATCTCGATGCTCGAAATCAACACCACGCCAGGAATGACCGTGACCAGCTTCATCCCTCAGCAGGTGCGTGCAGCAGGACTTGAGATGAAGGACGTGCTTTCAGACATCGTCGAGAATCAGTTCTGAACGTGCATTCACTGAAAGAAACAGTCCTGGCTCCGTCTCTCTGTCGACCGAGTCAGGACTGAATTGTATCTCCCCGCTTGATTAAAGAGGATAGTCGTCGAAGGCATAGAGCACCGTGCTGAGATAACGCTCGCCAGTATCAGGCAGCAGTACGACAATCTTCTTGCCTTTGTTCTCCGGGCGCTTGGCCACCTGAATGGCGGCATAGAGGGCAGCACCAGCCGAGATACCCACGAGCAGACCTTCCTGCCGGGCAATCTCACGACCCGTGCGGATGGCGTCGTCGTTCTCCACGTCGAACACCTCGTCGATCACATCAGCATCGTAGGTCTTGGGGATAAAGCCGGCGCCGATGCCCTGAATCTTGTGGGGACCACTCTGGCCACCGTTCAGCACGGGGCTTGACTTGGGTTCTACGGCTATCACTTTCACATTGGGTTTCTGTTCCTTCAGATACTTACCCGTGCCGCTGATGGTGCCGCCTGTACCTACGCCACCGATGAAGATGTCCACCTGGCCGTCGGTGTCACGCCAGATCTCAGGACCCGTAGTGGCATAGTGCCTGGCAGGGTTGGCGGGATTCTCAAACTGCTGCAGGATCACTGAGCCGGGAATACTGTCGCGCAGCTCCTCGGCAGCTCGGATAGCACCAGGCATTCCGTCTTTTCCCGACGTCAGCCGCACCTCGGCACCATAGGCCTTCACCAGGTTGCGACGCTCGATGCTCATCGTCTCGGGCATCGTGAGGATGAGGTGATAACCCTTTACTGCCGACACCAGCGCCAGTCCTACGCCCGTATTGCCGCTGGTGGGCTCGATAATGGTGGCACCGGGCTTCAGGATGCCTTTCTGCTCAGCATCCTCAATCATAGCGAGAGCGATGCGGTCTTTCACGCTGCCGCCAGGATTGAAAAACTCCACTTTGGCTATTACCGGGGTCTCAAGTCCCTTTGCCTGTGAATACTTGTTGAGCTCCAGAAGAGGAGTGTTGCCGATGAGCTCGGTCAGCTGTTTTGCAATCTTTGTCATATCCTTATCTATTTATATTGTTATGAATCTGGGTGCAAAGGTACGGTGTTTTTTTCACTTCCACAATACCTTTTGCAGGTTATTCACATACCATATTGATGGTATTTGCTAAAAAAATGTTTATAATCGGCGTTAAATTCCAAAAATTAGTCGTAACTTTGCAGCCACCAAGAAGTAAATATGGCATTAGAACAAGCAATCTTCCGCAGAGCAGAACTCCTGTTAGGCGATGAAGCAATGAGCAGCATTGCTTCCAAGCGCGTGATCATCTTCGGCGTGGGCGGTGTAGGCTCGTGGTGTGCAGAGAGTCTGGTGCGTTCAGGCATCCGGCGAATCACCATTGTCGACAGCGACCGTGTGTGCATCACCAACATCAACCGTCAGTTGATGGCCACCTCGAAGACCATAGGCCAGGTGAAGGTGGAGGCACTGAAGGAGCGTCTGCTCAGCATCAACCCTTCAGCAGAGATCACCGCCCTGCAACAGATATTCACTGCCGAGACTGCTGAGAGCTTCGATATCGGCAGCTACGACTATATCATCGATGCCATCGACTCGCTGAAAGACAAGACGCTGCTGATTCTGATGGCGACACAAACGGATGCGAAGTTCTTCTCATCGATGGGTGCAGCACTGAAGCTCGACCCCACGCGCATCAAAACCGCTGAGTTCTGGAAGGTTCAGGGCGACCCGTTGGCCCGTGCTCTCCGCAAGCGTTTCAAGCGCGACGGACAATATCCTAAGCGCAAGTTTCAGTGCGTCTTTTCGGATGAGCTGCTGGAAAACAAAGGCCATAACGCCACCTGTGGTACTGAGCAGTGTATGTGTCCCAAAGCGAAGACGGGCCCTGGCGACCCTAACTTGCTGAATCACGAATGGTGCACCTCTAAGGCACAGATCAACGGCACCCTGGCTCACATCACTGCCATCTTCGGATTTATGCTGGCTGGACTGGTCATTCAAGATGCCGTCAAGCATCATTCTTCCTGATCTATTCTTCAGTCTTCTTTCACAATAGGATAGAGTTCGATGAACTCACCCTGGTGATTCTGGCCGTCATTGATCAATTCAGCAAACTTCCGGCCAACGGTCTCGATGTCGTGGAAACCCGGAAGAGCCATATTGCCGTTCAAATCGGTAGTCGTGGGTCCCGGGTGAACAGAGAATATCTCCACAGGGGTGTTGCTCTGCTGAAATTCAATAGCCATCACGCCCATCATCGCATTCTGAGCGGCTTTGCTGGTGACGTAGGCCAATGGGTGCCAGTAGGGGCTAATCTCTGAGGGTACGGTAACATTGGCGATACGTCCGCTGTTCCTGGCAATCAGGGGTATCAGTGCCTTGGCGAGAGCAAAGGTGCCGATGAAGTTCACATCCAGTGTCTCACGGATGACGCCGATCTCCGTATGCTCACTGTCCACGCTCATATCGCCAGGGATGCCGGCATTGTTTACGAGCAGCGAAAGCTCTGGATATTGTTCGTTGATCTGCTTGGCGGCTTTTTCGATGTTGGCAAGGTCTTTCAGTTCGATGTTGACCCATCCTCGGACATCAATGCCTTCACCTTCCAGCTCACTGATGGCCTTCTCTGCACGCTGCTCATTGCGTGCGCCAATTACTACTTTCCAACCGCTCAGTCCGAGGTGTTTTGCTATTCCGAATCCGATGCCTTTATTGGCACCTGTCACTAAGACGATTTTGTTGCTCATAACTATTTAAATATAAAACTCTGACGAGTCCACCAGCCCAGCCCGCAAGGCATATTTGATGACTTCGTGGGCAGTGTTGACACCAAGTTTGCGGAAGATGTTCTTGCGATGTGTAGTGATGGTGTGAACACTTGAGAATCGCTCATTGGCAATCTCCTTGGTAGTCTTGCCCTGAGCGATGGCCTTCACTATCTCCTTCTCCGTCTCTGTCAAAATGCTGTGCTGTTCCTCTTCTTCCTGCTGCTGGTTGATGATCACTTCCAGCGCCCGCTGGCTGATGTGGCGGTTGAGACGGCTGACAGCATCAAGGGCATCACGGACATCCCTCAACGGGCCATCCTTGAAAACGATGCTGAACTGATGGGACGAGTAGACCACACGACGCAAGAACTGAGGGGTCAGCTCGTCGCTGATGAGTATCCACTGCGACAATGCGAAACGCTCGGCGACAATCAGGAGCTGATTCTCATCGGCAAAGTCGAACATTGTGTAGTCAAGGAGCACGACAGCATTCTCGTGCTCCTTTAACAACTCCACAAGTCCTGCCTTGTCGCTGGCTCTGAAGATGTTGCTCTCGCCCCTAGAGCGAATCAGACCCTCCAGGGCAAAGCGAGTCAGTTCCTGATTGTCTGCCAAGATAAATGCTCTCATGCAGCAACACGACATCAGATTTTGTCAAATGCCTGCGACAGGTCGTCGATGATATCGTCGATGTGCTCTGTGCCGATGGAGAGACGGATGGTCGACGGCGTGATGTGCTGCTCGGCCAGCTCCTCGGGCGAGAGCTGTGAGTGGGTGGTGGTGTAGGGATGAATCACCAGGCTCTTCACATCGGCAACGTTAGCCAACAGCGAGAAGATCTGCAAGGCATCGATGAAGCGCCAGGCCTCCTCCTGTCCGCCCTTGATCTCGAAAGTGAAGATGCTGCCGCCGCCATTGGGGAAGTACTTCTGGTAGAGCTTGTGGTCGGGATGATTCTCGAGAGCCGGATGATTCACGCGGGCCACCTTGGGATGATTGGCAAGGAAGTCGACCACCTTCAGCGCGTTCTCCACATGGCGCTCCACACGCAGGCTCAGCGTCTCGACACCCTGCAGCAGGATGAAGGCATTGAATGGCGATAGCGTGGCTCCGGTATCGCGCAGCAGCACGGCACGGATGCGGGTGACGTAGGCAGCAGCACCGACAGCATCGGCAAAGACGATGCCGTGATACGAGGGATCGGGCTTGGCCAGCGTGGGGAACTTGTCAGGATTGGCCTTCCAGTCAAACTTGCCGCCATCCACGATGACGCCACCCAGCGACGTACCGTGTCCTCCCAGGAACTTTGTGGCCGAATGCACCACGATGTCTGCTCCATGCTCCAACGGACGGATGAGATAAGGCGTGCCGAAGGTGTTGTCGACGATGAAGGGGATGCCGTGCTTATGGGCTACCGCCGCCACCCCCTCAAGGTCGAGCACGTCACTGTTGGGGTTGCCGAAGGTCTCGGCATATATTACTTTCGTGTTGGGTTGTACTGCTGCATCGAGGGCTTCGAGATCATTTACGTTCACGATGGTGTTAGTGATGCCCTGCGTGGCCAGCGTGTGAGTGATCAGGTTGTAGGAGCCGCCATAGAGGTTGTCGGCTGCAACGATGTGGTCGCCGGCCTGCACAATGTTCTGCAGGGCATAGGTGATGGCGGCAGCACCACTGGCAACAGCCAGACCGGCTACACCACCCTCAAGAGCAGCCACGCGATCTTCAAACACGCCCTGAGTCGAGTTGGTCAGACGACCGTAGATATTGCCGGCATCACGCAGACCGAAGCGGTCGGCAGCATGCTGTGAGTTGCGAAACACATAGCTCGTGGTCTGATAGATGGGCACTGCACGTGCATCAGTTGCGGGGTCGGCCTGTTCCTGGCCTACATGGAGCTGTAAAGTCTCAAAACGATAATTCTTTGTACTCATAATCTTGTCCTTTATTTATTAATTAATAATGTTTTCATTCTTCACTCTTCATTCTTCACTCTACATTCTTCACTCTTCATTCTTCACTCTTCACTTAATTGCCGCTGCAAAGGTACGAAGTTTAGAAATATCCGCCAAATTTCTTGCATAATTCAGAAGATTTCACTACTTTTGCACCGTCAACAGAAGAATCATTCCAAAACGGGCTCCCAAAAGCCCTTGCAACAGAATAAAACACCAAAAAGATGGCTGAAATACTCGATGAGACCGATCTGCAGATACTCCGGACGCTGCAAAAAAACGCAAAACTGACCACAAAAGAGCTTGCCGATGCCGTTCATCTGACCCCTACACCCGTCTTTGAGCGTCAGAAACGGCTGGAGCGCAGAGGATACATCAAGAAATACGTGGCGGTGCTCGACCCAGAGAAGATGGGACAGGGGATGCTCGTGTTCTGCATGGTGAAGCTGAAACAGATCAACCATGAGATAGCCGACAGCTTCGTGCGCCGCATCCAGCGCATACCCGAGGTGACGGCCTGCTACAACATCAGCGGTGCCTACGACTATCTATTAAATGTACGCACGCGCGATATGAAGCAATATCAGGAGTTCGTGCTCACCAAACTTGGCGACATCGACACCGTCGCCTCCATCGAGAGCACCTTCGTTATGAGCGAAGTGAAGCAGAGCTACGGCATCAACATCTGACAAAACGCTAATAGCCGACTCATGGGATAAATACAGGCATTCTGAGAGATTTCAAGCGTTTTTGATACCCTCAGAATGCCAGTTAAATGTCAATAGTCAATATAGTAAGCAGTCAGCTGACTGACTTGAAAGCCACATTCATCCTGTTGTCCTTTGCACGGCTGTGCACCGTATTAAATCTTTGTACATAATTTTTACTTCTCACATCCAGCGTCATCAGCACGCTTATCGTGCCGTCGCGCTCATCTAGACGCACTTTCAGCTCGTCCGAATTCTTCAGGAAACGGCCCCTCAGACGAGGCTTCCGCTGGGATTCCGGCAGGCCTTTCAGCACTTTTTCGAGCTGGTCGCGCAGGTCGGCGGCGGGGTCGGCAGCGTTGGCATCCACCTTCAGCCATGCCACCAGACTTTGCCGCTTCTCGCCTGTAGTCCTCATGAGCGAGCCATCGCCGGCCTTCCTGATCTCGGCATACATAGGCTCTCCCTGCCCGTAGGGCGTGAACTCCAGGCGGTCGTCCTTGAAGAACTTCATCGAGCCCTTCAACGTCTTGGTTTTCTGTTCGTTAACTTCCATTTTGCTTGTTCCTTTCTTCCTTACTATTGACTATTTACTATTGACATTTAACCGCCATTTTTGATGCATTTTTCTCTTCAACGACCTATGACAACTTTTATATTAATATATATTATATATAATATATATTAATATAACGTCAGTATGCCACCTTAAATGTCAATAGTCAATAGTCAATAGTCAATAAATGATGTCAAATAATTTTCTCCTCTCAGCCATTGCTGCACGTCGAAGCACGGGCAGGCCCTCTCTTATGTGAGCGAGAATGCAAAAATCTTAAGCTTTTTTAACTTGCAAAATCAGGGTCGATATTCAGAAAAGGCAGTACCTTTGCCGACGCAAACAAGTTGCAGCGATGATTGCACAGAAAATGAATCCTGATGCTCACAAGGCACGGAGATGGCCACTCCAAAACCTACCGAGAAAGTGCGACTAACATGCCGAGTAACTAGAACTTTCGCTCAGAGTAAACAGGAACTATGCTTAACATTAATTAACAAAGAAAGGAGAACAAGAGAAATGCCAAGTAATCAAATCGTGATGGCTATTAACATCCGCCAGAACAAGAACGCCCTCAGCAAGACCTTCGGTCACTATTTCGCCGAGGCGGCCAACCGTCAGACCCTCTCGACCTACGGTCTGGCAAAGCACATCAGCGGCCATGCATCGCTGGTCGACGAGAACACCCTGCGCCTCGTGCTGGGACAGCTCGCACAGTGCATGATCGAGCTGCTGTCGCAGGGAGTGCCCGTGAAGCTCGACGGCCTGGGCACCTTCCGCCCCACCGTGCAGAACGTGCCCGGAGGTGCTGCCACCCTGGAGGACGCTCAGGCCATGGGTGCTGCCGGCCTGGTAGAGGGCATCCACATCCGCTTCTATCCCGAGGGTGAGGATCTGCGCGACATCACCTTCAAGGAGCTGAAGAAGAAGTGCGCCCTGCGTCTCGACAGCGTGGTGGAGTCGACCGCTGTCAAGGAGACCGTCGACGGCGTGGAGAAGGTGGTGCGCCGCAACCGAACCTTCACCCCTGTCCAGGACTTCGCCTATGCCCAGGCCAATCCCGGAGACGGCAGTGGTAGTGGCGACGACGAGCCGAGACCCTAAGGGAATTAAGAGTTAAGAATTTAGAGTTTAGATGTGTCGCCCTTTGGGCGAGTATGAAGTAGGAGTTCAGAGAAGGCGATGCTTCTAAAATCAAAATTCTTACATCTTAAATCCTACTCGCCGAAGGCGATACTTCTAAAATCTAAATTCTAAATTCTAAATTCATAAATGAAAGGAGGACTTAAAGGATGAAGAAGCTATCCAGGGAGGCATGGATGAGGATCTGGCAGATCGTGTCGGCCATGATCACGGCTGCCATCACCGCGCTCACCACCACGAGCTGCATGGGCCTGGGCCCGATGTGAGCCCACTGCTTACTATTGACTATTGACTATTGACATTTAACAGGCATTCTGAGGGTATCAAAAACGCTTGAAATCTCTCAGAATGCCTGTATTTATCCCATGAGCAGTTCGGGCCGTTGCCGCGAAAATGCTGCTGGATAATGCTTAGAAGATGTCGCCGAGCGCGTCGATATCCAGACCAAGAGCCTCAGCCTCCTTCTTCAGACGATCGGCCTCGGCTTCGCCCTCTTTCTCAAGTTGATCCATGCGCTGCTCAATGTCGGCCATCGTGGCCTCGATCTTCTCAGCATTCTCCGCTGTGACACTGGAGAAGAAAGTAGCGAGGTCAGTGGTAGCTGCCTCAAACTGATCCTTGGCGCCCTCGAGCTTCTTCTGGAGTGCCGTGAGGTCGTCGGCCGACTTGATGTGGGTGTCCTTCAGGATATTCACCACGCCGCTCATGATGCCCACCATCTTTTCAACGGGGCTGGCATTCTCGTCGACGACAATCGCAGCCTTCTCAGCGGCTTTCTCTTCTACTTGCTCTTCGGCGGCAGCCTCAGCATTTTCCTTGTCGGCTGGAGCCTTGCTGTCTTTGCAGGAAACAAGGCAGAGGCTCATGACCATCACTGCCAGAACAGAATACAATACTTTTTTCATGTGCTTTTGTTATTTTTTAAATTAATCAAACAGATCATCGAGCTTGTCAAGGTCCAGACCGGCATCCTTGGCTTCCTTCTCCAGGCGCTCGCCCTCCTTCTCGAGGTCGGCGGTCAGCTTGGTCATCTTCTTCTCCAGGTCTTCCATCTGTTCGGCGAGCTTCATCAGTTCTTCGGGCGACTTGCCTGAAGTGAGCTCCTCAATAGCACTCTCAGTCTCTTTCTTGAAGGTGGCAATCTTGTCGGTCAGCTTGTTCAGGTCATCGGCCGACTTGATATGGAATCCCTTGATATAGCTTACCATATCCTCCATCGTGCTGACGATCTTGTCCTCAGGAGAGCTGGAACAAGCCACGAATGCAAGACTCATCACAAACGCTGTGAGAACAGCGAAAATCGTTTTTCTCATATTAAAATATAGTTTTGGTCTGTGCCTACTCTTTACAGGATTTTCGGCTTTGCTCCTTGGTCAGTCACTATTGGTTGAGGGCATCCATGCGCTCCTCGAGCTTGTCGAACTCAGCCTTCTGCTCGCTGGTGAAGTCTGACTCGCTGAGGTCACCATACTTCTCGGTCCATTCCGACAGTTCCTTCTGGATGGAAAGTAGGCTCTCAATGTCGGCATCCTCGTCGTTGTAAGCCTCCATCTTCTCGATAATGGCCTTGAACTCCTCGAGGGCCTTGCCGGCTTTCTCATGGTCGCCGCCGCAAGCGGTAAAGCTCAGGCTCATCACTAGTGCTGTCAGTGCAGCGAATAAAAGTTTTTTCATCACGTACTGGTTTTTAGTGTGCGCCTACTCTTTACAGGATTTTCGGCATTGCTCCTATGTAAAAATGCCTATATCTGCCATTTTGGTGGCAAAGATAGGCATTTTTTTTCAATTAGCAAAGATTTTCGCCGTTTTTCTTTCAAAGAAGATTCATCGTGTCGGTTGCGATCATCAGTTCCTCATTGGTAGGAATGACCAGGACCTTCACTCTTGAGTCGTCGGCCGAGATGACAGCCTCCTCGCCACGCACCTTGTTCTTCTGCTCGTCGAACTTCACGCCGAGGAACTCCAGACCCTTGCACACCTCTGAGCGCATGCCGATCTGATTCTCACCCACGCCGGCAGTGAAGACGATGATGTCGAGTCCGCCCATAGCTGCCGCATAGGCGCCGATGTACTTCTTGATGCGATAGAAATACATGTCCTGAGCCAGACGGGCGCGCTCGTCGCCGTTATTGGCAGCGTTCTCCACATCGCGCATATCGCTGCTGCCACCTGTCAGACCGGCCACGCCGCTCTTCTTGTTCAGCAGGTTGCTCATGCCGTCGGCATCGAGGCCAAGCTTCTTCTCGATGAACGTCACTGCGCCGCCATCGATATCACCGGCACGGGTGCCCATCATGAGTCCCTCCAGCGGCGTCAGACCCATCGAGGTATCGATGCACTTGCCATCAACGACAGCAGCAATCGAGCCTCCGTTGCCCACGTGGCAGGTCACCATCTTAGTGCCCTCGGCAGGGATGCCCAGGAACTCGCATGCACGCTGCGAGACATAGCGGTGGGAGGTACCGTGGAAACCGTAGCGACGGATGCCGTACTTCTCATACAGCTCGTAGGGGATGGCATACATATAGGCCTTGGGGGGCATCGTCTGATGGAAAGCGGTGTCGAACACGCCTACCTGAGGCAGGCCAGGCATCAGCTCCTTCACGGCGTTCACACCCTTGAGGTTGGCAGGATTATGCAGAGGAGCCAGGTCGGAGCATTTCTCAAATTCCTTCAGCACCTCGTCGGTGAGGATGACTGACTTGTTGAACTTCTCGCCTCCATGCACCATGCGGTGTCCTACGGCATCGATCTCGTCGAGGCTCTTGATCACGCCAATCTCAGGATCGGTGAGCAGCGAGAAGATGAACTTCACGCCTTCCGTATGCTCAGGAATGTCGTGCATGATCTGACGTTTCTCACCGTTGGAGAGCTTCACCTTGACGAAGGACCCTTCGAGTCCCACACGCTCGGCGCCGCCGCTGGTCATCACACTCTTGTCGTCCATGTTGTACAGTGCGTACTTGATGCTGGACGAACCACAATTTAATACTAAAATTTTCATTTATATTCTTTTTTTAATATGGACAGAAATTATTATAATTAAGATAATTATTCAATCTATGATATAGCCTTTATAGTTGTTTTGCGTAAGGAGGACAAACCTATCTTCATCTTCTAAATACAGATAGCGTTCTGCTCGAAGACTCTTTTCGCAAAAGTTCAAGAGAATCCCTCTGTTCAGTTGAGTTATGCGCATATAATTAAACAACTGTGAGCGATGTTCTGGCAGAATCTTCTCAACTGCTTTCAATTCTATCAACACCCCTTGATAGTAGAAGTCAGCGTAATAAGTCTTTTCCATTAAGTGAGTTTTGTAGTAAAGTCTGAGTTGCTTTTCACGCTCAAATTCCATACCACGCTCAGTCATCTCTATAGAAAAAGCTTCTTGATAGATAAGTTCCGACAGCCCACGTCCAAGTGTCTTATGCACTTCTTGGGCGGCACCCACTACATCATATATGTTCTTATACTCTTGCCTTGTCATTGAAAGAAATAATTATAGTAATTATAATAATTTCTGTCCAAAATTCTTGTTTCTATTTCTTATTTTTTGGCGTCCATAGCCTGGCAGGCAGTAATGGCGACGAGATAATAGATGTCATCCACACTGCAACCACGACTGAGATCGTTCACCGGGCGAGCAATACCCTGAAGAATGGGGCCTACAGCCACTGCATCGCCCAGACGCTGGACGAGCTTATAAGCGATGTTACCAACCTCCAGACAAGGGAAGACGAGCACGTTGGCATTGCCGGCGATTTCGCTGCCCGGAGCCTTCTTCTTACCTACTGACGGCACAAGGGCAGCATCGGCCTGCAGCTCACCGTCAATTTTGAGCGTGGGGTCGAGCTCCTTGGCGAGACGAGTGGCCTCCACCACCTTGTCGACTACCTCATGCGATGCACTTCCTTTCGTCGAGAAGCTCAGCATGGCGACACGCGGGTCGGCGAAACCGGCTACGCTGCGAGCTGTCTGAGCGGTGCATACTGCGATCTGGCTCAGCTGGTCGGCATCAGGCATAGGAGTCACGGCGACGTCACCCACCACGAGCACACCATTCTCGCCGTACTCAGGTTTCTTCGTGATCATCAGCATCGCTCCGCTGACACAGGTGATGCCAGGGGCACATTTGATGATCTGCAAGGCTGGGCGCAGGGTCTCACCTGTGGTGGAGAGTGCTCCCGAGATCTGACCGTCGGCACCTTCCGTCTTGATGATCATACAGCCGAGGTACAGCGGATCTTTCACCAGCTCGCGGGCTTTCTCGATGGTCATGCCTTTCTTCTCACGCAGTTTCTGGAGCAGCTGTGCCAGTTCTTCGCTCCGCTCATAGTTCAGCGGGTCGATCAGTGTGGCTTTGTCGATGTGGGTCAGTCCCTTCTCCTTGGCCAAAGCATGCACTTTCTCAGGATTGCCGATGAGAATCAGGTCGGCGATGTCGTCGGCCAGCACACGGTCGGCTGCCGTCAGGGTACGCTCCTCCTCAGCTTCGGGGAGCACGATGCGCTGCTTGTTACTCTTGGCACGCGCAATGATTTGTTCTATTAATCCCATAGTTCGTAGTAATTAAAAATGATGTTTTGATTTGTGCCTGCAAAGTTACGCAATTTATCCCGTCTTCCCAAATACTTTCGCGTTTTTTTTCGTCTCTGCATGTCAGCTTACGATGAAAAAAGTCACTTTTCAAAGGAAGCAACGCCGGAACTCGCTCTCAAAGTTTGGCGTGAGCACATCCTTCCCCATAGCCTGGCGTATCTCGTCCATCGTCCAAAAGCGTCCGCCGTCGAGCTCGTCGGATGAGGGAAGGACAGGACCGTCATAGATAGTGTAGTTGACATAGACGAGCTCACTTTCACGCTTGCTGTCGAACACATACTTCTCGACAAACACCGCCTTGAAGTCGGTGATGCCCAGTTCCTCGGCCGCCTCCCTGCGCAGTGCCTGCTCAGGTGTCTCGCCGTAGTCCATGTGCCCGCCTACTGCCGTGTCCCACTTGCCTGGCTGGATGTCCTTCCATAGCGGGCGTCGCTGAAGGTAGATGCTGCCATCTGAGTTGAATACATGAAGATGTACTACCGGATGCAGCAGCCGCGACCCGTTGTGGCACTCACCACGTGTCGCCGTTCCCACCACGTTGCCATCTTTGTCTACAATGGGGAATATCTCTTGCAAGTTATCCATATATGTCGCTGTTAACTGCCCGCAAAAGTACAAATAATCTTTCACATCAGCCAAGAAAAAGCCAAATTTATCTTGAAAAAAGGACAAAAAAAGCATATCTTTACTCCCAACATGGCGGGATTCGCCATTTTTTTATTAATTTTGTGGCCAAATTACGATGAATGCAAGTTTAGTAATCACATAACATGTCGAACAAGAAGAGAACAAACCTCGCCGTATTTGCTTCAGGAAGCGGGTCGAACTGCGAAAATCTGATTTTGCACTTCCGCCAGTCGGAAGTAGCTGAGGTAAGCCTCGTAGTAAGCAACAAGTCTGACGCCTATGTCCTGGAGCGTGCCCGAAGACTGGACGTGCCGACGGTAGTCATCACCAAGGCCGAGCTGGCTCAGCCGGAGGTGGTGCTGCCACTGCTGGAACAATACGGCATTGACTTCGTGGTGCTCGCAGGCTTCCTGCCTCTGGTGCCCGACTACCTCATCGATGCTTTCCCCCGCCGTATGGTGAACCTCCACCCGTCGCTGTTGCCGAAGTTCGGAGGCAAAGGCATGTGGGGACATCATGTGCATGAGGCGGTGAAGGCTGCCGGCGAACAGGAGACGGGTATGACCGTGCACTACGTCACCGCCGAATGCGACGGTGGCGACATCATTGCTCAGTTTCGGGTGTCACTGGATCCCGACGATACTGCCGACGACATCGCAGCAAAGGAACACGTGCTGGAGATGGAGCACTTTCCGGAGGTCATCGAGCAACTGGTGACCGGAGAATGAGTCGCCAGTCACTGGTCAACATCAGCCATCAATCTCTCCCAGCAGCGTAGCACTGGTAGACGAGGCGATGCGCACCCTTACAACCTGTCCGATGTGGTGGTCTGCCTTGGGAAAGACCACCATTTTGTTCTGCTCCGTGCGTCCGCACAATTGGCTGCGACTACGCTTGGAGAAACCTTCAACGAGAACGTCGAACACCCGTCCCTCGTCCTTCTTGTTTTGCTGGGCCGATATTTCTGTCTGCAGGGTGATGAGTTCATTCAGTCGGCGCAGTTTCACTTCCTCGGGCACGTCATCAGGCAGATGTTTCGACGCATAGGTGCCCGGACGCTCAGAGTATTTGAACATAAAAGCTGAGTCGTAGCCCACCTCACGCATCAGCGACAACGACAGCTGATGGTCTTCTTCCGTTTCTGAGTGATAGCCCACGAAGATGTCGGTCGACAGTCCGCAGTCGGGGATGATACGGCGTATGGCAGCCACACGATCCAGATACCATTCCCGTGTATACTTCCGGTTCATCAGCTTGAGAATACGGTCGCTGCCGCTCTGCACGGGCAGGTGGATGTGTCGGCAGACATTAGGCATCTCGGCGATGACATGCAATGTCTCGTCGCTCATATCCTTAGGGTGTGAGGTGGTGAAACGGATGCGCATCTCAGGAGCCTCGAGGGCGACCTGGCGGAGCAATTCCGGGAAGCCCACCCCCGACCCCTCACGAAGGGAGGGGAGTTCGGTTAACACATGCTGCTGTGTGGACTGGGGGTGGGTCCTATACGAGTTCACATTCTGGCCAAGCAGTGTCACTTCCTTGAAGCCGCGGTCACGCAAGTCACGCACCTCCCTCAATATGCTCTCCACATCACGGCTGCGCTCCCGTCCCCGGGTATAGGGCACGATGCAATAGTGACAGAAGTTATTGCAGCCACGCATGATGCTGACAAATCCGCCAATCTTGTGGCCTAGGGCCATGCGCTGAGGCACCACGTCGCGATAGGTCTCAGTGGTCGACAGTTCGATGTTGATGGCCTTATGTCCCGTTTCTGCCTGAGCGACAAGATCAGGCAGCGACAGATAGGCATCGGGACCTGCCACCAGGTCGACACCATGATTGCTGAGCAAGTCGTCCTTCACCCGTTCGGCCATGCAGCCCAGCACGCCGATGATGAGTCCCTCTCCCGAATGCGCCAAATTGTTACGGCGGATGGCGTTGAGTGCTTCCAGGCGGCGATAGATTTTTTGCTCGGCATTGTCACGCACTGAGCAGGTGTTCAGGAACACGGCATCTGCCTCGTCCAGGCTATCCGTCGTCTCATAGCCAGCCATCTGCATCACGGAAGCCACCACCTCCGAGTCAGCCACGTTCATCTGGCATCCGTATGTCTCGATATACAGTTTCTTCATAATCGGCTGCAAAGGTAATGAAAAAAAACTATACTGCCAAAGTTCAACGCACGATATTTTCCTTCATCCACTGCAGACACTTCTCCTGACTACTAGGGAAGCGCCAGTGAGCACTCGACGGAGTGATATCCTTCATCTTAGGAGCACTGATGACGTTCCAGGCAGCCCAAATGCTTGTAGGCGAGCAGGTGTCGTCGCTGTACCCCCAGCTCATGAAGGTCGGCACCTTCAGGATGCGGGCGAAGTTCACAACGTCAAAGTACTGCAGCGTAGCCACAGACTGTTCGATATTGACGCCCTTAGGCATACCTGGTACATGCTGATTCCCTGGGATGTCATACCCGGCGAAGAACTTGGGCCATCCGCCAGCACGATGGTGGAGGAATCCCATCAGATCGCAGAGAGCAGGATAGAAGGGAGCACAAAGAGTCACCTTTTCGTTCAGCGCCGAAGTAATGATGGTCAGAGCTCCCCCTTGCGATCCTCCTGTGACGATAACATTACGTCCGTCCCAGTCGGGCAGGGAGCAGAGGAAGTCGACGGCCCTTGCACAGCCGGCATACACATCCTTAAAATAATAGGTATCCTTCGACGCGATGCCACGATCTCCATAGCCTTCACTCTTCTGACGTGCAACAGCATATTCATTGTCAGGCAAGCGCTGGTCGTTGTCGTGGATTTCTATCTTCAGATAGATACATCCCTCTTTGGGGAAATAATCGGAAGGGAATATTTTCTGGCTGCCAGCACCGGGAGGGACGAGCACCACAGGGTGCCGCTTCCCGTCGAGCGGCCTCGAAAGGTATCCCTGCATCCACTTGTCCTTGCCAACATGCAGTCGCACGAGCTTTGTCTCTATCTGTGCGGTAGTGGCATCGGGCACGTCGAAGTACTGCGGTTCGAGGTCTACTTTACGGGCCTCAGCCAGCACTTTCTTCCAGAAAGTCTCGAAATCCTGAGGCATGGGTGTGAACGTTGTTATCAGCTCCGGGTCATAAGCCACCTTCACCAAATCGGTATAGCGCTTGCCGTCGACATGAAACTCATACTGACATGCAAGGAAGCCCGGCTCAAGCATTGTGCCCATACGAATGGCAGCCTCACCATTGCGGAAGGCAATGCTGTCGAAGCGCTCTTGAAGCTGCATCTCTGGTCCGCACTTGTATCTCACGGTGACACCATCCAGAGGCACGCCCCCAGCTCTGGCCACCAGGCGGAGCGTAGCCTGCTGACCCTGACAATAGCGACTGTCTGCATGATCGGGCAATGCGATGGTCTCCACGAATGACTTACGCGGATTGCCAAACTCCTGCTGGAACTGCTGTGCTGCAAGATGGCAGCAGACACAAAGGAAAATGGAAAGTAGTAGTTGTTTCATCGTTTTGGAATGTTTATGAGGTATTTCTGCGTGCAAAGGTACAACAAAAAAGCATGACAAGCAAACTTTTGCGAACTTTTCAGCCTTTGCAAATCATTGAGAACAGAAAAGTTTGGCTAGAATACTTTTTTGTTGTACCTTTGCAACATGAACCAGATGATGACCATACTCACCGACCGAGAGTTGTTCCTACTTATACTAGGAGCCCTGGCCTACGTCGCACTGTTCGTGCTGACGGTGCAGCACAGTCGCCGAAAGGTGCTTGAGTTGCAGGACCGACTTAATAAGGTTCGTGCGATGCAAGAGGAGCAGCAGGCCACCAGCAGCCAGAGCATCATGCGCAACGAACAGCAGATAGCCGAGCTGCAGTCGCTCATCCAGAAGCTGGGCGACGAGAACTCGATGCTTCGGTTGGAACTCGAGGAAAAGAAAGCGCGACTGGACTACGACAACAAAGTGGCCCTGATCGAACAGGAGAAACGCCAGCAGGCAGAGCCTGTCATCTTCGGAAGTGAGGTGTACAAGCGGATGAAGTCCCTCCTGGACGAAGGGCGGAGCATGAAGGAAGAGGACTGGCGTGAGCTGGAGCAGACGGTCAATTCGGTCTATTCCAACTTCACTGGCCGGCTCTACAGCCTCTACAAGATGACGCCACAGGACTACCACGTCAGCCTGCTGGTGAAGGTACGCCTGCAGCCCCGCGACATCGCACTGCTCACGGCACACTCCAAAGAGAGCGTAGCCTCCACGCGCAGCCGTCTCTATCAAAAGGTATTTGGAGAGAAAGGATCGTCGAAAGACTGGGACGACTTCATCCTGACACTCTGACAATGACACATTATTATAATAAAAAATAAGCTTATGATTGAGTATTTTGCAGCAAACATGTGGCAGCTATGGGCGGCGATAGCCGTCATCTGCCTGATACTGGAACTGTCGTCGGGCGACTTTTTCATTATCTGCTTCTCCATCGGTGCCGTCTTCGGACTGCTCTCGGCCTTGCTGGGCCTGAACATCTACGGACAGATCCTCCTGTTCGCACTCTTCTCACTGCTGAGCATCTTCCTGGTGCGACCCGTGGCCTTGCGCTATCTGCATCGGAACGAAGAGCAGCGCGTGAGCAACGCCGACGCCCTGATGGGACGTGTGGGACATGTCGTGGAGACGGTCAAGGCCAACGGCTACGGACGTGTGCAAATAGACGGCGACATCTGGAAGAGCGTCACCAACGAAGCCACTGACATCCCCGCCGGCACTAGGGTGCGTGTCATAGGCCGTGAGAGCACCATCATCACGGTAGAGAAACTAGAAGGTTAAACATTTAAAACACATACCATTATGAATTACGTATTAATTGCTATCGTCGTCTGTGTCATCCTGTTCGTCAAGATGTCACTTGTCATCATCCCACAGTCGGAAACGAAAATCGTGGAACGCCTGGGACGCTATCATGCCACCCTCAAGCCTGGCATCAACATCATCATCCCCTTTATCGACAAGGCCAAGTCCATCGTCGTACTCAACCACGGACGCTACCAGAACTCCACCACCATCGACCTTCGTGAGCAGGTGTACGACTTTCCCAAGCAGAACGTCATCACCAAGGACAACGTCCAGACCGAGATCAATGCCCTGCTCTACTTCCAGATCGTAGACCCCTTCAAGGCCACCTATGAGATCAACAATCTGCCTAACGCCATCGAGAAGCTCACGCAGACCACCTTGCGAAACATCATCGGCGAACTGGAACTCGACGAGACACTGACCTCGCGCGACACCATCAACAAGAAGCTCTCTGCCGTCCTCGACGATGCCACCGACAAGTGGGGCGTCAAGGTCAACCGCGTAGAGCTGCAGGACATCACCCCTCCCAACTCCGTGCTCAACGCCATGGAGAAGCAGATGCAGGCTGAGCGCAACAAGCGTGCACAGATCCTCACCTCCGAGGGTCAGAAGGCTGCTGAGATACTTGCATCAGAAGGTGAGAAGACCGCCATCGTCAACAAAGCCGAGGCAGCACGCCAACAGGCCATCCTCGAGGCTGAAGGTGAGGCTCAGGCTCGCATCCGCAAGGCCGAGGCCGAGGCTAAAGCCATCGAACTCATCACCCAGGCAGTGGGCAAGTCTACCAATCCGGCCAACTACCTCCTGGCTCAGAAGTACATACAGATGATGCAGGAGCTGGCCGAAGGCGAGAAGACGAAGACTGTCTACCTGCCCTACGAAGCCACCAACCTCCTGGGCAGCATCGGAGGCATCAAGGATCTGTTCAAGGCTGATTAGCCGTCCGACGAAAAAAAAGCGTCATACCTTGCGCTAATTCAAAAAAAAGGTGTAACTTTGTGCCCGAAATGGAAAGACCTACAAAAGCATTCTTCTGGAGAGAGGCCAAAGACTATGTGATGATCACCATCGCCATGCTCTCCTATTGTATCGGATGGGCGGTGTTTCTGCTGCCGAACAACATCACCACCGGAGGCGTGGCGGGTGTCACCAGCATCCTCTTCTGGGCCACGGGCATACCCGTGCAGTTCTCTTACTTCACCATCAATGCAGTGCTGCTGCTCTTTGCGCTCAAGATTCTCGGGCTGAAGTTTTGCTTGAAGACCATATTCGCCGTGACGGTGCTCACCGTAGCTGTGGGCATCGCCACGGAGAATTATACCGGTCACCTGCTCAGCGACCAGCCTTTCATGGCGGCCATCATCGGTAGTGTGTTCTGCGGATGCGGCGTGGGCCTGGGACTGGCCAACAACGGATCGACGGGAGGCACCGACATCATCGCAGCTGTTCTGAATAAGTACCGCGACATCTCGCTGGGACGTGTGATCATGATCTGCGATGTCATCATCATCACCAGCAGCTACTTTGTGCTGAAAGACTGGGAGAAAGTCATCTACGGATATGTCGTACTCTACGTCACCGCCTTCTGTATCGACCAGGTGGTGAACTCGATGCGAAGCTCCGTCCAGTTCTTCATCATCTCCGACAAGTATAAGGAGATAGGTCATCGCATCAACAAGGAGCCTCACCGTGGATGCACCACCATCGATGCCCACGGATTCTATTCCGGAAAGGAAGTCAAGATGCTCTTCGTGCTCGCCAAGCGTCGCCAGAGCGACGTCATCTTCCGCATCATCAACGAGATCGACCCCACTGCCTTCGTCTCGCAGAGTGCCGTCATTGGTGTCTATGGCGAAGGTTTCGACCGCTTCAAAGTACGACGGAAGAGTCCGAAGAACGAAGTTTGAACGTGCGGTTCACCTCACCGTTATAGGTCTTGACCACGATGGTCAGCGTGTCAGCCTTGATGCTGTCCAGCGGAATGCTGGCATAGGTCACCATCGAATAATACTCGGGCATACCGCCCTGATCGTGGTACAGCACCATCCGCGCATGCCCAGGCGTTGAACTGGCAGCATCCTTCATCAGCCCTATCGAGTGGCGGGCTTTCTCGTCGTCGGTGCTGCCCGTCAGCAGGCGCAGGCGCAGGTTCAGGTATTTATGGTTCTTTGCCACCCACATGCTTTCCGTATAGAGCGGATCGCTCTTCATCCCGCCTTTGATGCTGTCGCGGGGAGTCAGCACACCTACCCAGCCGAAGCTCCTCGGCTCGGCCTTTCCTTCTTCCACCTGATCATAATAGAGCAGGGCCCGATACATCGTGTCGGGTGTCTCTATCCACTGGGCCGTCAGCGGTGACGTCAGTATGAGGCGTTCACCCTGATCGGTCACCACATGACTGACATGCTTGTCGTTGTCGACGTATGCCTCCACCAGCTCAGCGGTCAGCAGCGAGTATTCGCCCTCACCTTTTTCGTAGGCATCGATGGTGCAGGCAGCAAGAAAGGGCAGAAATGCCAGTAAGGTCAAGAAAGCCTGATGTCTCATAACGCTGCGATATGGTTTCGGTAGGGATTAGCATACATCTCGACGAGGCGCTCACGGAGGAATTCCTCGTCGGCATTCTCCAGCCGGATCTTACCCAGCTGCTGATCCAGGTATTGCCCGAAGGCGGCACGCTCTTCGGCCGTGCTCTCGGCGCCGGCAGCCACTCGGTTGGAGGCATAGAGACGATAGTGACGGTGTATCTCGCTGTCGATATGGGCGGCGATGACGTCGAACAGCTCACCCTTGGGAAGATCCTCGGGCAGCGTGTCGAGCCATTCATCGATGCAGGGAGCACAGTGGTAGTGCACCTCTCCCTTGTATCCCATGATGCCCGTACGCATCGACTCCACATCATCCTGCTTGGTCTTCCGCCAACCCTCCACGTCACGCTTCAGCTGAAACTCCCTCGCCTTCAGGAAGTCGCAGGGGTCATACTCATAGCTGATGCTCAGGGGCACAATGTGCAGCTGCTTCAGTCGTTCCACGACACTGCCCTCGCCTCCCATCGCCATCATCTTCAGGATGCTGGGCTGCGTGCGGTCGTCGCTGTCCTTGGCACGTCCCTCACGCTGGGCTATCCACACATTGTCGTGCTTCTCGCCTATGACGTAATGCATATACTCACTGAGGCGTCGCGATGCCATGAGCATCTCACGGATGCCCAGCGAGCGCTCCACAATGAACGACTTGTTGATCCTCACCAGGTCCTTGATCCAGGGTGCCGCCAGCAGGTTGTCGCCGATGGCAATCTCAGTGGTCGTCTCCGCACCGGCATCAATCAGCAGCACATCGAGCAGGGCTGAATCGAGCACGATGTCACGATGGTTCGACACGAACGTGTAGCGTCGCCTGACGTCGATGGCATCCACATTCATGTCCAGGCCCGTCGAGGCCTTTGCCATCAGCTCCTTCAGAAACGGATAGCAGAAAGCTTTCTGAAAGTCAAGGCTCGTCGTGCAGCCGCGCATCCTAAGCATCACTGCCTCGAAGGGCACCTGCGGATAGAGCATGGCCACCACAGCACGGAACTGCGTGTCACTCTCCAGACGGTCGTAAGCCGCTGGCAGTTCTTCCGGCTCAAAGGGCCGGATGGCATCAAATTCTTCTCTTTTCATATTCTGCATGCAAAAGTACGAATAAGTGAGCAGAAAACCAAAGAAAAACGCGTTTTTCTTCGATCTCCCAAGCATAAATCATCACAGGATCAGCATGATCTCCGACAGTCTGGTCACCTCATGGGTGACGGGCAGCGGCGGACGATACTCAGGGAAACGGTTCAGGTAGATGGTGTCCAGACCGTAGCCGATGGCACCACTCATGTCGCTGTCCCATCCGTCGCCTATCATCACGGTGGTCTCACGACGGGCCTGCGTCAGGCGGAAGGCATAGTCAAAGTAGGCAGGCAGGGGCTTGTTGGCTCCAGCATCCTCACTCAGGACGACGGTATCGAAGCATCCGTCGAAACCACAGGCATGAATCTTCCTATACTGCACCTCATGGAAGCCGTTGGAACAGAGGTGAAGGCGATAGCCACGCCGGCGCAGATAGTCCACCAGCTCGTGGGCACCCTCCACCACGCCCGCCTTCTGAGCACAGAGGTCGAGGAAGCGGTCGCTCATCTGCAGGCAGAGGTCAGGCGTGACGCTGATGTCCCTGCCCTGACTCAGCGGACGGCGAAAGCGCTCGACGATGAGATAGTCGCGTGTGATCTCTCCCCGTCCATAGCGCTGCCAGAGGTCGATATTTGCCTCCCAATAAGCATTGTGGAAGATGTCAGGATGGCTGAAGCAGCGTTCCAGATGATATTCGTCGTACACCTCGTGCAGTGCCTCAACAGCGTTGCCATGAGTGTCGCAGAGGGTGTCGTCGAAATCCACGAACAGGTCAGTATAGTGTCTGTCCTTCATTGTCATTTGCCCTTTCATAGGTTCTCAATCATTGTGCAAAGATAATAAGAGTTTGGTAAAAAACAAAGGAAAATCAAAAAATTCAGTCGTTAAATCAAAATATGATGGTGCGAGCGGCATATTTTTCGTACTTTTGCACCATTATTACTAACTGCCGGCGCGCAAGCGCAGAGGCATACCAACAAATCAAAAAAAAGAAACCAACAGTCATGGAGCAGAAAAAGTATTTCTTCGCAGTCGACCTGGGAGCTACCAGCGGCCGCACCATCATTGGAAACATCACCGACGGAAAGTTTGACCTGGGGGAGCTGACACGATTCCCCAACAACCTTATCGAACAGGGCGGACACTACTATTGGGACATCTATGCCCTCTACTTTGAAATCATCAGAGGACTGAAGGAGGTGGCCCGACGCGGACTGGAGATCACGTCGATAGGCATCGACACCTGGGGCGTTGACTTCGTATGCATAGGTGCCGACGGTGCCATCCTGAGAAACCCGCGCGCCTATCGCGACCCCATCACCTTCGATGCTATGGACGACTACCTGAAGCATGTCATCTCCAAGAAAGAGGTCTACGACGTGACGGGCATACAGTTCATGAACTTCAACTCGATCTTCCAGCTCTATGCCATGAAGCGCGAGGGCAACGAAGCCCTGCGTCATGCACAGAAGATCCTGTTCGTGCCCGATGCACTCAGCTGGATGCTCACGGGCAACGAGGTGTGCGAATACACCATCGCATCGACCTCGCAGCTGCTCGATCCCCGCACTAAGCAGCTCGACGAGCGCCTGCTCTGCTCACTCGGACTCACCAGGAGCAAGTTCGGCAAGATGGTCAATCCCGGCACCGTCATCGGCGTCCTCACCGACGAGGTGCAGCGCCTGACAGGACTGGGACCCGTGCCCGTGATTGCTGTGGCAGGCCACGACACCGGCTCGGCCGTAGCTGCCGTACCTGCCAGCGACGAGAAGTTTGCCTACCTCAGCAGCGGCACATGGAGCCTGATGGGCATCGAGACGAAGGATGCCATCATCAGCGACCTGAGCTACGAGCGCAACTTCACCAACGAGGGAGGCATCGAGGGCACCACCCGCTTCCTGAAGAATATATGCGGCATGTGGCTCTATGAACGCTGCCGACTGGAATGGCCCGATGAGGTGCGCCAGCTCAGCCATCCCGAACTGCAGGGACAGGCCATGACCGTCGAGCCCTTCCGCTCGCTCATCAACCCCGACGACGCTGCCTTTGCTGCCCCCTCGAGCATGATAGCAGCCATCCAGAAGTACTGCCGCGAGACCAATCAGCCCGTGCCGGAGACTCCCGCCGAGATCTGCCGCTGCATCTTCGACTCGCTGGCCCTGCGCTATCGTCAGGTATTCACCTGGCTGCAGGAGTTCGCTCCGTTCCGTCTCGACGTGCTCCATATCATTGGTGGCGGCTCGCTGAACAAGTACCTCAATCAGTTCACGGCCAACTCTACAGGTGCCACCGTCCTTGCCGGTCCGCAGGAGTGCACCGCCATCGGCAACATCATGATGCAGGCCAAGGCAGCCCGTCTGGTGAACGACATCTGGCAGATGCGTGCCATCATCGCCAACAGCATCGAGATGGTGAAGTACGAGCCGCAGGACAAGGCCGTGTGGGATGCCGCATACGACAAGTATCTTGGCATCGTCAATAAGAAATAATTAACTGGCAATACCGTCATCGATGAAAAAAGCTGTTCGCCTATTTGTATGGCTGGCCCTGATGCTGTCATCATCCACTGCAATGGCCGGCAACGTAGTATGGTACGACGGCGAGCATCCTGTGACCTACCAGGTGCAGGGCAAGGTGGCTCCCGTCGTGGAGCAGGCCTTGCAGATGTTCGCCGACGACATGGAGCTGGTGACTAGACACAAGGCCGTACCCGCCAAGGATGCCCCCATCCGCATCGTGCAGGGCAAGGGCAGCGACGACGGCTTCTGCATCCGTGTGCAGAACAGCCAGGTGGTGGTCGAGGGCCATAACGCCCGCGGCACCGCCTACGGCATCCTCGAACTGAGCCGCATGGCCGGGGTGTCGCCGTGGGTATGGTGGGGCGACGTGCGTCCACACAGCCGTTTCACCCCTCTGTCACTACCCGACACGTTCCGACTCGAGCATACACCGTCGGTGCAGTATCGCGGCATCTTCATCAATGACGAGGACTGGAGCATACGCCGCTGGTCTGGGGACAACATGGGCCCGCAGACCTACAAGCGGCTCTTCCAGCTTCTGCTGCGCCTGCGAGCCAACGCCATCTGGCCGGCCATGCACAATGTGTCGCCCGGTTTCTTCACCGTTCCCGGCAACAAGGAGATGGCCGACTCCTTCGCCATCCTCGTCGGCACCAGCCACTGCGAGCCCCTGCTGCGCAACAACGTCGCCGAGTGGGATCACAAATCACGTGGTGCGTATAACTACATCACCAACCGCCAGCAGGTGCAGCAGTACTGGCAGGAGCGCCTGCAGCAGATGAAAGGCTCGGAGGCTCTCTTCACCCTGGGCATGCGAGGCATACACGACGGTTCGATGGAGGGAGTGAAGACTCCCGAGGAGAAGCTCAACGGGCTGCAGCAGGTCATCGACGACCAGCGTCAGCTCATCCGTCGCTATTATAATAAGGATGTGGAGCACGTGCCGCAGGTGTTCATACCCTACAAGGAGGTGCTCGAGATCTACGAGAGCGGACTGCGCGTGCCCGACGACGTCACGCTGATGTGGTGCGACGACAACTACGGCTACCTCACGCGCCTGCCCGACAGCCTGCAGCAGCAGCGCAGCGGCGGAGGCGGCATCTACTATCACCTCTCCTACTGGGGACGTCCGCACGACTACCTCTGGCTCAGCACCACACAGCCGGGACTCATCTACAACGAGATGCGTGCCGCCTACGATCACAACTGCCGACGCCTGTGGATAGCCAATGTCCACGACCCGAAAGTGGCCGCCTACCAGCTGGAGCTGTTCCTGGACCTGGCATGGGACATCAACAGCATTTCCACCGACCCGTCATTAAAAGGGAGACGATGGGTGGCTACCACACAAGGTCCTCTCTCTCTTGAAGAGCACATGGAACGATGGTATATGACGCAGTTTGGCGCCCAGGTGGGACGCGCCATCTTCCCCGCCATGCGCGAGCTCTGTCACCTCAACGCCATCCGCCGTCCCGAGTTCATGGGATGGACACAGGTGGAGCTCGACAGACAGAAATACCCCGGCGGCAAGTCAGTGCCTGAGAGCACCGAGTTCTCGCTGACCGAGGGCTACCAGCGCATGGAGGCCTTCGCTCACCTCGAAGCCATCGTCGACACCTGGCGCCCCCTGGTGATGGACGCCCGTCAGGATGCCTACTTCGCCCATGTGCTGTATCCCGTCCATGCCGCTGCCGCCATGACCCGCAAGATGCTCTCCAACGAACCAGAAAGCAAGAAAGCCTACGAGGAGATACAGCAGCTGACGGAGCACTACAACACGATGAACAACGGCAAGTGGCAGCGCCTCATGTCAGCCGCACCGCGCGACCTGCCCGTCTTCGGCAAGGTGCACACCTCGTTCCCGCAGCATCCCTCCGTAGGCCGTGCCATCGCCCGCAATGCCTGCGACTACGCTGCCGCCCCGTCTGCTGCCGTATCACAGCAGTCCCCCCAGGTCATCCCGATGCTCGGCCACTCCATGCAGGCCGTAGCCCTGCCCAAGGGCACCACGCTGACGTACGACTTCGACAGCCCGCAGGAGGGCGACGCCACGCTCTACACCGCCATGATACCCACGCAGCCCAGCGACCGCGGTGACCTGCGCTATGCCGTGCAGATCGACGACCAGCCCGCCACCGTCATCTCGCTGAAGACGCCCTACCGCTCAGAGACCTGGAAGCAGAGCGTGCTGCGCGGACAGGCACTCAACAAGACACCCATACGCCTCACCAAAGGCCGTCACAGGCTCAGCATCACTGCCCTCGACCATCACATCATCGCCGACCAGTGGATGATATGGCAAGGAGGCGAGCGACAAGCCTACCTCATTCCCGTGAACACTTACTAATTAGTCATCTTTTTATTATTTCAAAACAAAAACATTAAGACAATGAAAGCTAATCTGATTGAACAGGCTTATGCCGTAGCCAAGGAACGCTACGCAGCCATTGGCGTCGACACCGACGCAGTACTTGACCAGCTCCAGAAGCAGCAGCTCTCACTCCACTGCTGGCAGACCGACGACGTCGTCGGCTTCGAGCGCAACGAGGCCCTCAGCGGCGGCATCCAGACCACCGGCAACTATCCCGGACGCGCACGCACCATCGACGAGGTACGCCAGGACATCGAGTTCGTCAAGACACTCCTCGGCGGCAACCACCGCCTGAACCTCCACGAGATCTACGGCGACTTCGGCGGCAAGTTCGTCGACCGCGACCAGTGCGGCGTCGAGCACTTCCAGAGCTGGATCGACTGGGCCAAGGCCAACAACATGAAGCTCGACTTCAACTCCACCTCGTTCTCACACCCCAAGAGCGGCGACCTCACACTAGCCAACCCCGACAAAGGCATCCGCGACTTCTGGATCGAGCACACCAAGCGCTGCCGCCGCATAGCCGACGCCATGGGTAAGGCCCAGAACGACCCCTGCATCATGAACATCTGGGTGCACGACGGCATGAAGGACATACCCGTGCAGCGCAAGAAGTACCGCGAGATCCTGGCAGCATCGCTCGACGAGGTCATGGAGGAGAAGCTCGACTGGGTGAAGAACTGCTTCGAGGCTAAGCTCTTCGGCATCGGACTGGAAAGCTACACCGTGGGCTCACACGACTTCTACACCGCCTACTGCGCCACCCGCAAGTACATCTACACCCTCGACACCGGCCACTATGAGCCCACCGAGAACGTCTCCGACTTCGTATCCACCCTGCTCATGTACGTGCCCGAGCTCATGCTCCACGTCAGCCGCCCCGTGCGCTGGGACAGCGACCACGTGACCATCATGAACGACCAGACCCTCGACCTCTTCAAGGAGCTCGTGCGCAGCGACGCCCTCGACCGCGCCCACGTCGGTCTCGACTACTTCGATGCCTCCATCAACCGCATCGGTGCCTACATCATCGGCAGCCGCGCCACACAGAAGTGCATCCTCCAGGCCATGCTCGAGCCCAAGGCCAAGCTGCGCGAGTACGAGGACAACGGACAGTACTTCGAGCGCCTCGCACTCATGGAAGAGGCCAAGTCGATGCCCTTCGGCGCCGTCTACGACTACTTCAACCTGAAGAACAACGTCCCCGTGGGCGAGGAGTTCATCGCCTGCATCCAGCAGTACGAGAAGGACGTCACCTCCAAGCGTTAAAAGCCCTCATCAGCCTCCCCTGCCACCACCGGGGGAGGCTTCTTTCGTGACCCAAGCCCGCGCCCCCGTTGCGGCTTCCCCCCAGTCGAGGGGATTAGAGGGGGGCCTTTCAATTTATGGAAATATTCATCGGACTAATCATCATCGCCATCGGAGCATTCTGCCAGAGCAGCTGCTACGTGCCCATCAACAAGATCAAGGACTGGTCGTGGGAGTCGTACTGGATCATCCAGGGCGTCTTCGCATGGCTCATCCTGCCCTTCCTCGGACTCCTGCTGGCAGTGCCCGAAGGGCATTCCGTGGGCGAGCTCTTCGCCGGTGCGTCGTCGTTCAACATCTGGATGACCATCCTCTTCGGCGTGCTCTGGGGAGTGGGCGGACTCACCTTCGGACTGTCGATGCGCTACCTCGGCGTCGCCCTCGGACAGTCGATAGCACTGGGCACCTGCGCCGGACTGGGCACCATCATGGGACCCATCCTGCTCAACATCTTCTTCCCTGAGCTCAACGCACTCGAGTCGCTCACCTTCGCCGTCATCCTCGGCGTCGTGGTGTGCCTGCTCGGCATCGCCATCATCGGCATCGCAGGAGGCATGAAGTCGGCATCGCTCTCCGAGGAGGAGAAGAAAGAGGCCGTCAAGGACTTCAACTTCCCCAAGGGCCTCGCCATCGCCCTGCTCGCCGGATTCATGAGCGGATGCTTCAACGTAGGACTGGAGTTCGGCAAGGACATACACTTCGCCGAGACGCAGGACATGTTCAAGACCCTCCCCGCCACGTTCCTCGTCACCCTCGGAGGCTTCGTCACCAATGCCGTCTACTGCTTCTATCAGAACCAGAAGAACCACACCTGGGGCGACTACAAGAAGAAGAGCGTCTGGGGCAACAACCTCCTGTTCTGCCTCCTCGCCGGAGCCCTGTGGTATTCCCAGTTCTTCGGACTCAGCCTGGGCAAGAGCTTCTTCGAGCCCGGCAGCAGCATGATGACCCTGGCGTTCTGCATCCTCATGGCGTTCAACGTGCTCTTCTCCAATGTCTGGGGCATCATCCTCAAGGAGTGGAAGGGCTGTTCCAAGACCACCATCGCCGTCCTCGTAGTAGGCCTCGTAGTCCTGGTCTTCTCCACCTTCCTCCCCAAGCTCATCAGCTGACGGGGCACCCTTCACCCTCCTCTCCTACCTCCGAGATGAGGTGAGTGGCTGCGCAAGAAGCAACGAAAAAACCCCTTCCCGCACCAAAGCACGGAAGGGGCTTTTCTACACTAAGAGTCAATGTGCGGTAGTCAGCGCGGTAGCACGCTCGAGCTCGGCTCGCTTGCTACCAAAGGGACGCAAGAACTCTAAACTCTACACTCTAAACTCTTCACTTTGAGACAATCTAAACTCCCCTCCCCTCGGGAGGGGCTGGGGGTGGGTCTACGGTCTTGGCTCATCCCCTCCGCCGCCATCACCGCCTCCTGAGTCATCACCACTCGGGGTGATACCGCTGCCAGTGGCATTGTGAGCCAGCTCGAAACGGATGTCCTTGAGCATGGTGGCGGGGTGATTGTAGGTGGTCACCTCGTAGTCTACCAGCGTAGGCACGCCGTTCACCAGGGCAGGACGCTGCACCGTGGCCGTCTCACCCGTGGGCGACGAGGTGGTCTCGGGGGCGAACAGCACGCGGCTCTTCTTCACGTTGGCAGCCGTGCAGCCCTCCTCCGTGTCGGAGGCCGTGCTGGTGATGCCCACCTTGAAGATG
>ONLL01000003.1 GCA_900318685.1 uncultured Prevotellaceae bacterium | reverse complement strand
ACCGAACCGCCATTGTCAGCCTTGTAGTCGAACTCCACGTGGAGCTGAGTGCCCTCGGCCAGCTTGTCGTTGAAGCGGATGAAGAACTGGCTGTCCCATACCTCGCTGACCTTATCCTGTGTCTTCACCACGATACCGCGGCTGCCGTTCTTACCAGCGCCGGCGACGATGGTGGAAGGACCAGGATTGGGAGCGGGATACTCCTTAGAGAAGTAATTCTGTACGTTGTCGCCTGCCAGGTTACCGTTGACAATCACGCTGGTCCAGCCCTCAGGAGCTACGAGCTCGGGATCGTCAACAGCAGCGCCCTTCTCGAACTTCACGTTCTTGAACGACAACCAGCTGATGTTATTGTCAGCAGCCACATTGAACTTAATCTTCAGCACACCGTCGGCACCAACAACGCCACTAGCCTTGAAGGTATCGAGGAAGAACTGAGAGGTGCCAACCTGCTGACCGGCAGCTACGTTCACCTCAGCACCATCATTGACCTGCAGGTTGATACCATAGGCAGGAGCGGTGAAGCCGTCCTTAGCGCGAACACGTGCCCAAACGGTCACATCGTAGTTACCCTCAGGAATATTGTTCATTGTAGCGGTCAGCGTACGCTCGCCAAGTGAGTTAGCGTCGCCAGTCCAGTACTCGAAGAAGGGAACGCGGAAGTTGCTTCCGTCGTTGTCGCCCTCAACACTCCAGCTGTTGATGTAGTAAGGAGCATCGACAAAGTCAGGATTGGTATCCCAAGCAGAGAGCAGGAAGTTGTCGACGGTGATAGCCTCATGCCAACCCGTTACAACATCAGGATTCTGCAGTGCACCAGCCTCAGCCTTGGTCAGTGTGCCGGCAGCATACTTCTCAGCAGGAATGGTGTAATACTGGTTCAGGGCCTCCTCAGTGTAAACGTTAGTGGCGTCAACGAGAGCCTTCATAGCGGGCAGCACATTCTGGGCAATGACATTAGCCTCAGCCTTGTCAACAGCGTCAGCCAGCTTGTCAACGGCAGCCTTCACAGCAGCCTCGCCAGAGCTTGCATCGAGACCTGCAGCAGCATTGATGGCCTCCTGCAGAGCAGCCTTCACAGCGTCGTTGTCGACCTTATCAAGCAGTTCCTCAGCCTTATCCTGCAGATCGTAGAGATCCTCCAGCAGGGCAGCGGCCTTAACCTCCTCGATAGTAGCATCGGGTCCGTAGTAGTTGAGCACGAAGTTATCCCAAATACACCACAGGTTGGTGTTGCCTTGCAGCTTAGCACCGAGGGTGATGGTTCCGTTCTCAACCTTCACGTAGATAGGCTCACAGGTATAGAGACCATTCTTGAACGAGACAGAGGCATTAGCCATGCTGTTCTCAGCACCGGTCTTCAGCGGGAATGTAGAGGTAGCGTCGTTGATGAAGAACACGGGCAGGTTCTCGTTGTCCTCACCATCCTGACGATAGAATCCCTGAGCAGTCAGCTTATAGACACCGTTGGGAACGTTCTCCAGAGTCTGGCTCATGGTGAACTCAGAGTGGTAGGACTCCACGCAGAAGTTAGTGTTGTCACCAGCGTTGTTCTTGTTGGAGGCCTCGAAGGTCCAGTCGCCATAGTAACGGTTGTTACGGCCGAAGTTCGGATCGGAGATCAGGAAGGTCACGTTGATGGGATCCTCGGCAGTAGCGTACTTCAGGTTAGCCATCATTTCCTCCTCAGAAACGACGAGCCAAAGGGCATTCAAGAGACCCTCCTCAGTGGAGATGTCGATGTTCTTGCCCAGCACGGTAGACGTGCCATCGTAGCCATAGTACTGGCCGTCGGCGTTGGCGATGGTGTAGCCCCAAACAGGTACGTCATCCATACCATCGCCAATAGGCTCCTCTTCGTATCTGGTGATGGTCAGAGGCATGGGAGTGCCATTGTCCATATAGTCACCATTGAAGTAGATCTGCTCGCCACCATTGTTCACCTGTGTCTCGAGGTGGAAGGTGCCGTCGGGCTGCTTCAGCAGCTTAAGGTACTCAGGATTCTCGACCAGAGAAGCACGTGTACCCCAGTCATTGCCTTCACCCCAGCACTTGCCAGTAGCAACATTCACGAGAATGTACTTGCCATCGGTAATTTCCTTAACAGGAGTGTCATCAACCTCGCCCTGAATGACAGTGATGACACCAGAATCAGCACCACGTTCGCTGACAATACGAATCTCAGCTTTACGACCTTTCATCCCTTCGGGAAGTGGAGCAGCCGTAAGCTGTGCTAAAGTTACATCATAGTCTGCGTAATACTTATCATTATAGCCAGTAACAGTCAGCCAATCAGGAAGATCTACGAATTCATAGTTCTCCTCTCCCTCAAGGCCTTCCCATGTAGAGATGCGCGGCAAAGTGGTCTCATACTGAATAGTCTCGTATGCTACGTTTTCCATTTCTCCTGTCTCTTCGTTCTCCTCTTCGAATACAGCAAAGATGTTTCCACCATTAGGATCTGCATACATTGTCTCGAAACCATCATAAAGACTCACCACGTCGGTCATAGCATCAAGATGAATGACAGCATTGTAATGACGAGTCCAATCAGTGTTGTCGCCATCCTCTATATTATACTGGTCGCTCTGCTCCTTGGTGATGGCCTGGCAATAGTACAGTCCGTCAACCGGCTCCCCATTATCAGCACGAACATACGAGCGGCAAGTGGGAACCACCATTCCGTTATTGAGGAAACTATCTGTTTCAACGTCCTTTAAGTCACCAGTCATATAGAGCGAGAAGTTCACATCAGGCTGGTCAAAACCACTAATGATGACAACAAACTCATCGGCAATAAGAACGGGAACATCATATTGTGTACCAAAAGCATCTTCTTCTTTCTGAGACACCATAAAGGCACCGAAAGTCTTACCATCTTCCTGCTCAACATACAAAGCATCTGCCATTGTGAACGGCATCTCAGCGATAACATCTGTAATTGAGCCGTCCTCAACTTTACGAATGACAACCTTCATCTCTGTATCATCATTCATCAGTGGGTTGCCTTCAAAATTCACCACACGGAAATAAACGTCAGTGAGATAAAGGGGCTTAACCGGCTTATTATAGAACTCATAAATAGCATCGCTGACGAGGTTGACATCCACACCATCAATAGTTCTGACAGCAGTGCGATTACCAAAAGAAGCACCGTTACTAAATCCATAGTAGTAACCTGCCGCGAGGTTAACATCAGTTATGGTCATTACAGTGTCACCATTGATTAGAGCTACATCGGGATTATTCGGAAAATTTTCTCCAAATGTATAACTCACCCTACCAACAGTCATCTCAGGGATGTAATAGGAACTAATGTAATTATTCGAGATTTTTGCAACGTGGGCAACAAGGTCGTTATCATCATTACCTTCCACTGGTGTAGATTCCCCATTATCGACATAAGCCCAAGAAGCTGCCGTCTTATTTGCAGCCATATTCTTGAACGTCATATCTGCAAACGCAGGCATGTATATATACGACCAATAAGAGCCGCTATTACTACCTGAGACATAGAATGAGCCCACAGGACGCTGATACCATACCTCATCAGCCATGGTACGACGAGGAGCTAGACGCCTAGATGACGTCGCTTGAACTTCGCGCATGTCTGCCATTTGTGCAGGACAAGCAGTCGCTTTCACGGTACTTACCATCGAAGCTAACGTCTCAACGTTATTCTTCTTAGGATGATACTTCGGTGTGACAAGCCTTTGAGCAAAACTACTGGAAGAAACCAGTATCATTGCAGCAAAAAACAGTAACCTTTTTTTCATGATGTTAATAATTTATGTTAATAATAAAGAAATTTAGATGCTCACATAGAACCAAAGCTCAGGATCAGAAACAGAAGTAAGTTTCAGCTTAGTCAAATCGAACTGTGTCACTGCTGAGGTGACAACAAACTCTTGAGACATAACTTCTGTAATGGTCGCAACAGCTGAAAGAGCATTGCGAACATTAGTACTGGCTGTTGCAGAACCTTTTGCATCGACTCCAGGACCAGTATAGACAAACTTTGCATGGTTACCTTCCATCTCAAAGGAATAATTATAGCCTGTGATAGTAGGCGTACTTGTACCCGGCGTATATCGCACACTCCACTGGAAGGAGTCATTTTTAGCATTCCACTGCATACGCAAGCCAAGGAAGACATAAGCCCTATTCTTATTACTCTTCATCGTAGAGAAGTCGCTCACAAGATTATCAAAGTATGACTTGAACTTTTCTGACATCATGTCACCTACATTCACCTCAAACTTATTCTCACCCTTCGCATTAGCATAATCTAAGAAAAAGAGATGAGCAGGTGTACCTTCTATTCTAAAGAGGGGATTATCCGTACCTATAAACATATCTTGGATAGAATCGTAGCGCAATTCCTGTAAAGACCCTTCCAAATAATCTTTCTTAAAAGCATCACGGAAACGCAGATAATAATCATCACCACGCTTCGTAATCAAAAATGGGTTGAAACTCTCATTAGCTATAGCATCCGAGCCCAACGGATAGATATTAGGAATACCATCGTTGGAATCGTCCATGTTATAAATGCTATCGGAGCCAAAGTAGAGATAGTTACCTACAGGTGCTGAGGCAGAAAACATCCTATTGTGGAACGCCTTCACATCAGCCAGATACTCCTGATAATCTACACCCTCCTCAATCGGAGTGAGCAGGTTGTAGGTATTACGCTTCTTACCCTTGAGCATCATATAGCTGGCATCCTCAGGAGCATCGACAATGATAAACTCATAGTCGCCGCCACAACCCTCGCTCTGCTCACTGTCTTCCGTCCAGGGGATGTCCTCAGGATCAGAGAAGGCATGCATACACTGGTTATAGGAATTGAACGACAGCACAGGGCCGTTGTCCTTGATGACCTCCCATGCGGATGTAGCAGTAGCATAGGTATTGTTAGAGAAACGATTGTCCATCGACACATCGACAGAGAAATCGGGGTTGAAACGCATCAGGATCAGGTAGCCACTACCATACGGATACTCATCCTGATAGGTGGGATAATACTGCATGGCCCACCCGTTAGGTTGTGCTTCTAGACGTGCGGAGTATTTGGCACTCGACTCGTTGAGTCGCTCGGCAGCTGAGGCCGAGAAGATGTCGTCCTCTTCACCTGCACAGCTTGTGAATGCAAGTGCGACGACAGCTGTTAAAACTAGGGGAACAAATATCTTTTTCATACGAATGGGCCTCCTTAGTTATTAGTTTGCAATTTCTTATACTCCTCTACCTCCTGCTCCAATTTTTCAATGAGCGTGGGCTCATCGGGATTGGCAGGATCAACATAAGTCAGACGGTTGACAAATCCACCGCGACTGTTACGCAGGAAGTTGCCTTCCTCATCTGTCACATACTGACGGGTCTGCACTTCGCGACGCAGCTCATCGAGGTCTACACCCCAATTCTCCTTCAACCAAGTGCGCACGAGATCAAGTTTCTGAAGGATGGTCTCACGTCCGTCGATATTATCCACATCAGTTTGGACTACATAGTTTCCGTCAGCATCCAAAGCCACAAATCCGTCGGCATTGCGTGGCACTACCTTTCGAACCAATTTATATTCATAGTTGGCCGTCTGGCGGAGATAGCCGATAGTGTCGTAGTTACAGGTCTGGCGGGCATAGCCTCCCAGATATTCCTGATAGGCACGGGGATAGTACTTCTGATAGTCCTCTACCTGATAGTCGATTTCCTCCCAGTCATAACGCGCTGTATTAAGCAGCTTCTCCCAACGATCCTGGTCGTAGGTGACATAGCAAGCCAGCGTCTCTACCCAGTCCTCACCGGCCTGTGACGAGCCGTAAGGAGTGACGAAGCCAAGACCTGCCTGGATGGTATCGCTCTTCTCCGCCCATCCCATGGCGTCATAAAGACCAGCGCTGATGGTGTTGAACGCTGTCGGGCGTAGAGAAGTCTGGTCGAGGATATGACCGAACTCATGGTGCATGGTGTGGAAGAAGAGCTCATTGAGTCCGCGCTGCCCCTCAATCTGATTGACATCGAGGCGGTTCACTTCCATCAGCGTCACCTTGATACCACCTTCGGCCACACCTACGGTACGTGAACCGTCGCTATTGTAACCCGGCGAACCAATGACATGGATGATGCGTGGCGAATACTTCTTGAGGAAGATCTCCTTCTCACCAGCCAACTTGGCATAGACATCGAGCCAGAGGAACTTGGTCAGCACGGCAAGGTCGACACTCTTCTCATAAGTGGCAGGTACGAGATTCTTCTGCATATCGGTGCCCACATCCTCCATCTTGTAGATAAACTTCAGGTTATAAGGCTCCAAGAAGTTCTTCTTCACAAAGGTGTCGAGGGGGAACGTGTACAATGAGCGGTCGAGCGGATACTCGGTGGTATCATAGATGCTAGGACCCAGATCATCCTCACTACATGATGAGAAGAGGAACGTGGAGAGTGGAAGGAGAAGCGCGAATGCTCCTGCGACCACCTTATTATTTAGCTTTGTCTTCATAATTCTCATGATTCAATCATCCATTTACTTCTTACGCAGTTCATCGAGTTTGACAGAAGCCGTGAAAGGCTTGGCATGCGAGGTGCTGTCGCTGGGAGCCTGATTAGCCTTCTGGCTGGGCTCCATACCGGCAGCAATAGCGTCTTGCGGGATCTCAAGTGCACGACGTGGGTCGTTCCACCTCATCCAGATAGTATCATTCTTCACACCGGTGCTGGTGTTATCACCATAGACGTGATAGTACTCCATACCCCAACGCTTCAGGTCGAAGAAACGTTTTCCGGTGAAATTCGTCTCGAAGCGACGCCAGTAGTTCACGCAGTTCATATAGGGCACTGCCTCCTCAGGAATGTTCCAGTTGGGATCCATGTTTTTAAGGAACTCCCAGTCGTCGAAGCAGTTGTAGTTCGATGATGTATTCTTGGCGAACCAGTCCTTAATCATGTCGTCTGTAAGAGGAGCCATTCCATTGTTTGCCACATATGTCATCTTGGTCTTCTCCGAGAAGTTCATCGTGCTGGCATGATAGGTGCAGAGGTCTTCGCTAGCCCCAGTCAGGTCGCCAAGGTTCACCTTGGCCTCAGCGCGCTCGAGCAGCAGCTCCATCAGCGTGAACTCACGACGAATGGTGTGTGCATAGCCGATGCCTGCCACCTTGTCGGAATACTGGAACTGCTCGCCGATCCAGCTGGGTTCGAATCCATAGTCACGACTACCAAACAGTCCGCTGACAAAGATAGTGGGGTTGCCTACCCATCTTCTCCACATCGGAGCATTATGGTAGTAGATGGCACGGGCCACCAAGCTGCCCTGCTCATAGCGATAACGCGACTTACGGAAGATGGTCGAATAGGTATCGATGAGCATGATATTGTTATAGTCGTAGGGAGTCTGCCACACGACAGCAAAGTCAGACAGATAAGAGCAGTCATCCAGCGGAGAGTAGTCGAAGAGCTTGGGCAAGAGTTGCGTATTGTCGGTACCCAGCACTAGGTCAGCATGCTCTACGACCTTATCCCACTGATGCAGGAAAAGATACACACGTGCAGCAAAAGCATGGGCGGCATCCTCGTTGAAGTGCCACTTAGGCATCTCGTAATTGATATTGCTGATGTTCTTCAGGCCTTCCTCGAGGTCGGCAACAATCTTCTTGTAGGTATCAGTCACATTGCTTCTGGAATAAGTGCCGTCAACAGTATTGATGACCTCGGTGATATAGGGGACACCGATATCTGCCTTACTCAGCTCATCATTCTTATAGGCCTGTGAGAAAATGTTCACCAGGATGAAGTGGCAGTAGGCACGGATGAGCAGTGCTTCACCCTTGGCAGCAGACAGCTGCGGAGTCATGGCTCGTCCATTATCAGTGAGACGGTCGATAGCCTCCAACACCTCATTTACGCTGTTGATCGTGATATAGGTGCTGGTCCATGTACCACCAGGAGTGTCACTGCTTGTCGACGACTTCACAGGTTCGAAGCGGTAAGCCTCGTCATCCTGTCGACCAGATGATCCCAGGTTATAGTGGGTAAGAGTCTGCTCGGCATCATCACTGATAGGATAATGCTCGGAGTTGAGGTCCATGATGTTGTCGCTCGACAATTCGCAGAACCATCCATAGTTGTTGTCGGGATAGGATCCTGTGAGCAGCATCACCACCTGGTTCTCAGTGGCCAGCTCCACACGGTCGTCGGGCTCCTTGTCCAGGAAATCATTACAGGAAACGAAGAGCAGTGATGACATGGTCAGCACGCCAGCCTTCTTCACCTTATTATATATATATGCTTTTTTCATCATAATTATCAATGGTCAATGTTCAATGTTCAATCAATCAGATTCCAAGACGCACAGTAAAGGTGAACTGCTTCGAGAGAGGTGTAGCCACACCACCAGAGTTCACAAACTCAGGATCCTGTCCGTTCAGCTTCTTGTCGGCATAGATCAGGAAGAGGTTTGTGGCATCAAGCTTCAGCGAAGCTGAGGTCAGGCCAATCTTGCTGATGAACTGTGGCAGGAAGTCATAGGTCAGCGAGATATCCTTCATACGGATAAATCCACCATCGGCCACACGGGCGGTCGAATAGTTGTAGGCATTGTAGGCATAGCCCAGGTAGTTGTCCTTGTAGTTCTGACGAACAGAGGCAATGGCGGGGATGTCGGTCAGCTTCTCATCGCCAGGCTGCACCCAACGGTTCTTGAATTCCTTCGGCATAGCAGCAAGGTCGCTATAACTGGAGGAGAAGACGGGGTCGAGACGCAGCTTGTTGCCAAAGCTGTAGGTGATGAAGACATTCAGGCGCCAGTTCTTCCAACGGAACATGTTATTCAGACCACCGGTATATGTAGGCTCTGTGGGGCCTTCATACTTCAGGTGATCCAGTCGCTCATATTCCTGGAAGTAGATGTCGCTGGTGGTTACGTCGCCACTCTCGTTGATGACCTGTGGAATACCTTCATCGTTCAGACCCTGGAACTGGAAGGAGAACAGGGCACGATGGGGATAGCCTTCACGGGCATAACCACTCGAAGAAACCAAGTCGATAACTCGTGATACTGACATCAGGTCGGTAATCTCAGTATAGTTATAGGCGAACGTCAGGTCAGTATTCCACTGGAAGTCCTTTGCCTTGATATTCGTCGACGAGATCGTAGCCTCCACACCGTGTGACTTCATCGAGGCGACATTGGCATACTGACGTCCGATAACCTGACCGTAGAAGTAACCCATCAGGTCGAAGTTGTCACGCCAGTAGGCATCTGTGACGATGTTAACACGGTTGTTGAGGAAACCGAGGTCGACACCCACGTTGAACTCATGCTTCTTCTCGTAGGTAAGGTCCTTATTACCCAGGCTCGACTGATAGAGCGCGAGCTCCTGCTGGTCGCCCTGCGGACGCCACATGTTAGTAGAGCGGAAGATAGGCTTGGCATTCGAAGCTGCCGTCTGCTCACCTACCAGCGAATAACTCAGACGAAGCGTGGCGTGCGAGAAGACGTTGTTCGTGCTCTGTGCCCACTCTTTGAAGAAAGGCTCTTCATGGGCATTCCATGATGCAGATACGTTCCATGTAGGCAACCAGCGACTCTGACGACTCTTACCCAGCTGGTTAGAACCATCATAACGGGCTGTGAAGTTGGTGGAGTAACGTCCCTTGTAGCTATAGTTGACATTTCCAAAATATGCCAGGCGGCGGTTCCATGAACGTCCGAAAGATGTCAGTTCAGTACCTTCCTCCTTGGCCTGCTTGAAGAAGTCGGGCGTGATGGTCACGATGCGGTTCATGTTGTAGTTCACGCCGTAGTCCTGATGCTCGCGGGCATCATAGTCGGCACGGTTGGCCTCCATACCTGCCAATGCGCTGAAGATGTGCGCTTCCTCTCCACCCTGCGTCCAGATGTGGTTGTAGTTGATGGTTCCACGGAAGTCGAGCTGCTTCACCTGGTTCAGGTTCTCAATGAAGATACCTCCTGAAGGCATCACCGATATAGGCAGTGAGTTGGGTTTGTCAGGATCACTATAGAGATAGGGGTTCGAGTACATGATATTCGGGTTGCCAACACCTGCACGATAGGCCTCGGCCTGGTTGGAGTCGTCCTTGATGGAGTGGTCACGGGCCGAACGGTTGATACGGTATGAACCCAGCACATTGACAGATAGTCCTAAGAAAGGTTTCCACTCAAGCTCACCCTGGAACTTCAAGTCCATCACGTTGATGTCGATGAAGTTGTTGTCCAGCTCATGAAAGATGCTGAAGGGTGCATAGTTACGGGTGTACATCTGATAGGGGTCAAGCGTACGGCTGGTATTCAACGCATAGCTGAATGGGTTGATATCAAACGAACGGCTGACTGCACCCGAGACAACGTCCGTGCTCTGGTTCAGCGTGCCTGGAGCCTGCTGGTCGCGATAGCTGCCATTGGTACGCAGGGTTGCTGTGAGTTGCTTCGAGAGTTTGTACGAGGCATTGATGTTAGCGGTGTAACGCTGCACCTTCGAATCCTTCGTCCAACCTGGGTCAACCATAGCAGAAAGCGAGGCATACATACTCGACTTGTCAGTACCGCTGCTCACGCTGATGGAATGGGTCTGCATGACATTGCTGTTGAAAAGCAGATCAAACCAGTCAGTATTGCGGAACTCAGCCTCCTGCAGATACTTGGCCATGGCCGACTCAGTGAAAGGCAGTTCAAAATTACCTTTCGCCTCGCTATAGAGGTCCATCAGTCCATACATCTTTCCATAGAGTCCGGCCGACGAGGCGTTGGCCACCTGCGAGAACTCCAGCCATCCCTTGGCCTCCATCTCCTTGTAGATACCCATCTGCTCCTGCGAGTTTGAGATGTTATAGTCGCGATAGCTGGGCTTCAGGCGGTGGGTGAACTCACCGGTGTAGTTGATGGAGCTGTGGCCTGCACGACCCTTCTTCGTGGTGATAACCACCACACCCGACATGGCGCGTGCACCATAAATCGAAGTAGCCGAACCGTCCTTCAGCACTTGGAAAGACTCGATATCATCGGCATTCAGGCCAGCAATAGCATTGGAAATCAGCGTTGTGGCATCACCACTCGACAGGTCGTCAGCATCCACATTCACGGCATCCTCCATGATGACGCCATCGACCACCCAGAGGGGTGATGACGAACCATAAATAGATGTTGCACCACGGACGCGGATCTTCGGTGCAGTACCGAAGGTGCTGGATACGTTCTGGACACTGACACCAGCAGCACGGCCTTCCAGCGAACGCGTCACGTCGGCCACACCGTCAAGTTTAGTCTGCTCAGCATCAATCTTCGTCGTGGCACCAGTGAAGAGGCGTTTGTCCATCTTCTGGATACCTGTGACCACCACCTCACCCACGTTGTGGGCATCAGAATGAAGTGTGACCTTCATACCATTCTTCGGAGTCAACGTCTGCGACACCAATCCGATGTAGCTGATGACAATCTTCTTTCCCGCAGGGACACTGATGCTGAACCTTCCGTTCGTATCAGTCTGAGTTCCTTGCTTGGTGCCTTGAACCATGACCGTTGCACCTATCAGAGGCTCACCGTCTTCTTCAAGGACTGTACCAGAAATGGTGTTCTGGGCTAGCGCTACTCCCACAGAAAGGAAGAGAGCCACCAAAAGCATTGTTAGTCTTTCTTTCATAAAGCCTTTTTATGTACTATTAATATATGATCTTTCCTAGCCTAACGGGCACAATGCACCCTACGTAAAAGTGCATCAGGGTGCAAAGTTACACCTAAAATGGCAAAAAAACAAATAAAATTGTCAAAAACTAACGTTTAGAATGCAATTTTTCACATTTCAGACGTATTTTCATACGGAAACAGGTGCGCACGCCTCTCGTAGCCATGCCACTTCGTCGGACGTGAGATGGGGCGACAGACGGTCGAACACCAGCTGATGGTAGTCGTCCAGCCATTGCCGTTCCTCATCCGTCAGCATCTCCACATCGATGGGACGCTTGTCGATGGGACAGAGGGTCAGCGACTCGAACTGCAGGAAGTCGCCAAACTCACCTTTCATATATGGCACGATGAGCAGCGTATTCTCGATCCGGGCACCGAAACGGCCTTCCAGATAAATGCCCGGCTCGTCGGTGACGGTCATACCTGCCACCAGTGGAGCGGGCTTCCACTCCATGCGAATCTGATGAGGTCCTTCATGCACATTCAGATAGGTGCCCACGCCATGACCCGTGCCGTGCAGATAATGCAGGCCTTCACGCCACATGGCACGTTTGGCAAGCACGTCGAGCTGGGTGCCGCTGATGCCGGAAGGGAACTTAGCCAGCTCTACCTGTATATGTCCCTTGAGCACCAAGGTATAGACATGCTTCATCTCTTCAGTCAGCGGGCCAAGGGCAATGGTACGGGTGATGTCGGTAGTGCCGTCGAGATACTGGGCACCGCTGTCCAGCAACAATAATCCTTCGGGCTTGAGTGGGATGTCCGTCTCAGGCGTGGGCTCATAGTGTACGATAGCGCCATGATAGCCATAGCCGGCAATGGTGTCGAAGGAGATATCGCGATAGAGGGGCTGCTCAGCCCGGAGGGAGGTCAGCTTGCGGTCGATGGACACCTCCGACTCTTTGGCAATGTCAGCATCTTTATCCAACCACTTCAGAAACTTTACCATAGCGATGCCGTCTTTCAGCATCGCACGCCTAAAACCCTCCTGTTCAATGGCATTCTTTACGGTTTTCATCCGCTTGACAGGCGACTCCTCCTCTACCCGCTCACAGGTCACGGTCTTATAGAGCGTGTAGTTCACCTCGTCGGGATCCATCAGGATGTTATAGTTGAAATAGCCCTTCAGCCCAGTCTTCACGGCTTCGTAGTCGTCCACCTTGACGTTGTTCTCCTTGAGATAAGCTGTGACCTCGGGTGTCAGCTTCTCCTTATTAATATATAAGGTGGCCGACGACTGATCCAGGAGCAGATAACTGACGAAGACAGGACAGCAATGCACATCAGTCCCTCGCAGGTTCAGCGTCCAGGCTATATCGTCGAGCGATGCCATCAACATACCGTCGGCATGTCTCTCACGCAGGGCCTGACGAATACGGCCAAGCCTTGCGGAAGCGGTCTCTCCGGCGTACTCTAATGGGAATATTTCTACAGGATTGGCAGGAATAGGAGGACGTCCATACCAGATCTGCCGCAAAGGGTCCAGATTGGTCCTGACGGTGATGCCTCCTTCTCTGCGAAGGTCGGCAATCATCTCCTTGACAACACTTGCCGAGCTCACCATTCCGTCAATGCCCACTTCGGTTGAGGGCTGCGACTTGATTTCCTTCCCTATCCACTGTGCTATGGTGGGAGTGCCTGCTATCTTCAGCTTCATCAGCTGGAACTCAGTGCCACGCAACTGCTCTTCAGCGGCGATGAAATAGCGGGAGTCGGTCCACAATGCGGCTGAAGTCATCGTGACAACTGCCGTGCCTGCCGAGCCGTTGAAACCACTGATGAACTCGCGTCCTTTCCAATGGTCAGCAGTATATTCGCTCTGGTGAGGGTCACTAGAAGGAAAAACAAACGCTGCGAGATGCTCTCGTTGCATGATCTCGCGCAAATCACTCAGTCGTTGTGCAATAGTATTCATAGAATATAGGTAATAGTTATTTCTGTGCAAAGATACGAATAAGTTAGGAGTTAGAAGTGATGAGCAGGGAGTTTTTTTGCACCTGAAGGATAAATAATGTTAAACAGGGAATATTAACTCCTCACTCCTAACTCCTAACTCCTAACTTTTTACTAACTTTGCGGTCGAAATAATTAACTGTAAATCGTAAATCGTAAATTATTATGGCATTTTTGACAAACGACAAACTGGTCATCGTCGGCGCAGCCGGCATGATTGGCAGCAACATGGCCCAGAGCGCTCTGATGATGGGTCTCACCAGTAACCTGTGTCTCTATGATGTATTCTCACCTGAAGGCGTGGCTGAGGAGATGCGCCAGAGTGGCTTCGACGAGGCCACCATCACCGCCACCACCGATGCCGAGGAGGCTTTCACCGGTGCCAAGTACATCATCTCCAGCGGCGGTGCTCCCCGTAAGGAGGGCATGACCCGTGAGGACCTGCTGGCCGGCAACTGCAAGATTGCCGAGGAGCTGGGTCAGAACATCAAGAAGTTCTGCCCTGACGTGAAGCATGTGGTGATTATCTTCAATCCTGCTGACCTCACTGGTCTGGTGACCCTGCTGTATAGCGGTCTGAAGCCCGGACAGGTGACCACGCTGGCTGGCCTTGACACCACCCGTCTGCAGAGTGCACTCGCCAAGAAGTTCGGTGTGCTGCAGAGCGAGATCAAGGGTTGTGCTACCTATGGCGGCCACGGCGAGCAGATGGCAGTCTTCGGAAGCCATGTCACCATCAAGAATCGCAAGCTGACTGACATCATCGGCACGCCTGAGTTCCCTGCTGAAGAGTGGGAGCAGATGAAGACCGATGTCACCAAGGGTGGTGCAGCTATCATCAAGCTTCGTGGCCGCAGCTCGTTCCAGAGCCCCTCGTACCTCAGCGTCGAGATGATCCGTGCAGCTATGGGCGGTGAGCCTTTCCGCTTCCCCGTTGGCACTTACGTGAAGACCGACAAGTACGACCACATCATGATGGCCATGAAGACCACGATGACTGCCGAGGGCGCCAAGTATGAGGTTCCTCAGGGCACACCCGAGGAGAACGCTAAGCTCGACCAGAGCTACGAGCACCTCTGCAAGATGCGCGACGAACTGGTCACGCTCAACATCGTGCCTCCCATCGCTGAGTGGAGCAAGATCAATCCCAACCTGTAAAGTGAGTTAGGAGTTAGAAGTGAGGAGTTAGGAGTTGTCGGCACTGAGCTTTCAACTCCTAATTCTTCACTCTACACTCCCAACTCCTAACTCCTAACTTATCACTCCTCCATGTGGTTGCAGATTCTAATGATTGTGGCGGGCGTCACCCTGGTTCTCTGGGGTGCCGACCGCCTTACTGATGGTGCTGTGGCACTGGCGGAGCGAATGCAGATTCCGCAGATAGTCATCGGCCTTACCATTGTAGCAATAGGCACCTCGGCTCCAGAATTCTGCGTCAGCCTGGTATCTGCCCTGAAAGGCACCTCCGACCTGGCCGTAGGAAATGTCGTGGGGTCCAACATCTTCAATACAATGCTTATCGTTGGCATGGCTGCTATGGTTGCGCCAATGACCATTCTCCCCTCTACAGTCAAGAAAGACATCCCCATTGCTGTCGTTGCCTCTTTTCTATTAGCAGTGATGGTACTGGCCGACGGCGACGTCTCACGCCTCGATGCTCTGGTGCTGATGCTGGGATTCCTGGCTTTCATGTGGCTGACACTACATGGGGCTAAAGGCAATGCCGACCAGGAAGCTTCCCCAAAAGGCTACAGCGTGGCGAAGTCGGTGCTGCTGCTCGTCATTGGACTGGCCTGCTTGGTAGTGGGATCCAACATCTTTGTCAATGGTGCCACGGCTGTCGCCCAGCAACTTGGAGTAAGCGAGGCTGTCATCGGATTGACCGTTGTGGCTGGTGGCACCTCGCTGCCTGAACTGGCCACAAGCGTTGTGGCTGCCCGCAAAGGCAATAGTGGCATCGCCATCGGCAATGTACTGGGATCGAACGTGATGAACATCCTGCTTATCCTGGGAGGAGCAGGTCTCATCTGCCCTATGCAAGTAAAGGATATTACCATCGTCGACTTCTCGGTGCTCACCGGCTCCATCCTGCTGCTTTGGCTCTTCTCCAACACCAAGCTCACCATCGCCCGCTGGGAGGGAGCCGTACTCACCATATTGTTCTTGGCCTACATGGTCTGGCTCGTGGCCAGTGCGGTATAGCACTTATTGGGAAGAGCCCCATATCTCTGCTGCTTGAATGACAGCCAACCTCATTTTCCGTCATTACTACCGTCCGCTGTGTATCTATGCGCTCCACTATCTCAAAGATCTGGATGCTGCCGAAGACACGGTGCAGGATTGTTTCGTGCGCCTGCTGGAAATGGAAGATGAGCCGGAAAACTGCCGGGCCTGGCTCTACACGGCCGTTCGCAACCATTGCATCGACCAGCTACGAAAGAGCAAGGGTGCTGAGACCGACATCCTTCCCGAAGACCTGGAAGGAACCATCAGCGACGATGAAGCCCAAGAGCGTTCAGTCCATGAGGCCGAGCTTTGGGCCGCCATCGATGCATTGCCGGCACGCTGCCGCGAAATCTTCCTGCTGTCCAAGCGTGATGGGCTGAGCTATAGCGACATATCCCAGCGCCTAGGCCTCAGTGAGAAAACCGTCGAGCACCAGATCAGCAAGGCCCTGAAACGCCTGCGCAACCAAAAAGAACAGTTTTTCTTCACTTTTCTTCTCTGAAAGATGGGGGTTTTTCGTTTTTCTGCGTCTTATAAGAAAAACGAAAATAGAAGAAAGGCATGAAGTATTCTTTAGCAATCATCCTGTTACTGTGCTGTACAGGAGCCTTGGCTCAAGAGCCCAAAGAACGGAAGTGGCACTTCGAAACAGACCTGCGCTACCAGCACATGATGTTCTATAACGCCCACTACAAGTGGGACTATCACGTCTACGATTCCTATCAGGAGCGATTTGTCAGCAGCAAAAGCAAGTTAAGCAACCATGCCATCATCGGCGACTACGGATTCAACAACAGCTATGGCGGCAATAGCCTGCTACTGATGGAGACCTACAGGCTAAGCCCGAGGTGGACGGTTGGCCTAGGAGTGGGGTTGAGTGTCTACAACCAGATGGACGAGAATTTCGTGCCCATCTTCGCCCTTGGCCGCTGGCATCCGTGGCTTCAGCACTCCCATGCCTATCTCTATGCCGAGGCTGGATTCCTGGGCTGTCCTGGGCTGAACCTTGGCTATGGCGTCAGCGTGAAGGCCGGCAAGAAGCGTCGCATCAGTTTCAAGATAGGCTATGACCTACAACCCTACCACTACAAGACTGACACGGAAGACATGATGCTGGGCGAGCGCACCTGGATGAAGTCGGAGAGCACCACACTGATGCACTGCCTGCAGGGCAGCGTCGGCATTGTATTCTAGTCACGTTTTCTTTCTCTACCCATCATGACGAAACGGTTATTACTGAGTATATCATTCATCATCGCATCGCTGTCGCTATGCACGGCACAGACAACGATACGGCAACAGATGGACCTGCTGCAACAGGAACACGCCATCATCTTCGTCTACGACTCATCGCTGCCACTTGACGGTGCCTATAAAGGTGCATCCCTGAAAGGGCTCCCCTTGGAGCAGGCACTAGAACGGCTTTTCACGCACGCGAACATTATTTATAATATACAAGGTAACCATGTGCTGCTGAAAACCGGGAAGGCAAAGACCACCAATGAGAAGAGCTACACCGTGAGCGGCTACGTGCGTGACGGACAGGGGGAATTGCTGATCAATGCCACCGTCTACGACCTGACCACCCAACAGGGAACGATGACTAACGAATATGGCCACTACTCGCTCACCCTGCCGCAGGGCGACCACCAGCTGCGCGTGACCTACATAGGATTCGAGCAACAGGTGCATAGCATCAGCCTTCACCACAACCAGACGCTCGACATACATCTCAGAGCCAGTCAGCAGCTGGGTGAGGTCGTCGTCACCGGCGACTTGAACTCCCCCGTCCTCGGTACACAGATGGGCAAGCGCTCCATCTCTCAGGCCGACATCAAGACGGAGTTCGCACTGTTCTCCTCGCCCGACGTAGTGAAGACGCTGCAGCGTATGAGCGGTGTGCAGGAAGGCGTAGAGCTGACCAGCGGACTCTATGTCCACGGTGGCAACAACGACGAGAACCTCTTCCTGCTCGACGGCACCCCACTCTACAATGTCAACCACTCGCTGGGTCTTTTCTCGGCATTCAACGTCGACGTGGTGAAGAACGTCGACTTCTACAAGAGTGGCTTCCCCGCCCGCTATGGAGGCAGGCTCAGCTCGGTGGTCGACGTGCGCACCAACGACGGCAACCACGACCACCTGCACGGCTCGTACCGCATCGGCCTGCTCGACGGCTCCGTACAGATGGACGGTCCGCTGGGCAGCCGCACCCAGTTCAATATCGGCTTGCGTCGTTCTTGGCTCGACCTGCTGACCCGCCCCATCTTCGCCATTGTGAACAGCACGAACGACGAGGAGAAGATCACCCTGAACTATGCCTTCCACGACCTCAATGCCAAGGTGACCCACACGCTGAGCGACCGTTCGCAGCTCAGCCTGAGCCTCTACTCGGGCAACGACGGGCTGTCGACCCACGATGACTGGCAAGAGAAGAAGGGTGGCGAAGGGTGGACGGCCTATAGCGAAGTCATCGACAACAAGTTCCGCTGGGGCAACCTCAATGCCGCCCTCGACTGGTGCTACCAGCTGTCGCCACAGCTGCAAGCCAACTTCACGGCCGTCTTCACCCACAACCGCGCCACGCTGCGCAGCTATGACGACGTCCGGACCTATGACGAAACCGGTGAGACAACGGCACTCACCTACCTCGAACACGAGTATCGCTCCACCATCTACGACATGGGTTACCGCTCGGAGTTCGACTTCCGCCCGTCGCCACGCCACCACATACGCTTCGGCCACGACTACACCTTCCATCTCTTCCAGCCGCAGACCAACAGTCAGCTGCACGTTTGGGGCGGCTACCAGCAGGCGGACACCCTGAGTGCCGAGGGGCGCAACCGTCATCAAGCCCATGAGCTGTCGCTTTATGGCGAAGACCAGGTGACGCTCAACAGCCGGTGGAGTCTGAACGGCGGCGTCAACATCTCGCTCTTCGCTACTGGCGGCAAGGCCCTTGCCAGTGCCGACCCACGCTTAGCCGTGAAGTACCAGCTGTCGCCCACCCTCTCGACCAAGGCCAGCTATACGCTGATGACCCAGTACGTGCACAAGATTTCGAATGCTTTCCTCGAACTGCCCACCGACTACTGGGTGCCCACCACCGAGCACCTACGGCCCATGCACTCCCACCAACTGGCGGCTGGCATCTACTGGCAGCCCACACGACGGTGGACGCTGATGGCCGAGACCTACTACAAGCTGACGCGTCACCTGCTGCAGTACAGCAGCTGGTCGGGCCTGGAGCCCCCTGCCGAAAAGTGGGACATGGAGGTGACAGACGGGCGCGGACGTTTCTACGGCCTGGAGCTGGACGCCCAGTATCGTGGGAAACGCCTGCAGGCCAATATGGCCTACACCCTCTCCTGGAACGAGCGCCGCTTCGACGAGTTCTACCGAGGTGGATGGTACTACGACAAGTTCGACAACCGACACAAGCTGAACCTAACCATGCGCTGGAACATCAGCAAGAAGGCCCAGATGTATGCTGCATGGACCTACCACACGGGCAACCACATGACTTTCCCCACGCAGTACGTGCAGATGCCCAACCTGCCCGACGGGAAGCCTCAGCAGCCTACTGACTACTACAGCGAGCGGAGCTACTACGAGGAACGTAACGAGACGAAGTTCATCTACGAGCAGCCCAACAACATCACCCTGCCCGCCTACCACCGCCTGGACCTGGGCTTCAACTTCCGCCACACCACGAAGCACGGCCACGAGCGCATCTGGAACCTCTCCGTTTATAATGCCTACTGCCACCTGAACACCCTGTGGAACGACATCGAGTACACACCGCTGGAAAGCAACAAGGTCGACCTGGCCGGACATCAGGCCTTCCGCATAAAGACACGGGGCTACATCCCCATCATCCCGTCATTCAGCTACACCATCAAATTCTAAAGCGATCATGAAGAAAAGAACCATACGCCCCCTCTTCGGTCTTGCATGCTGCTGTATCATAGCAGCCACAGCCCTTACCTCCTGCCGCGACCACTTCGACATCGACTCGCTGCGAAACCTCTCAAAGCTGGTGGTCTACTGCTTCCCCTCGCAGGCCGACACCACCTACATCAGCGTCAGCAACAGCATGGGCGTGCGAAAGGTCACCGACATCCGCAAGGCCATCCTGCTGCACAACGCCCGCGTCAGCTACACCGTGAACGGCCAACCCCGACAGGTGCAACAACTAGCCGACGGCACGTTCTACGTCATCGGTAGCCATCAGACGGGCGATCACGTCAGCCTCCTGGTGGAGCATGATGACTATGGTCGTGCGGAGGCCCATACTACCGTACCCGAAAGCACGGCCATCACGTTGCAGGAAGTGCGCCTCATCACGGAATATGATGCCGATTGGGGCAGCGCACAAGACTTCTACCAACTGCCCGCTACTTTTGACGACCCTGCCGCCTCCACCGACTACTATGCCGTGCGTGTTCATGTCAAGGGCGACGTCCAAGGCCTCGGCATCGACGCCAACTGGCCGCAAGTGTACGTCAACGACGAGCCCCTGCTCAACAGGCTGACGGCCATCGACGAGGACTTCGGATTTGAGAACGATTTCTATCAGCGCTTCTATTTCTTCAACGACAGGGACATCAATGGCCAGCAGTACACGCTCCACCTGAACGTCAAAGTCAACCACCTGGAAAATCGCATACGGAATCCACGCTTCCAAGTACAGCTTTATAGGCTTACGCCCGAATACTACCATTACCTGAAGTCGATCAACGACATCGAGAACAACGAGCTGGCGCAAGGCGGCTTCGCCCAGCTCACACCCACCTACAGCAATGTCAGCGGTGGGCTGGGGCTCGTGGCTGGCTTCTGGGCTTCAGGCAGTGAATGGATTACCGTGGAAACACAAAACACTGACGAATGAAAAAGATACCTATCCTACTAGGCTGTGTGCTCCTGGCAGCATGCAGCAACGACGATGAGCTACGCATCGGCGACATACTTACCACAACCTTCAACCCCTCCGTCTATATCTACATAGAGGACACCGGCGGCAATGACCTGCTGCAGCGTGGCGAGCCCATCAACGTCGTAGGCGTGGAAACGGGCGAACCGATCAGCTACGACCTGCATAGCCAGCAACGCCTGCCCTGGGGAGGCACAGGCACGCTGCTCGCCTTCCAGCCGGCAACACCCTACCACGACCCCTACGACCGCGACTACGTCTACACCATCGACCCGCATACCGCTGTCCAACTGGGCAACTACGATGCCATCGTGCTGCAGCGAACCTTCGACTACGACTATCAGCGGCATGCCCACAACGGCCAACAGGATATCAGCGTCAGCTACGTGCCCGACCGCACCGTTGTCAACAGTTACACCATGAAGAGCGACACCCTTCACATCATCATGGAGAGTGGCTATCCCAATCTGCGTGTGGAAGGGAGCCTGTTCACGGTAGAGATGCGTTTCCCTGCCGTCAGCGGCCCACTGGCCAGTCTGCCACTGATACCAAACGCTGAAGGCGAATGGGAGAACGACCTGCTGCGCTTCCGCCTGCTCTTTTCAGGCCGCACCATTGCCAAGCCCCACGAGACGGCGACGGTGGCACTGCGTACAGAACACACGACGACTGCCGACGGGCAGCATCGCAACGACACCTTCCTTGCCCTCACCGTCAGCCTACCACTGCCCTACCTCTACGAGATGAGCGACATGGAAGGTTTCCATACCTCACAATTCCTCTACGACTACCTCGTCAGCAGTCCGGCACTCTTTGGCGATGACTATGAGCACAGCTTCAACCTGAATGCCTTCGATCAGTATGGAAATGGCAAACTCCAATTCTGGCGCATCGAACAGGATGGACACATCGTAGATACCCCCACACTGGCCGACCCCAACCATCTCATCGTCGACTGGCGCAAATAAAGACATACCAAATATGAAAAAGACTAAAGACCAAGAACAAGACTTCGTGCTCCGACACTATGCGGAAGGGCGCTTCGACCCTGAGGCCGCGCTGAAGAAGCTACGTCCACGCCCTATCAGACGCCGCTGGGTGGCCGCTGCCGCCTCGCTGCTGTGCATCGTGGCCTTCGCATCGGTGCTCACCTGGCAGCTGTCCAAGCCTAAACAGCCATTGCCGACACCGGCTACAGAGTCTGTCGTATCTACCCACGAGGAGCCGGACGTGGCCCACTTCAGCTTCAACGACACCCCCCTGCCCGACGTGCTCAGTCAGTTGGGACGCTATTACGGCGTCACGCTGGAAGCCAACGACAGCACCCGTCACCTGACAGGTGAGTTCAGCGGCGAGCAACTCGACGACATCATAGGCATGATTGAAGAGGTGCTGAGTGTAAAAATCACGCGACATTAGCACGTTTCCGGATTATTATTCGTACCTTTGCACGCGATATGAAGAGAATCCTATTTGTGTGTCACGGCAACATCTGCCGTAGTCCGATGGCAGAGTTTGTCATGAAGGACCTTGCGAGCAAGGCAGGCTTATCGCATGAGTATTATATTGAGTCGGCTGCCACCTCGACTGAGGAGATAGGCAATGCCGTCTATCCGCCTGCCAGAAGGAAGCTGACTGAGCACGGCATCTCTAGCAAGGGAAAGACGGCAAGACAGATGAATCGATCGGACTACGACCGCTTCGACTTGCTCATCGGTATGGACGAATGGAACATACGCAACATGACCCGCATCTGTGGAGGCGACCCTGAAGGCAAGATTTGCAAACTTATGGACTTTACCCCTCGCCCGGGTGACGTAGCCGACCCTTGGTATACTGGTGATTTCGAGGCTACGTGGCAAGACGTACTCTTAGGCTGTCAGTGCCTGCTGAACCTATAGTTTTCCCCCTACACCAACGAAAGAGAGAGCTACTCGTGTAACTCTCTCTTTCGTTGGTAGCGGGAGCCGGGATTGAACCGGCGACCTCATGATTATGAATCATGCGCTCTAACCAGCTGAGCTATCCCGCCATCATCTTTTTGTTAAGCGGGTGCAAAGGTACTACTTTTCATCAAAACAGGAAAACCTTGCCCAAAGAAAATCCTTCTTGTTAACTTTATTTAGGACTTTACGCAAAAAATATCCACTTTTTTTGCCGATGATTCTCATTTTATTTGTATCTTTGCACCCGAAAGGTAGTAAAACGTTATTCTCTAATATCATTATCAACTAAAGACGTACTAACCAGATGAACTCGAAGAAACAGAGACTAGAATTAGAATACCCGCTAAATGCCCGCAAGCCAGACATCCTCTGGAGTCTGATGAGTACCGACCACGGATTGGAGCGCTGGATAGCTGACCGTGTAGAGGAGAAGAACGGCATCTTGGAACTTACATGGGGAGAGATTTGGGGAGAGCACCATACCATGCGTGCCAATATCGTGGAACGCGAGAGAAACAGCCACATCCGCCTGCAATGGACTGACGAGTCGGACCCTGAAGCCTACTGGGAAATGCGCATAGGGCGTAGCGAACTGACTGAGCAGGTATGCCTCTGCGTCACTGACTACTCACTACCAGAAGATATCGACGACCTGCACGAACTCTGGGACGGCAATCTGGAAAGGCTGCACCAGTCCAGCGGACTGTGAGGAAGTGAAAAGTGAAAAGTGAAAAGTGAAGAGTGAAGAATAAAGAGACAAGGGCAGGAAGGCTTGAGAATAGATAAAAAATATTAAGGTAGACAAAATAACTCCTCACTCCTAACTCCTAACTCCTAACTTTTTACTACCTTTGCACCCCGATATGTTCCGGATCAAGAAACTCGACATATTCATAGCAAAACAATTCGGGCTGTTGTTCATAGCTGCGTTCTTCATCTGCCAGTTCGTGCTGATGATGCAGTTTTTGTGGCGATATGTCGACGACCTTATCGGCAAAGGACTGACACTCGACGTGCTGGCACAGTTCTTCTGGTATATGGCACTGATGATGGTGCCCCAGGCCCTGCCCCTTGCCATACTCCTTTCATCGCTCATCACCTACGGAAACCTGGGTGAGTCGTCAGAGCTGACAGCCATCAAGTCAGCAGGCATCTCGCTGTTGCAGAGCATGCGCTCGCTCATCATCATCGTTCTTATGATAGCAGGACTCTCCGTCTATTTCCAGGAGAAGATCGGCCCCGATGCCAACAAGAACCTGGCCCAGCTGCTGGTCTCGATGAAGCAGAAAAGTCCTGAGCTGGAGATTCCGGAGGGAGTGTTCTACGATGGCATCCCCAATACCAACCTCTATGTCCAGAAGAAAGACATGAACACAGGCATGCTCTATGGCATGATGATCTACCGGCAGACGGGCTCGTACGAAGACCAGGCCATCATCCTTGCCGACTCAGGCATGATGCAGTCGACGGCCGAGAAGAAGCACCTGCTGCTGACCCTGTGGAGCGGAGAGTGGTTCGAGAACATGAAGCAGCAGGATATGGGCGGAGCGGCAGAGGTGCCCTATCGCCGTGAGACCTTCGCCTACAAACAGATACTGCTGGACTTCGACGGCGACTTCAACCTGGCTGATGCATCGGCCTTCTCCAGCAATGCCAAGGCCAAGAGCACGATGCAGATCCTGCACGACCTCGACTCTATCCGTCACGGCAATGATTCCATCGGTCGACAGTTCTATAAGGATGCCAAGCGCTATAGCTTTACCGATCCTGCCATCAAACGCGAAGACTCCATCCGTCTGACACTGGCCATTCAGAAGAATGAGCTGCCCAATCTGGACACAATCTACGCCAAGCTGGACATTGAGGCCCAGCGCAGCATCACCAAGAACGCAGCCCGACAGGCACAGTCAAGCGCTAACGACGTGATGATGAAAGCCGATCATGCCAAGTTCCTGCATCGGCAGGAGCGTCTGCACGAGTTGGAAATCATCGGTAAGTTCACGATGGCGCTGTCGTGCATCATCTTCTTCTTCATCGGAGCACCGCTGGGAGCCATCATCCGCAAAGGCGGACTGGGAGTGCCCGTCATTATCTCAGTCCTGGTGTACATCGTCTACTTCATCTTCGACGACTCAGGCTTACGCATGGCTCGCGACGACAACTGGACCGTATGGTTCGGACGTTCCATCGCCACGATGGTGCTGGCTCCTCTGGCCATCTTCTTCACATATAAGGCCAACAACGACTCGGCAGTATTCAACATCGATGCCTACCGGCTGCTGCTGTCACGCATGCTCGGACTCCGGCAGAAACGGAATATCACAGGCAAAGAAGTCATCATCAGTGATCCCGACTATTCGGCCGATGCAGAGCAGCTGCGTCTCATCAACGCCGAGATCGACGCCTACCACCAGGAGCATCACCTCCTGCGATGGCCCAACCCCATCAAGGTGTTCTTCCGGCCTGGCGACGACCAGCAGATCATGGACATCAACGAGCGTCTGGAGACGGTCATCGACGATCTGTCGAACTCACGCGACAGGCAGGTTATCCACCTGCTCAACCAATATCCCGTGCTGGCCACTCATGCTCACACGCGTCCCTTCCGACGCCGCTGGCTGAATGCCATCACTGGCATCGTGCTGCCACTGGGACTGTTCTTCTACATCCGCATGCTGCGCTTCCGCCTGCGTCTGCATAAGGATCTGAAGACCATCGAGAAGACCAGCCAAGCCATTGTCACGCATACATCACAGTTCATACAAACCTAGTTAACCCTTTCCAAAGAAAAAATACAATGCAGGATACCACGCTCAACACCATAGCCGAGGCCATCGCCGACTTTCATGAAGGAAAGTTTGTCATCGTGGTGGATGATGAAGACCGCGAAAACGAGGGCGACCTCATCTGCGCAGCAGAGATGATCACGCCTGAGATGGTCAACTTCATGCTGAAATATGCACGGGGAGTGCTCTGTGCACCTATCACCATCAGCCGCAGTGAGGAGCTGGACCTTCCACGACAGGTCAGCGAGAACACCTCCATGCTCGGCACACCATTCACCATCACCGTCGACAAACTCGAGGGCTGCACCACAGGAGTGTCGGCTCACGACCGTGCTGCCACCATCCGTGCACTGGCCGACCCTGCATCTACGCCTCAGACCTTTGGTCGTCCAGGACATATCAACCCGCTCTATGCCCAGGACAACGGAGTGCTGCGTCGCAGCGGACATACCGAGGCCGCCATCGACCTCTGCAAGCTGGCAGGACTCTATCCAGCCGGAGCGCTGATGGAAATCATGAACGACGACGGCACAATGGCACGCATGCCTGAGTTGCAGGTCTTCGCCAAGAAGCACCAGCTGAAGATCATCTCCATCAAAGACCTCATCGCCTACCGCCTGCAGCAGGAGTCGCTCATCGAGGTCGGTGAGGAGGTAGACATGCCCACTGAGCACGGTCATTTCCGCATCGTGCCCTTCCGTCAGAAGTCGAACGGACAGGAGCATTTCGCCCTCATCAAAGGCCAGTGGCAGGAAGACGAGCCCATCCTCGTGCGCGTACATTCCTCTTGTATGACGGGCGATATCCTGGGATCCCGCCGATGCGACTGCGGCGAGCAGCTGCACAAGGCGATGGAGAAGATCGAGCAAGAAGGCAAGGGTGTCATCGTATACATGCAGCAGGAAGGGCGTGGCATAGGCTTGATGAACAAGCTGGCGGCCTACAAGTTGCAGGAGGAAGGCTACGACACCGTAGATGCCAACCTATGCCTGGGCTTCAAGGCCGACGAGCGCGACTACGGCTGTGGTGCACAGATGCTGCGCCACCTCGGTGTCCATTGTAGAGAACGTGCCCATCGAAGTCACCCCCAACGAGTACAACCTCCGCTACCTGCAGACTAAGAAGCAGCGCATGGGGCATACCCTCCACCTCTAGGCAATATATGGATCATAGCAAGCGGTTTAATGTCACCAGGACAATCCTAGCGACACTCACTACGGTAGTGCTGCTTGCTGCCTGCATGTCCAAGCCTGCCGAGACAGACCTTACGGGCGTGTGGATGCGAGAGCAGGAAGTACTGCCCGACAGCACCATCGTGACCTATCCGAACGAGATGGGCCAGAGCTTCTACAAGGTGTATTCCGCCGACGGCACTTACTACTTTGTCTATATGCAGCGGCAGGGCGACAAGGAGCACCTGTTTCCTCAGCACACGACGACGTGGAAGGTACGGGATGGGCGGTACATAGAAGGGGGCGTCACGATGGATGCCACGATTCACAGCGCTGACTCCATGACCGTCCGCTGGCAAGGTGCCACGGAGACCTGGCGGCGCATCACCGACAGCGAGCGCGACCACATCGCCGAAGTGAGCCGCGTGGAGATGATTCAGCAGGCCAAGGATATGGAAGCATTCCTGCTGGCACTGAGCCATAAGGAGTATGCGTGGCGGATGACGTTGCTCTGGTGGGCGATTGGTGCGGCTGTCGTCATTGCGCTCTTTTTCGCTATCTATGGCTGGCTGATGCGGAAGAAGAAGAAAGAGATAGAGCAGCGGCTGCACGAGATAGAGCAGCGAAACCAGCTGATGCCGAAGAAGGTGGCCGATGCAAGGGCAGAGGTGGTTGCCGACTTCTTCAACTCCGACTACTATGTAGCGCTGAGGCAGCGCATACAGGACACGGGGCGCCTCTCGCCTGACGACTGGCAGAAGATGGAGGAGGCCCTGCGCCCCGTCTATCCCGACTTCGCCACCACGCTGCGGTCGTTCCGCCTGTCAGACGTAGAATTCCAGGTGTCGCTGCTGCTGAAACTGAGGATTCCGCTGAAGGACATTTCCACCGTGATGTGCAAGGATGCCTCCACCATCAGCAGCATACGAAGCCGATCGTACCAGAAAGTGTTCCATAAGAAGGGCGGCAGTCGAGATTGGGACGACTTCATAGCGACGCTCTGAGTGCCAGGGACTTAATGGGAGTTTGCAAAGTTTTGTAAACTCCTGTTTTCGTGTCCTGAGTTCAATTGCCAAGAAATGCAAAGTGAAAGCGGAGGCTTTTTCCTCGGTTGTGAGTAACTTTGCAGCAGTCTTTTCGTTATACGAAAGCAAACATGAATAATAGCAAAACATTGATCAGCATGCAAAAGCTGGTAATGACCATGTTGGCCCTTGTACTGACGGTAGCAGCGCAGGCACAGGAAACTGTCACTTTGACTGGCCAGATCAAGAATGCCTTCACACGCCAGGCGATACCCGATGTGACGGTGACGCTGATGCGTGCCGATAGCACCATCATCGAGGACTCGCTGATGGTCATGGCACTCGATGGCTACACGCTATGGGTGAAGCACGACATGCCCCGTGTGCCGCAACAGCTGATTGTGAGGGTGACGCATCCGGAGTTTGAGACGGCCTATCTGCCATACCACTTGAAGAATATCGGACGCAACCGACAGATTGGCCTGCCTGTTATCCTGATGGAAAGGAAGACGTGGAAAGAGTTGACGATAAACGAGGTCGTCGTCCGTCCGACGAGAATAAAAATGGTGCAACGGGGCGACACCATTGTCTATGATGCCACGGCGTTCAACCTGCCGCAGGGGTCGATGCTCGACGACCTTGTGCGCGAACTGCCGGGCGCTGAGCTGAAGTCTAACGGAGAAATCTTCGTCAACGGCAAGAAGGTGGACTACCTGATGCTCAACAGCCGCGAGTTCTTCCGTGGAAACAATCAGGTGATGCTCCGCAATCTGCCTTACTACACGGTGAAGGACATCAAAGTCTACAACCGCACAACCGACCTGTCGGCATTCCTCGGACGAGAGGCTGAGAACAAGGAATATGTCATGGACGTGCAGCTGAAAAAGATATATCGGCAAGGCTACTTCGGCAATGTGGAGGCTGGCTATGGCACCCACGACCGCTATATGGGGCGTGCCTTCGCGCTACGTTTCACCGACAATTCGCGCATCACGCTGTATGGCAACGCGAACAACACCAACGACACGAGCAGTCCTGTCGGCGACGGTCAATGGGGAGGCGCACGGGACACGAACGGTGAGAAGAAGCAGAGCATGGCGGGCGGTGAGGTGTTCTGGGAAAGTCCTGACAGGACGTTCCGCAACAGCCTTAGAACCAAGGTGACGGGGACTGGCACCGACATGGAATCAAGAACCACGGCGCAGACTTTCCTCGCTGACGGCAGCACAAACTTCTCACGCTCGCAAAGCCTGTCTGACACGAAAGAGACCAACGTGAGCGTCTATGACTACTGGCAGGTGACGAAGAAATGGTGGGTCGCTGGCGACATCTTGTTTGACCACAGCAGCAGGCACGGCAACGCATCGTCCACATACGCATCGTCGCTCACTGACATCACGCTGCCCGATACCCTGTCTTTCCGCTCATCGCAGCAATACAGGGAGGGGTACGACAATGAGCTGGTGCTGAGTGCCGATGCCACGCGCAAACTGGCATGGGGCGACGAGGTGACTATCACTGCAAGATACAAGCACGCTTCTGCCGAGCATGAACTGTTTGGCAGAAACATGACATCGCAGAGGCTACTGACACCACAGACCGACTACCGCCACGAATACGACAAAGCCAGTTCGCAGGAGAACTACTACGGCCTGAAGGTGAAATACACCGTGCCCTTCCTCAAAGGCCCTGCCGTGTCGCTCACCTATCATCCCACGCATAGACAAGTGACAGACCGTGACAACATCTTCCGTCTCGACCGCCTCGCAGAGTGGACGATGGCAGCCAACCAGCCTTTGCGCCTTCTTCCGTCGATGGCCGACATGATGGCTTCGTGCATCGACCTTGACAATACCTATAACTATAAGGATGCCACGACGTCCCATGCGCTGACCCTGAACATCGGTCAGCGCAGGACAAAGGGAAAAGGGACGAAACGCAACGTTGAGTTTGCCTTTCCGCTGACCCTCACCCATGAACGGATGGAATACACACGAGGCAGGATAGACACGATTGGCAGTCGAAACTATACGGTCGTCAATCCGAGGCTCTCCTACGAGAGCATCTGGAAAGGCGACAGATATACATTCCGTGCATCAAGCTCGTATCTGACCGCCGCCGCCAACTTCCTGCAGACAATGCCATTCCGTGACGATGCTGTCGTTCGGTGTATCGGCCAACATCTACGGCAACCAGATAGCCAACGGCTTCACGTTCACCCCCACTACAGGCGTTTACACCTATAGGCCGGAAAATGTGAACGGCAACTGGGACTTGAAGGGTGATGCCAACTATAGCATATCGTTTGGCAGGGAGCAATGCTTCAAGTTTGAGAATAGGGCGAGTGCGAGTTACCTGCACTCTGTGGACATCGCCTCTGTGGATGGCTCCACACAAGCCGTGCTGAGCAAGGTGAACACCACGCTTGTCAGCGACAGGTCATCATTTGCATTCACCAGGAAGGAGCTACGCTTAGAGGCTTTCGGCAGCCTGACACTTCGCCACACCGTGTCTGCTCTCGACATGTTCGAGTCCATCAATGCCACCGACTTCCAGTACGGCCTCTCCGCCCGCTACACCCTGCCACGCCTGAACACCACGCTCTCAGCCGACGGCAACATGTACTCGCGTCGCGGCTATGGCAGCAGCGAACGTGCTGAACGCCTCCGTCAGCCAGCCGTTCCTAAAAGGCAAACTCATCGCCCGCATCGAAGCCTTCGACCTGCTGCACCAACTCAGCAATACGCAGTACTCCGTGAACGCCCAAGGCCACACCGAAACGTGGTACCGCTCCCTCCCGCACTACGTCATGGTCCATCTGGCGTATCACTGGAATAAGAACCCGAAAAAGAAATAAAGACCATCATGAACAGAAGGCAACTCATCACCATCATCCTCGCGCTTGCCGTCATGGCGGCACAGGCGCAAGTCGTAATTGTATCGGGCAATCTGGATCCGAGCATCGGACGTGAGTACTACAGGATGAACTTTAATGTCCTTGACAATTTTACAGGGGCGAGCGTCAACGACGTGAAGGCCTACCTGATGACCAAGGACAGCGTAGTGATAGACAGCCTTCAGTCAAACAACGGCCGCTGCTCGTTCAAGGTGAAAAGAGACAAGGCGTTCCGATCGTGCATCATCAAGATGGTGCATCCCGATTACCAGACGCTCCTCACCGCCCATTCACTGAAGCAGGTGGGCAAGCAGAACTACTATAGCCTGCCCGACCAGTTCATGAAGCGGAAAAGTCGCTTCACCTACCAGATACTCGACGAGGTGGTGGTGACGGCCACGAAAGTAAAGATGTACTATCGCGGCGACACCTTGGTGTACAATGCCGATGCCTTCAACGTGGCCGACGGCTCGATGCTTGATGCACTGATTAAGCAGATGCCCGGCACGGAGCTGAACAAGCAGGGCGAGATATTCGTCAATGGCAGAAAGGTGGAAAACCTGCTGCTCAACGGCAAGGATTTCTTCCGTGGCAAGAACAACCTGATGCTGGAGAACCTGCCGTACTACACGGTGAAGGAGATCAAGGTGTACGACCAGATGACCGAGAAGGCCAAGGCACTGCGCGACGAGAGTGCCGAGAAGGAATACGTGATGGACGTAAACCTGAAGAAGGAATACAGCAAGGGCTATATGGCCAATGTGGGGGTGGGGGCCGGTACGGAGCATGCCTACCTCGCCCGCCTGTTCGGTCTTCGTTTCACCGATGTCTCGCGGTTTGCCATCGTGGGCGGCATGAACAACCTGAACATGAACGACTATTCATCCAGCGGCTGGCTCGACGATAATGCCTCGAGAGACGGGCGCACCACCAGTCATCTGCTGACGGCAGAGCTACTGACAGAGCACAAGCACCATAAGAACGTGCTGACGGCGGAGCTGACACGCAAAAAGGCAAAGCGGGGCAGCGACGAGTTTCAAGAGACGTTCCACAACGGTGCCAGCACCTTCAGCACCTTGCAAAACTCACGCATCAACAGAAGCCTAGGCGTATCGCTGGCCAACAACTACACGCTGAAGCTGCCCTTCTGGATGGAGAGCAGGACGCGGCTGAACTTCAACAACAGGAAGGAGGAGAGCGATGAGCGCTATTTTGAGTCAGAAACCGACACCGGCCTGGACGGTGGACTCATCGTCCTTGATTCCCTCTTCAGCAAGGAGTGGCACTCTGGCGACCCTTCCATGATCAGTGCGCGCAACCGCTGGGTGAGGAGCCGGCAGAAAGAGTACGGAGCATCGCAGGGTTTTTATGTTTCCCAAAAGCTCCGTTCCGGCGACCTGTTGGACTGCAACGCAGAGGCTGACTACACAAGGCGCAGCGCCGATACCGACCGCTTCAACCGCTACCTGACGTGGAGCCAAGGCCGCCGGCAGAACGATGTCGCGGAGGCCATCGACCGTCCCGACACCCATGTCGGTGCCGGAGCATACGCCTCGTATAAGACATCGCGTCTGTTCTTTGGCACAGACATGAAGTTCTATGTCAGATACAAATACAACCGCGACAAAGACCACGAGACCATCATGGATGCCACCTCACTGCTGCCCGATGACATAAACAGCTATGACCGGCGGATGAGCGAGAGCCGATACACCGTGGGTATGGACTATAAGTACGAGTCGCTGGTTCAGGACAAGAAGCTGCGCACATCCATATATATGTATCTGCCGTTGTCGTTCACCGACCGCCACACGAGCTACACACGGTACACGGTCGACACCTCTCTCGTGCAGTCGCCAGTGTTCTTCGAGCCCTCGCTGTCGTTCACCTATTCCAAATGGCGGGGTGACAACGCCAGCAGCTCGTTGTGGAGGTTCTATGCACAGACAGCGCTGAGCCGTAAGCTGCCCGATGCCACACAGCTCATCACTCTGCCCCTGACCTCCGACCGCATCAACATCTATCAGGGCAATGCCCACCTGAAGTCACCCGCCACATGGGAGACCGACCTTTCATGGGACTGGCCGATGAAGAACAGGTCGGCCTATCTGCGCCACACTTTGACTTATATAAACTATTTCAACCGAATCGTCAGCACCTACCGCTATGATACGGGCGTGTACACCAACAGGCCCGACAATGTGAACGGCACATGGGAGCTGCAGCTCAACAACCGGGGGCAACTGCTCTTCGGATGGTCGAAACTCAAAGTCACCTTCACTTTCAGTCTGCGGAGCAGTTACCAGCGGATGAAGAACTTCACTGCCGATGGAGCTACGGGTATGCCCACGCAGTTTGACAACAATGAGCTCAATCAGGAAGCTCACGCGCAATTCCGCAGCCGTTATAAGAGCGTTTTGGGAGGGTTCCGTCTGAGCGCCGAATGGAGGAAGCCGCTTAGTGGGCGGGCCGACATGGGCTATCGCGATACATGGGACTATAAGGGCAACATCTGGTTCACGGCCAATCTTCCTCTCGGCATAGACTTGGAATCAGAGTGTGTGTTGATCAAACGCCAAGGCTATGCGAGCGACGAACTGAACAAGTTGATGTGCGAATGGGACATGAGCATATCGAAGTCGATACTGAAAAACAAGATAGGCCTGAAATTGCAAGCCATCGACATACTCCGTCAATACAAGAGCGTGGCATACGTCGTCAACGAGCGCGGCATCCGTGAGACCCACACCGTGTCGTTGCCTTCCTACATACTCTTCAGCGTAACGTATAAGTTCAATAAACAGCCCAAGAAGAAATGACGCATCGCGACTTTGCTGATCAAAGGCATTGACTTGCGCTACCAAAACAACTTGTTTTGGTAGCGCGCATCGGTCACCAGGCACAGCAAAGCCCCGTGGAAGCATCATCCAAGAGGCTGGCCGACGTGCGCAAAGAGGGGGCATACGTCACCATACCGCGCAGACGCTTGAACTCGGCGGGAAATGAAATTCACCTCTTCAACATCGACTGATACTCATCGAGTTGCGGGCAACATTTATGGTGACAAAGATAGCAGTCTTTGGCTTTTTACTTTCTGCTTTTTCAGTTCGTTAAATCAGAAAAAACGGCGTATCATTTGGCCGATTGAAGAATTATTCGTACCTTTGCATCGTCGCTTGTCAGCCTACTTGTGGGCAGCGGGCGGTCTCATATATGAGAAAGACGTTTTCGAACGTCTGTCGTTGTGAACTCTGAACTTCGCAACTTCCAAACCTACAGCAGGCAGATGGCAACTGAAGCGTCTGCGTAGTGCGTATCTGTGCAAAACCATTTCAACTATGCGAAAAACAATCTTTACCCTGATGCTGCTCTTCGCAGCAACAGCCGTGAATGCCCAGACCATCGTGAAGGGCGACATGAACGACGACAACGACCTCACCATTGCCGATGCCGTGAGCTTAGTGGACGTGATTCTGGGCAAGTCGCCCATGCAGACCATCAGCCTGGGCGGCGACCCTTTCAAGGTGGACAATGCGCTGGTCGTCGGCACATGGTATGCGCCGGAAGGCTGGTCGTTCACGCTTAGCGACGACGGCACCACCGACTATCCCGGTGCTGCCAGCTATGAGTTTATGCCCATGACGGGCCGCCTGCTGTTCCTCAGCGCCCAGAAGCGCCCGGTCAAGGTGCTGCCCATCATCAAGGCAGAAAGCGAGTACCTGCTCACGGTGGACTATGCCACAGGAGTGTTCACCTATTACACCAAGTCCACCTCGTTGGCCACTGGCATCACCCTCGACCAGACGTCGCTCACCATCAACAGCGGCACCACCGCCCAGCTCACCGCCACCATCACGCCCGCTGAAGCCTTCGCCACTATCACATGGACGAGCAGCGACGAGAGCGTGGCCACCGTCGATGCCAATGGCCTCGTGACCGCCGTCGCCGGCGGCACCTGCACCATCACTGCCAAGACGAGCGGCAACAATAAGACGGCCACTTGTAGCGTAACGGTGAAACAGATGGCGACAAGCATCGTGCTGTCGCAGACCACAGCAGTTTTGCAACTCGACGAGCTCGTTCGCCTTACTGCCACCGTTCTGCCTGAGAATGCCGCAAACAAGAACGTCACATGGAGCAGTAGTAACGAGGATGTTGCTTTCTTGAGGAATGGCTGCGTGGTTGCCTACGGCTACGGCATTGCCACCATCACCTGCGAGGCTGCTGACGGCAGTGGCGTGACGGCGACCTGTATTGTATACATTCTCGATCCCAGCACTTACGTCGACCTCGGCTTGCCCAGCGGCACACTTTGGGCCACCTGTAACATCGGTGCCACGAGCCCCGAGGACTACGGCGACTACTTCGCATGGGGCGAAACCGCTGGCTACAACGATGGGAAGACCAACTTCAACTGGAGCACCTACAAGTGGTGCGAAGGCTCTTCGTCGACCATGACCAAGTACTGCACGGACAGTAGTTACGGCTACAACGGCTTTACCGACAACAAGACCGAGCTCGACCTGGAGGACGATGCCGCCTACGTCAACTGGGGCCCGGCCTGGCGCATGCCGAGCATTGAACAGTTTGCAGAGCTGATCAACAGCGATTACACTACTACTGAGTGGACCACTCAAAACGGTGTCTATGGCAGGAAAATCACAAGTAAGGTTGCTGGATATGAAGGCAACTTCATTTTTCTGCCCGCCGCAGGCGACCGCGACAATAGCTCGCTCGGCGAAGCGGGGTCGGACGGCAACTACTGGTCGCGCACGCTCGGCGGGAGCTACCCGAACAATGCGCGTGGCCTGTACTTCCACTCGGGCTTCATCGGCACGTACAACGGCAGCCGCTACCACGGCCGGAGTGTGCGCCCTGTGCGGCTCTCAGAATGAGTGCATCCTCTCCCCCAAGACGCCCCCACCCCACAGCCTGTTGTGGGGCGGAGGCTCTGCTGGGGGCGCGATGCGGCTGTGGTGCACAGATGCTGCGTCACCTTGGTGGCCACAAGATGCATTGTAGAGAACGTGCCCATCGAAGTCACCCCCAACGAGTACAACCTCCGCTACCTGCAGACTAAGAAGCAGCGCATGGGGCATACCCTCCACCTCTAGCAGGACTTTGAGTAATAAGATCTGAAGGCTTGTCCGCTACTCCGTCTGGCGCGGGAAAGTTAGACTAGTCCTTCAGGCAGCCGATGGGAACAACAAACACACCGTCAGGACGCTGGTAGGCGTATGGACCCACTGCCGTGACAACCATCATAAACGAAGGTGCCTTCATCTTCGTGGTGTCAATGGTTTCGGCCAGTGTCTTCAGTGCATCAGCACCATCATTTATCAGTTTCTCTCCACCCAGTTTCACTTCTATCAGCGCGTATGTACCGTTACGGCGATGCAGCACGGTGTCACATTCCAGCCCGGAACTATCCCGATAGTGATATAGCTTTCCATCGAGAGCTTCTGCGAATACTCGCAAGTCACGCACGACCAGATCTTCAAAGATAAGTCCGAATGAGTCAAGATCGTTAATCAGGTCGTTTGGACCTAAGCCCAGTGCGGCAGTGCCTATACTAGGATCAACGAAATGGCGGGTATCGCCAGTACGAATGGCCGACTTACTGCGGATATTAGGATTCCAGGATGTCAGGTCTTCAATGACAAAGAGCTTTTTCAGTGCCTTGATGTAGTCTGCGATGGTATCCTCGTCGAGCGTATTGGCATCGTTCGACTGCATGTCGGCCTTGATGGTGCCATATGACACTTGCTGTGAGATATTCCTTGCATACGATCGTAGCAGCAGTTTTGTGCGCTCTGCGCTGCGCTTTACGCCATCTACTCGCTGTATGTCGCGTTCAGTCACATCATCAGCATAGCTAAATGCCTGGTCCAGGGCGATGTCACCCTCTAACAGCGTTGCCTGTGGCCAACCACCCCGGCAAGTCAGATAGGCTATGCGTTGCAGGTCTATGTTGTTGGGTTGCGGTTCAAAAGTGTTCCCTTCGAAAAGACTGCTCAAACTGACACTTCCGGTCGACTCACCCGATTCAAACAGGCTCATCGGGCGCATCTTGATTCTTGCGATGCGGCCAGTACCGCTGTGTGTGGTCTCGTCGGCTTGAGGTGTCACGCTGGATCCCGTGAGGATGAACTGTGAAAAAGCTCCTCGCTTGTCTACTTCATTGCGAATGGCATCCCACAATTCTGGTATTGTCTGCCACTCGTCAATCAGTCTGGGCGTACCTCCCTGTAGCAGTATCTTCGAACTGATCTCCATCATCTGCCTGCTCTGTTTCAGCGCATCGGTGTCACCCAGGTCAAGCTGACTTTTGCACTGCTGACGAGCCGTCGTCGTCTTGCCGCACCATTTCGGCCCTTCTATTAATACTGCCCCCTTGCCCGCCAGTTTACGGGCAAGCAGCTTATCGGCAATCCTCGGTTTGTACATTTTATCCATCTTTATGCAGTTGATGGTGCAAAAGTACAAATAATAATTGATAAATCCAAATATTTTGGTGGATTTTCGGTCGTTTGTGGCGGATTCGTTCGGTCGTTTGTGGCGGATTTGTTCGGTCGTTTGTGGAAAGAGGTGTAACTTTTACTCTTATACATTATTGGACCCGAGAGATACATTCTGAAGGCATTTTCGCTTTCTTTCCATACCCCTATGAATAATTTTCCATAGGGTGAACGGGTCTGTATTTCATATTTCGCTGATATCTAGCCGTTTTTAATTCTTCCTCATTCCCGTCTTTTCCATAGGCAACTGATACAACTTTGAAAAAAAAATCGTAACTTTGCAGCCAGGAAATAACTAGAAAACGATGGCTATGTTTAAAAGACCATTACATATATTCATCATCGGCATCCTGCTGATAGCTTGCGGTCATCCGCAACAGGAGTCAGATGCACAGACGGCAGCACGCTGTCTGGAGGAAGCCGAGGCTGCTTTGGCCAACGACAGCGTCCTTCTGGGTGAGACTTTACTCCGGAAGACCATCCTATTGTCGGAAAAGGCCGAGGACTGGCACACCAATTATATCGCGTACCAGCGATTGGCAGATGCCTTGTCCCAGGGCAATCCCGAGGAGGCCTTGCAACTGATGAAGAAAGCCCTGACCGTCTATGAGCAGCATCCCGACGATGAGCGCAACCTTGTCATCCTGCTCGACTATGCCGGCACATACGCGGCACAAGTGGCATTCATTACAGAGGGCTCTTACGATGAAGCACTCGATCTCGTCCATCGTGCATACGACATCGCTGAGAAAAACCAGATGACCGACCTGATGTGCCAGACACTCACCAGCCTTGCTAACATCGCATGGGCGAAGGAAGACTATCGGCAGTCCATCGATTATGCCCATCAGGCAAAATCCCTACTTCCCCAAGAGGGGGGAGACAGAGAGGGGCTTGCCGACCTCAGGCCAGGCATCCTACAGGTTCTAGCCCGCAGCTACCTCTGCCTCGACATGCTCGACTCGGCCGAAACAGCCTATCGGCAGATTGAAGCCGGCGACAATGTGCACCTGGCCTATATCGTTCAGAGCAGCCTCGCCAGAATAGCACTCCGTCGGCTGGGAGCCACACAGGTAGAAGACAGCGTGGCCGAAGCCTTCGAACAAGCGGAGGACTTCTATTACAAGGCGCTTGAACAGAAGGACCAGTACTATCAGGCGACGCTAAGTCAGGAGATGGAGAACCAGCGGCTGGAATACCGCTCACAGCTATACGCGCGTATGCTTCTGACGGTAGTGATTGCATCGCTCATCGTCATCGGAGCCATCGTGGTGGTGGTAAGGTATAGGATGCAGGCACAACGTCAGGAGAAACATCAGCTGCGGCAGGAGGCAGAGCACCAGAAGACCCTGCTGCATCAGGCAAACGAAGTGGTGACATTCCTGCAGAACTTCATCCTCGAGCGGACTGAGGTGATCAAGAAGCTTGACCAAAGCGGCGACTCACTCATCACCCTCAAGCCCCATGAGTGGAGCGAGATAGAGCGTACGCTCAACGCCATCGACAACAACCGCTTTGCCCGCCTTAGGGAGGAGTACCCCAACATGCAGGAAGATGACATCCGCCTGTGTATCCTCACCCGACTGGGACTCAGCAACCGTACCATCGGCAACATCTACTGCATCACCATCTCAGCCGTCCAGCACCGCAAGCTCAAGCTGAAGAAGGACGTGTTCGGAGAAGCCAATCCCGATGTCACACTGGAGCAGATACTCAAAAGCAAATAAGTGGAATAAATAACTAAAAATAGAAAGATATGAAAAAGATTACATTGACCTTGATTGCCATTTCATTGTTTATTGTAAAATCAACAAAGGCACAAGAAGAGGACCTAATTGCTTCAGAGCCTATTAGCAGTGGCTGCCTGCCACAAACTAGGGGAGCCGAAGAATCTGCCTTGCCTACAATCAAACTTACAAAGGAGGGAAGCATATTGTCTGTAGACCTGCTTAACTATAGCAGTAACTGCGGTACAACAGGCTTCGAGGTGGAAAACAGAATGATTGGTGGCAACAATGATACTCCCTCCGTTGTCATCAGCGTGGTTCCTGTTATTCCTGCTCCAATGGACTGCATTTGTCCTTTCAACATATCTTATACAGTGCGTGGTTTGGAGAAAAACAAATTCTATTTAACGTGCTGGTGGTTTGATGGGCAGGTAGAACTGACCGAGGGTGAGCCGTTAGTCTTGGAATACAAGACAAAAGATGTTGTCATAGATGGCTTGAAATATCGATTGTTGAAGACCTCACATCAAGCCAAACTGTTATATCAGATTCCATGGAATAATGAGGCAGAAATAATCCAGATACCATCTGAAGTAGAATATGAGGGTGAGAATTATACTGTTACCACTATTGTAGAGGAATTATTCGGATCAAATAATACCATCAAAAAGATTATCATTCCTAAGACGATCAAGAATACAGAGTTTGGCAGCTTAGAGGAAATTCCCAGTAACCCATTTTCCAGTTGCTTGTCTTTGGAGACAATAGAAGTGGAAGAAGGGAGTCCTGTGTTCAGTTCTGTAGACGGTGTGCTTTTCAGCACCGACAAGAAAACTCTTATAGGTTATCCCGCCGGCTCACCTCGAGAGTCGTATACCGTGCCTGACGGTGTGAAAACAGCGAAAATTGCTGCGTTTTTCAATAGCCAGCATCTGAAAAAAATAGTATTGACCAATGACATAGAAACCTTGGGCTTAAGTGTCTTTGGTTATGGCAAGAACTTAGAAGAAGTAATTCTTTCATCAAACATCAAAGAATTGCCTAGTTATATTTTTAGGAATTGTAAAAAACTGAATTCTGTCTTTATCCCAAAGGGGGTAACTACTATTGCTTCTTCTGCTTTCGAAGGATGCATCAGCTTGGAATCTATCTCATTGCCAGAAAGTGTAGCGACGGTTGGTACTGCTGCCTTTATGGGTTGTACGTCGCTTAAGCGTGCTGCCTTGTCTCCAAATTTAAAAGTAATACCACTTGCTATGTTCGCAGACTGTAGCAATTTGGCCGAGGTCATGATTCCGTTTGGTATCACTACTATTGGCAGAAATGCCTTTGGTGGCTGTAAAGCTATGCAGTCATTCGATTTGCCAGAAAGCATAAATTATATTGATGACTTTGCCTTTAGATACCTTTCTAACCTAAAGGATATTTACTGCCATGCAACGACAGTACCCAATACTACCAAATTTACCTTTGGAGATGTTGACCTCCCGCAGGTTACCCTTCATGTGCCTGCATCATCCGTTGACAGCTATCAGTCCACAAGTCCCTGGAACCAGTTCGGGGCTATTGTTCCACTCGAAACAGAGATGGCCTATCGCCCAATGATCGAAGACGATAAAGTGTGGAAGGTTGGAGCACTCAACTCGGGTAATCCTGTGCAATGGGTTCAGTATTATTACTTAGATGGTGATACCATCATCGATGGAAAGACCTGCAAGCAGATGATGCGGCAGCGATTTGTCAGCCCAGATTATGCGGCAGCTAATGAGATATCACAAGAAAACTCATTAAAATATGTGGGGGCTTGGTACGAAGAGAATAAGAAAGTGTACTTTTACAGCGCAACAAACAAACAGATGAAGATGTTGTATGACTTCTCCCTCGAGGACAATGGCACCTTCCAGATGGATGGTCTGACATACGTGGTAGGGCCGAGGCAGACAGGAGGCATAGAAGGCTTTAAGGGCGTTTATAGAGACATTAAGCAGGTAGACGGAGAAAGCATATATCGGTGTGCCCCTTGGTTGGAAGGAGTCGGAGTCATTTACGGCTCTCCGAGAGGAAATGTCTTTAATGTAGAATTGGCAGAGCCTATGTGGAATCTGATGGCATGCTATGTTGGCGATGAGGTTATCTATCTCAACGACGCATTAGAGGATGGAGCCACTCCTGAAGGTGCAGAAGCCCGAAACCGCTTCGACTTTACTCATACTATCAAGAATCAGCCTCATTCTCCGATGCGAGGGGCGGCAGAGCCATCGATCTATGGCGAATACAGCGAGTTGCAGTTAAGCATCCATCTCGACCCGCTCGACGATGCCTATCTGGTACGCATCACTAACGAGTCAGGCAAGGCTGTCTACGAGAAGAATATCAACGCAGGCAACATCATGGGCCTCAACATCGATATCTCCAGCTACGCTAGAGGCCGTTATACCGTGACTGTGGAGAATAGTCGTGAGTCGTTCACCGGCATGTTCGAAGCACAGATGACAGGCATAGGCCTCACCCCAACCCTTACCCAAGGCAAGGGAGTCATCTACAACCTCCAAGGCCAGCGAATCAGTTCCTTGCAGAAGGGCTTGAATATCGTCAACGGACGAAAGGTTTATGTTAAGTGATAGGGTTCTTTTGAAATAAACGGTATTAAAGAAGCGTAAAAATAGTATTCATCCATCATATTTGGAAAGGAACATCATTATGAAGAAGAGTTTATTAGTCTTGTTGGTTTCGCTATTCACCACCTGCATGTATGCTTTCTATCCAGCAAATGTTGCCAGGGAAAACGGAGACGGCCCTTATCTTCATGCTGTTATGGACATAGCACATGACGATGCAAATATCTATGTGGCAAAGCTCGATGGACATCTAGTAGTTATCAACAAAGCCTCTGGTGAGAAGACAATACTCGATGTCAAAGTAGGTAGCCTGAGCTATACCCCATGGGCGATTGCCGTGCATGATGGAAAAGTGTGGATAGGTACAGCAGAGAGTAAAATTCTGTACTACTCCAACGGCCAATTTCATCATAGCGGCATTAAGATAGACTGGGAATACAGTAATTATAGTGTGCTTAGCATAGAAAACATCACGTTCGACACGCAAGGCAACATGTTTGTCAGCTGCAGTTATGGCGTGGGCTTTAAGGTTGACCCGAATAATAATGTGGAACGATTTACATTTAGCTCTAAGAGTGTTTACTCGTTCTCTGGACACATCTGTGTGGATCGGGATAGTGCGTTGTGGGTAGCCAGTTACGGACTCTTCGTTTATGATTATGGACTGGTCAAATATACCAAGGACAAGGAAACTGTTTATTTCTTCAAGGAACACCCAGACGTGCCCCAAGGGGCAGGAAATGTGACAGCTATGGCTGTGGATGAAGAAGGTGGCATTTGGTACACAGCAGCTAATAAGTTGACCAGACTCATAAACGATGATATGTCCGTAAGCTATGACTGCTCCTACATTTGCTACGACATGCAATTTGACTCACAGCAGCGGTTGTGGATGGCCGACCATCATGGCCCGCTAAGGATGATGGAGAACGGAGCATTCACCAGCTATCCCTGCCCGTTCGAGAGCAAGCGGTGGATGTGCATGGATATAGACAGCGATAATATCTACATTGGCACAGATACCGACCTCCTGATCTACAAGGACGGCGAATACACAAAAATCGACCTTAGCCTGTCGGATGAGACAACAGACATACCATATCACCCACTGCTCGAAGAAGGCAAGATGTGGAAGTATCAGCCGGAGTTTGGGGAGTATGGCTTCCCCTATGAGCTGCGCCTGAATGGTGACACCGTCGTCGACAGTCGTCAGTGCAAGAAGCTTTTCCGTGGCGACAACCTGTATGCTTTCCTCTATGAGGAGCAGCAGAAGGTCTACTACCGTTATGCCCAAAACGGGGGTGACTGGAGTCTGCTATATGACTTCTCACTGATGCCTGGCGACCAGGTTACCGACCGTTACGGGACGAAGTATGAGGTGGAACGGGTAGACAATGTCAACGTCAACGGTGAACAGCTGCGTCGCATCATCTTCAAATACACGAAGGGCTGGCAGGTGGTCTGGGTCTCTGGTGTAGGAGGCAGAAGAGACCTGTTCGACCCGTTTGTCAACACTCCGGGCGACTACTGCCACCTCGTGACGTGTGAGGTAAACGGAAAACTTCTTTACGAGGGTGATGACTTTATGACAGGGGTGGTGTCAGCCGACCCGATGTCGGGAATCGTCAAGATCGACGGGCTGAAGTACCGGCTGGATGATGCAAGCAACGAAGCAGTGATAGAAAAGGAGAACCGTTGGAAAGGAGAACTGACCATTCCGTCGGAGGTGAGCTACGGAGGACTGACATATCAGGTGACCGGTATGAAGCGTCATGCCTTCTCTGGCTGCACCACGCTTACACGTATCTCTCTTCCGTCAACGATAAGCACTATCAGCGGCAATCCCTTCATTGCCTGCAACAGCCTGAGGGCCATTGAGGTGGAGGCAGGCAACAAGGCTCTGAAATCAGAGGGCGGCGTGCTGTTCTCTGCCGACGGGACACTGCTCTATAGCTATCCCGCTGGAGCCACAACAGGCAGCTACACGGCACCCGACGGGCTGAAGACTGTGGGAACAGAGGCTTTCTCGCGCTCTCCCTATCTGTCTTTCGTGAAGTTGCCTGGCAGCGTGACGGATATACAGGACGAGGGCTTCCTGTCGTGTACGGCACTGGAAAAGGTGGAATTGCCCAACGGCCTTACCCGAATCAGTGATAACATGCTGCGTGAGTGCAGCAGCCTGAAGGAGATCGTCATCCCTGAGAGTGTGACCTCTCTTGGCGACTATGCCTTGATGGACTGCACCAGCCTGAAGGAGATCGTCATTCCTGAGGGTGTGACCTCTCTTGGCCTCTATGCCTTGATGGGCTGCACCAGCCTGACGACAGCCAGCCTGCCTTCCACGATTCCTGTAGTAAACACTGGAATCTTCAAGGACTGCAGCAGCCTGACGAAGGTGAATTTAGCCAAAGGTATCGTGGCTATGAACGGTAACATGTTCGCGAACTGCTCTTCCCTCAGAAAGCTGGTCCTGCCTGAGAGCATCAGGAATTTAGGTGAAAGTTCGTTCTCTGGCTGCAGCATCGACACCCTGACCATCAAAGGACAATTCTTTTCTGGCAGCCTTAACAAAGGCATCTTCAATGGCATGGGCACGTCGACCATCCTTTGCGTGCACTGGGCGGATGTGGACAAGTTCAAGGAGTTCTACCAAGGCACTGTTATACCCTGGAACAAAGGTGTGCCCGACGACTCCTACTATCCCATGCTGAAGACAGGCAAGATCTGGAACATCCAGGAGAGCTGGCAGGAAGGGACGGATACGTTCTACAGGAACTACTCGCTGCACATCACGGGCGACACCATCATCAACGGACGTTCCTATTATGTGATGTGTGCCGAGGGCGACGATAGCCCCTTGTGTCCTGACAAGAGCTACTGGATGGAGTCCGACAGGAAGGTACGCTGCAACGACCTCTCCGTTATATATCTCTTTAGCATGAAAGTAGGCTCCGGATTCATTAATGGAGGACAGGAGGATATCTGCACTGCTGAGAACTGCGTCGACATGGCAGGACGGACACTGAGGCAGTTTGAGATAACATGTCATGACGGTAGTATCGTTTCTTGGCTGGAGGGCATTGGCAATGAGGACTGCGGACCGCTGTTCCCCTTCGGGCGCAATGCCGATGACGGCATCACTGTAAAGCTGATGTCTGTCTATGAGGATGGTGTCTGCATCTTCAGCCGTGATGGAAGCAATGAGCAGACACAGATGGCTTATCGCCCAATGATCGAAGACGGCAAGGTGTGGAAGGTGGGAAGCGGTATTTCGAATAATCTTGTGCAAATGGTGGAGTATTACTACTTTGATGGTGATACAATCGTCGACGGAAAGACCTGCAAGAAAATGATGTATCAACGGTATGTCAGCCCAGATCATTCAGATTATGCTATTATTACACAATACCCCTTATTCGGAAATGCTGGAGTGTGGTATGAAGAGGATAAAAAAGTGTACTTTAGTGGCACGATGATGTACGACTTCTCCCTCGCTGCCAATGATACTCTCCTGTTTGACAATTATTATGTGATAGGTCCGAGGCAGACTGGAGGTATAGAAGGCTTTAAGGGCGTTCATAGAGATGTTTTTTGGTGCACAGATGGAGACCCCTATTACTGTATCACTTGGCTGGAAGGCGTCGGAAGTATTGAGGGCCCGCATTATAATATCTATAATGGTGAAGAATACCATCCGTTTTTCCTGATGTCATGCACCGTTGGCGACGAAGTCATCTACCTTAACGACGAATATGAGGATGGAGCCACCCCGGAGGCCGCAGGAGCCAGAAACCGCTTCGACTTCACCCATACCATCAAGACGAAGCCTAAGGCACCGAGGAGGAGTGAAGATGAAAGGTCGGTATATGGAGAATACGACAAGCTGCAGCTGGGTATCAATCTCAACCTGCTAGCCGACGACTATATGGTGCGCATCACTGACGACTCCGGCAATGTCATCTACGAGAAAGCCGTCAATGCCAGCACCATCGTAGGCCTCAACATCGACATCTCCGGCTATGCCAAAGGCCATTACACCGTCACAGTGGAGAACAGCCAGGAGTCATTCACAGGCGAATTCAACACCCTGCCCACGGGAATCGAAGAGACGACGGAGATAAACGAAGTGACAAGTCCTCACATCTACAATCTCCAAGGCCAGCGCATCAGCACCTTGCAGAAGGGACTGAACATCGTGAACGGCCGTAAGATCGTGATTAAGTGAGAGGAGTGAAAGTCTTGCTTTCACTCCCGAGCGTGAGCGAGCTCGAGCTGAAAGCTCAAGTTCGTGATTAAGTGAGAGGAGTGAAAGTCTTGCTTTCACTCCCGAGCGTTTGGAGCAGCGAGAGCCATCAAGCTTGCTTGCGCTCGACCTCTGGTCGCTTGCTACCACAGGGACGCAAGAATGGCCGAGTCGTGACAAACGAAGACGAAGTCAACGTGAGCAAGCTCAAGCTGAAGAAAGACGTGTTCGGAGAAGCCAATCCCGATGTCACGCTGGAGCAGATACTCAAAAGCAAATAAAAATCACGAATGAAAAAAAATAAAAAAATAACGGTTATGAAAAAGATCACATTACTTCTTACCATGATGTTGGTACCGATGATGGCAAGTGCTGCCGTCAAAGTTGACAGTTTATATTTCGATCCGGATGCTTCGAATGGCGTTGCTGAAGTAGCTTACCATCCTTTCTTGAAAGAGGGGAAGACTTGGAATTATCAAGAGTCTTATCATAACTTATGGGATGATGTGCAATGGACGAAGAAAATCTCATATGTCATTAACGATACCACAGAGATAGACGGCAAGACCTATTTTAAGATGTATCGCACAAGCGAAGACAGCAATATATTCTATAGTGCTCTTCGTGAGGAGAACGGAAAGATATGGCTGTATGACAGTGAACTTGGTGACCATCTGCTTTATGATTTTACTATGTCAGTTGGCAATAGTTACTGTCCTTCACCTGAGGGATATCACTACAAGCTTACTTCCATTGAACCTATGCGCTTCCACGATGACCAATTACTCCATGTATTCTATTATGATCTTTTGAATCACTCCCGCTACTTCGCTTCAGCTCCTATTGTCGAGGGCGTGGGTTGTGAAGAAGGCTGGAAAATCTGGGAACTATTTGCACCCGTGCCTTCGAATGGTATCCTTCATAAAGAAAACTTCTTATCATGCTATGAGGACGGAATGTGTATCTTCACGGCCGATGATTTCAACGACCTGAAAAACCCCAAGTCTGATGTAAACATTGCTTATCGCCCAATGGTCGAAGATGATAAAGTCTGGAAAGCTTGGGGTGCAAATTCGGGAAATCCTGCGCAGATAGTTTACTACTACTACTTCGATGGCGACACGATTATCGACGGAAAGACCTGCAAGCAGATGATGTGCCAGCAATATGTCAGTCCTGATTATCCATATTATGATTTTTATGCACAACCAAATTACCTGAGCAAAGTGGGAGCATGGTATGAAGAGGACAAGCAGGTGTACCTTTACGATACGACAGACGAACAGTTTAAGTTGATGTACGACTTCTCCCTCGCGGACAATGGCACCTTCCAGATGGATGGTCAGACTTATGTGGTAGGACCGAAGCAGACAGGAGGATTAGAAGGCTTTAAGGGCGTTTACAGGGATGTCATGACTGACGAAAGCCTCAGATGTACCACTTGGTTGGAAGGTGTTGGAGGTATTAATGGCCCGTTTGCAAATGCCTTTGATCCGACGTTAACAGATCTTGGACAGTTCCTGATGTCGTGCACCGTTGGCGATGAGGTTATCTATCTCAACGACGCATTAGAGGATGGGGCTACCCCTGAAGGCGCAGAAGCCAGAAACCGCTTCGACTTCACCCATACTATCAAGAATCAGCCAAAGGCTCCGATGCGAGGAGAGGCAGAGGCGTCGATCTATGGCGAATACAGCGAGTTACAGTTAAGCATCCATCTCGACCCGCTCGACGATGCCTATCTGGTACGTATCACTGATGAATCAGGCAAGTGTGTTTATGAGAAAAACATCAACGCAGGCACCATCGTGGGTCTCAACATCGACATTTCCAGCTATGCCAAAGGCCGTTATACTGTGACTGTGGAGAACAGCCAGGAAACCTTCACAGGCGTGTTCGATGCACAGATGACAGGCATAGGCCTCACCCCAACCTTGTCCCAGGGTAAGGGAGCCATCTACAACCTCCAAGGCCAGCGCATCAGCACCTTGCAGAAGGGACTGAACATCGTGAACGGCCGTAAGGTCGTGATTAAGTGAGAGGAGTGAAAGACTTGCTTTCACTCCCGAGCGTTTGGAGCAGCGAGAGCCATCAAGCTTGCTTGAATGGCCGAGTCGTGACAAACGAAGACGAAGTCAACGTGAGCGAGCTCGAGCGATATGAAGGATATGAAGGATAGAATAGCAACTTTCCTTATAGGAAATTATTTACTCGCCGACTAAATGTTTTTCTTTATACGAAAGTTACTATTCCATCCTTCATATCCTTCATAAGTGACAAAGACTGCATTTGTGAGTATATCGTTTCTGACCTGTAATCCGACCGAGCAGATGGAGCACGGCTGCCGAACCTTCTACCACGCAGCCCCCTTCTGAAGTCTCGCCCCCCCCTCTTATATCTGTCCCCTTATAGGGGACTTAGATATGAGGGGGAGACTTCCAGAACCCCCACTTGAAAAGTGAAGAATGAAGAATGAAGAGTGAAGAGTGAGGAATGAAGAGTGAAGAATGAACCCAGAAAGGTCATTGAACCCTAAATCTACACAACATCTAACAAAAATCTTTTCCATTCTCATATTTGTGTCAGATTTATGGAGGATTTAAGGTTCTTCCGAGCCTAATGACCAACTTCGGATAAAAAGTATAGTAGTTGGCACTGAAAAGTATAGTAGTTAGCAGAGGAAAGTATAGTAGTTAGCATGCATAATCCATATCATTACGAACGGGAAAGACTATGATTATTAGAAGCTATGCAAAATCGGAGCCTTAAAATACAAAAAAGTTGTTCATAAATTTGCGAACACCCGAAATTATTTGTACCTTTGCAACCGCATGATAGTTATATTCGAGCAGACATACCTACAGGAACTCTACACAGAGGGCAAGGCAAGCGACAAGAAACACCGCTTCCAACCTCAGATTGTCAGCAAGTACGTAAAGGTTATCAACCTGATGAAGCAGCAGGAGAATGTCTTAGGACTGACCAAGTACGGCTCACTCCACTACGAGAAACTGCACGGCGACAAAGAGGGAATATCCTCCGTCCGCGTTAACGACCAGTACCGCATTGAGTTCACCGAAGGCATGGAAGCTGGCAAGCAGATTGCCACGATTTGTAACATCACAGAATTGTCGAACCATTATAAATGAAGGAGGACGAGATATGACGACGATTGAAGGAGTAAATCCGCAAATGATTGCAAACAATTTGAAACCCTTTCAGCCCACCCATCCTGGCGAGGTGCTGAAGGACGAGCTGGAATACCGTGGCATTTCGCAACGCGGACTGGCCAAGGAGATTGGCATCTCCTATTCTGCCTTCAACGAAATGCTGAACGGCAAGCGGTCGCTCAGTCCCGAACTGGCCATGATGATGGAGGCCGCCCTCGGTGTAGATGCTGCTCCCCTGCTGGCCATGCAAAACGAATATGACATGCTGATGGCCGAGCGCGACGACTCGTTTATGGAGAAGCTCAAACGGATTCGCCGCATCGCAGCCATCTTCTAACAAACAGGTCACACGGAAATCGCGGAGCGAAGACCACGGAGGCGATGAAATTTAAGCCATAATACTAAAAAAAGTTACTATTCTTGCGTTTTCACGAAATAAATGATTACCTTTGCACGTTGAATCTATACAAAACGTTAGAATATATGGCACAACTATCCAACCGTCTGCAGCGTCTGGCACCATCGGCAACACTGGCGATGTCGCAGAAAAGCTCCGAGATGAAAGCGCAAGGTATCGACGTCATCAACATGAGCGTGGGCGAGCCCGACTTCAACACGCCCGACCATATCAAGGAGGCTGCCAAGCAGGCCGTCGACAACAACTATTCACGCTACTCACCCGTCCCCGGATATCCTGAACTGCGCAAGGCTATCGTAAAGAAGCTGAAGGACGAGAACGGACTGGATTACTCCGTCAGCGAAATCCTGGTGAGCAACGGTGCCAAGCAGAGTGTCTGCAATACGGTGATGGCACTGGTCAACCCAGGCGACGAGGTCATCATCCCTGCTCCCTACTGGGTCAGCTATCCACAGATGGCCCTGCTGGCAGGAGGAACGCCCGTCTTCGTGGAGGCCACCTTCGAGCAGAACTTCAAGATGACGCCGGAGCAGCTGGAGAAAGCCATCACCCCTCGCACACGCATGCTCATCCTCTGCTCACCCAGCAACCCCACCGGCTCTGTCTACAACAAGGAAGAATTGCGCGCGCTCGCGAACATTATTTTAAAATACCCCGACCTGTATGTGCTGGCCGACGAGATCTACGAGCACATCAACTACGTAGGGCATCATGAGTCCATCGCTCAGTTCCCTGGCATGAAGGAGCGCACCATCGTGGTCAACGGTGTGTCGAAAGCCTATGCCATGACAGGCTGGCGCATCGGCTACATCGCTGCACCGGAATGGATCGTGAAGGGATGCAACAAGCTTCAAGGACAGTACACCAGCGGCCCCTGCTCCGTCAGTCAGAAGGCTGCCGAGGCTGCATATACTGAGAGTCAGCAGTGCGTAGAAGAGATGCGGCAGGCCTTCGAGCGCCGTCGCAACCTGATCGTCAGCCTGGCGAAGGAGATTCCCGGACTGGAGGTGAACGTGCCCGAAGGTGCCTTCTACCTCTTCCCCAAGTGCTCCAGCTTCTATGGCAGCACTGCTCCCGACGGCAGAGCGATAGCCAACTCCACCGACCTGGCGATGTACCTCCTGGAGGATGCCCATGTGGCCACCGTCGGAGGCGATGCCTTTGGCGATCCCGACTGCTTCCGTATGAGCTATGCCACCAGCGATGACAACATCCGGGAGGCCATGCGACGCATCGGCGAAGCACTCGCCAAACTTAATAAATGAAAAAAAATGGAGTTAAACGTTGTTAAATCCTATCGAAGTCCACATTTTTGTGTTATCTTTGTGCCGAATTATGCTATTCCGAGTTGACAACGCACTCGACGGCAACGTGTAACTATAAGCAAAATCGAACATTTACAACTTAATTTATTTAATAACTTAAATCAAAAAATTAAATTTATGGCAACTACACAAGCAGCTGCTCCTGCAGCAAAGAAAGCCCCTAAGGCTAAGAGTACAAGCAGTATCGGTATCAAAGATGCAATCTGGGTGATTGTCGTCTGCGCCGTTATCGCATTCTGCAACTTCTTCTTCAACTTTGGCCAGTCCAGCAACTTCGAGGGTGGCGATCCCAACGGAAGCCCTCTGAACATCTGGGGTACCATCTTCAAGGGTGGTGTCATCGTGCCTGTGATCCACACACTGTTGCTCACCGTGCTCTTCATGGCTATCGAGCGTGTCATCGCCCTGAGCAAGTGCATCGGTAAGGAGAAGCTCGCCACATTCGTTGGCAAGGTGAAGAAAGACCTGAAGGCTAAGGACTTCGACGCCGTTCTGAAGCATTGTGACTATCAGGGTGGAAGCGTGGCTAACGTCGTTCGCGCTGCCGTTATGGCTTACAAAGAGGCCGACGCTACTACTGGCATCAAGAAGGAAGTGAAGATGGCTCGCATCCAGCAGGCTCACGAGGAGGCTATCGCAGTCGAGATGCCTACGCTGACCATGAACCTTCCCATTATCGCTACCATCGTTACGCTGGGTACGCTGACTGGACTGCTCGGTACTGTGGTAGGTATGATCAAGTCGTTCCAGGCTCTGGCACAGGGCGGTGGCGGTGACTCCGTCGAGCTGTCGGCTGGTATCTCTGAGGCTCTGATTAACACGGCCTTCGGTATCGGTACCTCTTGGCTGGCTGTGGTGAGCTACAACTTCTTCACCAACCGCATCGATAAGATTGCGTTTGCACTGGACGAGATTGGTTATTCAATTGCACAGACCTACGCTGCTACTCACGCCGAAGAAGCTTAATTTTCTATTAGCCCAACTCTTAAATCCATTACGACTATGGCTAAATTGAAAATTAAGAAAAACGACATCTGGATTGACATGACCCCGATGTCTGACGTGATGGTGCTGCTGCTCACTTTCTTCATGCTGAGTGCAAACTTCGTGAAGAACGAAGTCGTGAAGGTGATGACGCCACAGTCACGTACAGAGGTCAAGGTCCCGTCAACCGCGACGCTCGACATTACCATCGACACGCTGGGCCGAGTCTTTATCGGCACCGACAAGGTCGTGACGATGGAATATGCGCTGGACACACTGCTGTCCAAGGAATTTAGCAAGTACAAGGACGCACTCGGCGACAGCAAGAAGAACGCTGACCTCCGTGCCACCTTCAAGGCTCAGACACAGCTGGGTATCCCTATGGAGCAGCTGGCCGCCTATCTGGGTGCCACCCACGAGCAGCAGTCTAAGCAGCTGAAGGAAGGCGGACTTCCCCTTGACTCCGTCATTGAGATTCCCAACCCCAACCGCGAGGAAGGCAAGGATGTCTACAGTGAGTTCCAGCTATGGGTGAAGGCCATGAAGAACGGCTACAAGAAGTGGTACCGTGATCTGGAGCGCAAGAAGGATAAGGGCGAGCCTATCGAAGTAGATCTGGCCACCACTCCCAACAAGCTTGAGATCTGTATCAAGGCTGACAAGAACACTCCTTACGGAACGTTCAAGAGAGTCATCAGCGAGCTTCAGGACATCAACGAGAGCCGCTACAAATTGCTTACACAGTATAAAAAGGAAGAATAACTATGGCTAAGAAAAAAGAAAGCAAACAGAAAAAGATGAATGTCCGAGTCGACTTCACGCCGATGGTGGACATGATGATGCTTCTGATCACGTTCTTCATGCTGTGTACATCACTTGCCAAGCCACAGGCAATGCACTTGACCATGCCGGCTAAGGATCAGAACCTGCAGGAGCAGGACAAGGACAAGTCGAAGACCGAGCTCACCGTGACGCTCTACCTCGCCCCCGAGGGAAAGCTCTACAGCTATATCATCGACAAGAAGGAGAAGTTCGGAGAGATTGACTATCTGGAGGAGACCACCTATGGCAAGGAAGGCATCCGCCAGGCACTCTCGAGCTACAACCCCTACCGCTCGAACGTCGCACCCGTGCAGGCCATCATCAATGCCAAGGCCGACCTCGACGGCTGGTATGCTAAGCAGCCCAGCGGCAAGGACGACCCCACCATTAAGATTGCAGCCGGTGCCACCACCGGTGCCGACACCATCCTCTCGATCAATGAGGCCTACGACAAGGCGCTCATCGCCATCAAGAAAGGACACGTCGACGTGGTGAAGAACGGACAGAAGGACATGGATATGACCAAGTTCGTGGAGGTATTCAAGCAGATGCGCGACGGTACTGAGAAAGCCGAGGAGCTCGCTCCGACGCTCTCGGTCAACATCAAGCCGCTTGACAATGCTACCTACGACGACGTGGTGAAGGTGCTTGACGAGATGCAGATCTGCTGCATCGGTAAGTATGTGATTGCACAGCTGACAGAGCAGGACTACAACCTCCTGGGCAATGCGAAGACCAAGTATCCCGCACTGAACAGTGTTCCGGAACTGCTCAATTATCCTAAGGAAGCTGCTGAGTAAGTACTAATGTCTAACGAAACACTGAAAGAACTATGGCAAAAATAGATCTATTAGACCAGAAATGGATTGATCTTGTCTTTGAAGGCAAGAACGAGGCATACGGTGCTTACAAGATTCGTCAGAACACGAGCAATCGTAACAACTTGGCCATGCTGATCCTGCTTCTTGGCCTCGCAGCTATCGTGGGTATCTACTTTGCATGGGGTGGCATCGCCAATGCCATCGCTGCATCGGAAGAACGTAACGAAGGTACTGAAGCTCTCGAAATGGTAGTCGAAGAGCAGGAGGAGGCTGAGGAAGAGGAAGAGATCGTCTACGACATCCAGCCCGAAGAGGAGCAGGTGCAGCAAGACCAGCTGATGAACTCTGAGAAGTTCACCGACTACGCTATGGATGATGAGGCACCTCAAGAAGTCACCAAGACTCAGGAAGAGACCGAGAAGTCTGACGTCGCTATTTCGTCAGTCAACTTCGACCAGGGCTCTGATGAGGGTGAGCAGGTGCTGAAGCAGAACCAGGTCGTGGTGGAGAAAGTGGAAGAGAAGGAAGACGACAAGATCTACGAATTCCACAACATCGAGCAGATGCCCCGCTTCCCTGGCGACCCAGGCGACAACTCTGTACTACTGCAGTGGCTGGGCAAGAACACGAAGTATCCTCCCGTTGCTGAGGAGAATGGTATCCAGGGCCGCGTCACCTGTACCTTCGTGGTAGAGAAGGACGGTTCGATTACCGACGTTCGTGTCGTGAAGTCCGTCGACCCCTCACTCGACAAGGAGGCCGTACGCGTCATCAAGAGCATGCCTCACTGGCTACCTGGTAAGCAGAACGGTCATGCCGTGCGTGTGAAGTTCACACTGCCCGTTACCTTCAAACTGCAATAAACACGAAGAAGTAACGATGAACATCCGATTCAACATCTTTACAAAAGTAGTTGGATTATCGCTAATCATAGGCTTGCTCCCATCATGTGGGGGCAAGCCTACTAATTCCGACTACGACGAGACGGCAAAGCTTTTTGCCGCCGACAAAAGCATCAGCCCCGTCATCGACGAGGTCTACAACGCATTCTACAACAAGACACAAAAGCCCCTGTGGCCTTTGTACATGAGTGAGCAGGAAGCCATCGACAGCCTGCTCGACCTCCGTGTCTACCTCGTGTTCACTACACGCAGGCTGACCGCCAATGAAGAGAATATAATCAAGAGTAAACAGCATAACGCACGCCAGAAACCTCTGGCATACGACGGCATGGCACTCATCGTGAACAACGACAATCCCGATACGCTCATGCTCGTCGACAATTTCAAGAAGATCCTCAAGGGTGAGGTGACTACCTGGCGCGAGATCTATCCTGACTCGAAGCTCGACACCATCCGTCTGGCATTCGATACGCCGCAGAGCAGCACCGTCCGCTTCTGCACCGACTCCATCCTTGGTGGAGAGAAGATGAAGACCTCAGGCAACATCCGTGCCGTGGAGACCGTGCCCGACGTCATCAGCTATGTCGAGCGCCATAAGGATGCCATCGGCATCGTGGGCTCTAACTGGCTCAACGACCAGCGCGACACGACCAACGTCACCTTCAAGCGCAATGTAAAGGTCATGGAGGTTGGCATCTCACCTCTCCGTGCCGTCAAGCCCTATCAGTACTACCTGGCTACGGGTGAATATCCATTCATCCGCACCATCTGGGGCATCTGCACCGATCCGCGTGGCACGGGTGCTCCCCGCCGTTTCTTCAACTTCTGCTGGAACGCAGGTGAGGAAGGACAAATCGTATTCGGACACGCAGGCCTGTTCCCTGCCTGGCGCGACTATCAGCTGCGCGACGTAGTCGTACATTAAACCTTTCAAAACGCAGCACATCATATAAGTACAGTTCACATGTCTAACATTTAAAAAAGTGAGAGTTATGAAAGCAATTAAATATTTATTCATGAGCGCCCTGCTGATGGGTTTCAGCACTGGCGCAGTAGCACAGGACGGCACAGCCGCCGATGTTGCAGCAGTTAAGAACCTCATTAAGAGTAATCCTGCAGACCTGGCCAAGCAGATGAAGGCCTTCTACAGCAAGAACAAGAAGAATGCCGAGAACCTCGTGGCTTTCGGACGCGCCTTCTTCGAAGCTAAGGACACTACCAATGCACGTGTAGCTGCCAACAATGCACTCAGCGCCACCAAGCGCCAGTGCTCACCCGCCTACGAGCTCCTTGGCGACATCGCAGCCTTGAGCGAGGACGGTGGCGGTGCAGCTGCCATGTACGAACAGGCTATCTATATCGATAAGACCAATCCCGAGCCTTATCGTAAGTATGCCCTCGTCTATCGTAAGATCGATCCCGATGGAGCAGTCGCCAAGCTGGAAGAGCTTCGCAGCGTGAAGCCCGACTTCCCTGTCGATGCCCTCATCGCCGACATCTACTATCGTTCGCTGAAGTATGGTAGCGCCATCGAGACCTACGCCAAGGTGCCCCAGAACCAGATGACTCGCACTGACTTCATCCAGTATGCCAACGCATGCTATGTCGCACAGCAGTTCCAGAAGGGTTACGACGTCGCTGTGGCTGGACTCAAGAAAGAGCCCAACAACGGTACCCTCACCCGCCTGGCTATGTTCTGCAGCAACAACCTGAAGAAGTACGACGAGGCACTGAAGTATGGCGATGCCCTGTTCAACAAGGTTCACAAGGACAGCGTCACCTTCTCGCACCTCGACTACCTCAACTATGGTAATGCCTTCATCGGCAACGACCAGCCCGAGCAGGCTATCGAGCAGTTCAAGAAGGGCCTCACCGTCAATGTCGAGGATCCCAGCGCCTATGCCGACATCCACAAGTCACTCTCCGATGCCTATAAGGCTGCCAAGGACTTCCCCAATGCCATCGCCAGCTATAAGCAGTACCTCAACACTGCCAAGGAGCCCGATGCCATCGCACAGGCTGGTCTCGGCACACTGATGATGAACTGGGCACGCTCGCTCAAGGTCGAAGGCGAGGAGCAGATGAATGAGGAAGAGGTGAATGCCTACAAAGAGGCTGACAAAGTCTGGGGTGACCTCGTCGAGAAGTTCCCCGATGCAGCTGAGTATGCACTGTTCCAGCGCGGTCGTGTCAACGCTATGCTCGATCCCGACAGCCAGCAGGGTCTCGCAAAGCCTTACTTCGAGAAGCTCATCGAGCTCATCAATGCACGTGAGGAGCACGATGCCACTGACAACAGCCGTCTGGAGAGCAGCTACCGTTACCTCATGTCCTACTACTACTCTGTAGCCAAGGACAACAAGAGCGCTCTCGACTGGGCCAACAAGATCCTCGAGATCAAGCCCGACGACGAAGGTATCAAGAAGGTCGTTGAGTCACTGAGCAAGTCCGTGAAGTAAATCAATAGTATCAACCAAATTTAAGAGGGGTTCTTGGGAATCCCTCTTTTTCTATATCGTCGACAAAGCGACATGCGCCTGAATTAGGCAAAAAAGAGCAGTGAAGCAAGGAAAATGTCCAAAATATTTGGTGTATTGGACAAATTTTACTAATTTTGTCCAGTAGAAACAAAATATTGCTCAAACACATGCGAACAGTCATTCTTTCACAGCGTAAAGAACGCGACACGCTTTTGGCGAAAGACTACCTGCCAAGAGACAACCAGAAGGCTTACGAAGTATTTCTGGCTTCACCGCTCATCAAATTGATAACTGGGCCTCGAAGGGCTGGCAAATCTGTTTCAGCTCTGTTGCTCCTGAAGGACAAGAATTTTGCCTATCTAAACTTTGACGACGAGAGATTGTTGGAGAGGTTCGATGAAGATGTGGTATTACAAGTATTGTCTGAAGTCTATCCTGACTATGATTATTTGTTGCTTGATGAAGTCCAGAACCTAGAGCATTGGGACTTATGGGTAACAAAATTATACCGCAGAGGTTGCAATTTGCTTATAACAGGCTCTAATGCAAAACTGCTGTCAAGCGAGATGGCGACAGTCTTGACTGGCCGCTATCTTGAAATGGAGGTGCTGCCGTTTTCGCTATCAGAGTGTTTTCGCTTCAAGGGGCAGGAGAGGACAGTGGAGCTGCCCAGCGAACGTGCCGAACTAATGCTCCAGACAGAAGACTACATGCACTATGGTGGCTATCCTGAGATTATCAATAGCAGGGAGATAACTGAGAGTTACCTCAGTTCCCTCTTCGATTCTATAATTCTGAAAGATGTCGCAAAGAGGTATAAGATTCGAAAGACAACAGAACTCTACCAATTGGCCACCTATCTGATAAGCATGTTCTGTAATCCTTTTACCTACTCTTCGCTAAAAGATGATCTGAATTTTTCCAGTAAGTCTACTGTGCAGAAATTCTGCGACTATCTGCAACAGACTTTTCTCTTCTTCTTTCTGCCTCGTTACAACAATAAGTTGAAACTGATGCAGAAGGCTCCTCAGAAGGTATATGTCGTTGACAATGGTTTCCTCGCATCGAGTGCATTCCAGACCTCTGAGAACAAAGGGAGGTTATTGGAAAACCTTGTATTCCTAGAACTGACTAGAAGAAAGAAACAAGCTGGTGGCAACCTTTTCTACTATCGTTCCCGTAATGATCGCGAAATTGATTTTGTGGTTCGTGAGAAGTTTCAAATTCGTCAGCTGATACAAGTATGTTATGACATGTCGAACAAAAAAACAGAGAATCGCGAGATTGATGCCATCATGGAATGTGCTGAGGAGTTAAACTGTAATAATCTGCTCATCATAACATGGGATCAGGAAAATGTCGTTCAGAGAGGGGACTATGACATCCAGATTCTCCCTTACTATAAATGGTGCCTGAATAAGTAACATAATGCTTATATATGCTTTTGGTAACGCTCGTTGCGGACGGAGCGTATGCTAGTTGCGGACGGAGCGCTTGCCCGTTTCGGATGAGCATACCATCCGTTCGCGATGAGCGTGTACTCCGTACGTAACTAGCATACGCTCCGCACGTAACCGGCATACGCTCCGTACGTAACTAGCGTGCGCTCTGTCCGTAACTGACGTGCGCTCTGTCCGTAACCGGCGTAATGAAAGTTCGTAATGAATTTCGTCATTTTTGGCCGATACCTCACTAAATTGCTTGAAATGCCTTTGTATAAAGGGGAAGTGACGAGTGAGGTATGTCTGAGATACCTCACTTATACCTCACTCATATCTCACTTATACCTCACTTCCAATCTCACTCACTTCTGATTAAAAATGTAAAGAAACGAGAATTCCCGTTTTTGTCTTATGAGTCGCATTTATGGGCTGTGCGCCTGAATTTGAGTGAGGTATAGGTGAGGTATAAGTGAGGTATTTTCGACATACCTCACTTGCTGCTCACCCTTTGATTAAAGGCATTTCAGTAAATTTAGTGAGGTATCGGCTAAAAAACGAAAAAAAGTTTTGCAGATATTTGGTCGTGTCAAAAAAATAGATTAACTTTGCTCGCTGAAAACAAACTATAATGAAAACGACTGGTATGAAACGACTGATTCTTGCTTTACTTGCTGGCATCCTTTGTCCTTGCTATGCGCTGTGCGATACGAAGATAGAGGCGGAAAGCGCTGCCTATGTCAACTGCAAACTGATTACTGACAGCAAGTACTCAGGGGGGAAGGCGCTTGAACTCACTGAGAGCAATGCCAAGATTACGTTTACGCATCATGCTGCTGAACGGGGAAAGTGCGATGTCTATGTGGGCTACGACGGGCTCTACGGCGGTAAGAAGGTGAATCTGGCTGTCAATGGGAACTCCGTCACCTTCGATGTCAATGGTCGGGCCGAGTCGATGGTGGGCACGTTCTTTATGAATGCGGGCAATAATTCGATTGTCATCACTCCCAACTGGACTTGGTTCCGCATCGACTATATCCGCATTGCAACAAGCAGTAGCATTATCCAGTTTGACATAGCCAAGAACCCTGTCGATGCCAATGCTACGGATGCTGCCAAGACGATGTATCGTTTCCTATACGACAACTTTGGCAAGAAGGTCATCTCAGGCATCATGACAGGCGATATGGGATCGGCCAATGGTAATGTCACCCAGCATCTCGATGTGCAGGCCGTGTACAAGGCTTCAGGCAAGTATCCTGCGCTGATAGGGTTCGACTTCATGAATGCCACAGGAAAGAGTGCAAGCCTTAACTATAACAAGAGTTATACGACATCGTCGATAGCTTTGGCCAAAGACACTTATAGGCGTGGCGGCCTGCCTAACTTCACCTGGCACTGGCGCGATCCGAGCCGCAGCACGGATGCCTTCTATACTGCCGACTGCACGATGAAGATTTCGAATGCGATGAATGCCGACGGCAGTTGGAACACCTCTTCGCAGTTGTACAAGTATTTGATTCAGGATATTCACACCATTGCCGACTACTTCCTCTCGCTGCAGAAAGAGGGTATGGCCGTCACGTTCCGTCCTTTGCATGAAGCCAGCGGTGGATGGTTCTGGTGGGGGCGTGAGGGAGCAAAGCCTTTCATCAAGCTCTTCCGGCTGATTTACGAGGAGATGGTGAACGTGAAAGGTGTTCACAATGTGATCTGGATATGGAATGCCGGTGAGAACGATGCCGACTGGGATCCAGGCGAAGCATATTATGATGTGGTCTCGGCTGACATATATAATAATGACTTCGACTATTCCAGCAACTATGCGAGCTTCGACAAGCTCAAGTCCCTGACGAAGGGCAAGAAGATTGTTGCTCTGTCGGAGAACGGTCCTATTCCAGACATCGACAAGATGGTGGATGAGGAAGCCGTCTGGTCGTGGTGGATGCCTTGGTATCAGACTTGGAACGGTCGGTTTGTGGATAAGACCAGTAAGGAGGAATGGAAGAAGTGCATGAATGACGATCGGGTTATTACCCTTGAGGATCTTGCTGCAGGCTGGGCCGCGTATTCAGGCATTCAGTCGGCAGAAGCTACTGTGGGAGAAGGTAAGGCTATCTATGACCTCCAGGGCCGTCGATTGACTGGCGTGCCAGCTCGTGGGCTTTATATTAGTGACAGCAGGATCTATTCGGCTGGGGTGAAGTAAGGGGATTGCTGTAGATACAAGGTGCCGTTGCCGCCAGATTATCATTTTTTGATAATTATTTTTTGATAATTGCAATAAAAGTGTTATCTTTGCCGAAAAATTACAGCAACAGATGACAGATAATCCCTTCGTGACTAATGGATATGCAGGACCTGAGTATTTCTGCGACCGCGTGGAAGAAACAGCATTGCTGACAAACCTCCTGACCAATGGCAATAACATCGCGCTAATGTCGCCACGCCGCATGGGCAAGACAGACTTGATAAAGCACTGTTTCCAGCAGGAAAGCATCAAGGACGACTACCATTGTTTCCTCATCGACATCTATGCCACCAACTCGTTTCGTGACTTTGTCAACATGTTTGGCAAGTCCATCTTAGAGACTTTGAAACCAAGAGGTCGCAAGGTATGGGAGACATTCCTCAATTCGTTGCTGTCAGTGCGCTCGGAAATAACGTTCGACATCAACGGCAATCCTGTGTGGGGGCTTGGTGTTGGAGCGATGACCCCTCCACAAACGACGCTCGACGAAATATTTGCATATCTGAGCTCTGCCGACAAACACTGTCTGGTAGCCATCGACGAGTTTCAGCAGATCCTCTATTATCATGACGACCAGAACGTAGAGGCAGCCCTGCGCACGCATATTCAACAATGCAGTAATGCCAACTTCATCTTTGCCGGTTCGCAGCGGCACCTGATGAGCGAGATGTTTCTGTCGCCCGCCCGTCCCTTCTACCAGTCAGTAGTACCCATGAGCCTCAACCCTATTTCACTGGAGCGATATTGGGCTTTTGCTGAGCCACAGTTCGCAAAGAATGGCCATCGCATCATTTCATACGAGGTAGTCGAGGCTGTCTATCAGCGTTTTGAGGGTATCACTGCCAATGTTCAGCGTATTATGAACATGCTGTATATGCTCACTCCAAAGGGCGAAGCGTGTGGTATGGAAATGATCGACCGCGCCATTGACACCTATCTGCAACTGTCGTCAGAATACTACGCAGAGCTGCTCCGCCAGATGCCCGAGAAGCAGCGCAACGTCTTCCTGGCCATCGCTGCCGAAGGACTCGCTAGAAACATTTCAGGAGGCAAGTTCGTTCATAAATACCACCTTCCTTCCTCAAGCTCAGTAGTTTCTGCAGTGAAAGGGCTTCTTGAAAAGGACTTCATCACTCAATCCGACAATGCCTACTACGTTTACGACCGTTTCTTCCAGCTTTGGCTGAAGAACAACTTCACTTCGTAAAGGCTGACGGACAACACGATATTCGCAGCGAGGTCCTACGCATTTGAGCATCAATTTCATGTCATCGGAAGAGTCATCATTTCTCAGTACCCATGGAAGAAGCCAAAGGGAAGCTGTACGGCGCATGAAGCTGGACATGAACAGCCGCGTGCACTCGTTTTATCAGGTTCTCCGCGATGGGAAGTACTATTTCCTGAAAGCCCTCCGCCCTGAGCATCTGTCAGACGAGTTCTATCGTGAGTCATTCCGCAAAGAATATGACCTGGGCATGCATCTTGACTCCGAATACATTGTCCGCTATCATCAGCTCATCGACCATGATGATGAGTGCTGCCTGGTGATGGACTTCGTCAATGGGCTCACGCTAGACGATTTCCTCGATGAGCACCCCGACTATTTCAGCCATCGAGCCAACATACAGAAATTCCTACGACAGCTATGCCTGGCCCTGCAGGAGATGCATCGCCATCAGGCATTGCACCTCGACCTGAAGCCTGCCAACATCATGCTCACCCGGGTGAACAACGATGTGCGCCTCATCGACCTGGGATGCAGCTATATGGATGCACGTCCCGACTCGATGGGACAGACCATGCATTATGCTGCTCCTGAACAGCTGAACGGCACCTACGAGGTAGATGCCCGTATAGATATCTATGCCTTGGGACGAATCCTCCAGACGATTTCAGAACATTGTGCGCTGCCTTCATACTATCAGAAGATAGCCGACCGTTGCATGCAGGAGAAGAAAGATGACCGCTTTCAGTCAGTCGACGCCATCCTGTCAGTGCTCGACGAGAAGCGCCGCTCCTCTTTTCGTCTGGGATGGACAGTGGCAGCAGGCTTGATAGTTGTGCTAGTGGCGTCCATCATTTATTTATGGTTTGCTTCGACTGACATGGTTGAGGGAACGGTGTTCATCGACACAAAATATCAAGACACGCTCTACCTGAAGATCCTCTCGGCCAACGAACATTCATTGGCTCTTGTCCAGGCACCAAAAGGTGGTCATGTCTATACTGGCGACGTGGTACTTCCCGACTCGGTGATACACGATGGTGAGACTTATTATATCACGGAGATAGGCGACAGTGCTTTCTCTTTCTGCACAAGGATAACCAACGTCAAGTTTCCCCCTACGCTTACTACTATCCGCCAGAAGGCTTTCAATAACTGTTCTGCCCTGAGCAATGTCCACCTACCTCCTACGATGAAGGAAATATCAATGGAGCCTTTCCTCAACTGCAAGAGTCTCACCTATGTCAACTGGCCCGCTACGTTAACGACAGTTCCCCGCAACTGTTTCGTCAGTTGCACGTCGCTGCGTTCCATCTCCCTTCCTGAGGGTGTCACCGACATCAAGCAGGATGCCTTCTGCGACTGCCAGCAACTGACAGTGGTGGAATTGCCCTCAACGCTGAAGCGCATCGACAGAGGAGCGTTCTATCAATGCCGTTCATTGCAGAGTATCACCTTACCAGCAAACATCGAAGTGATAGGTGAATATGTGTTCCATAAATGTTCCGCCCTGTCGGAAATACGCATAATGGCAGCAAATCCTCCTTTCGCTTCATCAATTGTAGACAAGTCTTTCAAGGGCGTCGTCCGGGTACCGGAGGCCTCAGTGGAAGCCTACCGTCATGCCCCAGGGTGGAAGGAGCTGGACATCCAGCCTCTGTGAGCAGCGTTATTTCCGTGAGAACGATACCCCGTGTATCTTTCCGCAGACATAGTTGCCCACAATACGGCCATCCCTCACCAGGCCGAAAAGGGTCAGAGGCATCCCGTCAACGATGTGCAGGCAGTGGAAAGTGTCGCCAGGACGCAGCTTGCTGTTTATCGATTCCACCACAGTAAAGAGGTCAGAGCCTTCAAAGCGGATGGTCACGATGCGGTCGGGCTTCCACTGCAGTCTGACGAGATCGCCACTGACCAGATCTTTTGCAAACAGATGCCTGTTGCCCATATCGACGCTCTCCTCCTCTCCGCCGACGTCGGCCTGGCAGAATGTCGCCCAGTTCTGATAGCCACAGAACTCAGAGAGGATATCGAGCGTAGTCACCCGCACCCGATAGCCTGCATTCTCTTTGTCCACATAGCCCCAGAAGCGCTTAATCGTCGACATACTCAGTCGCTGTCCCGTCTTCTGATAGATCTGGCTCATCAGCAGCTCAAAGTCGCTGGGAGTCTGAATAAGCATACCCATCACCTGCTCCACCAGCCGCCGCAGTTCTTGTTGTTTTTCCTCCATAGTTGATGCTATCACAGTGCAAAAGTACACCTTTTCTCTCATTCCTGCAAGAAAAAACAGAAAAAGAACTAAATAAGAACCTAGCCTTTTCCCCACTCCAACAAGTTCCAACAACAGGGAAAATGTGATTTTCAGCCTGATTTTATTCCCGAAAATGTGATTTTTCGCCCGATTTTATGCCCGAAAATGTGATTTTTTGCCTGATTTTATGCCCGAAAATGTGATTAACGCTTTCTAAGAAAAGGCAACAATTCCTGAAAAGTATATAGTTTACGATGCATAAGTATATAGATTAGGGAGCAAAGTATATTGATTAGAGAGCGTAAGTATATAGATTAGGGAGCGTAAGTATATAGGTTACTCCATCATCGCCATTGGCAGAAACAAACTTCTCGACAGGTGTATTGTATCATAGTGTAAAGGAGTACGGCAAAAGAACCAAATAAGAACCAGCCCACGGTGTTCAGTAGTGCAAAAAAACTAGTACCTTTGCACATAATTATAATATATATTTAATGGAACGTCAATTAATTGTCAAAATGAAGAATTGGAGGCCTGATAATCTAAGCCCCCAACCTAACGACGTCTATACTTCGTCCACAGAGGATGTTAACGGCTTTTGCGGTCAGGAAGCTCTCATGAAGATTCTTGGTGTGAGCCGTAATGAAATCATTCACTCTCACTTCCTGGCTTGGCTCTTCACAAACGAAGCTACGGGGGAGTACGCCATCAAACAACTGGTGACCATACTAAGGAGTGAGGCAGGTGATATTTTCCCAGAAAACTTTAAATTGTTCTTTGACGCAGCCACTCGTTTGGAAAGTATTTACGCAAAGCTCGAAGACCCTATAGAAATAACCAAAGGCAAGCAGGGGCATAACGCAACGGCTTGCAGCTACTACGGCTTTGCTGATCTGGTTTTAGATGTGAGGCTCAGCATCAACAAGAGAGTTTATATTATTATTGAGAACAAAATCGATTCTACGGAGCATCCTGTCGGCTCAAAGAAAAAGGCCGAGAGCAAAAAGTCTTATCAACAAACAGATGTATACGCCGAATACTATATAAATAATTATGGTAAAGAGAACTGCCTGTTCGGCTACCTGACGCTTACAGGGGCGGATGAACCAAGCTCCCAAAGCTTTATTCATTTCACTTATCAGGAATTGCTCGACCAGATACTCGTTCCATTGTTGGAAAGAGTTAGCGATACTAATGTCTTGTTCAGATTGAAAGATTACATCTTATGCTTAGAAAGCATTGACCAGGAGAAAGGCGTGATGGCCGTAGGCCCCAATCTTGCAGAGGCAGCTGTTGACTTTTGGCAAAGAAACAAAAATCACTTAAAGGGAGACAAGAAATGGGAAAACAACGTGAAGGAATTATTGAAGCAGCCGTTTTTTATCCTAACTCATATTCTTGCTGCAAACCTTAGAGCAGACATTAACTCGGATGAGGAGGACATTAAGGCTCTCAATAATAAACTCAACTCGAAGGACTACACGCACTACCAGATTAATGGAGAAGGCAATTACAGTAAGAACGCACTTGTCTATGAAGTTGTCAGGCGATATGTTGAGAATAACCCGAATATCATACTGGAAGATCTCCAAGTAGTCTTTAGTTCTAACACTAATGGCCTTAGGGGGAAAAAAGTTGTGGTTTCAAAATTTGAGTATATGAGCAAGAAATATAAAGATCAGAATCAAGATCCTGACATCACTGCCGATAAGCACTGGAAGTTGCTTAGCATTAAGGATGGTCAAGACTTAACGCTCTATTCAAAAGTCCAAAACGAGCATGTTTCTGTTTACGTCTGCCAAACAGGCTGGGACGGTCAGAATCTTATGGACTCTTTTATCGACTATGTAAAGAACAAAAAGCTGTTTAAAAGCATTGAAATCACGAAGATATAAAGTGAGAATAACTGCAACAATAATTAAAAGAAAAGGGATATGATTATTTCGAGTTCTAAAAAAGTAGTATTACCTGAAAAAAGAAACAAGTTTTCAGGTAGATATGTTTACCTCATGATGTTGTTGCTTACGCTTCTTCCCACAAGAATTGAAGCGCAAGACGACGGGGTTATATGGCGTTCAACATACAATGAAGATGGTGTGTATTACCTTTTGGGAAAAACTACAAATGATGAAGATGTTGCTATGATAACCCATGGTGATGAGCCTTATGTCCAGTATGAGTTTGACATTAAGGATTGTATATATCCATATGGGTCTCCAGTTAAAGTGATAGGCATCGGCGAGGAAGCATTTATGGATGACAATATTTCTTATATAGACCTTCCTCAATACCTGACTTTCATTGGTGAACGGGCTTTCAGCGGTTCCAATCTACAATCAATTGACATTCCGAATTCAGTGACGACTATCGCTAATGAAGCATTCGCTAGGTGCGGTGACCTTCGTACTGTTAACATAGGCGATGGCGTCACAAGCATCGGGGATGATGTCTTTTCTGGATGCGAACACTTAGACGATGTCACGTTTGGATCCTCAGTAACAAACATTGGAAACGGAGCTTTTAATGGGTGTACCGCAATGGTCATCCTCTCCCTCCCCAACTCATTAACCACCATCGGTGATAGAGCATTCAGTGACTGTACAAATCTACTCTTTATCACTATCCCCAAATCTGTCACAAGCATAGGAAGCACAATATTCCAAGGTTGTACAGACCTGGCCTCCATTGACGTTGAAGAAGGAAATGCAGTCTTTGATTCACGCGATAATTGTAACGCCATTATAAGAACCGAAGACAACACATTAATCCACAGCTGTATCAATTCCACAATACCTAACACGGTTGAAACGATAGGAGATTTCGCCTTTTCCTCTTTGGGACTGACTTCCATTACGATTCCCAACTCAGTAACGACTATTGGAGAAGAAGCATTTAACAACTGCAATCTTCTGGCTTCTATCACCATTCCCAACTCGGTGACAAGTATTGGAAGCGGCGCATTTTCGGGCTGCAGAAGCCTGACCTCTATCACCATTCCCAACTCGGTGACAAGCATTGGAAGCCGCGCATTTTCGGGCTGCAGAAGCCTGACCTCTATCACCATTCCCAACTCGGTGACAAGCATTGGAAGCGGCGCATTTTCCACTTGCACAAGCCTGACCTCTATCACCATTCCCAACTCGGTGACAAGCATCGGAAACTCAGCATTTTCCATTTGCACAAGCCTGACCTCTATCACCATTCCCAACTCGGTGACAAGCATCGGAAACTCAGCATTCTATGGGTGTAGTAGCCTGACCTCGATTACTATTCCCAAATCGGTGACTGCTTTAGGAAGTGGTATTTTCTATGGCTGCAAAGCATTGGCCTCTATCGTCGTAGAAAAGGGTAATACTGTTTACGATTCGCGCAACAACTGCGATGCAATTATCCGTACTGCTGATAACGTTTTACTGTATGGTTGCCAAAACACTATAATCCTTAACTCAGTAACATGTATAGGAGCTGAAGCCTTCCAAGAATGCAAAAACCTCACCGTCGTCGATATTCCCAGTTCTGTGACCCGTATTGAGGAATATGCCTTCCAAGGCAGTGGTCTTACCGATATAACCTTTAACAATCCCGATATTGAGATTTGCTCACGTGCCTTTAATGATACCCCTTGGTATACTAACCAGCCTAATGGCTTGATTTACATCGGAAATTGGGCATATAAGGTTAAAGGGGCGATGCCAACTACCATCACGATTAAAGATGGAACAAAAGGCATATCTGGGTCTGCGTTTATAGATGACAACACTTGGGACTTGACGAACTCAGTACTTACAAAAGTGATCATCCCCAACACTGTGGAGTTCATTGGTAGCTATGCGTTTAATGCTTGTTTACGACTGACTGACGTGACTATACCAAACTCTGTAAAGGTCATTGGTAGTGGTGCATTTGAGGGCTGCCAGAGACTTATCAACATGACCATTCCCAACTCTGTGATTAGCATGGGAGATAATGTGTTTAGGTATTGTCAAAATCTAACCAAAATAACCATTGGAGATTCGGTAACAAGCATAGGTTTCATGGCTTTCTATGGTTGTAAAAAACTATCTAATGTAACCATCGGCAGTGCAGTAAAGTCAATTGGGGAGTGTGCATTTCAGGAGTGTTCCAGGCTGACCAGCATAACCATTCCTAATTCAGTAATTAGTATTGGCAATAGTGCTTTCTTTCAATGCACAGGACTGACTAGCATAGACATGGGGAACGCAGTAGACTCCATTGGCCTTCAAGCTTTTTATGATTGCGGGAAACTATCTTCTATTAATATTCCCAATACGTTAAAATACATTGGAGAAAGGGCTTTCTCTCGCTGCAACAGTCTTACTTCATTCACCATTCCTGATTCAGTAACTATTATAAATAAACAAACGTTTGTTTCCTGCGAAAATTTAAGCAGTGTTACAATAGGGAACTCTATGATAACCATTGATGATAATGCTTTCACAGCCTGCCCTCTTACCTCCATTGACATCCCAAGTTCGGTAACGAGTATCAACTATAATGCTTTTGCATGGTGTAAACTGAATAATGTCAACATCCCGAACTCTGTGACAGCAATAGGTGAAGGTGCTTTTAGAAATAATGGCAATCTGGTATCTGTCACAATCCCCCAGAGCGTATCGAGTATTGGTGCAGAAGCTTTTAATTATACGAACGAATTGACCTCTGTAACAGTCGGCATGAGGACTCCTATTAAAATCGATGCCAATGCTTTTTCCAATCGAGCCAATGCCACACTCTATGTTCCGGAAGGATGCAAATCGGCTTATGAGGTTGCAAACTATTGGAAAGAATTCAAAAACATAGAGGAATATAAACCTATGATTAATTTTGCCGATGATAATGTCAAGGCAATATGTGTGGCTAAGTGGGACACAGATGGTGACGGGGAATTGAGCGAAGACGAAGCTGCAGTAGCAACCGATCTGAGCAATGTTTTCAAGGGCAATGAAAGCATTAGTGCATTTCCGGAATTATCCTATTTTACAGGTCTGAATAGTATCAGCGATGAGGCATTCAGCGGATGTAGTAACCTAGCAAGTATCATACTTCCACGTAATTTAATAAAGATAGGTAACAGAGCTTTTACCGGATGCCAGAAATTGTCAACGTTGTCTTTACCCGCTTCAGTATCGGAAATAGGAGCGGCAGCTTTCTCGCATTGTAAGGGTATCATAGCTATTTCCGTGGCAAGTGAGAACTCGGTATATGATTCACGTAACAATTGCAACTCAATTATAGAGACAGCCACGAACACCTTGATATGTGGATGTAAGAATAGTATTATTCCTGAGAGTGTTACAGCCATTGGCAACAATGCATTTGAAGGATGCGAAACACTCACAGCCATCACTATCCCGGAAAACGTTACTTCCATTGGCGAAAGTGCCTTTGCAAGTTGCAAACAATTGAAGTCGGTTAGTATTCCAATTGGCGTGACAATCATTGAAGGCAGCATGTTCCGCTATTGTGAAAAGCTTGATTCCGTCAATATCCCTAAAGGAGTTGAGAAGATTGGGACTATGGCATTTGACGGGTGCAACAGCCTGACCTCGATTACACTTCCTGCAAATCTGGAAACTATAGAACCAATGGCTTTCAATTGCCCAAATCTCTCATCTGTCACTGTGGGCATGTCAACTCCTATTGCGCTGACTGACGGTGATGTGTTTATGAATCATGAGAATGCCATTCTTTATGTTCCTGATGGCTGCAAAACCGCATACGAGAATGCTTCCTACTGGCAGGACTTCAAAGAAATCGTGGAAATGCCGGATCCCGGTTCCTTTATAGATTTTGCCGATGCGAATGTGAAAGTTCTCTGCATAGCCAATTGGGATGAGGATGGTGACTATGAGCTAAGCGAAACCGAGGCATCTCACGTGACTGATCTGGGCGATATATTCAAGGGTAATAAGAAAATACGTTTGTTTAAAGAATTGGTATTCTTCGTCGGTCTGAATAAAATCGCTTCTGACGCCTTTAGCGATTGTAGCGTTCTGAAATCCATCAAGTTCCCCTCAACGTTGGCAACAGTTGAAGAAAATGCCTTTAGAAATTGTGAAAGCCTTACAAACGTAGACTTTAACGGCAGTGCCCCTGCATTGGGAAATGATTGTTTCTATGGCTGCTCGTCATTGGAGGCTATTGTGCTGCCAAGCACTAGCAGTTTGGGTGAGGGAACATTTGGTTTCTGCACAAATTTGAAGTCCGTTACCTTGCTTGAAGTTGAGGACGACTTCCCTGCCAATTGTCAGAAATACCAGCATTCATTCACAAATATTCCATTTGGCAATATTCTGTTCACCATTCCCGATGGCACCGACATGGCTGAACGCTTTATTCATGCAGGATATGCAAACCTCTCAAATCTAGGTGGACTGCCTATGGTCCGCAATGAGTTCGAAGCTGAAGCCGCACGCATTGCAGCCATGGCTAATAATATTGGCAGCGGTGACACGAATACGTTAACCGCAGCAATAGAAAGCGCCCGTTCAATAGTCAATGGAACCATGGACTATACGACTATCTATCAACAAATTACTGAAATTAAGAATGCTGCCAAATCCTATCTTAAAACGACGGAACTGTCTGAGGGTGTAAATGTCACTGCTGCCTACATTGTCAATCCAGATATGGACACTTATGACTTAAACTGGAGCATCACGTCCGGATCACACCAAAGAGGTTGGGTGAGCCATCAGGCAGCGAATGGTGATTGCGTCATAAACCGCTATGCGGAGAGTAGGAGTGATGACAGCGAAAATCTTGGGAATGGACATATAATCCAAGAAATCACGGACCTGCCAATTGGCACCTACCTCTTGGAATTCGATGCCATCGTTGCAAACCAAAGTACATCCTCCGCTGAAGCAACAGGCGTAAGTATGGTTGCCGGCAATGAAAAGATGGCCATCGCCACTGAGAACGGAAAGCCACAACATTTCGCTTTGTATTTCATACAGGAGAACGCAGGACAGTGCCAGATAGGCCTAACCATTGAGAATGCTCTGGCTAACTGGGTGGCTATAGACAACGTACGCCTCTATTATATCGGAGATGAAAACAAAATAATAGTGACCGATGTGTCTAAGATGTCTGATGCACTTTACATCGTACCGTTCTACGCGACTGCAGGTAAAGAGGTAAACATCGATGTGCGGCTGAAAAATTTAGATACTGCTACATCGTACGGTTTTGAGTTGGTGCTGCCTGAAGGCATGAGTATCATAACGGATAGCAACAACAACTTCGATGATGCCCTTACGCTCAGTTCGCGTAATAACAAGCATACGGCGACGACCTCTAAGCTATCGGATAACGTATATAAAGTTGGCGTAACATCGCTCAGTTCTAGAAGCATCACAGGCAATGATGGTAATGTGCTGACCATAAAGGTACATGTTGACGAAATGATGGCTGCTGGCACCTACGCAGTGATTATCCAGAATCCACTGTTAGTATCTGCCGACGGCACGAAGCCTTCAATTACTGAAACTGTTTCAACAGTAACGATTGATGACAACTTGAATGATTATGTAATAGGCGACGTAGACGGTGATAACGTAGTAGACCTAGCAGATGCTGTATTGGTAATTAATTACTACGTGGGGAAGCCTATAACGATATTCAATAACTATGCTGCCGATGTGGACGGCGATGGAGTTATCGACCTGGCCGATGCTGTAAAGATTATCAACTACTATGTTGGTAAGATTCCCAGCCTTGCACGCCAAAAATAGAAACCAATCATTTACTTCAATGAAATTTATATAAAGTAATACGATTATGAGAATCAAATCACTTTTGCTAACACTGACATTTTATTCATTTGTCTGCCATGCTCAGAACTCGCTGACTATGGCCGAAACTATAATACCACAGAGCGGTGGATGGCTTACGTTTAATTTCTCTTTTGATGAAGAAAACGTCTACACCACCTACCAGTTTAAAATAGAGACACCAGAAGGACTATCATACATCACCGACGAAGAAGGCGATGTGGATTGTACTCTTGGTGATTGTCACACATCGACACATACTGCCATTGTGCACTGGAACTCCACAACCAGAGTGTTAGGTGTGGGTGTGACTTCCCTGTCTAGCTCATTACTAACGGGCACATCAGGCATGCTCATCTCCATTCCCATAGATGCTACTGGGGCATCCAATGGCTCAACATTCACTTTGAAGGTGAAAGATATAACCTTCATCCGCCAAAATGGAACGAAAGACCATTTGGCTGATGCCAACTTCACCATCAGTGTGGGAATGGCTGCTAAGCCCGGCGATGCCAACGGCGACGGTGAGGTGACTATTGCCGACGTGGTGGCTGTGGTGAACTATATCACCACCAACGGCAATCCTGCTGGGCAGTTCATTGAGAGTGCTGCAGATGTTGACGGCGTCGAAGGTATCACTATCGCTGATGCCATCGCCATCGTGAACATGATACTGAGCAGCGGCTCGTCAGAGTAACGAATCTAAGATTACTAGTTAAACGGTATAGGCATCGCCTCGCGAGCATCCCGGATACCAAAAGCGAGAGGGTGTCCCGTTGTCATGACGGGGCACCCTCCTTCTTGCCTCCCTACAAACAGACAAGCTGTACACCAACAGGGGTTACACCAAGTAGTGAACAAATGCGAGAAAGAGGCTTACTTGGACAGAAGGCTCACCCGTTGCGGAGGAACGGCACGTTGGTTACGGACGCACAAGGCGAAGGTGCTCAGTGCGATTGAGAGCTCCAGTAGGTTTCAAGGCGCTTGGCCTCGTCCTTGGTGATGTGGATGACGCTGCCGTGCTTGGGCGAGGTGAAATTCTTGATCTTCATGATGCCCTTGTCCTCGGACTGGTCCTGCGTGTCATCATTTACAAAGCGCATGTGACCCAGAGGGGTGAAGGTCTTGAAATCGGTAGTCTCGACAAAGCCGAAGGTGTTGGGACGGACACTATAGATGTCGTACATGATGACCCACTTGTCCTCACCTATGCGTTTCCACACGTTGGGAGCCTCACAGCCCGTGTTTTCGCCGTCTATCTGCTCTGCATGATAATCGTCGAAATGGTTGATGCGGTCGCTGATCATATACTTGATGCCGCCAGGGTTCTCCTGGGCAACATAGGTCATGAAGTAACGACCGTCGGGCATCGGACAGATATCAGCATCGAGCACCTGGATCTTTTCATCAGGATATTCGAAGAGCAGCTGCGGCTCTGTCTCGAGTGTGGTGAAGGCTTCGTCGGCATAGCTGTAGTAGAGCTTGGTGCGACCACCTGGCTCCTGACGGATGGTGAAGTAAACCATCGGCTTGCCTACTGCTGGGTCCCAGATGGTCTGTGGGGCCCAGGCGCAGCCCAGCTCGCCGAAATGCTCTGGGAAGAGGAGGTCGATGCGAGCTTCATGATGCGTCCAGTGAATAAGGTCGTCGGAGGCCATGAGCACCAGTCCCCGGTTGTTGCCCCACCCATATTTTTCAGGGCGTTCCCACTGCGTGTCGCGCAATCCCCGTTGGCGACCAAACACATGGAGGTCGGTCATAGCGATGTAGAACTTTCCGTTGGGTGCACGATAGATGTGCGGATCGCGGATGCCACGCTGCTCAGCGATGCTGTCGCCTGCGATGATGGGCTTGCCGTTGTTTACGGGCGTAAAAGTGTAGCCATCGTAGCTGATGGCCATGAACAGCGAGTGGGTAGGATCGCTGAAGAAGGTGAAGAGATAGGCACCCATGTCCTTCTCTGTGAGCGGCTTGCTCTGCCGCACGTTCTTTCCCCGCTGTGCCGATACCTGCAGCGACAGGATGAGCACGAGGAGTGTGAAGCTAAGTCTTTTCATGTTGTTTGAGAGGTTAGTGTAAGTTATTGTCCAAGAGTCATTCTCACGATGGCCACCGCATCAGAGATGGTGATGTAGCCATCTTTGTTGACATCGGCATTCACATGATCATAGAGGTAGGGCTGTGTGCTGTCGTTGCCCAGGATGATGCTGACGACAGCTATCGCATCAGCAATGCTGATGGTGCCGTCTTTATTCACGTCGCCAAGGAACGGGCCGAGGTACTTCAGCTGGAAATTGTCGAAGAGTGTCCAGTCGGAAGTGACGGCTTCATTTTTCTTGATGCCGATGCGGAGGATGTTGTTATTAACCGTCACTCGTAGCGGCTCCACCTGATAGAGTCCCGCATGGATGTAATAGGAAGCATCGCTCTGTGAGTTAGGAATATAGCCATACGTGCTTTGGTTCACGCCTCTCGTGCCACAATTGCCAGCCTCGGAGAAGATGGATGGTAGTGGCTTCGTAGCATCATTTCCATATAGCATAGCGATGAGTGATTCGTTGCCTGCTTTCCGCTTATTGGCAGCAGCGTCATATCCTCCATTTCGATAGAAACCTTGAGCCGACACCTCATAGATGCCGTCAGGAACATCGGTGATTTCCTGGTAGACATCATACGTCGTATCGAATTTTTCGCCGTTCATATCGCCCCAGTCATTCCCTGCATAGCCGTCACGCTTAGGACTGCCATTCCAATTATTGATACGTATATCGTTACGCCCGAAACTAGCACCAGGCAACAGGAAGGTGACGTCAACGGGATGCTCTGCAGTAGCATTCCCCATACGTTCAATCAATTCGTTACGAGTAAGCAAGAGCCATAGGGCAGAGGGACTGTTGGTATTGGTCGTAGTGGTAATTTCTGCATGGATGTTTGTAGGGGCTGAAAGGTATTCAGTACCATTAGAGATTGTGTAAGCCTGATGCCCATCGATTGTGGACTTTTCAGCAAATACCCATTCAAATGGGCTACTATCACAATAAAGGTTGCTACCTAGATAATGTGCCGTTCCACCATTAGAGACATGAGAATCGAGCAAATAGCCACTTCTCCCTGGTGAGATCGTAAAATTGATGCCCGACTCCGAGGTGATGGCTTGAGTGTCCCATTTATTGCCGGCCGCAATAAACAAGTTGCTCGCTGGGTTGTAAAGGTAGTAGTCGCCCGAAGTGATGGTGACGTAGCCCAGATAGTCGTTCACCACTTTGCGTGGTATCAGACGTATACCCAGTTTGTCGCCAGAGTCATTGCCAGTGGGATTGGTCCTGTTACCTGCCAATACTTCTCCTGCAGCAAAATTCTTGTCGTTGTCCCACAGGCCGACATACATTCCATGGGCCACGTTGGTGCAGAGCCAGTAATCGCCATTAGGCTGATACTCCAAGCCGAATGTGGTCTTGTCGGATGGCGTGGTGTAATCAGCATTGCGGGTGGTGAAGTTCCATGAGTTGGGGCTGCAGATATAGTAGCCCGGCTCTCCGAGATTGCGGAAATAATAACCATTGTTGGCATCCCCTTCCACCATCCATAGCTGATAGAGGTCACTGCCATAGTTGCTGTTGGCTGCCTTATAATAGACACGGTTCTCGCTGCTACTGCTATCGTGAACGGCCCATACGAGATTGGCAGAGGCTTCCTTTGAATAGAACTGGAAGTAATAATCGCTGAGATTAAAAGGTAGGAAATCAGCGTCGTCCAACACTGAGGCGGAGTTTATGAGAACATCTGATGGGTATGACTTCCCGTCAAAGATGTTTACGATACGCCAACAATAGCTGTCAGCATTGGCCAATGTTCCGCTGTAGGTGTAGCTCGGGTCGACTCTGCTGGTCTTCTCCTTTGGTTCGACGGTGGCAAGGGTGGCCCATTCGGCGCCCGACGGCGATTTGTATTGGATGCGTATCTCGTCGACGATATCACCATTCGAATCGCTCCATTGTAGGCGGACGCTATTATTTGAGAAAGAGCTCGACAAATCAAAAGGCTTTTTGATGGCCACTACTGGGATGAACTCATAGGCTGCATTGTAACCCACTCCGCCATCGGAGGCGGCATATACCTGTCCGAGGGAGGTAAGTTTATTATCATCGTAGATTTTTCCTTTTGACTCACTATTCCAATAGAAGTAGCGTTCCACGTACTTAGCATTGTTCAGCGTGGTGAGGATGCTTTTGGTATTGTTGATGATTTGAGATTCTGTCACCCCCGATCCGAAACAACCGTTGTTGTTCCACGAGGCGCCCCACATCCATTCGCTGATAAGCAGAGGACGCTGGTAGGCATCGTGATAGGATGGGAGATTATTGAAACTGGCCCAATAGCAATGAATGTCATAGATATCGCAGCGCCATCCGCGGGCATCGATTTTCTTGAAGAATTCTTTGAACCAATCGGCATTGACAGAACCGTCATAGGTGGAGGGGGAGCAGAGGCGCAGACCTGTTCGCATGGCATCTTCCCAATAGCTCAACACTTCGTCTACGGTAAATGAACGTGGCGGATTACCGTCACTGGGATTGGCAGGTTCATTATCGGTCTTCATGGTACATGCATATTCAGTATTGCCGCAATCAGCTATGCCTGGCCAACCGGGTTCAATCTTGTGCGGCAGCCACTCCACATCGGGCAACCTATTACCTCCGACATTGTAGGTATAGCAGCCCTGAACGTTCAGCAAGTTACAGACTTCTTCTCTGGTTTCATTGGCGATGCCCGTCTTGCCGAAGTTCAGCCATTTGAACAGACGGTAGGACGACACCTTACCTGCCAACACAGGAGGCAGGTTCATCTCCAGGTCCTCTTCAGCCGCTACGAAACAACGGCTATAGCCATAGCCTGAGGTTCCTGTGGCAAAGGTCACCATATATCCGCGTTTCAGTTTAAAGCTCCTGAAATTGTTCAGCAGCTGACTACTGGTAAGAGTCCTCATATAGCCCCCGTTGCTGCCCGTGCTGTAGTTGGTACAGCTGGTACCCGTGTAGTCTGTGCCTGTATAAGTGGTCAAGGCTACGTCTGACGAGCCGTAGGGCAGGATGATAGCACCTTTATTATACATGCGCACCTGGCAGTTCGTACCGTCGACGGCGGTAGCGCCATTGATCTTGATATACTTGAGCCACGTGCTGATGACCGCCGATGGCTTCACTGCCCGGAAGATAATCACTGAATGCTCCTTGCTGGCAGCTGGGATATTCAGACTGCCTGAAGAGCCAAAGATGCCTGATGACAAGGTTAGTACATAATCAGTGTTAGCACTTACGTCAATGGCGGAATTGATACTCTGGCTACGGGTGGTCTGCGAGTTCTTTCCTTCTGCAAAGAAAGCACAGAGGAAGCATAGCGACAAGAGAATAGCTCTGCTGCATGTTAGGATGCTCAGTGATGTCGTCTCCTTACTGAGGTTGTAGTTAGTTCGTAATTTACTCATAGACTATAATAAGGTATCTACTGCATACGATGTGTTTCGCAATGCAGCTGCAAAGGTACAAAAAATCCTGAAAATCTCCAAATGATTGGGATTAATTCCAAGGAAGGAGGCCGTTGAGACCTTCTTTGATTGTCTCTGGGAGCGGAATCTTGTCGATCTGCTCCTGTATGGCCTGAGCAAGCATGTCGTCACTCATGGTGAAAACATGGCCGAAGAGACCTACAGAGACGACCCGATCGATGAGAGGGCATCGGCCGATGCTGACAAAGAAATAATCGTCGACATCGACAAGCGGAGTGAGGACAAGGGTGAGAATCTTCTCGTTAGGATGAATGAAACCTGCAGTGACATTATCGAAATTGGCACTTACGGCTTTGGCGATGGCTTTCTCATGGGTTTTCTCCGATGGCCGGGTGATGGCCATGACTGCAAGCAAGACGATGATGATGGCCGTTGCAATGACAGACTTCTTTTTCATAGTGCGTAAAAGGACAGGGATATAAGAAACAGAAAGGGGCTCCCTCAACAGGGGCCCCTCTTTCGGTTTTCTGCTTTATGAAGCTAATGCCAGATGATTAGCCAAGGCTGATAGCCTCTGACGGACAAACACTAGCGCAAGTGCCGCACTCTGTGCAGGCGTCAGCGTCAATCACGTACTTATCTGCACCCTCGGAGATTGCCTCAACGGGGCACTCACCCTGACATGTACCGCAAGAGATACAGTCGTCACCAATTACGTATGCCATAATCTTTCTGTTTTGTTTAAAATGGTTTGTTAATACTCAAATTTTGCGATGCAAAGTTAAGAACTTTTTTCGAATTATCGTCACATTTAGGTAGGAATTTTTCTCAATTTATACACTGTCGAAATAGGTCCGCTGCCTTCTATTCTTTTTGCATTTTGACGGAAGACATGATAAAAAGGTTTAAAGAGAATATGAGAAATGGAATGTTCGGGACAATAAGCAAGCAGAAAATGCGTTATTATTAGAGAAATGAGAAGAATCATCAGTATCATTATACTTGCACTGCTGACCATCACAGCCTTGGGCCAGCAGCGTAAGGTGCAGAACAAGCCATACATAGACTTGCGCCCTTTGCATTTTGGCATTCAGATAGGTCTGAACATGCAGGATGTGGAGATGCAAAACAAAGGTCCACAGCTGCTGGAGATGCCCGACATGGAGCCAACGGAACGGCTGGTGCTCTGCGATGCCGACACCTGGAACCCTGGCTTCAGCGTAGGTGTGGTGGCCGACATGCGGCTATCGCAGCATTTCAACCTGCGTATCTCACCGACGATGCACTTCGGCTCGAAGCACTTGGTATTCCGTGATTTCAATGACCTGAACGATGCCGGCAATCCTCGTGAGACAACGCAGGACATGAAGAACACCTACATTGCTTTTCCCGTAGACCTGAAATTCTCGGCAGAGCGTTTCAACAACTACCGTCCCTACATGTTGGCAGGCATCAGTCCGATGCTGAACCTCTCGGGCAAGGATCAGGATTTCATCCATCTGAAGCGCTTCGACACGATGGTGGAGGTAGGCCTGGGCTGCGACTACTACCTGCCATTCTTTAAGTTCATCCCCGAACTGAAGTTCTGTTTCAGCCTGCCTGATGTCTTCGACAAAAAGCATGCAGACGAACTGACTGACATCAACAAGCAGGCCTTTGCCCGCAGCGTCGAAGCCTCCTATAGTAAAATGATTGTCCTAACTTTCTATTTCGAATAGCACTATGGATACCAACGACAGCCAACCTACCAACCAACCACTGGGTCGTCCTTTAGGAATGCCTCCCGGCACCGATGAGGAACAGCCCATGCCAAAGTCAAGAACCATCACCGATCCAGATGAAAAACAGGTGACACCTCAGCCTACTCCAACTACTCCCAAGGCCAGGAAACCCCAAGGAGCCAGCAAGCGCATCTGGCTCATTGCCCTGATCGCACTGCTTCTGGCAGGCGGCATAGGAGGCGGCATCTACTATTTCCTCAGCCAGAAAGACAGTCGTACACTGGATGACGATGAAGAGGACATGGAGATGGTGGATGAAGACACCGATGAAGACGACATGGATGACGAAGACATGGACGAAGACGACACCTATGTCATCGAAGAAAAAGTCGAAGAGGAGGAAGAAGCAGAAGAAGAAGTGGCTCCACAGCCAACGAACCGCAAGTTGAACCTATCGGGTGATGCCGACGGCTACCCACTGACTTTGTCGCTAGAGATTACTCCCGACAACCGTGTGAGCGGCACCTTCAACAACGAGACAACAGGTTCCACGATTCAGGTCAGCGGTTCATCCTCCAATGGGGCCATACGTCTGACTGGCAGGGGCGACCGCACCACATATACTTTCCGCATCGTGCCTGAAGGACATATCTACACAGGCACACTAACCAAAGGCAACAGCAAAAGTCAGGAATTGCACTTAGTAGGCAGATAAGGATGACTGACGATTACACGATGCTTGGCATCAGCTCGATGCTGCACCTGCTGGTTGACGGACTATGCATGTGCAGCCTCTTTCTGATGTCATCGCTGACCGACTATTCAGTCATCTTCAATGCCCTTATTATATATAATGTGTTAGCGTTCCTGACGCAGCCATTCACTGGCATGATGGCCGACAAGATGCCACATCGCCATTGGCTGCTGCTCACCTCCAACCTCATTCTGACGCTCGCCTCGCTGGCTACTCTGGCAGTGGCGCTGTATGCCCGTCAGTCGGAAGGAGCCATACTGACGGTAGCCATCCTCCTGGGCATCGGCAACTCACTCTTCCATGTCTGGGGAGGCAAGCAGACGGCTGTCACTACAGGCAACGACATGCGCGCACTGGGCATATTCGTGTCGACGGGAGCTTTCGGACTAGCTCTTGGCATGCTGTTCTGCTCATGGTCGCTGCTCTATGTCTTCCTGCTCTCCATTGTATTCCTGTCAGCATTATACCTGATTCGTGACAGTCACTCAACCGTTAAGCAACAACCATCAGCGCACCCCACCCTACGTCTGCCACTTATCATCGTAGCCATACTGGCCTTGATGGCATTCGTCATGATGCGCTCGCTGGCAGGCGAAACCTTCTCCTCTGCCATCGCCAGGACCAATGCCACCGTTCTGCTCATCGGCTTTGTAGCAATGGCAGGCAAGATGGCTGGAGGATGGATAGCCCGCTGGCTGGGCATCGTGCCTGCACTGGCGCTGCTGCTGGTCGTAGCACCTGCCTGCTACCTGGCTCGGGGCTTGGGCATGAGCACTCTACTGGTCGGACTATTTGCCATCAACTGCACGATGCCCATCACGCTATATCTGGCCAACGTAGTGCTCAAAGGCAAGGAAGGTCTGGCCTTCGGACTGTTGGCTGCAGCACTTATTCCCGGCTATCTGCTGGCTATGCTAAAGTAAAGGAGGGATCGGCACATGAAAGGACTACTCATAGCACTCATCTCAACCATTGTGATAGAATTCGTTGCGCTGCTCCTTCTTGGCGAGAGGCGCAAACGAGTGCTTTGGTCCTCAGTGGCAGTGAATATCATCACCAATGTCCCGCTGAATCTCTATATGCTCTACGTCCGGCATTCCGCTCCCGACATCATCGTGGGCGAGACACTTGTGGTGCTAGCTGAAATGCTTTGGTACTATTTCTTTGTCAGAGATCTTCGGCAGGCAGCAGTCTACAGCATCCTGTGTAATGCCACAAGCCTCATCATCGGAATGCTTGTTACCGCACTAAATTTACAATTCGCAATATTCTAACCTCAAAAAACAAGAGATATGTTTTTACTTGACGTCATTTACATCCCACCACAGCCAGAGAAAGTCGACACACTGGTAAACAATCCCATCGTGCAGGACACTATCGCCTTTGCAGAAGAAGCTTCGAAGACTGGCGGTGGGTCATCGATGCTCACCTGGGGTATCCCCGCATTGCTAGCAGCGCTGGCTGCCACGCTGTACTTCATCTTCAAGTATCAGCGACATATCACTGCCAAGGCCCATCCGCAGCAATAGCTACTACACCTGCTGCATGTCGTGCAGCTTCTTGTAGTAGCCGTCCTTGGCCAACAGCTCATCATGAGTGCCGCGTTCCACGATGCGGCCCTCATGTAGTACGCATATCTCATCAGCGTTCTTGATGGTACTCAGCCTATGGGCGATGGCTACGGTGGTGCGAGTGCTCATCAGCCGTTCCAGCGCATCCTGCACCAGTCGTTCGCTCTCAGTATCGAGGGCCGACGTAGCTTCGTCGAGTATAAGAATGGGAGGATTCTTCAGAATGGCACGGGCGATGGAGACACGCTGACGCTGACCTCCAGAAAGGCGTCCGCCACGATCACCGATGTTCGTCTCAAAGCCTTTCTCCGAAGCCATGATGAAGTCGTAGGCGTTGGCAATACGGGCTGCATCGGCTATCTCCTCGTCGCTGGCATTGTCCACTCCGAACGCGATATTATTGCGGAAGGAATCGTTGAAGAGGATAGCTTCCTGATTGACATTGCCGATGAGCTGCCGCAGGTCGTAGAGTCCAAGATCCTTGACGTTTATGCCATCGATGAGCACCTCTCCCTCCTGCACATCGTAATAGCGTGGGATGAGGTCGACAAGTGTGGACTTTCCTCCCCCACTCTGCCCTACCAGTGCAACGGTCTTTCCCTTAGGAATCACCAGATTGATGTCTCTCAGCACCCATTGCGTTCCCGATCCTTCAAGCTCGCCTGCATGAGGTCTTCCTCCATAGCCGAATGAGACGTTGCGGAACTCTATCTGATGTTCGAAACTGCTGATATGCTGAGGATGATCCGCCTCCTTGATGGTATTCTCAGCCTTCAGGATCTTGTCTATACGCTCCATTGATGCCAGCCCCTTGGGGATGTTATAGCCTGCCTTCGAGAAATCTTTCAACGGCTGGATGATGGAGTAAAGTATCACCAAATAATAGATAAACGCCGGGCCGGTGATGGTTTTATTGTTGAGCACAAGGATACCCCCAAACCACAGCACGATAATAATCATCACTGTGCCCAGGAACTCACTCATGGGGTGAGCCATCGACTGGCGGATATTCACGCGCATGATATCGTTGCGGTAGTGGGAGTTCACCTGGTCGAAGCGCTCGTTCATCTTCTTCTCTGCGCAGAAAGCCTTGATGATGCGCAGTCCGCCCAGTGTCTCCTCCACCTGACTCATCGTATCGCTCCACAGAGCCTGTGCCTCGATGCTCTTGCGCTTCAGCTTGCGTCCTACGATGCCCATGAACCATCCGAAGATGGGAACGAAGACAATGGTGAACAGCGTCAGCTGCCATGAGACAAAGAGCAGCGTAGCAAAGTACACAATAATAAGAATAGGATTCTTAAACAGCATATCGAGCGACGACATGATGCTCGACTCCACCTCCTGCACATCACCGCTCATTCGGGCAATGATGTCACCCTTGCGCTCTTCACTGAAGAATCCCAGAGGCAGCGAAGTGATTTTGCGATAGAGTTGGTCGCGGATGTCACGCACCACACCCGTCCGGATAGGGATAATCGTGGCTGACGAGAGGAAGTAGGCTCCCGTCTTCATAGCCGTCGTCACAGCTAGAAACAGTCCGATGAAGAGCAGTGTGGTAGTCTGTCCAAAGTCGGCCATGAGACGGTTGACAAAATAGTTGAGGTTGTTCATCAGCACTCCCTGCACATTACCCCAGTCCCAACTGAGCCACGACGTAGCTGCCTCGGCATCGCCCGTCTGGAACAAGATTTGGAGGATGGGAATCAGAGCAGCAAACGAAAAGATATTCAATAGAGCCGACAGGATATTGAACACTACCGATGCCACCAGGTATTTCTTATAAGGAGGCACAAAGCGCCTCAGAACTTGCAGAAATTCTTTCATCTCTTTCTATTTTGGATGCAAAGGTACAAAAAAAACGAGAAACACGCTAGTATTCCTTCGTTTTTTCGTTCCTTTACATCGTCGGTCAAGCACTTATGAATATGTATGGGTACAAATGCGAAAGAAAAAGAAACATGAAGAGTAGCGGAAATGAGGAAAAAACTATACCTTTGCACACAAAATCATTTAACTCATCAAAAAAGCACAGAACTATGAGAAAAGTATTCAGCCTGCTGATGGCATGTATGGCCGCATCAATGGTCAGTGCCCAAAACCCCTACCTGCCGCTGTGGGAGCATGTGCCCGACGGCGAACCCCGTGTGTTTGAAGATCCTGACAATCCAGGAAAGCTGCGTGCCTATATCATCGGCTCTCACGACGTGAACTACTCCGCTTACTGTGGCCCAGATATCCGCATGTGGTCAGCTCCTGTTGAGGATCTTAGCCAATGGCGTGATGAAGGTCCAATCTTCACCTGGTTCGTCGACGGACAATGGGACACGATGTTTGCCCCCGATTTGGTCTGCACCACCGACCGTGCCACTGGCAAGAAGACCTACTGGCTCTATCCCCACAGCCGTGGTTGGCGCCGCACTCCGATGGTCTGTAAAGGCGACCGTCCCAATGGTCCCTTCACCCCCGTCAACCTGACAGAAGACGGACGTCAGTGTCTCCCCGGCTCTATCATCGACTTCGACCCCTCAGTATTCATCGAGAACATCACCGACAAGAAGGACAAGGACTACGACATCGGCTACCGTGCCTATGTATTCTATGGTTTTCAGCACTCCACGGCTGTTGAACTCGATCAGAAGACGATGTATTCGAAGCGTGAGGGCACGGACCCCATCGATCCCTTCATCCCTGCCAGCAGTGCCGACGGTCGTCTGCTCGACAAGGAGGGCAGCGAGTATAAAGCTCTTTATGAGGGGCAGAACCCGCTCGACTTCAATTTCTTCGAGGCCTCGAGCATTCGTCAGGTGGGCAACAAGTACGTGATGGTATTCAGCGGTTATAGCGGCAAGGAATACGGCTTGGGCAATACCAACTCTGCCCTGCGCTATGCTTTCGGCGACTCGCCTCTCGGCCCTTGGCGCTCAGGCGGCGTGCTGGTCGACTCGCGCGGCGTAGTCCCCAACGAGGATGGCTCGAAGCTCATCACCACCAACTTTGCCCACAACACCCACGGCTCGCTTCAGGAAATCAACGGCCAGTGGTACGTCTTTTATCATCGTCCACCACGCGGCTTCGGCAATGCCCGTCAGGCCATGGTGGCTCCCGTAAAGATTACGTGGGACAAGAAGCCTGTGGCCAAGGGCGGCATGGTGAAGATTACGGGCTATGACCCTTATGTCAAGGATAATGTATGGACGGCCAAAGCCAGCGACGGCAATGAATATACAGGTGCCGAGGTGACCAGCGAAGGTTTCCAGATTTTCGGCCTGCCTCCCTATGCTTACTATAGTGCTGGCTACGCCTGCTTTGTATATGGTCCTAATGCCAACAACTGGATGCAGGACAACCACGACGTTTGGGACAACTCGATGGACTTGGCCGGTATTCAGAACGGCGGCATCGTCGGTTTTAAGTACTTTGGCTTCGGCGGCCTAGCCCAAGAGACAAAAGGTGTGAAGGCTTTCGAGGGAACAAAAGTCGGCAATGGAACAAAGTTGACTCTAAACCTTACTCCCAGCGGACGCGGTGCTTTTAAGATTCACGTGCTGCTCGACGATCCCTGGAAGGGTCAGGAAATTGCCACCGTCAATGTTCCTGCAGAAGCAAAGGGAGTTTTGGATTGCGTGGCCGATGTACCTGCCGTCGAGGGGCTTTCTGGCAAGCATGCCATCTATCTCGTGGCTGAAGGCCCGGAAGTGCAGCAGCCCCAGCAACCTCAGCGCGGACAGTTTGGTGGTCGCGGACCACAGCAGCCACAGCGCCCACAAGGACTCTTCGATCTCCACGGTATCGGCTTTGGTAAGGCCGGCAATACCTGCGTGGCTCCCAAAGTGCCGCAGGTGACCATCACCGCCGACGGTCAGAAGCTCAATATCCCCACGACGCCCGTCCGCTTCAATGCCCAGAACGGCTATGCCGAGCAAAACCGCTATCAGGTGTATGGCAAGTTGGGAAAGGGCAGCAAGCTGGAAGCCAAAGCCGATGTCAATGGTGTGAAGTTCGAAATAAGCCCTATTGTTGAAGGCCGTGCCACCATTAAGGCCACCTATGACGGCCATACAAAGATTTTCCTGATTAACTGATGGATGATTTGAAACCGAAACGCCTACCATTTGTTACATTTCGCGCAATAAGATTCAAATAAAAAAGTAATCGATACAAAGGCAATAGGCATTTATCACAAAAATGCGTACCTTTGCACCGTCGAAAAAGATAAGAAGATTATTCTTCATAAGTTTAGTTGTTAGTTAGTAGTTGTTTTTGCCAATGCAGTGAATGCAATAAAGCAAAAAAGTTTTTGGAACAATGTTAGTTATGGTAAAACTAATTGTAGCGGTTGTCCTGTATGAGAATATCGGCCAGCCGCTTCCTTTTTTCCGTAAAATGAGACAATGCAACATATAGAAAAGTAAAAATCTTGTTTCTTTTCTTGCCATTTCAGTTTTTTTTCGTACCTTTGCAACGAGAATAAAACCGAATGCTTCTGAGCTAGATATATTGCCATGACTAAAAAAAGTATCATCCTCCTGATTGTCACAGGCCTGATGATGGCGCTGCAAGGGTATGCGCAAAGGGGAAATTTCATTCCTTCCGAGCGTTTCTCCAGCAGTCTGATATCAGACATCTGTCAAGATCAACAAGGCTCATTATGGATAGCCACCGAGTATGGTCTGAACAAATATGACGGGTATCAGTTTTATACGTTCCTCCACGATGAAAGCGACACAACGTCACTACAAGCCAATGTAGTGGTAAGCCTGCTCTGCGATCGCGACGGGCGGCTGTGGGTAGGCACAAATCGTGGCCTCGACCGTTTCGATGCAGCCCGTGACGCTTTTGTGCATTATAATTTCCCTGACGGCTACTTGCCTCGCGTGAGCAGCATCCTGCAGTTATCTGACGGCACACTACTGATAGGTACGGCGGGCTACGGAGCTTATGTACTTGGAGCCGACGGACAGCTGACACGTTATGCCGACGAGCACGGTGAGCACTATTTCAGCCGTGTCTTTCAGGATTCGAAGGGACGGCTTTGGCGCAGCGGCTTTGACGAAAGCATTTCCATGCGCACTGGTACATCCATCGAAAAGTTTCACTCCGAGCTAGGCAATCCTCAAGGTTTTGTGGAGGTAGGCAATGAGTTGCTGGTGATGTGCCAGCACGGTTTCCTTTCGTATCGCAATGGGAAAATGAGCATAGCCGACATTGACATGTCGGTAGCTGCCGGACACGACGTGGTATTCACGGATATGGCTACGGCCGATGATGGTACTATATATATAGGTACGCGTGGACAGGGAATCTACAGATTCTCACCGTCTCAACCCCGACGGTTGGAGCACGTTGACATAGACGCCTTTGGCCTTGACCTGAACACAGCGAAGATCAGCGCAGCGATGTTCGACCGTCAGGGCAACCTATGGTTAGGCTGTCACCGTAAGGGCCTACTTATGGTACCACAACGACCTGTGCTCTTCACCAGCTGGAGCTTCGAAGCTCAAGGCATACGCCTGGGATCTACCATCTCATCGGTCTGCGGAGGCGACAACGGCATCGTATGGTGCACAGTACAGGGTGTCGGCGTCTACGGGTTCAACGAACAAGGCCACGTAATAGCTCATCCATCATCTCCTCCCGCCGTAGAGTTCATTTTCCGCGACCGCCAACAACGTTTCTGGCTAGGTACTGATGACGGACTCTTTGCCTACGACCCCGTCACAGGTCGCTCAGAGTTGAAACTCACTTTTGAATGCGAGAGGTTTAATGACATGACCACCGACGACGATGGTAACATCTATATCTCGACCTTCTCACGCGGATTCTGCGTTTACAATCCCCAGACAGGCTACTTGCGCAACTACAGCATGAATGATGCCGATACAATACGCGGTCGGCTATGCAACAACTGGATCTTAGGTTTGGCACCCGATCAGCAAGGTTTGATTTGGATGGCTACGGCATCTGGAATTGCTTGCTATGACCCCAAGGGCGACACTTTCCGTTCTCAAGGCTGGGAGAGCCTGCTGTCGGGCTTGGTATGTTTCGACGTATGCGAACTGCGAACAGCTAAAGACAATGACGGCTTCAACGGCTCGATAGCCATCGGCACAGAGCGAGGACTCTATCTTTATGACCGCCAGTCAAGAGAAGTTCGACGCTTCCCCGGCAGCGAGCAACTCACGAACAAGGTGGTGAACTATATCGTTCAGAGCAACGATGGCGACATATGGTGCTCTACGTCTCAGGGTATCTGGCAATACTCGCTGGAAACCGGCACTTTCATCGGCCATGTCAACGGCAACGGGCTCACACAGAAAGAATACATTGTCGGCGTCGGCATGCATACTGACAACGACCTCGTCTACTTCGGTCATAACGACGGACTGACGGTGTTCGCACCAGAGAATATCAAGGGCAGCGCCTCCGTACTAGACCCACTGCAATTGACAGCGTTCCGCGTCGGTGATGAATATATCAACACTCGTACGATACTCAACGGCGTACATGTTGCTGATGAGGCAATAGGCGAATGCAACTATTTCACTCTTAGTTACCTCGACCATACCATCACACTCGCTTTCTCACAGTTCAACTATGACAACCCGGCAAACGTCACCTTTGAATACCGTGTGAACGGAGGGTCTTGGGTAGAGAACCCCGAAGGGAAGAATGATTTCACCTTGGGACACCTCCAGCCTGGCACTTACCGCATCGAGGTGCGTGCCCTTCAAGGGAATGTGCATTCGCCAGTGAAGGTGGTTGTGGTCACCGTACGTGCGCCATGGTACCGCACCGGACTTGCTTATTTCATCTATGCACTCCTTCTGCTGGGACTCATCGGATTCGTCGCCCTACAATATCGACGCCGCATGCGCCAGCGACTGGATGAAGACAAGATGAAATTCCTGATTAACGCTACCCATGACATACGTTCGCCTCTGACACTTATCATGAGTCCACTGGAGAAATTGAAGCGCCTGCTGAAAAATAACAGTGAGGCAGAGGTGCATTCGTCTCTGGACACCATCGACCACAATGCGAAACGCATCCTGAACCTGGTAAACCAAATTCTTGATGTACGCAAAATCGACAAGCAACAGATGCATCTCCATTGCCAGGAGACTGACCTCATTACCTTTGCCCAAGGCATCGGGAAGATGTTCGAATTTAACGCCAAAGAACGTAACATCAATTTTGAGGTGCAGCATGAGGGTCTTGATGAACTGAAGGTGTGGATTGACCGCAACCAATTCGACAAGGTTATCACTAACCTGCTTTCGAATGCATTCAAATACAGCCATGATGGCAACTCGATAACGCTACGACTCTCACGTCAAAGCGAGGAGGCTCAATTGGAGGTCATCGACAACGGTGTAGGCCTGGGTGAAGATAGTCTGAAACACATCTTCGACCGCTTCTATCAAGGTGGCAATGCTCATCAGGCAAGCACTGAGGGTACAGGCATAGGGCTTAACCTCTGTAAGATGATCGTTGACATGCATCACGGTACCATCGAGGCGGCCAACCGTCAGGACACGCAAGGCTCCGTCTTCACCGTTCGACTGCCATTGGGCAATGGTCACCTGAGACAGGAAGAGATAGACACCTCGACACCTGAGGTGCCCGTCGTCCAGCCTAGTAGCGCAAAAGCACCTACTTCAAGGCACAAAGTGCTCATCGTCGATGATGACCTGGAAATAGGCCATTACATCACCTCTGAATTAAAGCAATACTATAAATTCGGCGTATGCCTAAACGGCAAGGATGCCATCAAGGAACTACTCACTAACGACTACGATGCCGTCGTCAGTGACGTGATGATGCCCGAGATGGACGGTTTCACCCTCCTCCGCATGATCAAGACAAACTTCAATTTGTCGCACTTGCCAGTGGTGATGCTTACTTCGAAGGCCGACGTTGCCAATCGGTTGGAGGGGCTGGAACGTGGCGCTGATGCCTATCTGGCCAAGCCATTCGTGCTGGAGGAGCTACATAAGGTGATAGAAAGCCTTATCATCAACCGCCAGCGTTTGAAGGGCAAATTCTCCGGAGCCCAGCAACAGGCCGACCTTGTGGAGCAGCCGGAAGTGAAGGGCAACGACGAGCAACTCATGGAGCGTATCATGAAAGCCATCAACAAGAATCTCTCTGACAGCGACTTCAACGTTGAAAAGCTCACTCAGGAAGTATGTATCAGCCGAGCTCAACTTCACCGTAAGATGAAGGAGATGACAGGTATCTCCACCAGTGAGTTTATCCGCAACATACGACTGGAGCAGGCTGCACGCCTGTTGAAGGAGCAGAAAATCAACGTCACACAGGTTGCCTATACCGTGGGATTCTCCAATCTGGCACATTTCTCTACCATTTTCCGTAGGCACTTCGGCATCGCCCCATCGGAGTATGCCGAGCGCGAGAACAGCAACTGATGAGACAACGGCTGCGATACCTACTGAGCGCATACGTGTTGACGGTGCTGCTCTTCATCATAGCCAAGATAGTCTTTGTGCTATGCTGTGGCAAAGGACACGCCATTGACGCTTCCGATTTGCCGGCTATTTTGCTCCACGGACTCTCACTCGACCTCTCGACTGCTCTCTACGTGATGGTTGTACCATTGGTATTATGCCTGGTTGATGTTTGGGTAACCATACCACGTAAGGTGCTGGTAATCTACCATTTCTTTATCTCCCTAGCCTTGGCTTTAGCCTTCGTCGCCGACACTAGTCTTTATCCTTTCTGGGGGTTCAAGCTTGATGCATCCTGCCTGCAATATCTGTCGCAACCAGAAGGCATCACGCAGAGCGTGTCGATGTGGTACCTCATTGGTCGCGGATTATTACTTTTGGGGCTTGCTATCATTTTCTTTTTCTTATACAAACTTACACTACCAAAAAAGGATGTCAGCCGGACAACAAAGCAACGCCGCCTGATTGAGTCGTTGGCCTGGCTGGCACTGATGCCTCTCATGGTCATTGGCATCCGCGGTGGTCTGGGTGAGTCGACCACCAACATCGGACAAGTGTATTTCTCACAGAACCAGTTTCTCAACCATGCCGCTGTCAATCCTGTATTCAGTTTTCTTTATTCTCTCGCTCACCAGCTAGGCGACCTATCGGCCTACGACTTCTTCAGCGACGATGAGTGTCAGCAGCTGACAGCGCAAGTCTATACCACTGAGAGCAACGATAACGACACGCTGCTCACCACCACCCGTCCTTCAACCATTGTCATCATTCTCCTCGAAAGTGCAGGGGAAGAGTTTGCCCATGTCATGCCTCACTTGCAACAACTGAAACAAGAAGGCATCTACTTCAGTCAATGCTATGGCAACACTTGGCGCACCGATCGAGGAACCGTATGTGCTCTGAGCGGCTATCCATCATTCCCAGCCATCTCAGTCATGAAGATGCCTGAGAAAAGTCGAACGTTGCCATCTATTGCTCGCACCCTCCAGAAACAAGGATACGCTACAAACTACCTCTATGGTGGCGACATTAACTTCACCAACATGCGTAGCTACCTCATTGCAACCGGATGGGAGCACCTCACCAGTCAGAATGACTATACAGCAGCACAGCAGCACAGTGCAAAATGGGGCGTACGTGATGACATCACCTTCCAAACCCTTGAACATAGAATCCTAAAGAGTCACGATGCCAGCCAGCCACTCCTCATTGGCTATAGCACCCTCTCCAGCCATGAACCTTGGGATGTACCCTTGCAGCGCCATGATGACGAAATACTAAACGCCTTTGCCTACCTCGATGATTGTCTTTTTAGCTTCATAGAGAACATGCGAAAGACGCCTGTATGGGACCATTTGCTCGTCATTCTCACCGCCGATCACGGCATCAACTATAAACATATCGACCAATCGATACCTCTTGAGAAGAACCATATACCCATGCTTTGGTTAGGAGGAGCCATTAAGGAGCCACGGTCATTCAACATGATCTGCAACCAAAGCGACCTCGCAGCCACACTACTGGGACAGCTGCGCCTGCCTCACGACGATTTCTCTTTCAGCCGCGATGTCCTCTCCAGCACCTATGCCTACCCAACTGCCGTACACAACTACAACAATGCCCAGTGGATTGCAGACTCAACCGGACATGTGCTTTACGATTTCACCACTAATCGTTTCATCGTCGAAGAAAGTACTGACGCCCAGAGACTGCTGCAAGTGAGCAAAGCCATCCTCCAACGCACTACCGACGACCTGAAAAACCGCTGATGATACAATCCCCAAAAAATGTGCAACAAATGACCAACGTCGTTTGCCCTCTTATTTGTACCTTTGCACACAAAAAGAAACCTCATTAAACAAAACGACAATGAAAAGGACTCTTCTTGCAGCAGCCATAGCTCTCACTTCAAGCATGGCATTAGCACAGAACCCCTTTGTGCAGACATGGTACACCAGCGACCCTGCACCTATGGTCTATGGCGACAAGGTGTACGTCTACACAGGACATGACGAGGACGCTGCCGACTTCTTCTGGATGTACGAATGGCGCGTCTATTCGAGTAGTGACATGGTGAACTGGACAGACCACGGTCCGTTGCTCAGTCTTGCCTCCTTCACTTGGGCCGATGACCGCGCCTGGGCCTCACAGTGCATCGAGCGCAACGGCAAGTTCTATTGGTATATCTGCGCCCATTCAAAACTCAGTGGCGGCATGGCCATCGGCGCAGCTGTAGGCGATACGCCCACAGGGCCTTTCCACGATGCCTTGAACGGTCCTCTCTACGATGATGGCAGCTGGGACAACATCGACCCGACCGTTTTCATCGACGATGATGGCCAAGCATGGATATTCTGGGGTAATCCTACCATCCATTATGCAAAACTCAATCCTGACATGGTCAGCTTTGACGGTTCGGTTAGCATTGTCAATCAAACTATCGAAGGCTTCGGTGCCCCTAACGCCAAGGAACGGCAGAAGGATGTGAAATATCAGGATGTATATACCGAGGGGCCATGGATCTTGAAACGCAATGTATTCCCCCTTGACAAGAAAGGAAGGTCCGCTAAAAAGTCCCAATCCCTCTACTACCTTCTCTATGCAGCAGGTGGTATTCCCGAGCACATTGCCTATTCTACGGCACCTTCTTTCGAGGGGCCTTGGACATATCGCGGACACATCATGCCTCAGGAAGACACAAAGTCGTTTACTAATCATTGCGGTGTAATCGACTTCAAGGGACATAGCTATTTCTTCTACCACACAGGCAAGTTGCCTGGTGGAGGAGGCTTCGGGCGTAGTGTCGCCGTGGAAGAGTTCCAATACAATGCCGACGGCACCTTCCCTATCATCCATCATACTGACGCGGGTGTAACTCCTATTGGAACGCTGAATCCCTTCCAGCGCAACGAGGCTGAGACCATGGCTTTCTCCAAGGGAGTAAAGACTGAGAACAACGACCAAGATGGTGTCTTCGTCAGTGACATCCAGAACGGTGACTATATTAAAGTGCGAGAGGTTGACTTTAGCCAACAGGAAGCCACGACATTTACAGCCTCTGTAGCCTCTGCCCTGCAGGGCGGACGCTTGGAGGTGCGCCTTGACAGCCTTGGAGACAGGCCAATCACAACGCTTCAAGTTCCCCGTACTGGCGGGTGGGAGCAGTGGCAAACGCTCCGTACCGCCATCCCTAGTGGCATAACAGGACGTCACGATGTCTATTTCACTTTCAGAGGTAACAAAGGAGCAAAACTATTTAACTTTAACTGGTGGAGATTCGAATCATGAAAAGAAACTATTTAGCAGCCATGTTGGTGATGTGCGTCCTGAGCGTCATGGCTGAAGAGAAACAGTTCAACAGCCCTGACGGCAAGGTTGCAGTAACAGTCAACGATAATGGTGGCCGCCCCACCTATCAAGTATCATACGAAGGACAGCCTTTCCTGCTCCCATCGCCATTAGGAGTAACCCTTAACTTCGACGATCTGACTCAAGGGCTTGCTTTGAACTCATGCGATGTAACGACCGTCACTGATCAATACACTGTCAATACTATCAAGCAGCGTCATGTCGACTACGAGGCCACAGAAGCCATCTGCCATTTTCAAAAGGATGGGAGAGCTGCCCTCGACATTATTTTCCGTGTAAGCAACCGCGATGTCGCTTTCTGCTACAAGCTCTTCCCCAGAAGAGCACGTGGAGGGGAAGCTCTGGTAGCCATTGTCGAGAGCGAGGCGAGCGGGTTCATCCTTCCTGAGGGTACCACTACCTTCCTATGTCCTCAGTCAAGGCCTATGGGAGGATTTGCACGCACCTCACCCAGCTATGAGACCGGCTACGCCTATGACGCCCAGATGGGCAGGAATGGCATGGGCGAGGGTTACAGTTTTCCATGCTTGTTTAAGGTGGCTGATAATTCTGGAAACACTGGAGATTCCGGACTTTCCGGTAAAAATGGAAAAACCAAGAAAACGACCGTCACTCCTTCATCATGGTTGCTCATCTCTGAGACGGGCACTGACGGGCGCTACGTCGCCTGCCGACTCCTCAACAAAGGAGACAATGCCTATGCCATCGGCTTCCCTCAGCCCGGTGAGCTCAACGGACACGGCAGTACCACTGCAGCCGTTTCCCTGCCCTGCCAGACACCTTGGCGCACCATCACTCTCGGACGCACCCTAAAGAATATCGCAGAGACCACTGTCAGCACCGATCTTGTACAACCCAAATACACAGCTTCACGCGACTACACTTATGGCAAGGGCTCTTGGTCGTGGATTATCGGCATGGATGCCAGCTGCAACTTCGATGAGCAGAAACGCTACATCGACTTCTCAGCTGCTATGGGCTGGCGCTCCGTGCTGGTCGATGCTCTTTGGGACAAGCAAATAGGCTATGAGAAAATGGAAGAACTAGCTCGCTACGGTCGCTCGAAAGGTGTAGGTCTCTTCCTCTGGTACAATAGCAACGGTGCGTGGAACGATGCCCCGCAGTCGCCTAAGGACAAGATGGATAAGTCTGGTGCCCGCCGTAAAGAGATGGCATGGATGCAGAAGAATGGCATCCTGGGCATCAAGGTCGACTTCTTCGGTGGCGACAAGCAACCTATGATGCAGCTTTATGAGGATATCCTCACCGATGCCAATGACTTTGGCCTGCAAGTCATCTTCCACGGATGCACCCTGCCTCGCGGATGGGAGCGCATGTATCCTAACTATGTAGCATCTGAGGCTGTTCTCGCCTCCGAGAACCTGCACTTTGGACAGGGAGCCTGCGATGCGGAGGCAACCAATGCCGCCACACATCCCTTCATCCGCAATACTGTGGGATCGATGGACTTTGGCGGATCGGCACTCAACCACTACTATAATGCCGACAACAAACATGGTTCGCAGCGACGCACCAGCGATGTGTTCGCGCTTGCCACAGCAGTGCTCTTCCAGAGCAGTGTACAACATTTCGCTCTCGCTCCAAACAACCTCGACGATGCTCCTTCATGGGCCATCGACTTCATGAAGCAAGTACCCACCACCTGGGATGAAGTACGCTTTATCGACGGCTATCCCGGACGCTATGCACTCATGGCCCGCCGCAGTGGTAATACATGGTATGTCGTTGGCATCAATGCCCAGGAGGAGCCTGTGAACGCCACCCTCGAACTGCCTATGTTCGATCAAGGTACGCAGCTCACCGTCTATACCGATGATGCACAATTAAATGGCAGCGTGAACACTGTTCGTCAATCGAAGCGGCGCACGCTGCCAGTTGTCATTCCGAAGAACGGAGCCTTCGTTATCGTTGGACCGTCTTCTTCCCTCTAACAATGATGATGCCCTTGGCAGTGCTGTTGACGCGCTGACCATGGAGATTGTAAGCAGCGGCAGGGCTCAGCTCTGCCGTTGCTGTATTAATACCCGTCTGCGAGAGATCGAGTGGCAGGAAGTCAGCTGTCGAAGATGGCAGTTGTAAGTAGGCATCGAAAGGTTGTAAAACTCCAACTGTCGCAACTCTAAGGAATCCTCTCTCTCCTTGGTCATTATGGGTCAACACATAGTCGCCAGGATAGAGTGGAACTGACGTATAGGTGCCTCGGAGCAATGCATCGAGAGGACTGACACTATAGCCTATCGTGCCACAGCCAGAAAGGGTGACGGTGCCGCTACCACTCTCGATGAGCACTGGCTGGTGGGCCGTAATCTGCTGAATGGGTGTCAGCGTGAGATCGCTGCCCAGAACATAGGCGCGGACACCCTCAGGGAGGCTAGCATCGAAGGGAGCCATCACGAGGCGAAGACCATTAGTGGGTATTGTGAGGGTAGCAACATCGGCATTAAACGAGCTCATGGGGCGGAAATCACCACCATCGGCACGCAGGCTGAGCTGCGTGCAGCTATTGCCACTGACAATATTAGTAAGGGTAAGGGGACTCTGTTCGGGAACATAGGCCACACGATTAGTCCTTTCTATCCAAGGGAGCGACAGCGGCAATTCATTGACTGCCGTCATATCAACGCTCGTGCAGGCATCATCCTCCGAGAACTGCTGGACATAGCTGTCGTCACTCACATAGTTGCCTTTTAACGTGCCTGCATAATTGGTGCCAAGATAGACTTCACCAAAGGTGATGGTCAACGTCGACGACCAGTTGTTATTCGTCAAGGAGATCAGGCCCATACAGCCATCGGTAAGCGTAACTGGTGAGAGATCGAACGTCAGATCAAAGTTCTCACGACGATTCAGATCCAGCTCACCATAGTTGTGAGTAGCCACCTCTCCCTTGGCATTGACATAGGTAAGTGTAGTGTTGGAGCTAGTGTAGTTCATGGTCGAGGTAACTCTCTTCACATGCATCACAAGTCTGTTATAGCGGTCATTCAAGGCCACATAGCCATAGCTGGCATTGGTACGCGAAGAGATGAGCGGGTTGGAATGGTCGAAGGTCTTGGTCTTGTTGCTCAACTTATATGCTGTGGTGAAAGTACTCCTCGTGATGCTCATATCGTCGAGGCGGTCGAAACGACTGATGGCGGCTGTCATGTTTGACGGCTGACGGTCACGACTACGGACAAAAAGCATGGTGGCCACTGCCTGCGCCTCGATAGTCACCTGAGGACGACAAGTCTCCTGGTCGGGAGTCAGCGTAGTGGCAGACATATTGCGGTTTTTCGTGGTGGTGTAGAGCATGCCTTTCTGCGTGTAGAATGGCAGGTCGGCAGTGAGCACGACAGGCTCATCGGAAGTATTTGCCAATACAGCCACTACAGTGTCACCCGTTTGGGAGATGTAGGCTGACCCCTGAAGGGGGCCACCAGTGATCGTTCCCTGAATGCGGGTCATACCCGTGACAAAACGTGCGAAATGAGCCATCACATAGCCACGCTTGGTCACCACACCACTAGAGGTGCCTCGCTGACCATCACCCAGCATAGCATAATAACGCTTGGTTGCATAGTGTATCCAGGCATTAAAGTTTCCCAACATACATGTGTTTATGGCCTGAAAGAAATTAAAGAAGTCTTTCGAGAAGTCGAAGTTGCGGGTGTTGTTCTCCGCCTCATTCCAGTTGATGAGATATTCCGTCATCCACAGTTCCTTGCCTTTCGCTGCCAAGTTCTTGTAGGCAGACTGAAGGCCGCCATACTGATGCCCACCATAGATATCGAAGCCAGGAAGTACGTCGGCCTTGTTCAGCGCATTGACATACGAGTCACTGACTCCCAACGTCTCAGGAGCCATCACTTTGCAGCTGATCGTCGGGCCATAGGTCTTCACAAACTCGGCTATCTCGGATGCTGACCACAGACATCCTGCATACTCGGCAGGCCAATCAGGCTCGTTCTGAATGGAGATGGCGTCCAGTTCAACACCGTTCTTTCGTAAGTATTGGACATAGTCCTCCAGATATTGGGCATAGTCGGGCCAGTTCTCACGTTTCAGCTTGCCCGTAGTGCCGTCGCTGTTCTTAGCGTTTGATGTGCCGTTGGTCTTCCACTCGGCAGGCTGCCCCCAAGGTGAAGCGAAGACGATAAGCCCCATCTGCTTGGCATTCTTCGCTGTCTGCAGCGACTGGCTCCAACTGTTCTTACCAATAGGGATGTAGAGACGCATGATATTACAGCCTACGGTACTGCCTTCGCCCCAAACTTTTTTGATGTCGGCATTCGACATATGGTTATAGGTAAACTGCGGCGAGCATACGAAACCGCCGAAGCCCGTAATGTGCTGATACTGCGTCTGCGCATTGAGGCGGATAGTAGCCTTCTGCTGGGCATTGGCGGTCAGTCCTGAAAGCCCCAGAATTACGGCTAAGAGTAGGTGTTTCATCTTCTTCATTGTCCTGGTTTTGGTTTCAACGCTGCAAAGTTACGTTTTTTTTTCTTATTATTTGGTTTTTCACTCAACTTTTCGTAATTTTGCACCCATGAATGCAAAAATAAAGGATTTCGAGGTGATGGCACCTGTGGGTAGCAAGGAGTCGCTGGCGGCAGCAATACAGGCTGGTGCCGACTCCATCTACTTTGGTATCGAGAAGCTCAATATGCGTGCAGGCTCTGCCTCGGCATTCACCATCGACGACCTGAAGGACATCGCCCACCAGTGTGATGAACACGGCATCAAGAGCTATCTCACCGTCAACACGATTATCTATGGTGAGGACATCCCCCTAATGCATGAGATACTCGACGCTGCCAAGCTAGCCGGCATCAGTGCCATCATTGCCTGCGACGTAGCCGTGATGACCTACTGCCGCAACATCGGGCTGGAGGTGCATCTGTCGACACAACTGAACATCTCCAACATAGAGGCGCTGCGCTTCTATGCACAGTTTGCCGACGTGGTGGTTCTGGCCCGAGAGTTGAAGATAGAGCAAGTGGAGGAAATCCATCGACAGATTATTGAGGAGCAAATTTGTGGTCCCAGCGGGCAGCTTGTACGCATAGAGATGTTCTGCCACGGTGCCCTCTGCATGGCTATCAGCGGGAAATGCTATATGAGTCTTCATGCTGCCAACCGCTCGGCTAACCGTGGGGAATGCATTCAGATATGCCGTCGCTCCTACACCGTCACCGACAATGAGACGGGCCATCAGTTGGAAATAGACAACAAATATATCATGAGTCCTAAAGACCTCAAGACCATCCGCTTCATCGACCGCTTGATGAAGGCTGGTGTGAGAGTCTTTAAAATTGAAGGGCGCGCACGAGGGCCTGAATATGTCTTCAACGTCGTGAAATGCTACAAAGAAGCCATACAGTCAGTGCTCAATGACACCTTCACCGAAGAGCGCAAGGACGAGTGGGACGAACGTTTGGCACGTGTGTTCAACCGTGGCTTCTGGGATGGCTATTATCAGGGCCAGCTCATGGGCGAATGGAACAAGACCTACGGCAGCAATGCCACTGAGCGGAAGGTCTATGTGGGCAAGGCTACCAAATATTACTCCAAGCTCTCAGTCGGCGAATTTGCCGTCGAGGCCACCACTTTTAAGCTGGGCGACAAGCTCCTCGTCACGGGTCCCACCACGGGAGTCATGTACCTTACGGCTACTGAGATTCATGATAACGACGGCAACCCTGTCGACGAGGCCCCACAGGGACAACGCATCGCCATCCCCGTCACAGGTAAAGTAAGACCCAGCGACAAGCTGTTTAAATTAACATCAGAAGTATGAGCATCAACGAACTACAAGACGAGATTATCGAAGAGTTTCAGGACCTTGACGACTGGATGGACCGCTACCAACTGCTCATTGACATGGGCAACAGTCTGCCACCCTTGGACGAGAAATACAAGACAGAGAGCAACCTCATCGAAGGCTGTCAGAGCCGCGTTTGGCTGCAGGCAGATTATGACGGCGCACATATCCACTTCCAGGCAGAGAGCGACGCACTCATCGTGAAAGGCATTGTTAGCCTGCTTGTCCGTGTCCTCGACAACCAAACGCCTCAGGATATACTCAATGCCGACCTCTACTTCATCGACCAGATAGGATTGCGCGAGCATCTCTCTCCCACCCGCTCCAATGGTCTGTTGGCCATGGTCAAGCAGATGCGAATGTACGCGCTGGCCTTCTCCACTAAGAACTAGAACTTCCAGAGCAGCTAGATTATCTAGAAAAAGAAAAAACTATGCAAGATAACGACTTCGACATCCGGCAAGAGCGCTATGCTGCCACTCAAGGCGAGAAAGACTTTGAGAACGCTCTCCGACCACTCGCCTTCGACGACTTCAGCGGTCAGCAAAAGGTAGTGGAGAACCTCCGCGTATTCGTGGAAGCTGCCAAATACCGTGGCGAGCCACTCGACCACACGCTTCTTCATGGTCCTCCAGGACTTGGAAAGACAACGCTCTCGAACATCATCGCCAACGAGCTGGGCGTAGGCTTCAAGATTACGAGCGGCCCTGTGCTCGACAAACCAGGCGATTTGGCGGGCATCCTCACTTCGCTAGAGCCTCGCGACGTGCTGTTTATCGATGAGATTCATCGTCTGTCACCCGTCGTCGAGGAGTATCTCTACTCAGCGATGGAGGACTATCGTATCGATATCATGATTGACAAAGGCCCTTCAGCACGCTCCATACAAATCGACCTCAATCCCTTCACCCTCGTGGGAGCCACCACCCGCAGCGGTCTGCTCACAGCCCCTCTGCGAGCCCGCTTTGGTATCAATATGCATCTGGAGTACTATGCCCCAGAGACGCTCTGCGCCATCATTGAGCGTTCTGCAAGGCTGCTAGGAGTGCCCATCACCGAGGATGCAGCGATGGAGATTGCAGGCCGCTCACGTGGCACGCCCCGTATAGCCAATTCTCTGCTGCGACGCGTTCGCGACTTCGCCCAAGTGAAGGGCAACGGCGGCATCGACACTAGTATCTCACGCATTGCCCTCACTGCTTTGAACATCGACAAGTATGGCTTGGATGAGATCGACAACAAGATCCTGCTTACGATCATCGACAAGTTCCGCGGCGGTCCTGTGGGCATTACGACCATTGCTACTGCTATCGGTGAGGATTCTGGCACCATCGAGGAGGTCTACGAGCCGTTCCTCATCATGGAAGGCTTCATCAAGCGCACACCACGCGGACGCATGGTCACCGAGCTGGCCTATCGTCACTTCGGGCGCAATCCTTATGGTGGAAACATTATGCAACCAAATCTATTCGACCAATGAAGACCGGAATATTCGTAGGTAGCTTCAACCCCTTCACCGTAGGTCACGATTCTATCGTGACTCGCGCCCTCCCACTGTTCGATCGTCTCGTCATCGGTGTCGTGGGCGACCACGTGCAGAAGCCCGGCCTACCCTCTGCCGAGGAGCGAGTGGCCGTAATTGCCAAGCTCTATGCCGACCAACCAGCCATCGAAGTGAAGCCCTATTACGGACTGGCCGTCGACTTTGCAAAAGCAGAAAATGCCCATTTCATCGTAAAAGGAGTGCGTTCAGCCAAGGATTTTGAGTACGAACGCGAGCAGGCCGACATCAACCGTCAGCTCAGTGGTGTGGAGACTATTCTGCTATACAGCGAGCCACAGTATTCAAGCATTTCCTCATCGATGGTACGCGAGCTGCAGCACTTTGGTGTCGATGTTTCACCTTATCTTCCCAAGAAATGATTACATATAACAACGAAAACATCCCATTTCCCAAAATCCGCCGTCGCGACACCACTGCTTGGATCCGCCGCGTGGCAGCTTCCTACGGAAAGACAGTCGGCGAGGTGGGCTACCTCTTCTGCAACGATGAGAAAATACTGGAAGTGAACCGTGAGTTCCTGCAGCACGACTACTACACCGACATCATCACCTTCGACTATGACGAGGGCGACACCATCAACGGTGATATCGTCATCTCGCTCGACACTGTCCGCTCCAATGCCGAGCAGCTGGGCAAGGACTACAATGAGGAATTGCACCGTGTCATCATTCACGGCATCCTCCACCTTTGCGGACAAAACGACAAAGGTCCCGGTGAGCGTGAGCAGATGGAAGCCGCTGAAAACCGTGCCTTAGAACTATTGTAACAGTTCCAGCGCCTTCTTCACTATCTCGCTATCCTCATTGATTACTGAATAGTATTCGCTCATGTCCCAAAGGTCGCGGGCGATGAGTGCTTTCAGTTGCAGCGTCAGCAAAGGCATGGAGCGTTGCAGCTCATCATCGTCGACAGGCTTCACGTTCTGTTTCTCACCCTCAGCCATCACGGCATCCATCAGCTCCTGTGGCACTTCGAAGTCGCGCTTGAAAACCTCAAACTTCGAGTATTTCTTCTTGAGATCCTTCCGATGGTTGTCCACATAGCGCAGATTCTGCTGGATGATAATACCCTTGGCGGCCAATTCCCGATGGAATCGAGTATAATGCGTGGTGTCGAGCGGCACGAAGTAGTCGGGCATGATGCCACCACCGCCATAGACCGTGCGATGCTCGTGCAACGTTTCAAACCTCAATGAGTCGGCAAAATGAATGCTGTCGGCACTCATCAGCTCACCACTCTTAAGACGGTTCACCATATCGAGCGAATAGTCCTTCTTGTTTCCCTTCTCATATGGTTTCTGGATGCAGCGCCCCGATGGTGTATAATAATGTGCGATGGTCAAGCGGATCATCGAACCGTCAGGCATCTCGATAGGCCGCTGCACCAGACCCTTGCCAAAGGTTCTGCGACCCACTACCTGACCACGGTCCTGATCCTGGATGGCTCCAGTGACAATCTCGGCAGCCGAGGCCGAGTATTCATCCACCAGCACGACCACGCGCCCCTGACGGAACGAGCCATAGGCCGAGGCCTTATACTCATGCCGAGGTACGGTGCGTCCCTCCGTATAAACGATGAGGTCACCCTGCTGCAGGAACTCGCCGGCCAAGTCGGCTGCTGCCTGCAGATAGCCGCCGCCATTGCCTTGCAGATCGAGCACCAGGTCTTTCATACCTTCCTTCTGCAGCCGCGACATGCTCTCCATGAATTCCTGATAGGTGGTAGCCGAGAAACTGCCTATGCGTACATAGCCTATCCCCGGACGAATCATATACGTAGCATCTATGGAATGGACAGGAATCTTATCACGCACCACGTCGAAGCGCAGCGTGTCGCGGATACCGCGGCGCACTATCTTCAGACGGGCGATGGTGCCTTTCGGACCACGCAAGCGCCGCATGATCTCCTCTTTCGACATCTTTACACCAGCAATCACTGTGTCGGCCACTGCCACAATGCGGTCGCCAGCCAGGATGCCCACCTTCTCTGACGGGCCGTTGCTCACCGGCTGAATGATCAGCAGCGTGTCATCAGCCATATTAAACTGCACACCGATGCCCTCGAACGAGCCGTTCAGCGGCTCAGTCATCTCCTTCGTCTCCTTCGGAGTGCTGTAGCTGCTGTGCGGGTCGAGTTTCTCCAGCATACCGCGGATGGCATCCTCAGTCACCTTGTCTGCATTGACAGTATCCACATACAATGCCTCGATGGCCGATAGAGCCATGTGCAACTTCCTGATTCTCTGCATTTCATCGTCGCGCTGGGCACTGATTGTTATCGTCAGCAGCAACGCAGCCATCACGACCGTCATTCTCTTCATCATGCTTCTTTACGTTTTTGCGGTGCAAAGTTACTAATAAGCAAGGGAAAAACCAAATTTCTCAGCCCATTTCTTTTTCACAACACGAGCATTCTAAGGTTTCTAAGCCCCGACGGGCTATGCTATGGGCCACGGTAAAGGCCGTAGTCCACGCAGCCTGGAAGTTGAAGCCTCCCGTAACTCCGTCGATGTCGAGCACCTCACCAGCAAAGTAAAGGCCAGGACGAGTGCGGCTCTCCAATGTATTGGGGTCGACGGCAGAAAGGGCAATGCCTCCACAAGTGACGAATTCATCGCGATGGGGAGCGCGGCCGCTGGTGGTATAGCCATCGGCAGTGAGCACATTAATGAGTCTGCGCAGTTCCTTCTGGTTCAAGCTTCCCCAAGGAGCATGAGCCCGCTGCCCTAGGCTCTTCTCTGCAAGATAAGCCCAGAGACGCTGAGGCAAGCCCAAAGGAGCAACAGAGGGAATCTGCTTCTGACTGCATGTATACATCAGCGTGGTCAGCGTTTCCGTCGCCTCTGCCTCTGTGCAACTAGTCCAATTCACCAGCAGCGATGAACGGTATTCCACCTCATACAGCTGACGGGCAGCATAGCTAGAGAGTCGAAGAATAGCCGGACCACTCATGCCCCAATGAGTGATGAGCAGAGGTCCAGAGGCACGCATCTTCGTAGCGGGTATCATTACCGAAGCATTGGGAACCACCGTCCCCATGAGAGCCTTGAGAGAAATATCATCGATACTTAGCGTGAAGAGCGACGGCACAGGCTCCACCACTTCCTGTCCCAACCAAAGGAGCCCATCGGCGCGTGGCTGTCCTCCCGTAGTGACGCAAACAAAGTCAAAATCGCCCATTTCATCGAGGTTTTTCACTTGACAACCTGTTTTTACAATGATGCCTAGACGGTGCGCTTCAGACAAGAAAAGATTGATAATCGTATGGGAATCCTGCGACAGAGGGAAGACACAATGATCAGCCTGAGTGACTAGCCTGACACCTCGGTCTTCGAACCACCGCCAAGTATCATGATGGTCGAAACGCTTGAAGAGGCGCTTCAACAATCGATGCCCACGAGGATATACCGACTGCAAATCCTTGACCTCTTCAAATGAGTTTGTCAGATTACAACGTCCTCCACCCGATATCTCCACTTTTCGCAACACTTTTTGCGCACGCTCAAGGATGGTGACCTCCATCTCTGGACACATCTCCTTGAGATTAATGGCCAGAAAGAAGCCTGCCGCCCCTCCTCCTATAATTGCTGTCCGTTTCATTTTCTATTTTTCCATAACAAGGTTTGGATGGCACCCCGCATAAACAAATATACGATCAGAGCCAACCATAATGCATGATTACCCATCGTCGGCGAAAGGGCGAAGCACAGGGTGAAGAACGAGATTGCTGCGATGAAGGCAGACATCAACATGCCTCTGGAAAGGGTGGTCCCGATGAAAATGCCATCCCAAACGAAGGCAGCCAAGCCCGCCACAGGGATGAGCACCGCCCAAGGCAGATAGATTATCGCCGTCAGAACTACCTTGGCATCAGTCGTCAGCAAGCGAAGCAACAACGGTCCGCCCAGCCAATAGAACAGCGTGAAGACTAATGCCACAACTGTCCCCCATCCGAAGAGCCTCAACACCGTCTGCCTCAGCATATCATTGTCGCCAGCACCCAGATAGCGGCCCGACAGTGCCTCGCCAGCGAAGGCAAAGCCATCCATCACATAGCTGTAAATAGTGAAAAACTGTATCAGCAGCGTATTGGCAGCCAAGATAACTGCTCCCTGAGCCGAGCCAGCAGAAGTGAAGTAGAGATTCACGCTGACCAAGCACACCGTACGGAGGAAAAGGGAAGCCTCACCCCCAGCCCCTCCAGCCTCACCCCCGACCCCTCTCGCGAAGGAGAGGGGAGTAGTTTCCTCTTTCCCAGTATTCTCATCTGTCTCGGCTGCAAGGTAATCACTCCCCTCTCCTTCGCGAGAGGGGTCGGGGGTGAGGCTGGAGGGGTTATGGGTGAGGCTTTTAGGGATAAGCATCAGTCCAATCAGGAACCCAGCCCATTGGGCAATGAGGGTGCCCAGAGCCACACCTTTGATGCCCATGCCGAAACCAATAACCAAGATGAGCGATACGGCGATGTTTATCACATTCTGACCAATGGAAATCATCATCGGCACACGGGTGTTCTGCATGCCGATGAGCCAGCCTGTCAGCACATAGAGTCCCAGCACGGCGGGAGCTCCCCATATACATATATAATAATAAGGTGTGCAGAGTCGTTCTACCTCGCCTGACGCCTGCATCAACCAGAACGTCAGACTCCGTAACGGCACCTGTAGCACTACGATAGCCAGACCGAAGCCCAAAGCCATCGTCATGCCGCGTCGCAGGGTGGCCCGTGTCAAGTCCCAGCGAGCTGCGCCATAGGCCTGAGCTGTCAACCCACTCGTGCTCATCCTGAGGAAGACAAAGAGCCAATACATCACATTGAAGATCATCGAGCCAACGGCGATGGCTGCGATATTCGTGGCTCCCCCGACATGCCCCATGATGGTCACGTCGCAGAGTCCTAATAGCGGCACCGTGATGTTCGACACGATGCTGGGCAGGGCCAGGCGCAGTATCTCGCGGTCTATTCTCTTCATTGGCTAAGGCTTACTGATCTATACAGAAAAGTTTGCTGCAAAATTACGAATTCCTGACGACATTGACAAGCTTTCGCCCTCTTTTTTGAGTACGGCACAGCTCTATTCTTGCAATGAAGCAGTTAAACTATGTTGCAAAATGACACTTTTATGACGGTAATTGCTAATTTTTGATTATCTTTGCAGCGCAAACTAGCAACGATTATATGGAGACCATCAAAAACCGGCACTTTGAGGGCGAACGTCCGCTCTTCGAGTCCCACAACCTGCGATTGGAGCAGGTAACCATAGGCGATGGTGAGAGCGCCATCAAGGAGTGTTCGAACATTGAGGCTGAGGACTGCCGCTTCTGGGGGAAATATCCCTTCTGGCACGTCCACGGCTTCCGAATCAACCGATGCCAGTTCGATGTGGGGGCGCGCTCTGCCCTCTGGTACAGCGACAACATGGACATGCGTAATACTCGCATCGACGGTCCTAAGATGTTTCGTGAGATGCACGATATGTACCTCGAGAACGTTGTCATCAACGATGCCGACGAGACTTTCTGGCGCTGCCAGAACATCGAGGCCCGCAACCTGGAGCTGCACGACGGCACCTATCCCTTCATGTTCTGTGAGAATGTGCGCATCGACGGTTTGAAGAGCGATTCGAAATATGTATTCCAGTACTGCAAGAACGTGGAGCTGACCAATGCGCACATCATTACCAAGGACTCGTTCTGGGAATGTGAGAATATCACTATCCGCGACTCGCACCTTGACGGCGAGTATCTGGCCTGGCACACGAAAAACGTGCGACTCATCAACTGCCACCTCCTGGGCGAGCAGCTGCTGTGCTATGCCGACCACCTTGTGCTGGAGAACTGCACCTTCGACTCCCTCTGCGACCGTGTCTTCGAGTACTCTGACGTAGAAGCCGATATCCGCGGACATATCGAGAACATCAAGAATCCCTCGAGCGGCCACATCGTTGCCGACTCCATCGGCTCAGTCACCATCGACGAAAACATCAAGCAGCCTGCCAACTGTATCATTGAGATAAGGAAATGAGTAAATACAACTTCGACGAGATCATTGAGCGACGCGGCACGAACTGCGTCAAGTGGGATGAGAGTCCTAGCGCCGATACGATACCTCTGTGGGTAGCTGACATGGATTTCCGTGTGGCTCCTGCCATCCAGGAAGCCCTGCAGCGCAGGGTGGAGCATGGTGTGTTTGGCTATAACATCGTGCCTGAGAGCTACTACCAGGCCGTCATCTCCTGGTTCCAGCGTCGCCACCAATGGACTATCAGCCGTGAGGACATTCTCTACACCACCGCCGTCGTGCCCGCTATGTCAGTAGTCATCAAAGCGCTCACTATGCCTGGTGAGAAGGTGCTCATCCTATCGCCTGCCTACAACTGTTTCTTCTCCAGCATCAGAAACAACGGATGTGAAGTATTGGAGAGTCCGCTCAAGCGTGTCGATGACACATTCGAGGTGGACTGGCAAGACTTCGAGGCAAAGTGCGCCGACGAGAAGACCACCCTCTTCCTCCTCTGCAACCCTCACAACCCTTGCGGACGAGTTTGGAAGCGAGAGGAGCTTCAGCGCATGAGTGACATCTGTCGTCAGCATGGAGTAGCCGTCGTCAGCGATGAGATTCATTGTGAACTAGTGATGCCTGGCCACACCTTCGTGCCCTTCGGAACGGTAACCGACGAATGTGTCGTGATGAACTCCCCTTCGAAGTCGTTCAATACCGCCGGACTGCAGATAGCCAATATCATCACAGCCAACGCTACCTGGCGTCGGCGCATCGACCGTGCCATCAATATCAACGAGGTGTGCGATGTCAATCCCTTCGGCATCGTTGCCCTTCAGGCTGCCTACAACGAAAGTGAGGATTGGATAGACGAGCTCAACGAGTATCTTTGGGGCAACTATCTGGCTCTCTGCCAGTTCTTTGCCGAGCATCTGCCACAATTCACCGTTTGCAAACTCGAAGGAACCTATCTCCCTTGGGTCGATGTGTCGGCCCTCGGCATTCCCGTCGACCAGCTCTGCGACCGACTGCTTACAGAAGGAAAAGTATGGGTGAATCCCGGCACGATGTACGGCCCAGAGACAGGCAAAGGCTACATCCGCATCAATATTGCCTGCCCCCGCTCACAACTGATGGAGGGACTGCGGAGAATTGCCGTAATGCTCGCAAAGCTTTAGTCTATGCCCTCGTGTAGAATCTTTTTGAGATAATACCCTGGCCCGTCAGAGGCAAGGCCACCGTCAAGAACCAACATCCCGTAACGGAAGTCGTAGGTGTATTTGACCTCATTTTCGCCAGGCACTTCGATGAAGATGACCGAATACTCCACTTCTTCTTCATCATAGGTGTGGACGCGTTTTTTTTCGGTTGTCGTCCTATAACGATAGGTGCCACTGTCAAGAAAGGAAATTTTCTTCCTATTCTCAACTTTCAGAGTCTTATTGGCGTCATCAAAAGTGAGTGTTATCTCCCCAGCCTTATAATCCTGAACACCCTGAATACCATAACTGGCGCTAATCAAGTGCCAAGATCCGTCAAGGGTCGTGGGACTACTTTCATAGACGTACTCTATTTCATCGTCATCATCGCTACAACTGACCATACCGATAGCCCCCATCAGCATGCCAATGATCCATAAGAAGCAAAACCTATTCATGCGCATAATTTGTCGAATTAAATATATTGCCCTACAAAGATAATCACAAAAAAGCGATAATCTTGCATAGGAACGAGAAACTTTAACATACTTTTGCCAATGAAACACGGCCTCCCGTGGAGTCTTCATCGGCCAACTAGTAAATGCCGCATTGGGACATTGCCAACCTTAGTCAGCCTCCTGCGATACCAAAACAAGTTGTTTTGGTAGTCAAAGTGGCCGTTCTTGTATACCAAAGTCAGCCACTAGCGAAACCAAAACAACTTGTTTTGGTCCCTCAAGTGGCCGACTTCCATCCTCGAAGTCCCATACTAAGCACTTCCTTTTGCCCTCCCAGCTTCCATCAGATAGCCCTCTTTCTATCTCCAAGTCTATTATCTTGAGACACAACGCAGGTCTATTACCAAAAATAATCTCCTAATTGCTTGGCTGTTCAGGAAATTTGTTGTAACTTTGCACCGTCGCTTTTAGGTCTGCGATGAGTCGTAGGCTGTGGAATAGCGAGTAACCATCACCGATGTTGTGCACGTTGTGAACATCATCTTGGAAGATAATGAGGCAGGGCCAGAATGAGAACGCAGGTATCGGAGGCGCAATAACCTACTGCGCTAGCTGTTTCAGCCACATGCCGAAGAAGCGGTCGTAGACCATATAGCCTCGCTTGGGGTCGTGATAGAGGAATTCTTTTTCTTGCAGTGACTTCAAGGCCAGATTGATGCTGCTGGGAGCTGGAAGACGATAGCGGAGAACGAAATCGAGAGCCGTAGGAGCACTGACGACCCCTTCTCGGGCAATGGCCGTAAGGAGTAGGGCTTGGTTCTCTGTCAGCAGATTATAGTTGCTTTGGTAGTTGATTTCCTGCTCACGGATGATTTTATCTACGGCCTGCAGTACATCGGCTTGGTCGAGTGCACCTTTCGGTGTGCGGTAAAGTCGATTGAGAATCTTTTGGATGTACCAGGTCTGACCATCCACCATATCATACAGACTGGCAAAAACGTCCTCTTCCATCTCGCGCTTCTGGGAGTGAAAGAAACCATTAGCAAACTGGCAAAACTTTTCTTTGTCAATCTCACCGATGGTCATAATCTGCGAACTATTGAAGAATGGATGTCCAGGTGACATGAACATGTCGGAAAGGAGATGCTGCTGACTGCCAGAGAAAATGATGTGCACATTGGGGATGAACTGAATAATAGAACGGATGAAGGCATCAGCACTTATCTCAGAATAATTACTTACCTGCTGAAACTCGTCGATGGCCAAATAGCACTGTTTTCCCGACTCCTTCATATACTCAAACACCTGTTGCAGGGTGTCGCGTGCTTTATCAGGTTCTATAGTGAAGCTGAACGTAGGCAAGCCAGTAAAGGGATCGGTGCTGACGGTTGGCCGAAGAGCTGCAACGAAATTGTTCAGCCTTCGCTTGATGGCACGTGAGGGAGAGTCGAGCTTCCCGACAATGCCATTGGCTAGAAACTGTACCATCTGGCTGAAGGTCTTTGTAGAGAAGATATCAACATAGAAGCACTGAACTGCCTTATCTTCTGCCTTCATCCTCTCGAAGGTATGATGAATCAAGGCTGTTTTACCAATTCTACGCGGTGCCATCAAGGTCACGTTACTACCATTCAGCAACGCTTCCTTCAATTCTTCGGTTTCTTTCTCTCGGTCGCAGAAGTATTCAGGACCAAAGTAACCATACTCAGGAAAGGGATTCTCAAGTTTCATATTTTATGTTTCATGTTTTATGAAATGCAAAATAACGAAATATCTTCCAATCCTGCAAGCCTGACACATAATAATTAAGATTATTTAGCAGATGTACGGATGGTATTGTTCTCGCTTATTTGTACCTTTGCACACAAATAACTAAAGAAAGAACTTTATGGAAGAAATCAAGACTCAGCTGCCGGAGAATGCGTTCCGGGAGCTTCAGGAAGGAGAGGAGTACGAACCGCTGATGTCACCGCACGGACAGTACCCCGAAGTGAATACGTGGTCGGTGACGTGGGGTGTGATTATGGCCATGCTGTTCTCGGCTGCCGCTGCCTATCTGGGACTGAAGGTTGGCCAGGTGTTCGAGGCCGCTATTCCCATTGCCATTATCGCTGTGGGCGTCTCTACAGCGGCAAAACGCAATAAGGCACTCGGCGAGAACGTCATTATCCAGTCGATAGGTGCCTGCTCGGGTGCCGTGGTAGCTGGCGCCATTTTTACTTTGCCAGCCATCTATATCCTACAGGCCAAATACGGTACGGAGATGTCGGCCTCGTTTCTGCAGGTGTTCATGGCCTCGGCTTTGGGAGGCATCCTGGGCATCTTGTTCCTCATTCCCTTCCGCAAGTATTTCGTGAAGGACATGCACGGCAAGTATCCCTTCCCTGAGGCAACAGCTACCACACAGGTGCTGGTGAGCGGAGCGAAGGGTGGCGACCAGGCCAAGCCGCTTATCGTGGCTGGACTCATTGGTGGACTCTATGACTTCATCGTGGCCACTTTTGGTTGGTGGAACGAGGTGGTGACCACTCGCATGGTGGGCTTTGGCGAGACCATTGCTGAGAAAGCCAAGCTGGTGTTCAAGATCAATACTGGTGCTGCCGTCCTGGGTCTGGGTTATATCATCGGCCTGAAGTATGCGCTCTTTATCTGCCTGGGTTCGCTGGCCGTGTGGTGGCTCATCGTACCAGGCATGTCTATTCTGTTCCATGACACCGTGCTCAACGTGGGCGGTGCTACCATCACGCAGACCGTCGGCGAGATGTCGCCTGAGGTCATCTTCCGCACTTATGCCCGCTCGATTGGTATCGGAGGCATCGCTATGGCTGGCATCATCGGTATCGTGAAGTCGTGGGGCATCATCAAGAGTGCCATATCCCTGGCTGGTCGTGAGCTGAAAGGCAATGCCGGTGCAGAGGCTGTAGCTGTTCGCACACAGCGCGACATCTCGTTCAAGTTTATCGCCATTGCAGCTATCATTTCGCTGTTGGTGACTTTCGTATTCTTCTGGCTAGGTGTGATGGAGAACCTCTGGTTTGCCGTTGTTGCTATCCTGGTGGTGACGTTCATTGCCTTCCTCTTCACAACGGTGGCAGCCAATGCCATTGCCATCGTAGGTACTAACCCTGTGAGTGGTATGACGCTGATGACTCTTATCCTGGCCTCCGTCGTTCTTTCCGCCGTAGGCTTGAAGGGTACTCACGGCATGGTGGCTGCCCTGATCATGGGTGGCGTGGTATGTACGGCTCTGTCGATGGCTGGTGCTTTCATCACCGACCTGAAGATAGGCTACTGGCTAGGCACCACTCCAAAGAAACAGGAGTCGTGGAAGTTCCTGGGCACACTAGTGTCAGCAGCTACCGTTGGCGGCGTCATCATGCTGCTGAACGAGACCTACGGCTTTGCATCTGGACAACTGGCAGCACCACAGGCCAACGCAATGGCCGCTGTCATCGAACCTGTGATGAGCGGCCAGGGTGCTCCTTGGGTGCTCTACGGCATTGGTGCTGTGCTGGCACTCATCATCAACTTCTGCGGCATGCCTGCCCTGGCCGTTGCACTGGGTATGTTCATTCCGCTGGAGCTGAACACACCGTTGGTGGTAGGCGGTCTTATCAACTGGTTTGTCACCACACGTTCGAAGGACAAGGCTGTGAACGAAGCACGTGGCGAGCGTGGTACGCTGATAGCATCTGGCTTCATTGCCGGTGGAGCCCTGATGGGTGTGGTGAGTGCGTTGATGCGCTTTGGTGGTCTCAACTTTGTAAGCGAGGAGTGGCTGGCTAATCCGTTGTCGGAGCTGGCAGCACTCGCAGCTTATATCCTGCTCATCTGCTACTTCATACGGGCCACAAAGACCAGCAAGAAAGCATAACGGAAGCGACAACAGCACCTTGAACCCATGAAACGACTACTATCACTCCTGACCGGCATGGCCACGACGGCCGTCCTGTATGCTGCGATTCCATCGCAGCCCCTGAAGCTATGGTTCAATACCCCAGCCACCTTCTTTGAGGAGTCGCTGCCCATAGGCAACGGCCGCCTGGGGGCCCTCGTCTATGGTGACCCGAAGGAGGACATCATCCAGCTGAACGACATCACCCTCTGGACAGGCTCACCCATCGACCGTCAGGAGGATGCCGGAGCAAGCCGATGGATTCCTGAGATAAGAAAGGCGCTCTTTGCCGAAGACTACGCGCTGGCCGACTCGCTGCAGCTTCATGTTCAGGGTCATAACTCCAGCTACTACCAGCCACTGGGCACGCTCACCATCACCGATGCCAGCACAGCTTCCTACGACAACTACAGGCGAGAGCTGGATCTCGACTCGGCCCTCGCATGTACATCATTCAGCAGAGGAGGCGTCACCTTCCGCCGCGAATACCTGGTATCGGCTCCCGACAGCCTCATCGCCATCCGTCTCACGGCATCACAGCCTGGGCAGCTCAACCTGAAGCTGAGCCTCAACTCCATACTGCCCCATCAGGTGAAAGCCAGTCAGGGACAGCTGACGATGATGGGACATGCCGACGGCGACGAGACTTCGACCATCCACTTCTGCACCATCCTTCGCATCAGTCATCAAGGCGGGCAAGTGACTGCCGATGGTGACGCCCTCCAGCTGCAGAACGTCACGGAAGCCACCGTCTGGGTGGTGAATGCCACCAGCTTCAACGGTTTCGACCGCCATCCCGTGAAGCAGGGAGCGCCCTACATCGAGAGAGCCAACGACCTCGCCTGGCACACGCAGAACATCAACTACACCGACGTCAGAGCCCGCCATATACAGGACTACCGCCAATTCTTCACCCGCGTCGGCCTCGTGCTTTCCAGTACGCCTGCCTATCACGACGATGCCTCCCTGTTCGTTCCCACCAGCACTCTCCTCAGCAGCTACAACACGGGCAATGTCAACAACGACCGCTATTTGGAGATGCTTTACTTCCAGTTTGGCCGCTATATGCTCATCAGCTGCTCACGCACCCCAGGTGTTCCTGCCAACCTGCAGGGACTATGGAATCCTCATCAATGGGCACCCTGGCGCGGCAACTACACCATCAACATCAACCTGGAGGAAAACTACTGGCCTGCTTTCAACTGCAACCTCGCAGAGATGGCTATGCCCCTCGACGGTTTTCTGAAGGCTCTTGCCGAGAACGGACGCTATACGAGCGAGAACTATTACGGCATTCACCGTGGATGGTCGTCAGGACACAACAGCGACATCTGGGCAATGGCAAATCCTGTGGGCGAGAAGAAAGAAAGTCCCGAATGGTCGAACTGGGCGATGGGTGGCGCCTGGTTGGTGGAGACACTCTGGGAGCGATACCTCTTCACACAGGACGACGACTACCTGCGTCAGGTGGCCTATCCTCTGATGAAGGGAGCTGCCGAATTCTGCCTCGACTGGCTCGTGCCCAATCCCAACGATCCGAAAGAGCTCATCACGGCACCCAGCACCTCGCCAGAGAATGAATACGTCAGCGACAAAGGCTATCACGGCACCACCTGCTACGGAGGAACTGCCGACCTGGCCATCATCCGCGAGCTGTTTATCAACACCTTGCAGGCAGCGCGGACGGTGGGCGACAACAGCATTATCGGCGAGATGGAGGACGCTCTGCCTCGCCTGCATCCCTACACCATCGGTCAGGAAGGTGACTTGAACGAGTGGTACCACGACTGGCGCGACTACGACCCTCATCACCGTCACCAGAGTCATCTCATTGCCCTCTATCCCGGCCATCATCTGGCCTGTTCCTACAACGAGGCCCTGCTCAATGCCTGTGAGAAGACACTCGAGCAGAAGGGCGAGAAGACCACAGGATGGAGCACAGGATGGCGCATCAACCTCTGGGCGCGACTCCACCGGGGTGAACAGGCCTATCACATCTATCAGAAACTGCTCACCTACGTCAGCCCCGACAAATATCAGGGTCCTGACCGCCGTCGTCCTGGCGGAGGCACCTACCCCAATCTGTTCGACGCTCATCCTCCTTTCCAGATTGACGGCAACTTCGGAGGAACGGCTGGTGTCTGCGAGATGCTGCTCCAGAGTCATGAGAGCGGCGTCATCGAACTGCTTCCCGCCCTGCCTGCCGCCTGGAAATACGGTGAGGTAAGAGGCCTATGTGCTCGCGGTGGCTATGAGCTCGACTTCGCCTGGAGCGACGGAAAAGTGACAACGGCCACCATTCAGGCCAAGAAGGCAGGAACGGTGACCGTCGTATGTAATGGTTGGAGAACTAAGATGCAGTTTAAGTCTGGTCAGAAAAAGCGGCTGCCTCTGCAGCGGCAATAATCTCCTCACGCGACAACTCCCTAGGGTTGTGAGAGATGTCCGACAGATCGAACTCATCCTCTTCTTCCATCGAGCTGGGCTCTGCTGCGGCAGTCGACTCAGTTGCCTTCGTAGCAACTGAATTGGAAGATGTTGCTTTGAGGCCTGCATCAGAATCTGATACTGCGCCTTTCTGTGCTACGGCTGATTTCGATGCAGCCTTCTGTGCGGCATCCTTCTTACGCTCAGGCTTAACAGTTTCCTCCTGAGAAGAGGTGAAAGCAGTTTTCTGCTCGAGGATGAAGTCGGTTTTCGATTCCTCCAAGTTGGGAGCAGCCGTCGTAGGCTCTTCCTCCATCTTCGTACGATTGGACTTCGCTGCGAAGATAGCATCGATAAACTGCGGCTCGCGACGCAGACGCTCCAGCGTCTCCTTCGACGATACCTGCTGAGCCTCCTTCTTCGAATAGCCCTGACCCTTTCCGCCTTCCACGCCTTCTATGAGCACCTGGAAACCGAAGATGGGCGAGCCTTTGTCGTCCTGTGACTGCTTCAGGATGCGATACTCCATCCTGACCTTGTTCTTCTGCGTCCACTCCAGCAGCTTCGACTTGAAGTTCACCTCCTTATAGGCGACCTTGTCGATGTTCACCATCTGTTTCAAGATGCGTCCCTTCATGAAACGCATCACGGCATCATAGCCCTGATCCAGATAGATGGCTCCCACCAGCGCCTCAAAGGCATTACCTGCAAGATAACTGTTGTGTGAGCGATTGGGGGCAGCTGTATGCACTAGCTCCATAAGCCCCATCTCCTGTGCCAGTTTCCCCAGCGACTCGCGGCTGACGAGCTTCGAGCGGGTGTTGGTGAGGAATCCCTCACGCTTCCCCTTGAAACGTTCATACACGATGTGTCCCACGACAGCATCGAGCAACGCGTCGCCCAGGAACTCCAGCCGCTCGTTGTTCAGCGGCTTGCCATTATCGCCCTTCTGGCCCATGCTCTTATGGGTCAGAGCCACCTTGTAATGCTCAATATTGTGGGGATAGAAGCCAATGATAGTGTGCAAGGCAGAAAAAAGCTCCTTCTCCTTGCGGAAAGGGAGCTTTATACGGTCAATGATATCGCTAAGCCTCATACTTCTTGAATACCACGCAGGCATTATGGCCGCCAAAGCCGAAGGTGTTGCTCAGTCCGGCACGTACCAGGCGCTTCTGGGCTTTGTTGAACGTGAAATTCAAACGGTAGTCAATCTCCGGGTCTTCATCGCCTTCCTCATGATTGATGGTGGGCGGAATGATATCGTTCTGGACGGCAAGTACCGTGGCCATAGCCTCTACGGCACCGGCAGCACCCAACAGATGGCCCGTCATCGACTTGGTCGACGAGATATTCAGCTTGTAGGCAGCGTCGCCAAACACCTCCTTGATGGCTTTCACCTCAGAGATATCGCCCACATGCGTCGACGTACCGTGCACATTGATATAATCGATGTCCTCGGGCTTCAGTCCGGCATCCTCCAGCGCATTCTCCATCACGAGCTTGGCTCCCAGTCCCTCGGGATGAGAGGCGGTGATGTGATGAGCGTCAGCACTCATGCCTGCACCCGCGAACTCGGCATAGATCTTGGCACCACGGGCCTTAGCATGCTCCAGCTCTTCGAGGATGAGGCAGCCGGAGCCCTCGGCCATGATGAATCCGTCGCGACTGGCGCTGAAGGGACGACTGGCCTTTTCGGGCTCGTCGTTGCGGGTGCTCAAGGCATGCATTGCATTGAAGCCTCCCACACCGCTGGCGCAGATAGCTGCCTCAGCACCTCCTGCCACGATGACGTTAGCCTTGCCCAGTCGAATCAGGTTGAAGGCATCTGCCAATGCGTTCGAAGAAGAGGCACATGCGCTCGACGTGATATAATTAGGTCCGTGGAAGCCAAACATGATGGAGATCTGACCGGCAGAGATGTCGGCGATCATCTTCGGGATGAAGAAGGGGTTGAACTTAGGCCCTTGGTCCAGATGTGCACCATAATAGCACACTTCCTCCTCAAAGGTCTTGATACCACCGATACCTACGCCATAGACCACTCCGATACGATTCTTGTCCTCCTTCTCCAGATCCATTCCGCTGTCCTCGACAGCCTGCATGGCACTGATGAGAGCAAGCTGAGTGTAGCGATCCATCTTGCGGGCCTCTTTGCGGTCCAGATAGTCGTTCACGTTGAGGTTCTTCACCTCACAGGCGAACTTGGTCTTAAACAAGGTGGTGTCGAAACTTGTAATAGGTGCTGCACCGCTCACGCCGTCAAGCAGGTTCTTCCACATTTCTTCGGGATTATTTCCCACTGGCGTGACTGCGCCCAGACCTGTTACTACTACTCTTTTTAGTTCCATAAACTTTTAGATTTTGCTCCCCTGACAAAGGGGGATTGGGGGGTATGAACAAAGGTAAATGCCCAAAAACTAATATCCTATTGTATATAGTTGAGGGTCTGAATAGAACTTTCGCCTGTTCAGACCCCCAACCCCCTAACTTAGGGGGCTCTTATTACTTCTGGTTCTCCTCAATATAGGCAATAGCGTCGGCAACGGTGCCAATCTTCTCAGCCTTATCATCGGGGATAGCGACGTCGAACTCCTTCTCGAACTCCATGATGAGCTCTACGGTGTCCAGTGAATCTGCGCCCAGATCGTTAGTGAAACTTGCTTCGGGCTTCACTTCTGACTCGTCAACACCCAGTTTGTCTACAATAATTGCCTTTACTCTGCTTTCAATTTCTGACATGATTTTTCTTTTTTAAATGAGTTAATAATTACGTTCTTACTCTGGTGATTTTTTCAAATCGGGTGCAAAGTAACACAAATTATTTCACTTATGCAAGTTTTTTTGCAAAAAACTGCCCTCTGTGTGCACACACAGCCGCGATTGTGCAACTTTTTGACGTATATCACCCGCCATTTTTACATATTTTTGCAACCTTATACGTTTTATTTCACAATGCCGCGCAACTGTCCCACAGCCCGCTCTATCATGTCCTTCGTTCCACTTCCGTCGCTGACGTATCGGATAACCATATTGGCATAATTGATGACCCGCTCCACCTCGCGGTCGCCCTCAGGCAACTGACGTGCCTTCTCCAGCAGAGCACTCAGCTCGACGAGATCCTCCAGCTCAGGCAGGTTGCCCGGACGCATCGCGTTGACGATGGCATTTAGGGCCGAAGTGGCTTTGTCGATGTCCTCCTGCGTGCAGCTGCCTTCGGCAGCATCCAGCAGCTGCTGGCCCTGAGCCATCTGCTCAGTCATACGGGCAAAGGCATGAGGAGCCCAGGGAGCGTACTCAGGCACCTTGACAGCAAGCGCCTGCCAGGCTTTCTGCTCATCGCTACGGGCCTTAGCCACAAGCAGGAGCTCGCGCAGAGCCGACTTGTCAACACCCTCGTCGGGCTGCTGGCGCGCCAGCTCGCTGACGGCCTTCGGGTCGGCAGGAATATTCATGCGGAGATAGTGAGTGGTGTTGCGGTTGGCCTGATAGTCGGGCACGAACGTGCGGCCCTTAAAGGTCAGCGTATAGAGATGAGCGTCAGCGCCCGTTCCCTGCTGAGCTCCGTTCAGCGTCACATCGCTGAGGTCGGGAGCCAGGTCGACGGTAGCCTCGTCCCAGTTGCTGATGCCTGTCGTAGCCATCACCAGCGGGCCGTACATCAGCGTTCCCGTCCACATCGGTGTAAAGTCGGTCTTGCCGTCCTTCTCGTAGGAGGGAGCATGCTCCATCTTGTCGGGGCCGAAATCGAGGTGCTTGGTGAAAGGCATCGTCACCTCGACCACATCCTTTGCCGACCACTTGCGACGGGGAATCTCCACATAGCTGCCTGGCTGATAGCTTTTGGCTATGCTCCGTCCGTTGAGCTTCACATCGAAGCCCTCAGTAGCCCAATAGGGCACGCGCAGCTTCATCGCGAACTTGGCTTGAGATTTGAGGTTTGAGGTTTGAGATTTAGTAACGTGGAGGGTACTGTGCTCTGCTGGCCATTCGCACTCCTGACGAATTACTACGCCCTGAGCGTCCCACTCCGCGGTTGTTGGCATATAGAGCGCTACCCAGAGTGTATTATCGCCCACAAAGTAGGCAGCCTCCTGATACTTCACGTGATTCTCCACACCTGTACCTCCACAGCAAGACTCCTGCGGTGTCTCATTGCCCCAGGGCTTCGAGGCATTCAGGCCTACGGCATACTGGTAGACGGTCTGATAGCGGCGGGGATTGACCGAGCCCACAATCTGATTGTAGAGCACACGCTCGTAGTAGTCCATATAGCGGGCATCATCAGGATCAAAGCAGTTGAGGTCCTTCGTCAGCTTCGCCAGATTATAGGCGCAGCAAGTCTCGTTGAGCGTTGGCTCAGGGCGCTGTCCGCGTCCTCCCCAGCTGGTCACATTGCCACACATGCTGGTAATCTGCGAGTAGGGCTGACGGAACATCTCGCCATTGCCCACGCCTCCCATCGCATAGCGATAGCGGCCCTGAATCATCGTCCAGAAGTTCTGTGCCAGATTGTAGTAATAGGGGTTGCCGTTGCCGCGATAGCTGCGCAGCGCTCCCGTCACCATCGGTATGTGCTGGTTGGCATGACGCGTGCGGATAGCATCGACATTATGCGACAGCGGGTCGAAGAAGGCAGGACTGTCGAAGTAACTGGCAGCCTCCAGCAGACGGGCTTTCTCGTCGGCATTCTCGGTCATCTCCGAGAGTCTGGACAGCGACTCGGCCATTCCTCCCACCTCGCCGGCAATATACATGTTCCACATCTCATAGCGGTTGCCGGGACGCTGGCGACGCTGCTCCTGGTTGCCTTCGCTCTTCACATAGGTGCGGTAGTGCAGGCGGTTCCACACCCACAATCCCATATCCTTAGCAATCAGCAGCGCCTTCTGGGCCACCTCGCGGTCGTCGATATAGGTGGCGATGTCGATGAGTCCGGCCAGCTGCTTGTGCACCGAGTAGTAGGGAGCCCACACCCAATTATCATTATTGTACGCGCGATACATCTCTATTAATACACAATGCTGAGCAGGAATAGCGTTCAGGTAGCCATAGCCATACTGCCGGTAGTCCTTCTTATACTGGTCGAAGTCCTTCCATGTACCCTGCAACTGCCGCAACTCGTCCTCAGGGGCGAAGTCGCGTGCCTCCCAATAGCGCCCAAGCTGGTCGTTCCACACGAAAGTGCGCTCCTGACAGCTGCGCAGCTCATCGACCATCATCTTGATGTTCTGGCGAAGGCGGCTCTTTTTAGCCTCATCCTGACAACTGGCATAGGCCATCGCCATCGCCGACATATAGTGTCCCGATCCGTGCCCCTTCAGCTTTGTCGTAGGCGAGTCCCAGCCGTCGGCCACAGGATAGCCCTCCGTCGAGAGGCCGTAGGTGTCGCGATAGTTATACAGCTGCTGCTTGACGTCGAGCTCGAGCAGGTGGTCGATGTCCAGGTTGCGATTCCAGGTCAGGCGGTTGTCGCCCTCCAGCCTCACCTTGTCCAGCGGCAGCGTCTCGGCCTTGGGTTTGCTCGAAGGTACATCCCAGGCACCGTTAGTCACTTTGACACGCGCCATCACAGGATAGCCCTGCGTCGTCGTATTGTCACCCGTGATGAAGCCTTGCACCTTATATTCCGTACCTACAGGAGTCATCGCGGCATCAGCCTCGGCCTGCTCGCGCACTAGCGAGCTATTCTGCCATTTCACCTGACGGTACTCCCCGTATCCATCGGAATATTTCACCCACACCTGATAGGGCAGGCGCGGCGCACAGCCCACCGGCACCTCCACACTCACCGCCTCAACCTCAGCGATAGAGCGGTAGTTGACAGCACCTGCCAGCATTGGCAACAGTGCCACTATGGTTAGCAGCACACTTCTTCTGATACCTTTTTTCTCGAGTAGCAGCATAATCTTTCGCATATCCACAATTATTAGTTAGCAATTCGACTGCAAAGGTACGAATAAGTGAGCGAAAATACAAAATAAATCCTCATTTATTTTCATTTTCAAGGTGCAGTCCGCTCGGCTTTGCTTCTTTTATCAAGCTAATGCGACTAAAAGAACCTTCGAGACGAAGTCTCAAAGCTAGGAATTATTTCCGAAATACTCAGAAAACCGCAAAAAAACGCGATGGATTTTGGTTATTTCAGAAAAAAGCACTACTTTTGTTCCGATTATTAACTTAAAACGACCCATACTGACATGAAACGTATTCTTTTGGTTCTTTCACTTCTCATGGCACAGCAGGTGATGCCAATATTTTCGACGGGCGGAAAAATGATGGCCGCCGAGCAGGACGAGCCCTATGGAAAGGCTGACTATCGCGACACCATCAAGAACGTGGTGACGGAGGTGGCTTTCTTTACGCCTGACATCGTCAACGTGAGAAAATACAAAGCTGGAAGCAACGTGCCTCGACAGCAACTGGCAGTGACGCTGGAGAAACAGAATGTGGAAGTGACACGGACAGAGATCGACGCCATCACCCTTTCGCTGAAGGCTGCAGGCGTGGAAGTGCACATCAACAGACAGACGGGACAAATGAAATTCTATGCACCCGATGCCAGTCTGCTGTTGAGCGAGAAGGTCAATGGCACGACACTCACGCCCCGGAAGGACGGCACGTTCGATTCGTACAAGGTGAGTACGCAGTTCGCGCTGACCTCCACTGAGCAGATCTACGGTCTGGGACAGTTGCAGAACAACCGATTCAACCAGCGTGGTGCCACCTATGACTACATGATTGAGAATAACATGTCAGTATGGATACCTTATTTCTATTCCACCAAGGGCTACTCTGTATTCTGGAACAACGCCTCGCCATCCACCTACTCCGAATCCAGCAATACCCTCCGAATGGAGTCGGCCGTGGGCTATGGCGTCGACTATTTCTTCATGGCAGGCAGCGGCGAGCAGTCGGTAGCCAACATGCGACAGCTGACAGGTCAGGTGCCCATGATTCCGCTGTGGGCCTACGGCTATTTCCAGAGCAAGGAGCGCTATCAGAGTGCCGACGAGTCGATGGGTGTGATGACCCGTTATCGCGACCTGGCCGTGCCCATCGACTGCGTGGTGCAGGACTGGCAATACTGGGGTGACAATGGTCATTGGAATGCGCTGGAATTCCTCAATCCCAACTTCAAGAACTACCAGGAGATGCTCGACTCCATCCATCGGCAGGACGGCAGAATGATCATCTCCACCTGGGCCAACTTCGGTCCTCAGACCAAGGCCTATGCCTATATGAAGGCAAACAATATGCTCATCCTGCAGGGCGACAAGATCATGACTACTACCTATCCAGGCAATGCCGGTGTGGCCGTCTACGATCCTTACAACTCACAGGCCCGCGACTACTACTGGGAGACCTACTACAAGAACATCATCTCGAAGGGCATGGACGGCTACTGGCTCGACTCCAGCGAGCCAGACCACTATCAGGGAGGCAATGAGATGGAACAGACGTTCGACTTCGTTGTGGGGCTAGGCTGCACGTGGCGACAGGTGCGCAACGCCTTCCCTTTGGCTCATGTCGAAGGCATCTACCATCATCATCGCCAGCAGCCGGAGCTAAGCGACAAGCGAGTTTGCATCCTCACCCGCAGCAGCTATGCAGGCCTGCAGCGCACGGGAGCCAACGTTTGGAGCGGCGATGTGACTGCTTCATGGGAGACTCTGGCTAAGCAGATTCCTGCCGCCCTGAACTACAGCATCTGCGGCAGTCCAAACTGGAACTCCGACATCGGAGCCTTCTTCATCGGTGACTTCCAGGGTGTGGGCAACCGTCGCTATCAGGAGCTCTATGCCCGCTGGCTGCAGTTTGCCACGTTTACGGCGATGATGCGCTCACATGGCTCAGGCATCGACAAGGCCATCTACCGCTTTGGTGAGGCCGGCACACCTTGGTTCGACCTGCTCGACCAGTGGATCAACCTGCGCTATCATCTTCTGCCTTATATCTATAGCACAGCCTGGGACATACATCAGAGCGGTCTGTCGCTGATGAACGCCATGCACATGGCCTATCCTGACGACACCCGAAGCCGCAACCTGCCCTCGCAGTTCATGTTCGGCCGCAGGATGCTGGTGGCACCCGTGGTAAGAGAGGGCGCCAAGTCACGCTCAGTCTATCTGCCTGAAGGAACATGGGTAGACTTCTGGACAGGCACCCAGGTGACTGGCGGCAAGAATGTCACCCGTGAGGTCGATGTAAGCATGATCCCCATCTACATGTCGGCAGGCTCTATCCTGCCCTATGCCTACAATGCACAAAGCACGCGCGATGTGCAGCGCAGCGACTCTCTTCAGCTTCGCATCTATCCTGGTGCCGATGGCGAGTTCGTGCTCTACGAGGACGAGGGCGACAGCTACCGCTATGAGCAAGGAGCCTATTCCACCATCCGCATGCGATGGGACGATGCAGCCCAGGTGCTGACCATCGGATCACGCAATGGCTCGTTCGAGGGCATGCACCGTCAGCGCACCTTCGACCTCGTACTAGTCAGCGAGCAGCGTGGCGGAGGTATCGACCTCTCCAATGTGGTCAACAAACGGGTGGCCTATGACGGGACAGAGCTGCGCATCTCACTTAAGAGCGACGATGCCGTACCCATCATCATCAGCGACAAGGAGCCCCTTCCTCCTAAGGATGACAACAGCACACCCTATCAATTCAACAACACCGACTGGCAGACGGGCGACCAGAACCGTGTGGCCCAGTCTAATATCAGCTATCAGAAGGCTGCCAACACCATCACCCTACGTTGTGGCACAGGCATGAACAACATGGCCCTGTCGCTGAAGAGGGATTTCTGGAACCACTATAAGGTCCAGGCCAACCATACGTTCTTCTGCGTGCGCGCCACGAACGTTTCCTCCGACCTCGCCAATAGCGCCGTGTGGTACATCAACGGCACATGGGTGGGCACAGTCAATGCCACTCGCATCATTGACCTTGGCAACAACGAAAAGATGGTGGTATGGGACCTCACTTCCTACCTGCCTGTCTATTCCTCCTTCGTGCTCGACACCAACGGCACCTTCTCCATCTGCTTTGGCTGCACCTCTACCACAGGCACCAGCGTTGTCCGCGACATCACGTTCATGTCTGAGGACGAGGTGAAGGAAGTGCAGACCTCCATCTCAGCCCCTCAGGTCAACAGATCGCAGCCGCCCAGTTCCTCTGTGTTCGACCTGCAGGGGCGTCCCCAAGACCCAGATATCCTGCTGAGCAACCTTCACAAGCGAGACGTCTACATCGTCGAAGGCAGGAAAGTGATGCATTAGCAACCTAGTTAAATTATGCTAATTATCACCTACACGCATGTTTTATTATAAAGATAATTATTATCTTTGCAATAAAAACCAACGAACAGATGGAAGACCGGATTGCAAAGAACCCCTTCGTGGTCGGCAAATACCTGTCAGACAAGTATTTCTGCGACCGCGCTTCTGAAACTGAGTTCCTGCGTAAGCAGATAGAGAATGGTCGGCAAGTGGCATTGATTTCTCCTCGGCGCCTAGGGAAGTCAGGGCTGATTCTTCATTTTTTCAATCAGCCAGATATTCTGGAGCATTATCATGTGTTCTATGTTGACATCTATGCTACGACCTCATTGGCAGAATTCGTCTATGAGTTGGGCAAGGAGATCTATGAGCAGTTAAAGCCAAAGACAACGGCTTGGAAAGAGAAGTTCTTTCAAGTCGTCAGCTCCCTGCGAGTAGGTTTCAAACTCGACCCGCTCACAGGCTTGCCAGGTTTGGATTTAGGCCTTGGCGATATCCAGTCGCCACAGACCACGCTTGACGAGATTTTCAACTACTTAGACCAGGCCGACAAGCCTTGTATTGTGGCCATCGACGAGTTTCAGCAGATCCAGGAGTATACAGAGAAAAACGTTGAGGCCCTTCTTCGTACTAAAATCCAGCGGTGCCAAATGGCTCAGTTCATCTTTGCCGGCAGCAAGCGCCATGTAATGAGCCAAATGTTCAGTTCTCCCTCAAAACCTTTCTATCAAAGCGCGATAAGCATGGGACTGGAAGCTATTCCTTTTGACACCTATGCCGAATTCGCTTCTAGTCTTTTTGAAGAAAGGGGAAAGACCGTTGAGCGTAAAGCGCTTGAAACAGTATGGAACATGTACGACGGCTACACCTGGTTTGTCCAGATGCTGATGAACGAGCTCTTTGCGATGACTCCTGCTGATGGGCATTGCAGTGAGGAGATGGTTGCTGAGGCCCGACAGAACGTCATCCTGTCGCAGGAGGACAGCTACAAGAGTCTGCTCGCACACATTCCTCCCAAACAAAAGATTGTGCTTCAGGCCATCGCCAAGGAGGGCATTGCCAAAAACATCACCTCTTCTAAATTCATCAAGAAATACAACCTCACCAGTGCCAGCTCTGTACAAGCAGCTGTCAAGCTATTGATGAAGAACGACATCCTGACACAGGATGACGATGGCAGCTACCGTGTCTACGACTATTTCTTCTCCAACTGGTTGGCAACCGTGTATTAAGAATGTATCTCTCGAGGCTCGGGAACAGACATTGCAGAGGAAGAGCCTACATGTAGTCTCGCTAGTAGCCGGGTTCGTGACAAAAGCGACCCACTTTCGTTACTCAACACCTTCTGCACATCTATGATATTCTATGCCAGGACAATGTCGGCGGGGACACCAAGTATCTTATGAAGGTTACGAGCAACTTCATAGCTCAAGGAGCGACGACGATGGAGCAAATCACTGAAAGTGGTTTGGCTGATACCAATCATCCTCGCTGCATCTTTCTGCTTCAGTCCCTTCTCTTTCACTTTGACAAGAATGGCATCGGCCAGAAGCGTACTCATCTGACCAGGCAGTGGGTGGTAGGCCTTGCCATACTCATCTAATGCATCGCTCAACTGGATAAATTCAGCCTTTTCCTGCTCACTCAGCAATTCCATATCGCCCAGTTCCGTTCCTCGCTGAATCAGTTGTTCCATCCGAGCCTCGAACTCTTTATATTCTTTCTCGTTTTTGATCGTCATAGAGCTATATCGTTTTAATATCCTTTATCTTATCATACTCTGCATGAGTTCCAATAAATCTGACAGCCGCTGTGCCGGCAAAGAACACAACCATCATTATAGTTCTGTAGTTGTTGCCCTTGATGTTAAACACATAGCGGTTATTTCCAACATAGTCGGCAGACGGATAATCTTGTTTTAGTTCAGCATGATTACGCCATGTTGCGTTGCTGACTATGAAACTCCACCGCTCCAAAGCCTCCTTTGCATCAGGGTGGCTTCGGGCAAACTCCTCTACTTTTTCAGGAAAGAGTATTTTCATTCTAATATCAATGTGGGTGCAAAGATAGGGATTTTTTTTGTATTACCAAAGAAAAACAAGAAAAACTTCACAATTACGTGAACTTTTGGGATATGAACGGAGAAGGAAGGCAGCGACAAGGTTCCTCTCCCCTCGCCGCTGCCTGCAAATCATTAAAGCATGACAGGTACCTTTATCTTGTCATAAAAGACTATTGCCCCCCTCCTCCCCTCACGGGAAAAGGTAGGGGCTTACTGATTCAAGATGATGTTCACAATGGCGAAGGCATCCGAGATGGTAATCTCGCTGTCACCATCCATATTAGCTGCATCGAAGACAAAGATATCCGAATGATTGCCGAGGATGTAGTTCACCACAGCCACAGCATCGGCAATCGTGACATTTCCGTCGTCATTGGCATCGCCAGGCAATAGCCCGTCTACTTCCAGAAGACTCTCGACATCCGACTCTATCACAGTCTTTACCGCATTTGGCGAGGCCAGAATAGCGTTTTTCACCACTATTGCATACTGGCCAGACGGCATGGTGGATGCCACATCCACCGTTATACGTGCCACCTCGCCGTCGTTACCACTGAATGCATAAGGCAATCCGGTGCTCGGGTCCTTGCTGGAAGTGCCACAGAGCACTTTCAGCATCCCGTCGTCCTGCAGTGAGGACCCAAAGTAGCTCGTACGTTTTGTAGTAGTTCGAGCAGTGCTCAACTCTGCCAACGGGAACTCGTCCTCATCAGTAGCTACGCTAACGCCTTGAGGCAGTTGCAGGACGAACTCGAATCCAGAGACGGCTACTGCGTTCTTCATCCTTACCGATAGCACTTGCTGCGTACCTGGCGATGCGACAACTGGCTCGATGTAAATGGCATTGTCAAGAGCGTTGAGGTCAGTAGGCACCTTATGCTGTGCAAATGTAGTCAGCAGAGAACATAGCAATACTGCCGACAAGGTAATCAGCCTTTTCATATTTATCTTATCACCTCCTTCTTTCCGTTATTAATGTATAAGCCCTTCTTAACTGGCTGTATCACTCGGCGGCCCTGCAGATCGTAGTAACTGGCATTAACTGATTGGTCAGCGATAACACTTATGCCTGTAATTGCCTCACTCATCACCATTGAAGGAAGTTCCTTCTTCTGTGCGTCTGGAGAGGAAAGTACAGCGTCTCTCACTATCACGGGAGAAGCACCTGCCTCAAAGTCTCCTGCCACATTTACAGTGATGCGAGCCACCTCACCATCATTACCGATGAATGCGTAGGGAAGCCCTGTATTAGAGTCTTTCCTGGAAGTGCCGCAGAGCACTTTCAGCATGCCATTGGCCAGTTGTGAAGATTCGAAGTAATTAGTATGCTTTGCTGTTGTGCGCTCAGTGCTCAGCTCAATCATGTTCATGTCGTCTGCATCAGTGGCTACAGTCATGCCCTCGGGCAGTTGCACCGTAAACTCAAAGCCGGCAACAGGAACTGTGTTCTTCATCCTTACAGACAACACCTGCTGCTTATTAGGCAAGATGGCGACAGGCTCAATGTAGATGGCATCATCGAGTGCCTCGTCATAAACTGACAGACTGTTTTCACCACGCGGGGCGACCTTCAGCCTGCTACCTGCCACTTGTTGACTCAATATCATATTGGCAACACCAATGAAGTCGGCCACATCGATGGAATTATCCTCATTCACATCAGCAGCCTTCTCCACAAATCCAGGAATAGTATTACCCAGAATGTGGTTGGCAATGGCGATGAAGTCAGCCACATCTACTGAACCATCGGCATTCACATCGCCTAAGGTATAAGATGATATGACGAGTGTGGACTTCACATAGTCAGTGCTATACGGGACAGAATTAGTATCGCTCAACTTAATGTTCTTCAGAACGATGGGATGCTCGCCCTCATTTATGTCTTGGGCTATGTTCAGGGTGATGATAGCCACTTCGCCGTCGTTGCCGCTGAAGGTGTAGCCCTTTGTCGAACCGCAAAGCACACGCAGGCCACCATCACTTGTAGTAGAGGATTGGAAATAGTCCGTCTTGTTCTTCGTAGTGCGAGCGTAACTCAACTCAGCCAGTGCAAATCCATCCTCGTCTTCAGCCACTGTCACGCCGTTGGGCAGATAGATATCGAACTGGTAGCCCTGTATGCCCACTGTGTTCTTCATCTTCACTGAGAGCTGTATCTGCTGACCGGCAGCTGCCTCAGTGCGTTCGATGTAGATGGTATTGGCAATCTGGCTAATGTCGGTATCTTCTCCTGCTGTTACCTTCTTGCTTTCAAACAATTCTATGGCGGCATTAATCTCATTTGTGCACTGCGTGATAGCCTCATCGCTCATTGTCGACGAAATACGTGCTTTCACACTATTGATGACAGCTAGCAGCTCGGCACGAGCACCAGCAGCATACTCACCTATGTTCTCACCCTCTGTGCTGTTGTCATAAAGATCTTGAGCGTGGTCAACAATAGCCTGCAACTCGGCGATTGCTGCATCTTTATTGGCGGTCACCGTCACGGCACAGGTAGCACTGATATTGCTGCCATCAGTAGAGGTGGCTGTTATTGTGGCCGTACCTACTGCCACGGCCGTCACTACGCCGTCAACCACTGTGGCAACAGCAGTATTGCTACTCATCCAGTTCAGTCGCTTATTGGTAGCTCCCAAAGGTAATATGCTAGCGTTGATTGTCTCACTCTTACCCACAGCAATGAGCAGCGAGGTCTTGTCGAAGCTGATGTCGGCTACAGGGTTGATGTCTATCTCCCACAGCAGGTAGGGGTATATTTCGCCTTCGTCGATGCCCCACACTTCCGAGAAGTCCCAGCCAATATCCATATAGGTATTGGCCAACTTCAGCTCAGCCTCTGTTTTGGCAATTCCTTCTACGGAGTCGTCGGTTTTTGTCTGGGGCACATTGTTCAGCGACACCTGCATGGTGCTCAGGGCATAGTTAGTATTGCCGGGCTCTGCGGCACCGTTCTTAAAGCCACCGATGACACGGCTTCCCCACGATGACTGTGCCGTCAGCGAGAGCGTGTTGCAGCAGGCGATGCTGTTGCTGATGGAGGCAGCCGAGCCATCCAACTCGCCGACAACGCCACCACCATACATCACGCCATTGACATCACCCTTGGCATAGCACTTGTCAATGCTGCTGAAGGTATATCCAACGAGGGCTGCCGTAAACTGCGTGCCGCTGGTATGGGCTGTGCTATAGCTATTCTCAATGGGCGACAAGGCATAGCCCACCAGACCGCCTGAATAGGAATCGCTGCCGGTGGCTGCCACGCTACCTGTTGAGAACGAGAGGCTGACAGGTGTCTCAGAGTAGCCGACGAGGCCACCCACACTGTTGGACTCGTTGGCTGCCGTAAGGTTGTTCTGTGCTGAGCACTTGCTGATGGAGCCGTCCTTGGCGTAACCAACAAGGCCGCCCACGTTGCTGTTGACACCACTGCTGACAATCGTAGTGACTGCATTGCAGGTGGTCATGGTGCAGTTCATGGCCTGACCTGCCACACCGCCTACGTAGGAGGTGCCAGTGATGTTGGCATCGGCCGTGATGGCGCTGATGGTGGTGTTCTCTGCATAGCCTACGAGACCACCCACATGGCCAGTGCCTTCCACGGCTCCCTTCACCGAGCAGTTCACTAGTCGTCCGTTGGCATTGCGGCCTATCAGGATACCTGTATAGTCACCGCCCTTCACCTTCTTGCCTGTGGCCACCTCTACGGTGAGGTTCTTGATTTGTCCGGCAGAGAAGTTTGAGAACAGACCGTTGTAGTTCTGTGTGGTGTTCATCCAGAGGCCAGTCACCTTGTGGCCGTCGCCGTCGATATACGTGGCCTCGCCGCTGTTGCGCCCGATGGCGGGCCAGCCCTCCGTGGGGCTATTCTCGTTAATCCACTGTGTCAAGTCGATGTCATTCATCAGCTTGTAGTAGCCACGGTTCGAGGCACCTTGCAGGTCTTCTGCCGTATAAATGCGGTAGGGGTCATCTTCTGTGCCACTACCAGGATAACCGACGGTGGTTGTAGTGAAGTAGGAAGGAGTCATGCCTTCCACGTCGGCGTAGATTTGCACCAAGGCGCCACTCTGCAGGGCCTCTGTATCAAACGTCCAGTTATACCCATCACATACCGTTGAAACTGCATCGCGGTCTTTATAGTAAAGGTAAACGGTTCCCCCATTAAGACTCTGTCCGCTGATGCTCGTAGCTTGTGAAACGAGGTCGCTTTTTATTATTGGCGGTGCAGCCTGATATTTCTTATAGGGGTAGCATTCCGTCTCCAAACTATTCCAGTTATCATCAAAATTCCAGCCCATTGATACATAAGTAGCTTTCAGTTTCAGCAGCGACGGACCGATGCTGGTACCATTCTGCAGGTCGTCCCCTACTTCCTGCACCACACCCTGTAGTATCACCTTGGTCTGCGTCAAGGCACGGTTGCCTTCAGCTGAAGCGAGAGCACCAATAACAGTATAGTTCATATTGTCTGTGCTGCCATAAATGCGACCAACAGCAGAAGCCGTTGCTGAGACAGTACCATTGATGGTGACATTTGACTTTAGTGTTGTAGTGTTATAACTATTATCTATATTGTCTGCAGATATTTGCCCAACGACACCACCCACCTTTGATGTTCCAAAGATGTTTGCATATGCATAGTTGTTTTGGATAATACCACCGCTTTTGTAGCCAACCAAGCCACCGACATTCTCGGTTCCTTGCAACGTACCACTATAGAAGTTGTTGGTCAACGATAGGCTAATGGTATTTCGAGTGTAAGTGTAATATACTTGAGGATCGTATTTTATATATGTTGTACCCTCAAATACAAAATAATCTTCTGTCTTATGTGAACTTGAAGAATATCCATTAGCTGTAATTTCACTTCCTATAAGTCCACCAACAAATGTACTACCAGTGATATTACCAATGGCAGTACAGTTGTTCAGCTTTTTGGTAACACTGCTACCTGTGCTGATTGTTTCATAATACCAATTTCTGTGTGAACTGTTTGAATAATTACTACTGCTCCTTGTTTCATAAGTGTGCAAAGTGGGGGCCTCCACAGTGTTTAATACGGCGCCTACCAAACCTCCAACATACGACTGGCCGCTAATGTCTCCAAAGTGGCTGCAACTCTCCATTTCTTCAATACAAGCGCCTTGGCTGACGCCTACGATGCCACCACAGTAATCGCCTGTAGCTGTTATCTTGCCTTTGGAGAAACAAGATTCAAAACTACTGGTGGTTGTCTCAAGTGAGCCAACAATTCCACCAACATACTGTTTACCTGAAATCGAGCCTTCATAGACGCAGTTTGTCAAGCTACCTGTTGCACACCAACCTATAATTCCGCCAGTATAGCTTTTTCCTGCTATATCACTTTTCACGTTAATAGTGTTAAGTGTAATGAGTCTGGCTTTGCCAAACAACCCACCCGTATAGCCACCTGAATTGGAAACACCTCCTATAGCACTACCATTTGAAAACTCTCCTCCATTTACAGTGCCAATAAAGCCTCCGATTATCCCAGATGTCCCAGGATCATTAAGCCCATTTGTAGCATAGGCATTTACGCTAAATGTTGAATAGTTTGTGTTACTGGAATTTCCTGCGAAACCACCTATCCATCTTTTTCCTACGACTCCAGTTTCCCCCGTCATTACCACATGACAATTGGTTACAGTAGATCCACTGATATATCCAAACATAGCACCAACATTATCGGTACCAGTAATAGTCGTTCCCTCAATTGTCAGGTCGCTAATGGTTGCGTTGGTAACATAGCCAAAGAATCCCACGTTATTCGTAGAAGTTCGGTTGATTGTTAGACCTGTGATTTTGTGATTGTTGCCATAGAACTTACCTTTGAATGGGGTTGACTCCACACCAATGGGAAGCCATCCCTGACTGGGATTGTTCTCTGCAATCCAATTGGTGAGGTTCAAGTCCTTCATCAGTTTAAACACCACTCCCTCTTGATTGAGGAAATTCGATACCTGCGACAGCTGGTTCTCATTGTAAATCAGATACGGGTCATCCTCCGTTCCGTTTCCCGAACCGCTGTACTGTGCGAATGCAAAAAGAGAACACAGGAACAATGCTCCAATGGAAAAAAATCGTTTCATATAATTTTTGTTTTAGTGATTTTTTCATATACACCGACAACACCCCAGACTCGGCAGTTAATCGTTCATTTTAAGGTTAGCTTATGATACAAAAAAGGCGTAGGTGTCTGTTTCTCTGCCCATCCGGAACTCCAAACTCACATATAGTCCACTTCAAACATGAAAACTGATGATATAGACTTACGAGGTTCGTGAGTCACGACGACAGACGTCCGAAAACGTCTTTCTCATATATAAGACCGCCCGCTTTACCTCGGAGGGCTAACAAGCGACGGTGCAAAGTAACGAATAATAATCCGAACCGCCAAACGAATTGCATATTTTCTTATCAAAAGATAGTGACTGAGAGGGAAGAGATACGTTCTCTCGGTGGCTCAGATACGTTCTCTCGGAGCCAGTAGCGAGACTTGTAATAAGAAAGTATATGGGTTGATGAAGTAAAACAAGTTGTTTTACCTTCGTAAGTAGTATACTTTGGTGTACTAAATATATGACTTTGAAAGGTAAAACAACTTGTTTTACTTAGCCGAAAGGGCGATTAGTGGTAACTGGGATGGCCTTCTTGTATACGAACGACGGCCTTCTTGTAGTGGCTCTGCAGCCTCGTTGTATAGCAAGCACGGCTTCCTTGCTGTATTAGGAGGCTGTCGAGGTACTTCAAAAGTGCCGTGTCTGGTTGGCGGCATACATCTATTGATTTTTCAAAAACCAATATCACAAATATCACTAATAGTATATATCGCTGAATTACAAGGCATTAAAGTGTGATATTATGGGTGATATTGTGATATTAAAAACGAATATTTAACATATTTTGATGAGTTACAATGGCTATTTTATCCATATAGGTCATACTACGAGCAGAGGCTGATCAGTCAATAGAGGGCTGACAACATGCGGTGATATGGCAGGTAAGTACTTGGGCTGGCTTTGAAGTAATACATGTGAACACCTCAAAGAGAGGAAAAAATTGTGACTTAGAGCACGAAAATGGACGGGAATGAGCGTCTGTCGGCCTTGATTTCCAATTTTTCGGGGCTATTTGTGTAAGTTTTTACCTCATCAGGCTTATAATCTCAGAAATTTTGTCTAAATTTGCAAACGCTAACTACAACTAAATAGCTAATGAAACAGATGAAGAGCAAATGGATGACGAAGATGATGGCGGTGCTGATAGTGCTCCAGCTGTCGGTGATGGTGGCTACGGCCGAGAACTACCCCTACCGCAGCGACTACCTGTGGCTGACGGTGCCCGATCACGCTGACTGGCTCTACAAGACGGGAGAAAAGGCGAAGGTGGAAGTGACGTTCTGCAAATATGGCATCCCGCAAAACGTAGAGGTGAGCTACGAGATAGGACCCGACATGCTGCCCGCCACCTCCCGGGGACAGGTGATGCTGAAGAACGGGCGCGCCATCATCAATATGGGAACGATGAAGAAGCCCGGATTCCTCGATATGCGGCTCAAAGCCACCGTCGACGGCAAGCTGTACGAACACCACGTGAAGGTGGGATTCTCGCCCGAGAAGCTGAAGCCCTACACCAGCAATCCTGCCGACTTCGACGAATTCTGGAAGGCGAACATCGACAAAGCCCGCAAGGAAGTGAGCACAGAGCGGCTGCTGACCCGGCGTGAGCGCGTAGAGAAATACAGCACCGACGAGTTCGACTGCTACCTGATCAAACTGCATACCGACAGCCGCCACAGCATCTACGGCTATCTGACGATGCCCCGGGATGCCGCTGCCGCCAAGCATCCCATCGTGCTCTGCCCGCCAGGAGCCGGCATCAAGACCATCAAGGAACCAATGCGCAATACTTATTACGCTAGGAACGGATTCATACGACTAGAGATGGAGATTCACGGACTCAACCCCGAGATGACTGAGGAGCAGTTCAAGGAGATATCCAGCGCCTTCTCTGGCGAGAACGGCTACCTGGAGAACGGCCTCGACAACCGCGACAACTACTACATGAAGCACGTCTACGTGGCTTGCATACGCGCCCTCGACTATCTCTGCTCGCTCCCCGAATGGGATGGCCGCAATGTCTTTGTGCAGGGAGGCAGCCAGGGTGGAGCCCTCTCGCTCATCACGGCAGGCCTCGACTCACGCGTGACGGCCTGCGTGGCCAATCATCCCGCCCTGAGCGATATGGCAGCCTATGCCGAGGAAGGACGGACGGGCGGCTACCCGCATTTCCATCGCGAGAACCAGATGCTCACTCCCGAGAAGATACGCACGCTGCAATACTACGACGTAGTGAACTTCGCCCGCCGCATCCATTGCCCTGCCTATCTGACGTGGGGCTATAACGACAACACATGCCCGCCGACGACGAGCTACGTCGTGTGGAACCTCATCACGGCTCCCAAGGAATCACTCATCACGCCCATCAACGAGCATTGGACCACCACCGAAACGAATCAAGGACAAATGATATGGCTAAAAGGACAACTCAAATAGCACTGCTCTGCATGTTGCTGGCGCTATCGGCATCGGCCCAGAACCAGCGGCGCGAGAAGTACGAATTCATGCGCAACCTGCCCGTCTATGCCGACTCGCTGATTGCTGACCTCAGCTATCCCCTGGCCTGGGGAAACAGCGACATACGCGACTTCGACCGCTGGAAGCAGGCTGCCCGTCAGAAGGTGCTCGACTGCATGCTCTGCCCACCGCCTCCTCCTGCCGAGGGCTTCGACATGCACGTGCTCTACGAAGAGCAGCGTGAAGGCTATAAGGCCCGCAAGATCGAGATACGCCTCTCACGCTACTACACCGTGCCTGCCTATGTGCTGATACCCGACGGCAAGGGTCCCTTCCCGGCCGTCAACGCCCTGCACGATCACGGCGGCCACCTGTTCATAGGCAAGGAGAAGATGATACGGCCGCTGGCCTGCGAGGACCAGGCGGTCATCAAGGATGCCGACGAGTGGGTAGCGGGCTACGAGGGGCAGTACTTCGGCGACTACCTCGCCCAGCACGGCTACGTGGTGTTCTCGGCCGACGCACCCATGTGGGGAGAGCGCGGACAGAAGGAAGGGCCCCTGCGCGACAGGTACGACATGATAGCCGGCAACATGATGATGTACGGCATCGACCTCAGCGCCTACATGACCTACGACGACATCGCCGCAACCGAGTTCCTGGCATCGATGCCCGAGGTCGACCCGACGAGGATAGGCTGCACAGGATGGTCGATGGGCGGTTATCGCACCTGGATGCTAGCGGCTCTCTCCGACCGCATCAAGGCGGGAGCCTGCGTATGCTGGATGGTGACCACCGACGAGCAGATGAGTTTCAAGTACAGCCGCACCGAGAACGGCGGTTTCGCCAACTGCTTCCCCGGCCTACGCCGCTGGATGGACTATCCTCACGTGGCCAGCATCGCCTGTCCCAAGCCCATGCTCTTCATCAGCGGCTCGCAGGACAAGCTCTTCCCCGTAGCCGGAGTCGAGAAGGCCTATGCCACGATGCGCGCCACCTGGGCGAGCCAGCACGCCTCCGACCGCCTGCAGACCGAGCTCTGGGACATCCCCCACAGCTGTGGAAAGGCAGCGCAGAAATGCGTGCTGGACTTCTTTGAGAAGTTCCTCTGATGCCCATTTCTCCCCTCCCGCGCGGAGGGGAGAAAGCAAAAAAAGGCATCCTCTCAAGCAATTTCTGAAAAAAAATCGCATTTTTCTTTGTTTATTATCAAATTATCACTACCTTTGCGCCCGAATTCTAATACGAACTAAAAAAGTCAAAATCAGAAAGAACATGAAGAAGCATTCCAACGACTGTCAGCACAGCGGGGCATGACAACCTTGCAGCAAGACACAATGTTGGCAATCATGACGGCACTTATTGTGCCTTCATGTCGGGGCGTTCTTTGACTTTTTGACACATCATCGTCTCTTCTCTGAACGATACATCCTGTGTTCATCTCTGAGCGACTGAACACACGACTCTCTTTGACGAAGCGTATTGACTTGACCGCTTCTCGATATTATCGTATTAGTATTCTTATTTCAAAACAAGAACGAATGACCAAAATCTTTTTTACCATGCAGCCTGAGGGCAGCAGCAATTCACTTGTGTATCATGCAGGCAACCTCATAGTTGTCATCACCCTCGACAGGAGTATGAAAGTATCTGACTCCTATAGCTTTTTCCTTTACAACAGTCAACTGATGCTGATAGACGATGCAGAGACGGGCGACAGCAAGAAGGTGGAGCGCACTGGACGATCTCTGAAGATGACTATGGCGACACCGTCAGTATGGATTCCAGGCAACTATTTCCTCTTGATGCGTAGTGGCAAAGGCAATATTCAACGCTTCGACATCGAGCTGGGTGAGTGCGGCAACCTCAGCATAAAGCCTCCGCGCGTCTGTAAGAAGATGAGTGCTGAAGATATCCTCTCGGGTAGCCTCTGCAACAACCTTAACTTATGGCGTAGGCTGTCGAGGCGTCCTGGTCTGCAACAGCTGAAAGCTTGGGCCCTCAACCGTTGCCAGGAAAACGAGGTGAACGAGATGCGCCGTCTGCTGCTGGGTGACGATCCAGAGCATACTGCCAACCTGCTGCTGACAGCCCGCTCGGAACGAAGGATGCCGACCACGGTAATGCTGCTGAAAATGACGACCGCCATCCCTGGCGAGTTGAAGTCGGTGAACTGCAGTGAACTCTTCAATCCAAGCAGCAGCGACCCTTACGAGAAGCTGCGCTCGACGTTCTCGGACCTGACATCGAGCGACAACATCCTGCAGATATCTCTGCCTACTGCGAAGAACTTCGTATTCAGCTATGATCACCTGAATAGTCTATTCGATACGGGTGGGAAGGTCATCATAAAGGAGATGATGCGCCACTGGCCCGGCAACGGCAACTCGTGCATCCTCATAGGCACCCAGCAGGAACTGGACACGCTGCTGGAACAGAACCCTTCGCTGCAGCAGCACTTCCCTCGTGAGAACAGGCTCTGCGAAGAGCTCTACTCGCAGGAAGAGATGATTCACCTGTTCTTCAGTGAGACGGACATCGCCAAACTGAGACTCACCGCTGAAGCGAAGTACCATGCTTGCCGAATGCTCATCGATGCATACCAGCAAGGACAGATCTGCCAATGGACGGCCGACGACATGCGACGATACATCAAAGAGGTACTAGAGCCTGCCTATCTGCAGAACACCGTCGCCTGCATTAAAAACGGTCAGCAGACAGATGTTATCCCTCTCCTGCAACCCTCCGACCTCGACGCTGCACCACTGCTCTCACCGTCCACCAGCCTCGACGAAGCAATGAAGGAGCTGAACGCGATGGTAGGCCTCGATACCATCAAAAAAAGCATCATCACCCTGTCGAATCGTATGCGTTTCTATGCCGAGCGTCGTCAACTGGGGTTGAGCACCACTGACGATGCCTCCTATCACGCCATCTTCACTGGCAATCCCGGTACCGGGAAGACCACGGTGGCAAAGCTCTTGGGAAGAATCTACCACTCACTAGGTCTCCTCTCAAGGGGGGAAGTCATTTGCGCCGACCGCTCGACGATGATCGGCCGATATATCGGCGAGACAGAAGAGATCATGAAGCATCTGCTGCAGGAAGCACGAGGCAATGTGCTCTTCGTGGACGAGGCCTACACGCTCTACAACAAAAACGACGACAAGGACTTCGGCCGGCATGCTATCGAGGCACTGCTCGACGTGCTGAGTCAGAGGAGACCCGACATGCTCATCGTTTTTGCAGGCTATCAAGAGGAAATGGACCAGCTGATGACGATGAATCCAGGATTGCAGGGACGATTCCCCTACAAGTTCTGCTTCAATGACTACAATGCGACGGAACTGATGCAGATAGCAGAAGAGAGCCTGCGAAAGGATCAATACGAGCTGACGGCAGAGGCCCACAACCTGCTTCTCAGAAAGATTGGCGAAGCCACGGCCAGCAGCGACGAGCACTTCTCTAATGCACGCTGGATAGGTCAGTTGGTGCGCAACGGCATCATCCCGGCTATGGCCGACCGCATGTCGAAGACGCCCCACACACTGGAGCGCTCCTTCTATCAGCGTATTGAGTGTTCTGACATCCAGGCGGCCTTCGAGCAGTTTAGTCCCCGATCCAAAGAAATGCATCAGCGCAGAGCCATTGGTTTCTGCGCTTGATGCGTCTCACAGGCTCATTATCCCCATCTCCTGCATTTACTGCCACAGTGTGCTTGTCCAGCCTCGCCTGCCTTCTGGTTGTTGCTGCAGTACATACCGCTCTAGAACTCGTCGGCTATGCGTCTATTTGACGGCCTTCTTCAGCTCTTTTACGGCATCAGCGGCTGTGATCTCGCGGCCGCCGTTGTCAAGGTCGATGAGCTTGTAGCGGTCGTTGCCCATGCCAAGCTCCTTCATGTAGGAGAGCTGACGCAGACCGTGACGGCTCTCGATGCGCTCGAGCATGTCGTGATGGTCGTCAGCAGTCATCGCATAGATGATGTCAATGCAAGCCTGGTCGACGGCAAGGATGTCGGTGGAGGAAAGGATGCCCACGTCGGGGGTCACTACGGGCTCGGCAGCCACTCCCTCGCAGTCGCACGACACGGACATGTTGCGCATCACGTTGACATAAGTCACACGGTCGCCGAAGAAGTCGATGGTGGCCTTGGTCGACTCAGTCATGCGCTCCATGAACTCCTCTTCCTTGATGTCCCACTGGTCGTCCTGGCCGGGCGTGGTGTGGATCCAGGCCTTGCCTATACGCCCGTCGGCACAGCCGATGCCGATATTCTTGTTGGAGCCTCCGAATCCGCCCTGGGTGTGGCCCTTGAAGTGAGTCAACGCGAGCATAGCATCGTAGCGGGTGAGATGCGATCCGACCGACATCTCCTTGAACCACTTGCCTCCGTTGACGGGCAGGGCGGTGGTATCTTCCTCATCGAGGATGTCGACGGGACAGAACGTCCATCCGTTGACCTCGAGCGTCTCGCGATGCTTGTCGGTAGTGTAGCGGTCGCCCTCGTAGTAGGTGTTCGTCTCGATAATAGTGGCATCCGGCAGGTCCTTGGCTATCAGCGCCTTCACCCATTCGCGGGGGATGATGTTGGGACCATGTTGCTCGCCTGTGTGCAGCTTCACGCCTACGTGTCCACTGATCTTGGCATTAACCTGTTCATAGGCCTTGATGAGTCCCTCGGCAGAGAGGTCGCGGGTGAAATAGACCACCGACTCGTCGCCCGTGCGCTGGTCGTAGGCCACGTACTTGCTGCCGTCGAGGGCTGCTACCCACTGCTGCAGCACCTCGCGGGTGACGCCGTTGAGCAGCCGGCCCTTGCCCCAACGAACGTCGGGATAGGCTTCCCTGAGGTCGGCACAGGCCTTGTCGATATCGCTGCCTCCGGAAGTAGCGAAGGGGATGACGGTCTTGCCCTTGAAGTCGTAGGACTCCATAAAGGTGTTGATGATGGTGGGGCAGGTGTACCACCAGATGGGGAATCCCACGTAGACAATGTCATACTGCTGCATGTCGTCGAGCTTGGCGGTGATGGCGGGTCGCGATGCCTTGTCGCGCATCTCCACACTGCTGCGGCTCAGGCTGTCGCGCCAGTCGAGGTCGGCGTCGGTATAGGGCTGCGCGGGTGTGATCTCGTGGAGGTCGGCACCTGCCACTTCTGCCAGCTGCTGGGCGACGCCCTTGGTCACCCCCGAAGCCGAGAAATAGGCTACCAATGTTTTCATACTCTTTGTCTCTGTTTGTTCTTTTTGTTTGTTTGTCTGCGAACAGGCTCCGAACATCAATGCCAGGAGCGCCGCTGCGATGAAGGTTAGTTTTCTCATGTCTGTTAATGATTTATTGTTATTCATAGTGTCGTATTCTCACGTCGATGCCGTCGCCCTGAAGCTGGGAAGGGAGCTTGCTGACGTCGGTCTGGCCGTAGTGATAGGGGAACAGCACCTTGGGCTTAACGATTCTAGCAGCCCTGACAAGCTGGTCGGTGGTCATCGTGAAGGGCTGATTGCAAGGCAGGAAAGCGATGTCGATATCGCTGACGGAAGCCATCTCGGGAATGTCCTCCGTGTCGCCGGCGATGTATATCCTGAGCCCGTCGATGGTTAGGATATAGCCGTTGTCCCTGCCCTTGGGATGATACTGCTGGCGGCCTTCGGTGATGTTGTAGGCTGGCACGGCTTCAACAGTGATGTCGTCGGCCAGCTGCAGCTTGTCGCCGTTGGCCATTACCTTACCGGAGCCCAACATGTCGGCACAGCGCTTGTTGGTGACGAGGCAGGTCTGCTGAGCCATAAGGATCTTGAGGGCCTCACGATCGAAGTGGTCCTGGTGCTCATGTGTGACGAAGATGTAGTCTGCCTTGGGCATAGCAGTAAAGTCGACGGTCCTGTTGCCCAGCTTAGTCACGGGGTCGATCTCGATCTCCTTGCCGTCATACTCCACACGGATACTGGCATGCACGAGCGCATGAAAACGGATGGTCTTTCCGCTTTTTGTCTTGAAGGTGTCAACCTCATAAGACTGCTGATTCTGCTGTCCATAGGCTGCGGTAAGTCCCAAAGCGGCCAGCATACAAGTGATGATTCGTTTCATAGATAGTAATGGTTTTATTAGTATTTACATTGAATTCATACATTCCCCAGATAAACATGAGTGATACCCTCCTCCTGAGCAACCTGACGGGCAGAGCGCAACGTGGAGAGCGGCGTAGGCGGGATGTCCTGCATCTTGAAGCGAGGGAAGAACCGGCTAAAGTGAAGAGGGGCATCGGCGAGGCGATTTGCGACGAGCCATCGGCACATACTGCGTATCATCTGGAGGTCGTCGTTGACCTGGGGTATGACCAGATTGGTGATCTCAATCCACACGCCTGCATCACGCATGGCCAGGATGGTGTCGAGGACAGTAGATAGATGGCCGCCGCTGACCCGCTTGTAAATCTCGTCACTGAACGACTTGAGGTCGACGTTGGCGGCATCGAGGTAGGGCAGCAGGTCGGCAAGGGGCTCAGCACAGACGTAGCCAGCTGTCACAAGGATATTATAGAGACCTGCCTCATGAGCCTTGCGAGCTGTATCGGTGACGTATTCGATATAAGTGAGCGGCTCGGTATAGGTATAGGCGATGCTAGGGCAGCGATGCTCCTGACAAAGAGACACGAGGTCATCGGGCGAAAGGTCGTAGTGAGGAACTTCGCTAGGAGCGACCTGCGAGATATCGTAGTTCTGGCAGTTCAGGCAACGGAAGTTGCAACCCGTGCAGGCGACCGACAGGCACTTGGTTCCAGGATGAAAATGATAGAGCGGCTTCTTCTCGACCGGGTCAACAGCCAGTGCACAAGGTCGCGAATAGACCTCGCTGACGAGTATGCCGTGATGATTGCGACGGCTCTGGCAGATGCCCGTCTTGCCGTCGGCTATGCGGCAGTGGTGCGGACAAAGCTGGCATTCTACTCGTCCGTCGTCCTGTCGCTGATAATATCTGCACTCCTGTCGTTCCAAACTATTATATATATGCTAAAACACGATTGCCTCGTAAACATAGAGCTCGGCATCACGCCATCCGTCCCAGCCTAGTCCGGCTTTGTCGCGCGAACAATGCCCAACGAACTCCTCCTTCGTCCAGTTCACCTCATCGGCCACCTGAGGCAGGAAAGTTCCGCTGCGATAGCCCTTGCGGATATATATTCCGTGACGATGCAACTGGAACTCGTCAAGACTCTTGATGCGGCGCATAGGCGTAAGCACAGATATCTCGATATCGACATCACCCAGCTCCTCGCAGCGCAGAGGCGGGAAACGAGGATCATCGAAGGCTGCAGCTCGGGCCATCTCCGACACAATTTCATAGAGCGGCACATCTTCTCCAAAATGTCCGATGCAGCCGCGCAGATGTCCGTGCTTATGCAGCGAGACGAAGGCACCGCACTTTGAGTTGAGCGCTGAGGCCGGAGCACCCTTGCTAATAGCATCGCACAAGGCGGAGCGCAGAGCAGACTGGGAGACAGGCTTATCACCCAATGCGCTCTTGATGCTATTGAGAGCAATCTCTTTCAGTTGTTTTTTGTCTGAGTCGGTGAGCGTAAACGTTGAGTTTTCGCAACGGAGGAAAGCAAAGGAATGATAGCCCACCACACGCGAATGATCGTGATGATCGATATCACCAGAGTTCTGGTACATCAGGTGCCTGACCTCGTAACGATTATCGAGCATCAGCATCAGCGTGATGATGGGGAACTCGCCACAGGCACTTGTCGACAGATTGCGCTTGCCGCTGGCGGCATTTGCCTCGATGGCTGTAATAAACTGTCCGACGTCACCCGACTCAATGGCTCTGCCCGTTCGTGCATCCACCTCACAGGCATCATCGTACGAAGGGTAATGCGAGAAATCGCTGCTGACGATGAAAAGGTTGTCATCGTTGAAGTAGGGCTTCAGTACCTCAGCCATCCGCTTCAGCTTGCCAAAGTGGTTGGTGGAGATGATAATGGGGACGATGGGAGGAAGGGGTTGAGGGCTGAGGGAAGAAGACGAGGCGAAGAGCCGTTGCAGGAAAGGCAGCTGTACCTCTAGGCAATGCTCTTCGGCATGAGCTTCTGGCTTGTAGGTGAACACATCGTCGGAAGCGGTAAGCTGCAACGCAGTCTCACGATCAACTTTCACATTTCCCAAGGGGGTGGCATAATAGTCAGCCTCAGTATTGACAGAGGCGCCATTTAGCCAAACGCAATGACTAGGCCCCAGCAGGAAGATACGCTTGTAGGACTTCTCGGGATCAATAACCTTATAGGCAGCAGCGGCTACATTTCCTGAGAAATAATAGCCGGCATGCGGCACGATGAGCGCCGCCAGATTATGAAAAACAGGACTTTGGTCGTGAAGTGCCAAATAACCGTCAACCTCGGCTGCAAGCCTCTGAGTATCACCCTCATAGAACCGGTTGGCCTGAGTAGCAGGCCTCACTACCGGTTCTTGGTGATATTTGTCAGAAGGGTGCATAGGCGTCAGGAAAGGGTGAGACTATTCCTCTGTATAGCCACCATAGCCCTTGTTGCCATAACCGTAGGCATAGCCATAATGATAGCCATAGCGGTGGTAGCCATAGCGACTTCCAGCAGCAGTTGTACCATTGAGCAGCACCGACATATTGCGGAACTTCTGATCCTTGTAGTAGCCTTCGATCACCGGGAGCATCTCGCGCTCCATCAGTCCGGCACGGATGACAAAGAGCGTCATATCGGCATACTTAGCAATAACAGAAGCATCGGCGACAATTTCCACAGGCGGACAGTCGAGGAAGATAAGGTCGTACTGCTCACGCAATTCATCGAGCAGCTTCTGAAGCCTGTCGCTGAAGAGCAGCTCAGCGGGGTTGGGAGGTATCGTACCGACTGGTATCATCTCGATGTTCGAGTAGTTCTCGAGGTCGTACTTCACTGCATGCCAGTCTGCAACGCGCCCATTGAGATAGTCAGAAATACCAAGCTTGGGTTTGTTGATAAATTCCGACAACGATGCTCGGCGCATATCCAGGTCGATAGCAATGACCTTCTTTTCCTTGATGGCAAAGGAGGTGGCGATATTCATCGTCAAAAAAGTCTTACCGCTACCAGGATTAGCTGATGTCACCATGATGACCTTGTTCACATGATCAGCACCCGTCATGAATTCCATATTCGTGCGCACCACGCGGAAGGCCTCGTTGATGACGTTTCGGCTCTCAGGCTTCACTACAATCTTCGAAGCCTGCCCGTCGCCTTTCTTTTTCTTACGTTTCTTACGGTCGTACTGCGGAATCTCGCCAACGAAAGGTATAGTCAAATCCTCGATGTCCTTGCGTCCGCGCACCTTTGTGTTCAGGTTCTCACGCAGGTAAATGATGGCGATGGGGATGAGGATACCCAGCAGCATTGCTGCCAGCAGAATCATGCGGCGGTTGGGCGAAACGGGAGCCATCGAACCTGTTGGGGAGGTTATCACACGGGTGTTGTAGGCTGTGAAAGCCTGCGACAGCTCGTTCTCCTCACGCTTCTGCAGGAGGAAGAGGTAGAGTGCCTCCTTCACCTTCTGCTGGCGCTCAACGCTGAGCAGGTACTCAGCCTGCTTGGGATTGCTCAGCAGACGCGATGTGCTCAGTCCCTGAATACCACGCAGACCTTGTATCTGGGTATTCAGCGTGCTCACCTGGTTGTCGATTGACGAGATAATGGAGTTGCGCATCTCGTTGAGGTTCTGGTCCATATCGGCTACCAGCGGGTTCTCAACACTACTGTTGGCCACAAGGCTGTTGCGCTGCAACATCTTGTCGTTGTACTCGTTGATCTGCTGTTCGATGACAGGCGAGTTGATACCAGAGTTGGCGGGAAGCAGCTGATCCTTGGAATTCTTGTCAGAGACATGATCGCGGATGTAGCGGGCCATATAGAGCTGGTTGTTGAGTTCCGTCACCTGCATGTTGGCCTGGTTGGCAGTATTCATATACATACTTGAGGCGGCCTGCATATCAGTGATCTGGTTCTCACTCTTATACGATGAGATGTCGCTGTCGACGTTGCCCAGCTCATTCTCGATTACCTGCAGACGCTCGTTGATAAACTGCGAAGTGCTCACTGCAATCTGGTTCTTGTCCTTCACCCAGTTCTCATTGTACACAGAGATGAGGGTGTTAAGGTAATCTTCAGCACGCTGGATATTCACGTCCTTGTAAGTGATATCGATGATGGTCGAGGTCTTGCTGTTACGGTCGGCCGTCATCTTTGCCTTACATGAGGATATAGCTGATATAAGGCCCTTACGACTCACATATATCTTCATCTCGGCGAGGGCATTACCCTTGTAATAGGGTGTGGGAGTCACCGTCAGCAGACCGACAGGGGTATACACCTCCTTGTACTGCTGTGCAGCGACTTCAGTGCCCTTGCCCACTTCCTTGCCGTTCAGCTTGAAGTCAGACAAGGTCAGCGTACCGTCCTTGTGAATGGTGATGGTGAGCGAACTGAAATCATTGTAAGCCAAATCCTTGAACGATACTTTCAGGGGAAGCGTCCTGCCATAAAGCGTACGCTTGTGGAATCTGCCGTCAGCCTTATAGTCAACGTCAAGACTGAGGCGGCGTATCACCTCCAACAAAAGGTCGGGCGACTGCATCGTCACCACCTCGTTGTCGACATTGGTATTCGCATTAAACAATCCCAGTTCAGAGAAGGCGTTCATCTCCGAAGAGATGGCCGAGCGTCCTTTTCTTTCCTCCTTGATGAGAATCGAGGTAGAGCGTGTGAACACTGGTGGCGTAGTGAGAAGATAGGCGAAGGCTGCTCCCACACAGATGATCAGTGACAGCACAAACCACTTCCACTTGCCTATGCAGAGAGCCAGCAGGTCCTTCAACTGGAGGCTATCGTCCTGAGCCTCTGCCATGTTGTTGTTCTTTTCAGATATTGCCATTCTTAATTACTCTTTCTTTTTTTATTACTTAACTATCAATACTGCGATGGAAGTGAGCAGCGAAGCTACTGAAATCCAGAACGATGCAGAGAGTACGTTATTACCGTTCACCGTTGTCTGACGCGAACGGAACTTGTTGGGCGTGACATACACCACATCGTTCTGCTGCAGGTAGAACGCAGGCGACTGCATCACTTCGCGACCTGACTGCAGGTTGATGCGATAGTTCACACGCTGTCCGCCCACCTCACGTATCACAAGCACATTATTGCGCTCACCCTGAATGGTGAGATCGCCAGCCATACCGATGGCATCGAGCACGGTCATATGGTCACGATCGAAGGAATAGCGCCCAGGGCGGTTCACCTCTCCAAGAACGCTGAAGCCAAGGTTTGCATACTCGATGGTCACCACGGGGTCCTTCACCAGGTTACGGCTGATAAGCTCGTTCTTGATGAACTCAGCCACCTCGTCGCGACGGAAGCCTGCGACCTTGATTTTGCCAAGTACGGGGAAGTCAATCTCGCCATTCGGACTCACTGTATAGGCAGAGATCTGCTGACTGGTATTCAGCGATGATGTCTGAGAGTAGCCCACACGATGCGAGACGATAGGCAGATTAAATAGGTCTGCCAGTTGAGGGTCCTTACTGTTGACGACGATAGAGACCTTATCATCAGGACGCAGGCGGATGTCGAGTGCCTGCATCACCTGTTCAGATTGTCCGTTGCCAAGATCGTTGAAATACGCCACGTTGGGCGCGCCACAGCTGCTCAGTATCAATGCGAGCAGCCCCACAATAATCAGATGATTTTTTCTCATATACTTAATGGTTCTTTCTTTCAGTCGTTCAGAAATCACTTTTCGGGGACAAAGGTACTAATTTGAATTGAAACATCCAAATAATCCTCCAAGTTTCTGCTAATCTTTTTGTTAATCTTACTATGTAAGAAGTAATCGGCGAAACGAATGGAATGAGTATCTGTGCCGCAAAGGTTATACATCCCACGCTTGAGCAGCATCTCTGCCTTTTTCTGCACATCAGGTCCATAGGCACCCACAAGTGAAGGGACGTTCAGCTGAAACAGCATGCCGCGCTCCTTCCAATGGCGGTAGTCGCCGATGTCCATATACTGGTAGCGCTCAGGATGAGCGAGGATGGGCGTGTAAGCACGTTCTTTCATCTTGTCGATGATGTGCTCCATATCCATCGGCGGATTAAAGTACGATGTCTCCACCAACAGTTGACGGCTACCGCTGGGACCAAGGGGAAGCACATCGTCTTTCTCAATGCGCTCCAGAAAGAGGTTGTCGAGCATGTGCTCTGCTGCAAGATGAAGGACGATAGGGCCCTTGTAGGCTGCAGAGAGATCGTCAAAGCGCTGGCGAAGGGCAGCGGTGGTATTGGGAATATCTTCCATGATATGCGGCGTGAGCCAAATCTCCTTCACGCCATGTTCCTCCCATAAGCTCAGTAGCTGCAGCGTCTCCCGCAGCTCCTTCACTCCGTCATCAACGCCAGGCAGCAGATGACAGTGGTAGTCTGTAAATCCCGACAGCATCCCGCTGTCAAGCACCGTTGTCTTTTTATTAAACATCATCACTTTATAACGTTATATCCACCACTTCAGAATGGGTACTGATGTTCAAAAGTCATCCTTTTCTAAGTCTATTTTTTCAGGCTGCAAAGGTACTATCTTTTTCTTAAATAGCCAAATAAATACCTTATTATTTTAGGAAACGAAAGGAATACTGATGCAAATCGCATCGAAGCCAGTGACCTCAGTTTGAAGGGGATTACACACTAGAGAGAAAAGAAATGTCAAGAAAATTAATCAAAAATAGCCCCATCGAAAAAGTGCAATCTAGAAGAAAATGATGACGAAAATGACATAGTCGACAGCTCGTCGTCAGTAAAGTTAAGGCTCAAAAGCGGTTTTTACTTGGCTAGAAGGCCATTTTCACCTCGCCGGAAAGGCACTTTGGTGTGCAAAGTAAGCGACGAAGCATAGCATCCTCCGTAACTTTCGTGATCAAAGTGGCCGACGAGCGAGACCAAAGTGGCTACCTTTAAATCAGCAAAAATTACCACTTCCACAACAGACTCATTTTCAGCGAATTACAACTATGCTCAAAACTCGCTCAAATTCGGCCAAAGGATTTGTTGCTCAGAATTTTCAAAACATGAGAGGGCATTTGTCAAGTAAAAAGAAAGAGTCCAACGATGTTACTCATTGAACTCTCAGCGGAGAGAGAGGGATTCGAACCCCCGGTACCTCTCGGTACGACGGTTTTCAAGACCGTTGTAATCGACCACTCTACCATCTCTCCTTATTCTACGGCACTCCGTAAAAAGCGGGTGCAAAGGTACAATTAAAAAATGAGAAATGAGAAACGAGGAAGGAGAATTTAGTCCCGCCAAGCCCGATTTAACGTTTTTTATCATCTTTAGGTTTCATTTCTCCCTCTTCACTTCTCATTTCTCATATAAAAGCAGTACCTTTGCACCATGATTTATCCGGATAACTACGAACAAAAGATAGGATTCGACGAAATACGGACGCTGATACGCGAACAATGTATGAGTCAGCTGGGTCGTGACGTCGTCGACGAGATGACCTTCTCTGACGTTGCCAGCGACGTGAACGAGCTGCTGCTGCAGATACATGAATTCCGCCAGCTGATGGAGTCGGTCAGCGAGTTCCCCCTGCAGTATTTCTTCGACATGCGCGAGGCTTTAACTCGCATCCGCCTAACTGGTACGCACCTCGAGGAACAGGAGCTGTTTGACCTGCGACGGTCGCTTGAGACCATCATGAAGATGGTAACGTTACTAAACAGCGGAGAGGAAGGCGAGGATCCCTACCCTGCCCTTCACCGTCTGGCTGAGAACGTACAGACCTATCCTGCGATGATACGCCGTATTGACAGCATCATCGACAAGTTTGGGCGCATCAAGGACGGTGCGACAATGACGCTTGCCAGTATTCGTCATGAACTTCAGAAGACTGAGGGCAGCATCTCGCGTACATTATATACTATACTGCATTCAGCTCAGCGCGACGGACTGGTGGACAAGGATGCCGCTCCAACAATGCGCGACGGCAGACTGATGATACCTGTATCGCCTAGCGTGAAGCGACGCATCAACGGTATCGTGCACGATGAGTCGGCCACAGGAAAGACCGTCTTCATCGAGCCCGCTGAAGTTGTGGAGGCCAACAACCGCATCCGCGAGCTGGAAGCGGAGGAGCGACGTGAGATTGTGCGCATCCTGACCGTATTCAGTGACGAGGTACGCCCACACATCAAGGAGATACTAGACTCTTACAGATTTATGGGCTGGATAGACTTCATTCACGCCAAGTGCGCTTTGGCAGAGCAGACAAAAGCCATCGAGCCAAAGATAGACGACCGCCCGCATATCGACTGGATTCAAGCTGTGCACCCGTTACTGGCGCTCTCGTTGGCAAAACAAGACAAGAAGGTGGTGCCGCTGGATATCAGGTTGGAAACCTCCACAGGAGATACGAAGGGCGCTAGCGGCAACCTACTCATCATCTCCGGCCCGAATGCAGGAGGAAAATCGGTCTGTCTGAAGACGGTGGGCCTACTGCAGTACATGCTGCAATGCGGACTAAGCGTCCCTGTGAACGAGCATTCTACTTTCGGCCTTTTCCACAACATCATGATTGACATCGGCGATGAGCAGAGCATCGAAGACGACCTCTCGACCTACTCATCTCACCTGATGAACATGAAGCAGATGATTCGAAATTGCGACGAGCACACATTATTATTAATAGATGAGTTCGGAGGAGGCACGGAGCCCATGATTGGCGGAGCCATTGCCGAGGCTGTGCTGAAGCAGTTTTGGAAGAAGAAAACTTTTGGAGTCATCACCACTCACTACCAGAACCTGAAACATTTTGCCGACGAGCATGAGGGGGTAGTAAACGGTGCTATGCTTTATGACCGTCACGAGATGCAAGCGCTGTTCCAGCTTTCCATCGGCCAGCCCGGCTCCTCGTTTGCCATTGAGATTGCTCGCAAGACGGGTCTGCCCGAGGAAGTGATCAAAGATGCCTCAGACATTGTTGGTTCGGAATACATCCAGAGCGACAAGTACCTGCAGGACATCGTTCGCGACAAGCGTTACTGGGAAGGTAAACGTCAGACCATCCACCAGCACGAGAAGTCGCTGGAAGGCCGCATCGCCCGTTACGAGAGCAATATCGAAGAAATTGAGCAGGAGCGAAAAGCTATTCTGCGTCGAGCCAAGGAGCAGGCTGAGGAACTGCTGAACTCGGCCAACAAGAAAATAGAATACACGATCCGCGAGATTCGCGAGCAGCAGGCAGAGAAAGAAGCTACCCGTCGTCTGCGCGAAGAGATGGAGTCCTTCAAGCAGGAAGTAGCGGAGATTGACACGAAGGCCAGCGATGAAAGCATCGAGCGCAAGATGCGCCAGATTCAAGAGCGCAGGGAGCGAAAGGAGAAAAAGCGAAAAGCCCAGCTCCTCGCTGAGAGCGAAGGCAGTGCAAGTGCTCAAGACGGTAATGCCTCAGGAAAGGCAAGCACGCCCTTACCTCAGAATCAAGAAGAAGCGCCTCTCTCTGCTGGCGATACCGTTCGAATTAAAGGTCTCACAAGCATAGGTACCATCGAAAAGATTGACGGCAAGCAGGCTACCATCGTCTTTGGTGGAGGCATGCGCACCAAGATGCGCCTCGATCGCCTAGAGCCCGCTAAAGAACCCGAGAAGGAGATCTCAAAGACTGAAGAGCGCAACGCACAGATTTCTGGCTCCTTTGCCAGCTTAGGCAGCGGAGCCCGTGCAGCCATCGACTCACGCCGCCAGAACTTCCATCAAGACCTCGATGTCAGAGGTATGCGAGGCGATGAAGCCATCAATGCCGTCACTTATTTCATCGATGACGCTATCCTGGTAGGTATGCCACGTGTGCGAATCCTTCACGGAACGGGCACCGGCATCTTGCGACAGCTCATCCGCCAATACCTTGCCACCGTGCCCAACGTCAGCCATTTCCGCGACGAGCACGTGCAGTTCGGAGGAGCAGGTATCACAGTCGTTGACATTGACTGATTCTAGAGTCAGAAACATAGTTGTTTGAGTCAAGAATCTTGACTCTCAAAACACTTATCTATTGATTTATATCAAGAAAATGCCGCTGTGTGCGCACAAAACAGCGACACAAGACCTTTTGTTTATAAAAATATGCGTACCTTTGCACCCGCTTTCAGGATATCAGCCCCTTCTCGAGAGGAGAACAGGCTAGGAAGCATAGAAACGAGGGCCTTGGCAAAGCCCCTTAAAGATAGAGAATATGAAAAGATTAGTGAAGAATGTATGTCTGAGCTTGTCGATTCTGACCCTGATGCCCCTACAAGCCGGGGCTGCCAATAGAAACGATAGCTCAGCCCAGTTTGACTGGAATCCCGTGATGGAGGCCATCATCCTGGTGGAGAGCGAAGGAAATCCTAATGCCGTGAGTGGGAACTCAGTAGGCGCGATGCAAATCACACCCATTCTCGTACGAGAGTGCAACAACATCCTCAAGTCGAGGGGAAGTGACAAACGTTACACATTAGCCGACCGCTACAATGTGGACAAGTCGAAAGAGATGTTCCTTCTGATTCAGTCGCAGTACAACAAAACGAACGACGTGGAGAAAGCCATCCGTTCGTGGAACGGCGGACCTAAGTACAGTGTCAAGAGCACCGACCGCTATTACCAGAAAGTGTTGCGACGTATGAAGTAGGCAAAAGCCACTGCTTAACGAACCCATACAAATCCGGTTGCAAGCTTCTAGAAGACCTTGCGACCGGATTTTTTTACAAAAAAACTTAAAACCTTTGGTCATGCAAAACTAATGTATTATATTTGCAGGTTGATAGGAAATATAAACCCTTTAACAATAAGAATTATGACAGCAATTATCATCATCGTAGCAGTCGTCGTACTGCTTGCATTATGGGCTGTAGGCATCTATAACAGCCTGGTGAAACTACGTAACAACCGCGAGAATGCTTTCGCGAACATCGATGTGCAGCTCAAACAGCGCCACGACCTCATCCCTCAGCTCGTGGCTACCGTGAAAGGCTATGCCCAGCATGAGAAAGAACTGCTCACCCGCGTGACAGAGGCTCGTGCTGCTGCCATGAACGCTACAGGCATCAATGACAAGATTCAGGCCGAGAACCAGCTCTCTAGCGCTCTGGCAGGATTGAGAGTGTCGCTGGAAGCCTACCCCGACCTGAAGGCCAACCAGAACTTCCTGCAGCTGCAAAGCGAGATCTCCGACATCGAGAACAAGCTGGCTGCCGTACGCCGCTACTTCAATACCGCTACTCGTGAGCTGAACAACAAGGTGCAGACCTTCCCCGCCAACATCCTGGCTGGTATGTTCGGATTCCAGAAGGAGCCCATGTTCGAAGTTCCCAAGGAGGAGCGTGCCTCGATGGACAAGGCTCCCGAGATCAGCTTCTGACGTGAGACTCTCTCAAATCTCAAACCTCAACTTCAAACCTCACAACCAGAATGAAGTACGTAGGAATGCACTCCCTTATCCAGCGCAACAACACGCTCAGCGTGCTGTTGCTGCTGGGTTTTCCTGCCATCCTGCTGGGGGCGGTATGGCTGTTCCTTGCCATCATCAACTACTTCAGCAACTCCAGCGGCTATGACGAGTACGGCTACTCTCAGAATTTTCTCGACACCGATGCCGTCAACGTCTCGTTCATGAGCGTGATGCCGTGGGTGGTAGGAGCTGTAGCCATATGGTTTGCCATTGCCTACTTCTCCAATACCTCCATGATTCGCAATGCCGTCAGGGCTACACCTCTGGCGCGCCGCGACAACCCTCGCGTATATAATATTGTGGAGAATCTCACTATGGCCTGTGGCATGCCTATGCCAGAGATTAATATTGTCGACGATCCGCAACTGAACGCATTCGCCTCGGGCATCAACGATAAAACCTATACAGTCACAGTCACTACAGGTCTGCTCGACATTCTGGATGACGACGAGCTGGCTGGCGTCATCGGACATGAACTGACTCACATCCGTAACAAGGACACCCGACTGCTCATCACATCGATTATCTTCGTGGGCATCGTGTCGACGGTAATGACACTCCTCGTACGAATGTTATGGAACACCTTCATCTATGGAGGAGGCCGACGGCGCAGCAGCAACGACAAGAACAACGGTCTGAGCATTGCTGTGGTAATGCTCATAGCAGTAGTATGTGCTGCCATCGCTTATTTCTTCACTATGCTCACCCGCTTTGCCATCTCTCGCAAGCGTGAATTCATGGCCGATGCCGGAGGAGCAGAGTTGTGCGGCAATCCCTTGGCGCTGGCTTCGGCACTTCGCAAGATATCCGGTGACCCTGGTTTGGCCAATGTGGGGCGCGATGACATCGCACAGATGTACATCATTCATCCACAGGCTCTGACTGGCAAGGGCATTTCCAACTTTTTTAGCCGTCTCTTCAGCACTCACCCTAGCACTGAGGAGCGCATACGTCTATTGGAGCAATATTAACACACCTTGAAGAAAAGAACTTGTCTGAAATCCTGGCATAGCATCGTCATCAGCAGGCTGCTGATGGTGCTGTGCCTGCTAATGATAGCTGAAACATCCGATGCACAGCGACGTCGCACTCGTACTCGCAGCCGCCAGCGCACCACCGCTGTAAGGAGCAGCGGCGGAAACCATCATCAACAACGACTGGCAGAGTTCGAGCGCGAGGGCGGAATTGACTCTACCACCATCGTCATGCTGGGTAACAGTCTGACGGAGAACGGTAAGGACTGGACTGCACGCATCGGCACCACCAAGAAAGTTGTCAACCGCGGCATCATTGGCGACAACACCGTAGGCATGACCGAGCGCCTTCGTCAGATCACTCCTTACCATCCACGTGCTATCTTCCTCATGGCCGGTATTAACGACATGGTAGGTAACACCACTTATGAACAGGTGGCCAATCGCGTCATCACACTCATCGAAGCCATCCGTTCGCAGTCGCCCCAGACCACGCTATTCGTACAGAGCATTCTCCCTATCAATGAGTCTAACGGCCGCTGGAAGACCCTTGCTGGCCGCACCGACGACATTCCCTTCGCCAATATGCTCATCAAAGCCTATTGCGAGACTCACGACATCACCTTCGTCAACATCTTTCCGCGTATGGTACGTGGACATTCGAACGTGCTCCGCGCTGAGCTTACCAACGATGGTCTGCATCTAACCGACCAAGGCTACAGGGTGTGGGCCTTTGAACTGAAAAAATACATCAATAAACTATAAAACGCCTTCTGAACCTTATCCTATGAACAACCAACCCATCATTGAATGCGTTCCCAACTTTAGTGAGGGACGCGACATGAGCATTATCAAGCAAATCACCAATGCCATCGAGAGTGTCGACGGCATACAACTGCTCAACGTCGATCCCGGCGAAGCCACTAACCGTACCGTCGTTACCTTCGTCGGTGCACCCGAGGCTGTGGTAGAAGCCGCTTTCCGTGGAGCTAAGACAGCCAGTGAGGTCATCGACATGCGTAGTCACCACGGGGCACATCCCCGCATGGGAGCCACTGACGTGTTGCCCTTGATACCCGTAAGCGGCATCACGCTCGAGGAATGTGCACAGCTGGCCCGCCAACTAGCCGAACGCATGGCCCGCGAGGCTGGCATCCCCTGCTATGCATATGAAGCCTCCGCCTTTCAGCCCGAAAGAAAGAATCTGGCCGTCTGCCGTGCAGGCGAATACGAGGCATTGCGTGAAAAACTCACCGACCCAGCCCGCCGTCCAGACTTCATGCCCAGCCTGTCCTCCAATGGCGAGGCTTTCGTCATTCCCGAATCTATCCAGCGCTGTGGCTGTACAGCCGTTGGAGCGCGCGATTTCCTCATCGCAGTCAACTGGAACCTGAACACCACGAGCACCCGTCGTGCCAATGCCATTGCCTTCGACGTACGCGAGAAAGGCAGGCCCAAGCGCGAGGGTAATCCCATCACCGGCAAGCCCATGAAGGATGCCGACGGCAATGTCATCATGATTCCCGGCACCCTGAAATGCACTAAGGCCATCGGCTGGTATATCGATGAATATGGCATAGCACAAGTGTCGATGAACATGACCAATATTCATGTAACCCCGTTGCACGTTGCTTTCGACGAAGTGTGCCGCTGTGCCCAGAACAGAGGTATCCGAGTCACAGGCACGGAGATTGTAGGTCTTGTACCTAAGCAGGCTCTCATCGATGCCGGTAAGTATTTCCTCGAGAAGCAGCATCGCTCCGTCGGCATTCCAGAAGAAGACATTATCAAGATTGCCATCAAGTCGATGGGACTCGACGACCTGCGTCCGTTCAATCCTCGAGAGAAAGTGATTGAATACTTGATGGAAGATGCCGAGAAGGGCAAAAAACTCGTCGACCTCACCACGAAGGCTTTTGCCGAAGAGACAAGTCGCGAGAGCCCGGCACCAGGTGGAGGCACTATCGCCGCCTATATGGGTGCGCTCGCTGCTGCCCTGGGGACGATGGTGGCTAACCTTTCAAGCCATAAAGCCGGATGGGACGACCGCTGGCAGGAGTTCTCCGTATGGGCTGACCGCGGACAGCAACTGCTCCGCGAACTGTTGGCCCTGGTTGATGAAGATACTGAGGCCTTCAACCGTATCATGGCAGCTTTCGGACTCCCCAAAAAGACCGATGAGGAAAAGGCAGCCCGTCAGGAAGCCATCCAACAGGCTACACTCTATGCCGCCCAAGTGCCCCTCCACACCATGCAGGCCTCACTCGCCACTTTCGACATTTGTCGGGCTATGGCCCAGGAGGGCAACCCAGCCAGCGTCAGCGATGCCGGCGTAGGAGCCCTCGCCGCACGTGCCGCCGTCCTGGGTGCCGGTCTCAATGTCAAGATCAATGCCGGCAGTCTGAAAAACCGCAACCAAGCCGACAGCCTCATCGCACAAGCCGATGCCCTCATCACCCAGGCCAACAGTCACGAACGTGAAATTATGGCCATCGTCGAAAGCAAACTATAATCACACCTAAAACCTCAAATCTAAATGACTTTCCAAGAAGAACTACAACAGGGCATCCCCATGCAACTGCCTGAGATGCCCCCTTACGACACTACCGTCAACCATGCCCCTAAGCGCAAGGACATCCTTACCGCCGACGAGAAGCGTCTGGCGCTGCGCAATGCCCTGCGCTATTTCCCCAAACACCTCCATGCCCAGCTCGCCCCTGAGTTTGCCGAGGAGCTACACACATACGGTCGCATCTACATGTACCGGCTGCGCCCCACTTACGAGATGTATGCACGTCCTATCGACCAGTACCCAGCCAAGAGCCGTCAGGCTGCAGCCATCATGATGATGATCCAGAACAACCTCGACCCCCGCGTCGCACAGCACCCCCATGAACTCATCACTTATGGCGGCAATGGTGCCGTATTCCAGAACTGGGCACAATACCGCCTGGTGATGAAATACCTGAGCGAGATGACCGATGAACAGACGCTAGTGATGTACTCCGGCCATCCCTTGGGACTCTTTCCCTCTCACCGCGACGCGCCCCGCGTAGTGGTGACCAATGGTATGGTCATCCCCAACTACTCGAAGCCCGACGACTGGGAGCGCGACAATGCTCTCGGTGTATCGCAATACGGTCAGATGACCGCCGGCTCCTATATGTACATTGGCCCCCAAGGCATCGTTCACGGCACCACCATCACCGTGCTCAATGCCAAGCGCCTGCACTCCCGTGCCGGTGACAGCCGCTCGACGCTCTTCGTCACCGCCGGACTTGGTGGCATGAGCGGTGCTCAACCAAAGGCCGGCAACATTGCCGGTGTGGTAAGCGTCACTGCCGAGATTAACCCGCTAGCAGCCCGCAAGCGCTTTGAACAGGGATGGGTAGACGAGCTGCACGAAGACCTCGACGAGCTCATCCCCGCCATCCGCAAGGCTGTCAGCGAGAAGCGTATTGTATCGATGGCCTACGTCGGCAATGTCGTAGACCTCTGGGAGCGTCTGGCTGACGAAGACATCACCGTCGACCTGGGCAGCGACCAGACATCGCTCCACAATCCCTGGGCAGGCGGTTACTATCCAGCAGGTTACTCGCTCGAAGAGTCACAACGCATGATGGCCGAAGAGCCAAAGCGATTCCGCGAGGCCGTACAGGCTTCGCTGCGTCGTCAGGTGGCTGCCATCAACCGCCTTGCCGACCGTGGCATGTACTTCTTCGACTATGGCAACGCCTTCCTCCTTGAGGCCAGCCGTGCCGGTGCAGACATCTGGGAAGCCCCTCTTCCGTCCCCTGAGGGGGACACAATAGTCCCAGCACGTTTCCGCTATCCCAGCTACGTGCAGGATATCATGGGCCCGTTGTTCTTCGACTACGGCTTCGGTCCCTTCCGTTGGGTATGCTCCAGCGGTGACCCAAAGGACCTGGAAACCAGCGACCGCCTTGCTGCTGAGGTACTCGAAGAGATGAGCCACCACGTCACCGACGACATCCGTGGACAGTTGCTCGACAACCTGCACTGGATTCGTGAGGCAGGACATAACAAGCTTGTCGTGGGCTCGCAAGCCCGCATCCTCTATGCCGATGCCGAGGGTCGCACAAAGATTGCACTGGCCTTCAACGATGCCATTCGTCGTGGCATCATTTCACGGCCCATCGTGCTGGGCCGCGACCACCACGATGTCAGCGGCACCGACTCACCCTTCCGCGAGACCTCCAACATCTATGACGGCTCTAACAAATGCGCTGATATGGCTGTGCAGAATGTCATCGGCGATGCCTTCCGCGGAGCAACCTGGGTCAGTCTCCACAACGGAGGCGGCGTTGGCTGGGGAGAAGTCATCAACGGAGGCTTCGGTATGGTCATCGACGGCTCGGCCGACTGTGACCGCCGCATCCGCCAGATGCTCTTCTGGGATGTGAACAACGGCATTGCCCGCCGCTCGTGGGCTCGCAATGCAGGTTCGATGGATGCCATTCGCCGAGAGATGGAGCGAACGCCACAGCTACAAGTCACGATGCCCAACATCGTAGACGACAGCATCATCGACAACCTACCGCTATAATACGAACAAGGGGCGCATCACTGCGTCCCTTGCTTTCCCTAGGGTGTACCTAAAAAACGAAAACATATATTTTATTTCTTCTTTAGTTTTTTCGCTCCCAACATCAGCAGGTCGTAGATGTACTGGTGTTTGTCGTTAACGAAATAGTGTTCAGCCACATCTTCCAAACGGCGGGCACTCAATTCGCGTTCGTCGGCATCCAGCTGATCGGCATTCTTACAGAGGTCGAGCACGATTCCTGCTCCCACTACCAAATCCTCGGTCGACTTTTTATTGGATTGGTCTATCATTTCCTGCGTCAATAGTCCGAAAAATCGGTGCCAGTCGCTGTTGCTCAGATGCTTTACTCTTTTCATGGCCTCGTTCATCCACGTTTCCTGATTGGTGTAGGGGATGTCCTGTGGCTTGCCGTTTTGAAACAACAACTCCAAATGTTCATTGAAGAGGCTGTCGGACAAGTTCTGCGACTCTTGGAGTCGCTTCTTCAGGTCATCGGGCCACTGAATCGAGACCCGTCCCTTCACATTCCTCAAAGCCTGTCCGTTCACATTCTTCAGGTCAGGAAACCATGTCGCATCCGCGTTGTAGTTTATCGAAGCATCGTTTTGAGGTTTGCGCCCATAGACGTAGACGAGCTTTACCGAACGTTCCAAAGGGGAATTGGATTGGTTCCACTCTACAGCATAGCAGGTGCGATAATTGGGATACTCCTTGTCTTCAAAGTTAGCTATGAGATAGCTGCTGTTGGTGATGTTGCCCACGAGGATAGGCTCAGCCTCTTCCCTCCATATGCTAAACTGTCGGCGGGGACTATTGTTCTTGTCGCCAATGTGAGAGTAAGTCCATGAAGCATTGTTACTCCCGTCATCGAAAGCTTTCTGCAACTTATCGAATAGGTGGAAGTTAGGCTCTCCTACTTCGATATAGACGATATGGCTCTTGACGTTGATACCGAACGAGTCGGTACTCAATGTCTTCTCCTCGCCACTGTGGCCGATGTCGCTTCTGCTGTTGATTTTCTCGAACAGTTCTTTGATCTGTTCCTGAGCCTGAGCTGCCGGTGCGATTACCAACAGGGCCAGAAATGCGATAATGATGCTTTTTGTTTTCATTGTTTTATATTTTTAAAGGTTTATATTTCGATGATGGTACGTGGTTCAATCACTTCGTAGTCGCCCAGCTCGTTGGTCACGAGGATGGCGTTGGCAGGCTGAGGTGTAGCACGGAATGTGGTCTCTATGATGTTGTTGCGTATTTCCTGCTCCTCGCGCATGATGGTGGCTTCGCAATCGGCCAGCATCTGCATGGCCCGCTGCACATTCTCCTCGCGCTGCCAGATGCCATCGCCGAGGGTGTCGGGGAGGACAACAACGGCTGGCATATCTTTTCTCACAGGTGAAGCAACGGGCTTCTTCTCAGAAGTGGTCACAGCTGTCGCAACTACAGCATTGCTTTCTTGTATCGTTTCTATAGTATCCTGCTTTTGCTCCACCTCTTTTGGCGTTATCGTTTGAGCAATGGGCGGCTTGTGTGGTTCAGGACTTGTTTCAGCTTTGCGCGAGAACACAAAGAACAATAGCAACGATGCTGCTACAGTCAGTAATGGTGCTATCCATCGCCAAGGATGAAGACCGACGGTGCGTGCTTTAGGCTGACAATTCTTCATGATGCTGTCGTATTCAGCCTCGCCCAGTACCAACGGATCGAGCATGAGAAGGATAGCCTGCCAGTTGGGGGGAAGAGTGGCGATAGAATCGTCACATACTGAACGGAGAACCTGGGATAGCTGCTTCTCTTCTTCGGGTGTAGTCTCGCCGTCGAGGTAGCGGTCGATGAGATGTTGTATATGCTCTTGCGTCATTGCTTCAATCGTTTGGTGAGTTCTTGGAATACTTTCTTGCGGGCTGCCGAGACCATTACGGCTACCGAATTTTTAGGGATTCCCGTCTGACGGGTGATGTCGTCGTTGCTGAGTCCTTCCATCTGGCGCATCTCGAAGAGCTGTCGTTCTCGAGGCTTGAGCAGGGCTATTGTTTCTTCCATGATGTGTTGCATGTCTCTGGCTTCCAGTCGTTCATGTGGTGAAACCTCATGGATCTGAGATTGGAGGTTTGAGATTTGAGATTGACAAGTCACCTCCAGCTGTCGTTGCCGATGAATGCTGACACAGCAGTTTTTCGCCACTCGCACAGCCAATGCTTTTACATTACGCTCAGTGTCGATGTGTTCGCAGTAGCTCCAAAGCTTCATCAAGCCTTCCTGTGCCACGTCCTCTGCATCCTCGCGGTTGCCGAAGAAGGCCATGCCTATCGTGAGCATTTCCTTGCGCAACTGCGACGCCATCTGTTCAAACTCTGAGCGTGTCATACATTAATAATACGCATGAGAGGCCGAAAAATTAAGTTGGAAACGCACTTTTTTATTCTTTTCCTTCCACATGCCCTTTCACCTTACGGGGTAAAGGCTCTACACCTTACGAGTAAAGGCTCTACACCTTACGAGTAAAGGCCTTACCCCTTACGAGTAAAGACCTTTCACCTTACGGGTGAAGGGCCTTTACCTACCAAGCATAGTTACAACGGAGTCGTTGTTGTTCTCTTTCGATGTCTTTCAATGCTGTCCAGTAGCCTGACGATAGTCGAGCAGGCGCAGTTGCAGATCAGAATAGGCATCGACATACTTGTCCCGAGCCTGCTGGCAAAGCAGCTGAGCCTCGAGCAGGTTGCTCATGGTGCTGGTACCGGCACGATAGCGGTCGCGATTCAGGCGCAGGTTCTCCTCAGCCTGCTCGTTGGCCTGCTGGGCGAGCTGCAACTGCTGCTGTGCCTCAACGACATCGTTGCATGCCTTCTGCATACGGATGGTAAGCAGCTGGGCATTGTCGGCCAACTGTTCCTCAGCCTTCTGCTGTTCAATCTTCCGACGCTTGACGGCATGTGAACCGCCCCACCAATCGCTGATGGGAACGCTGACGGTGGCGAAGGCCATAGCGAAGGTACGGTCGTTATCCAACAGGTTATGATAATTGTAACCTGCTCCGACAGCCAGCGACGGCAAGTTCTTTCCCACCTCCATCTTCCGCTGCAGCACGGCAGCTTCTACCTGCTTCTTGAGGAGCTGATACTCGGGGAGAGAGGTAAGAGCCCCCTCCAACCTCCCCCCAAAGGGGGAGGCTTCCTTTGCAGAAAACTCCGGTGCAGCAGCCTCCCCCTTTGGGGGAAGGCTGGAGAGGGCTGGTATTTCAATCTTTGGGTCAGAGGACAGACCGCAATACTGGGCGAGGAGCATCTTGAGCAGCGAGCAGGCATTCTGCAACTTCAGCCGCTGACCCTTCACGTCGTTCTGGCGGAGCTGCACCTGCAACAGGTCGTTACGCAATGTCACTCCTGCGCGCACAGCCACTTCCACATCTTTATATATATCAGCCAAAAGGCTGTCGACGGCATTGAGCGTCTTCTCCTTCTGTAGCAAGCCCACCAGCTGCCAGTAGTATTGCTCAGTCTGTTTCTCTACTTCATTCTCCGACAGCTGTAGCTGCAGATGGCTGACTTCCTCACCCACACGGGCCAGCCGATTGCCGTTGACGATCTGACCACCCGCGAAGACGGGCTGCACAGCCATCAGACTGGCGATGGTGCCGTTTTTCATCATCGACATGCTGATGGGCGACGAGAAGGCCGCCAACATCTCGGGGGGCAACATCTGCGAGAGCATAGAAGCCATCGATGTAGGTATGAATTCCTGCGGGTCGATGTTCATCTTCGCCATTCCCCGATTTGCATTGAAGGTCATTGCTGTGCCGCTGACGGTAGGGAAGAACTTGGTGAAGGCCTCGCGACGTTGCTGTTGGGCTGCCTCGATGTTATGCTTGGCCGAACGAATGGCGATATTATGCTGCAGAGCCGAGTCCTTGAGCTGCTGGAGGGTATGGGGCTGGGCGGTTGCAGCTAAACAGCAACCCACACTCAGCAAGGCGAGGACGAGGGGCCTTTTCATCACTGAACAGAGGGCGATGGAGAGGAGCTTTTTCATAAGGTACGCGTTCATTTAGTGTTAACTTTCCAGTAGACGACGGGCAACATGGTGACGACCATGATCAGAGAGCCGATACCTCCGGCAAAAATGGTCACTCCGACGGGCATCCAGAAGCTGGAGCCTGCCAGGATCATGGGTATCACGCCGACGGCAGTAGTGGCAGTGGTGAGGAAGATAGGCACCATACGCCGACGCCCGGCCTCGTAGGCTGCTCGTTTTACAGCCTCGTTGTAGGCCTTTCGGTCGACGGTCCAGTCACCATGCTCTGCCACATATTTCTTAATCAGGTCTATGGCATGCTCAAAGATGAGAATCTCGTTGCGCATGATCATTCCCATGAGGGTGATGAGTCCCATGACGGAGGTCAGGCCCAGCATGCGGTTCATGAGTCCCAGGCCGATGAGTGCTCCGGGTAGCATCAGGCCTAGTGCTGCGATGCAGACGGTGGTGATGCCGAACTTCTTGAAGTTGAAGAGCAGGAAGAAGAAGATGATGACCATGGCGATGGCCACGCCGCTGAATATCTGTGGCAGTGCCTCGGCGTCGTACTCGATCTCGCCTCCTACCTCTGCCCTGACGCCCTGCGGCAGCGACAGCTCATGCTGCATGATGTAGGCCACACGCTGCTCTACGGGCGCGGCATAGACTCCCTGTGCGAACTGTGCGGTGACGGTCAGGCAGCGCTCTCCTCCGCGGTGCATGATACGGCTCTCGGCCCATTGGGGACGTACCGTGGCCACCTGTCGCAGGGGCACGCTGGAGGGTGCCTGCCGTGCGGTGAGGGGTGCCATTGCCGATGCGGCCATGGTCAGCGGTGTGGTGAGGGGTAGGCTCTCGATGTCGGACAGGGTGATGGTCGCCGTGTCTTTCATCACGATGGGCAGGGCATAGTCGCCCTCCCACAGCTGTCCCACGCTGATGTCGCCGGTGGCCGTGGCCAGCGAGAGTGCTGCCGTGGTGCGGGTGATGCCTAGCTGTGCTGATGCCACGGGGTCGAGTGTGACGCTGGCCAGAGGATAGGGCTGCAGGAAGTCGGTGTGCACCCATTCCAGCTCTGGCATCTGCTGCATGCGCTCGACGAGCCTGTCGGCCACAGCATGGAGGGAGTCGAGGTTGTCGCCATAGAACCGGTATTCTAGCTCTGGCACCTCGAGGTAGTCGAGTCGCTTGAACTTCACGTAGGCCTGTGGGAAATGCTCGCTCCACCGGGGCTGGTATTGGGCGAGCAGCTCGAGGGTGGCCTGCTGCGACCTGGTGTTGACGATGAACTGTGCATAGTTCTTGCCTGCCATCTGCGGTGCATAGCACGTCATGAAGCGTGGCGATGAGCATCCGATGAAGCTGGTGATGGCCGTCACGCGCTCGTCGCTGCTCAGTGCGAGCCTCATCGAGTCGGCCACGAGTCGGGTGTCGTCGATGCCCTTGCCGTCAGGCAGGAATATCTCGACGGCAAACTGGTCGCGGTCGGCATAGGGAAAGAGGCGCACCTTCAGCGTTGGAGCGATGAGGCATGAGAGCATCACCACGGCGATGCCGCCCATGATGGTGATCCAGGGATGGCGGAAGGTGAAGTCGAGCACGTGGTTGTAAGTAGTCTGCACCCATGTGGTGATGCGTGAGCCCCCGCTCTTCTTTTTGTTGTCAGGCCGTATGATGAGCACCTCGAGGAAGGGTATGACCGTCACGGCCAGCAGCAGCGACACCATGAGGTTGATGGTGATGGTCAGGGGGAAGTCGCGCAGGGCGTCGTTGAATGCTCCCTTCATCGTCAGCAGCAGTGGGTAGAAGATGACGCAGATGCAGAGCGTGGCCAGCATCATGGGCATGAAGTACTGCCGTGCCGACTCGATGGCTGCCTCGTGGGGCTCATGTCCCTTGCCCAGGTACTCCAGGTATCCGTCGATGACGACGATGCTGTTGTCGACCACCATTCCCAGCACGACGATGAGTGCTGCAAGCGTGACCATGTTCAGCTCGATGCCTACGGCATACATGATGCCCACCGAGATAAACGTGCTGAGGGGCACGGTGATGGCAGCCACGACTGCCGACCGCAGGGGGAAGAGTATGATCATCACCAGTACGATGACCAGCATCGAGATGATGAGGTCGCGAAGGAAGTCGCTGACGCTGCCTGCCACGACCTTCGGCTGGTCGGCGATGCGGGTGAGGGTGACGTCGTCGGGCAGTTCCTCGTCCGAGAACGTGGTGAGCACGCGGTCGACATCCTTGCCGTACTCGACGATGTTGTTGCCGGGCGTCATCTCCAGCGAGAGGAGCACGCAGGGGTGTCCGTCCTGCTCGATGCACCCGCCGCTGAGGTCGTACTCGCGCACGACCCTGGCCACATCCCTGACGCGAATCACCTTTCCGCTCTGTGGCTCGCTGAACACGATCAGGTCGGCTATCTCCTCCTCGCTGCGCTGGGTGGGCTCGACGTGTATGGGCATCTGCCGTGACGTGTTGTCGATGCCGCCGCTCATGGTGGTCAGTCCCTGCTGCTGCAGCTGTGCGAGGAGCATCTGCTGTCCGATGCCGTAGGACTCGAGCCGGCGGCGGTCGACCAGGAGGCTGATCTGCTCCTGCTGCTCGCCGTAGGTGCGTACGTTGGCCACGGAAGGTATGCGGCGCAGGCGGTCGCCGAGGCGGTCGCTATATCCGTGGAGCTCGCGATAGCTGCGTTCGGGGCTCTCGATGGCGATGAGCAGGGCCGAGGTGTTGCCGAAGTCGTCGTTGGCCACCAGGGCCAGCACGCCGGCGGGGAGCGTCGCCTTGAAGGATGCCAGGCCGTGCTTGATCTTGCTCCATACCTCGTCCTTGTTGTTCACGTTGTCGTTCAGGTGGACCATCACCATGCACATGCCGTTCTGCGACGTGGTGGTGGTCTTGCTGCGCTTCACCTCTCCATAGGTGAAGAGATAGCGCTCCAGGGGCTTGGCCACCTGCTCCTCCACCTCTTCGGCGGTGGCGCCGGGGTAGACGGCTACCACCACGCCCTGGCGGATGGTGAATGCCGGGAACTCGTCCTTGGGCATAAGGTGCATGCCGCAGATGCCGAAGGCAAACATCATGACGGCCAGGAGGATGGTGATGGGATAGTGGTCCAGCGGCCAGCGGAGCCAGCTTCTGCCTTGCGGCGTGGGTGCGGTAGGGATCTGATTCATGGGTCGATGCCTTTCTGTTTTTTTGAGGTTAATAGACGACCTTGGCCCCTTCGCTCAGTTTCTGATAGCCCTCGGTGACCACCCGCTGCCCACGCTCCAGGCCGCTGTCGACGACGACGCGGTTGCCCACGGCCGACTGGATGGTGACCGCGGTGCGGTGGGCGGTGCTGTCGGCAGCTACGAGCCATGCAAACAGCTGGCCGTCACTCCTGCGCTGGACGGCCGTCACGGGCAGCGACAGCCTGTCGGCCGAGGCTGGGTCTGAGGCATTCAGCCGCACGGTGGCCACCATTCCCGGCAGCAGACGCCGGCCGCTGTTGGGCAAGTTGATGCGCAGGTCGTAGGTGTGGGTCATGGCATCGGCCACGATGCCTTTCTCTATCTTGCCGCCTTCCGTGGTGATGCCTACGGCTTCTACCTGAATGGCCGAGGGCGTGTCGGCGGTGATGGCCGATATCTCAGCTTCCGGCACTGCCACTTTCACCTTGACGGAGCTGATGTCGAGGATGGTGACCACGGCCTGTGAGGGCAGGGCCGTCTCGCCGGCACCCACCATGCGCCGGCCGATGATGCCGCTCACGGGAGCCGTCAGCCGGCAGTCGCTCAGGTTCTTCCTGGCCACGGCCAGCTGCGAGCGCGCCTGTGCCACCTTGCTCTGTATCTCTACCCACTGCACCTCGGGCAGCGAGCCGGCATCGTGCAGCTGGCTGTAGCGGGCATAGGCATCGTCGGCCTGGGTCATCGCTGCCTCGGCACCGGCCAGCAGGTTGCGGGCCTGGGTGTCGTCCATCTCGGCCAGCAGCTGGCCCCGGATGACGTGCTGGCCTTCGCTGACCAGCACACGCCTGACGACTCCCATGCCTGTGAAGCTGACGGCCGTGGCAGCATGCTCCTCGACCGTCCCTACATAGGCCACATCAGCGCCGCCTGCACCCGAAGGGCTGCCTACGACTTCTGTCGTCACACGTACAGGTGCCTTCACGGCAGGCTCCTTCGCCTTCTCACAGCTGCTGAGCAAAACGACAGCCAGCAGCATACGCATCCATATCCTCTTTTTCATATTCTAAGTGTTCGGTTGTTCGCCTGTGAACGGAAAAACGCTGCAAAGGTGGCAAAAAAACAGCACATATCCGTGTTCGTTTTGGCTGCAAATTTTGTTAATTTCTCGTCTGAACGATAAAAAGAACATAAAATATGCCTTCCCGACCACGTGAATGTCGATTTTTATTCCCACCTTTGCACCCGGCAGACCGCTGTCCAGCGTTTTATCGTTTACATTTAAGACATCATGAGTGAAGAAATCTACCTGCATCAAATAGTGCGTGACGAGAACGTCAGCGAGGTGTATTCCGACGACGACATCGTCATCATCGACAATGTGCGGAAGCTGGTCGAGCCTACGCCGGCACGGCTGCAGATGAACATGCTGGTCATCTGCACCAGCGGCAAAGGGCAAGGCAGCATCAACGGCGTGCCCATCAGCATCAGGCGCAACCAAGTGGCCGTCTGTCCGCCGAACGTCACGCTGAGCGACTTCATGATCAGTCCCGACTTCGAGTTCAAGGCGATGTTCTTTACCACGCGTATCCTGCAGAGCTTCCTCAGGGAGAAAATGAGCGTATGGAACGAAGTGATGTACATCCAGCACATGCACGTCGTGACGATGGAAGAGAAGGACATCGAGTATTACACCCATTTCTATGAGATGCTGCTGCTGTGTATCCGCCAAGACGAGCAGACGCCCTATCGCACAGAGGTCGTCCAGGCCCTGCTGCGGGCTGCCTTCCTCGCCCTCTGCGGCAGGATGAGCCAGAAGGGCATGCTGAGTGCCTTGCCGCCAGGCAAGCAGTCGGCCGGCAACCTGTTTCAGCGCTTTCTCCACCTGTTGTCGTCGGACATGGTGAAGCACCGCACCGTCGAGAGCTTCGCCAGCGAGCTCTGCATATCGGCCAAGTACCTGTCGGCCGTCTGCAAGAAAAGCTCAGGGAAGACCGCCGGCCAGTGGATCACCGAGCACGTGATGGAGGAGATCCGCTACCAGCTCTGCCACACCGACCACACCCTCAAGCAGGTGAGCTCGATGCTGGGTTTCCCCAACACGTCGTTCTTCGGCAAGTATGTCAAGGAGCACTTCGGCATGACTCCCCTGCAGCTGCGGCAGACATGAGGGAACGGCGAGGCAGGACGTGCCTAAAGAGGACGGTGAGGCTGGCGAGGCAGGCATGAGGGGCGGCGAGGCAGGCGCGGCAGGCTTATTTTGCCTGTTTCATGCTGTGTAAACGAAGAAAAACGGGAATTTCTTTGGCGTTTCGCCCGTTTTTTTGTACCTTCGCCGCGAACTTTCCCGTCGCAACGACGGCAAACATGAATAATAACCATCAGCCCCCATCCCCGCGGGGTGGGGTCTCTGACTAAAATCTTAACCACTGACCTATGGAAACTCACTACATCTCGGCCGAACATCTCACCATTGAGCGTATCGGTGAAATCATCAGAGGCGGCATGAAGCTGGAGCTTAGCGAGGACGCTAAGCTGCGCATACGACGCTGCCGTCAGTACCTGGACAAGAAAATCGCTGCCAACGGCGCTCCCGTCTATGGCGTCACCACGGGCTTCGGCTCGCTGTGCAACGTCTCCATCGGCAAGGACCAGCTGTCGCAGTTGCAAATCAATCTTATCAAGAGCCACGCCTGCGGTGTGGGCGAGCGGGTGCCCCGGGACATCGTGAAAATCATGCTGCTGCTGAAGGTGCAGTCGCTGAGCTACGGCTACAGCGGATGCAAGCTCGACACCGTGCAGCGGCTGGTGCAGTTCTTCAACAACGATGTCTACCCCGTAGTTTACCGGCAAGGCTCTTTGGGAGCCTCGGGCGACCTGGTGCCACTGGCTCATCTGTGCCTGCCACTCATCGGACTGGGCGAGGTGGAGTATCAGGGCAAGACCATCAGCGGCGAGGAGCTGTGCCGCAAGAAACGCTGGAAGCCCATCGAACTGGGTTCGAAGGAAGGTCTGGCCCTGCTCAACGGTACGCAGAACATGAGTGCCTTCGCCGTGTGGAGCCTGCTTGAGGCACAGCGGCTGAGCGACTGGGCCGACACCATCGCCGCGATGAGCCTCGATGCCTTCGACGGCCGTATCGAGCCATTCCTCGATGCCGTGCACCAGGTGCGTCCTCACCAGGGACAGATCGAGACGGCACGCCGTATCCGTCAGCTGCTGGAGGGCAGCCAGATATTAGGCAACATCAAGGGACATGTGCAGGACCCCTACTCCTTCCGCTGTGTGCCACAGGTGCATGGAGCAGTGAAGGACACGCTGCGCTATGTGAAGAGCGTCATCGACACGGAAATCAACTCTGCCACCGACAATCCCACGGTGCTGCCCGACGAAGATCTCATTATCTCGGCCGGCAACTTCCACGGCGAGCCCATCGCTCTGCCCATCGACTTCCTCTCGATAGCAATGAGCGAGCTGGCCAACATCAGCGAACGAAGAATCTACCGTCTGGTGTCGGGCACTCGTGGACTACCGTCGTTCCTGGTGGCCAACCCGGGTGTGAACAGCGGATTCATGATTACGCAGTACACGGCAGCATCGTGTGTCTCGCTGAACAAGAGCCTGGCCATGCCGTCGTCGGTAGACAGTATACCCTCGTGCCAGGATCAGGAGGATCTGGTGTCGATGGGTGCCAATGCAGCCATCAAGTTGCAAAAGGTGATATTGAATACCGAGCGTGTGCTGGCCATCGAACTGTTCAATGCCGCCCAGGCCCTCGACTTCCGTCTGCCGCTACGCTCCTCGCCAGCCATCTGTCAGGTTCATCAGGAGTTTCGCAAGCGCGTGCCGTTCATCCTCAACGATGAGCTGATGTTCCCGCACATCGAAGAGGCCATTGCTTTCCTGCGCACTAGGCGCTAGTGACACAACCTGCAGCCCTCGCACTTGTTGAGCTCGCCTCTGAAACGTTTCTCCACCAGATAGTGGAGACGGTCGCGAAGGGGCGAGAGCTGCATCGTGTCGATGACCTCGTTGACAAAGGCCTCCTGCAGCAGGATCCTGGCCTCATGCAGGGAGATGCCCCGCTGGCGCATATAGAAGAGGGCGGCATCATTGAGCTGGCCCACGGTGGAGCCATGTGCACACTTCACATCATCGGCATAGATCTCGAGCATGGGCTGGGTGTACATGCGTGCATCGTCGGTTGACGTTAGGTTCTGGTTGGTCATCTGCGACACGGTCTGCTGAGCGCCATGCTCCACGAGCACCCTTCCCGCAAAGGCACCCACGGCATGATCGTCGAGCACGTACTTATAGAGCTCGCGACTGGTGCAATGGGGCACACGATGGGTGATGAGCGTATTGTTGTCTACATGCTGTCGCTTGTCGGCCACGACACATCCGTTGCAGGCACATTCGGCTCCCTCGCCCGAGAGGGTAAGGTCCAGCTTGTTGCGGGTGACACCATTGTGTAGTGTGATGACATTATGATTGACACGGCTGTCGGCCTGCTGGTCGATGTAGACATTGCTCACGCGAATATTCTTATTGTGTGTCTCCTCCAAACAATAGAGGTCGAGCGAGGCATTGCAGCCCACGAAGACCTCGATGATCTGAGTGGTCAGGAATCGGCAGTCGTCGGCAGCATGGTCGCAGAAAAGCAGCTTGGCCTCGGCACCATCCTCCATCACGATGAGCACACGACGGTTCACCATCAGCGCATCGTCGCCCTGAGGAAGACGGGCGGGAGCCTTCAGGATATTGATGACCTGAAGAGCACGGTCGAGCACCACACCTCTGGGCACATACACCAGCAGTCCGTCCTGTGCCAGCATCGTGTTGAGTGCTGTCACACCGTCGTCGGCCGTCTGTGCCAGCCGCCCATAATAGGGAGCCAGCAGCGAGACATGCTCCTGCATTGAGCCCACGACCACACCTTCGGGGAGCCGGGGCGAGACGTTACGCTCGTCGTGGAAGAACATATCGTTAACGACGAAGTAGAGCGATGTCGACAAGTTGGGCACGTCGCACCTGAAAGCCTGGTAAGGATCGGCAGGTATTTGGAGGCGATTGAGATTGATACCGTAATTCGGTTCGAAAAGGCGTTGCAGGTCGGTATACTTATATCGCTCTTCTTTCCGAGAGGGGAAGCCCTGCCTTCGGAAGTCGGCGAATGCCTGCTCTCGTAAGTCGTTCATGGGTGCCGGGGCATGATGGCAGATCATGTCGCGGCACTGCTCATACAACTCAATATATTGCTGTTCGCTATTCATCTTTATATTCAAAGCTAGGAACCTTTAACTGTGAATGATCCCTTCATACCCTTGTTCCTGTATCTGCTGGGCCAGCTCAGGGCCGCCCGTCTTCACAATGCGTCCCTGATAGAGCACATGCACATACTGCGGACGAATCATCTCCAGCAGACGGTCGTAGTGGGTGATGACGATGCAAGAGGTCTCAGGCGTCTGCAGTTTGTTCACGCCCTCAGCCACGATACGCATGGCATCGACGTCGAGGCCTGAGTCGGTCTCGTCGAGGATGCTCAGCCGAGGTTCGAGCATTGCCATCTGGAAAATCTCGTTGCGCTTTTTCTCACCACCGCTGAAGCCCTCGTTCACCGAGCGGTTGGCCAGCTTCGAGTCGAGCTCCACGATCTGCCGTTTCTCACGCATCAGCTTCAGGAAGTCGCCGGCCTTCATCGGCTCCAGGCCCTGATACTTACGCTTCTCATTGATGGCAGCTTTCATGAAGTTGGTCATGCTCACACCAGGTATCTCGACTGGATATTGGAACGAGAGGAACAGCCCTTCGTGAGCACGATCCTCAGGTTTCATCGCCAGCAGATCCTTGCCGTTGAAGTAAGCCTCGCCTTCGGTCACCTCGTAGAGCGGATTGCCCACGAGGACAGCACTCAGCGTCGACTTGCCCGAGCCGTTAGGTCCCATGATGGCATGCGTCTCACCGTCGTTGATGGTCAGGTCGATGCCCCTTAATATCTCTTTCTCGCCTATTCTGGCATGCAGATTTCTTACTACTAACATTACTTTAAGTTTGTTACCTTTTATCAATTTGTGTGCAAAGGTACGAATTATTTCAGAATTACCCACCGATAATTCACAATTATTTTGTACCTTTGCACCCGATTTACTAAGGTTAAAGAAAATGCAAGACATCAGGAACATTGCTATTATAGCACACGTAGACCACGGAAAGACCACGCTCGTCGACAAGATGATGCTCGCCGGCAACCTCTTCCGCGAAGGCCAGAACCTCTCGAGCCAGGTACTCGACGCCAACGACCTGGAGCGAGAGCGCGGCATCACCATCCTTTCGAAGAACGTCAGTATCAACTGGAAAGGCACCAAGATCAATATCATCGACACCCCAGGGCACTCCGACTTTGGCGGAGAGGTGGAGCGAGTGCTCAACATGGCCGACGGATGTCTGCTGCTCGTAGATGCCTTTGAAGGGCCTATGCCCCAGACTCGCTTCGTGCTTCAGAAAGCCCTGCAGATAGGTCTGAAGCCCATCGTCGTGGTGAACAAGGTCGACAAGCCCAACTGCCGCCCTGAAGAGGTCTATGAGATGGTGTTCGACCTGATGTTCTCGCTCAATGCCACTGAAGACCAGCTCGACTTCCCCGTCGTCTATGGCTCGGCCAAGAACGGATGGATGGGTGAAGACTGGAGCAAGCCCACCGACAATATCACCTACCTGCTCGACAAGATCGTGGAGGTCATCCCCGCTCCTCAGCAGATAGAAGGCACACCGCAGATGCTCATCACCTCGCTCGACTACAGCAGCTACACTGGCCGCATCGCCGTGGGACGTGTGCATCGTGGCATCCTCCGCGACGGCATGCCCGTCACCATCGCCCATCGCGACGGTTCGCTGGAGAAGACCAAGATCAAGGAGCTGCACACCTTCGACGGCATGGGTCACCATCGTACCGACCAGGTGGACTGCGGCGACATCTGTGCCGTCATCGGACTCGAGAAGTTTGAGATTGGCGACACCATCTGCGACCTCGAACAGCCCGAGCCGCTGGCGCCCATTGCCATCGACGAGCCTACGATGTCGATGCTCTTCACCATCAACGACTCTCCTTTCTTCGGCAAGGAAGGCAAGTTTGTCACCTCCCGTCACATCGCCGAGCGCCTGGAGCGTGAGCTCGAGAAGAACCTTGCCCTGCGTGTCGAGCCTTTCGAGGACTCTACCGACAAATGGGTGGTCTCAGGTCGTGGCGTGCTCCATCTGAGCGTGCTCATCGAAACCATGCGCCGCGAGGGCTATGAGCTGCAGGTGGGCCAGCCGCAGGTGATCTATAAAGAGATAAACGGCATGAAGTGCGAGCCCATCGAAGAGCTCACCATCAACGTACCCGACGAGTTCGCCTCGAAGATGATCGACATGGTCACCCGCCGCAAGGGCGAGATGACTGGAATGGAGAGTCAGGGCGAGCGCACCAACATCGAGTTCCAGATTCCTTCACGAGGCATCATCGGACTGCGCACCAACGTTCTCACTGCATCACAAGGCGAGGCCATCATGGCCCACCGCTTCAAGGAATACCAGCCCTACAAGGGCGAGATCGAGCGCCGTGTCAACGGATCGATGATTGCCCTCGAGACTGGCACTGCCTATGCCTATGCCATCGACAAACTGCAGGATCGCGGCAAGTTCTTCATCGACCCGGGCGAAGAGGTCTACATGGGACAAGTAGTGGGCGAGCACGTGCACGACAACGACCTCGTGATCAACGTCTGCAAGGCCAAGCAGCTCACCAATGTGCGTGCCTCGGGCTCCGACGAGAAGGCACGTGTCATCCCCAAGGTCATCATGTCGCTCGAGGAATGTCTGGAGTATATCAAGGGCGACGAGCTCGTCGAGGTCACTCCCAAGTCGATGCGCATGCGCAAGGCCATCCTCGACCACGACCAGCGTAAGAAGGCGAACAAGAACTAGGAATACACTTTTCCATTAACATCAATAAAAACAAAACAACTATGAAACCTACACTTTTCCTGCTCGCTGCTGGCATGGGCAGCCGCTACGGCGGACTGAAGCAGCTCGACGGTCTGGGCCCCAACGGCGAGACCATCATGGACTATAGCATCTACGACGCCATCCAGGCTGGATTCGGCAAGATCGTATGGGTCATCCGCAAGGACTTCGAAGAGCAGTTCCGCACCCAGATCCTGTCGAAATATGAGGGCCAGGTGCCCTGCGAACTCTGCTTCCAGGCACTCGACTCGCTGCCCGAAGGCTTCACCGTGCCCGAAGGACGCGTCAAGCCATGGGGAACGAATCACGCCGTGCTCATGGGCAAGGACGTCATCCGCGAGCCTTTCTGCGTGATCAATTGCGACGACTTCTACGGACGCGATGCCTTCATGCAGATCGGCAAGTTCCTCAGCAACCTCCCCGAAGGCTCGAAGAACACCTACGCTATGGTGGGCTTCCGCTGCTGCAACACGCTCAGCGAGAACGGCTCCGTGGCTCGTGGTGTCTGTGCCTACAACGAGAAGCGTCACCTCACTGATGTCGTAGAGCGCACCGAGATCATGCGCGTACCTGCCGACGGGCCCATCTGCTACAAGGATGAGCAGGGCGAGTGGCAGCCGCTGGAGGAGAACGTGCCCGTGTCGATGAACATGTGGGGCTTCACTCCCGACTACTTCGACTACTCCGAGGAGTACTTCAAGGAGTTCCTCAGCAATCCGAAGAACATCGAGAACCTCAAGGCCGAGTTCTTCATCCCGCTGATGGTCAACAAGCTCATCACCGAGGGAACGGCCACCTGCGAGGTGCTCGACACCACGGCCAAGTGGTTCGGCGTCACCTATGCTGCCGACCGCCAGGCCACCGTCGACCGCATCCAGCAGCTCGTCGACGAGGGTGTCTACCCCAACAAACTCTTCTAAATGCTCAACGATCTCATCACTACAGAACAGCTGGAACAGCTTGACCAGCTGATACGCCAGAGCAACGCCATCGTCTGTGTCTGTCACCAGAACCCCGATGGCGATGCTCTCGGCTCTATGTTGGGATGGGCCAACCTGCTGACCACGGTCTACGGCAAGTCGCCGGAGATGTTCGCTCCCGACCAGTTTCCCGACTACCTGATGTGGCTGCCCAACTCCGACAAAATCACCCGCTACGACAAGCACCGCGAAGGCTGCGACTGGACCCTGCAGCATGCCGACCTCATCTTCATGCTCGACCTGAACGAATATCAGCGCACAGGCGAGATGAATCAGCAGCTGCAACTCTCAAAAGCCAAGAAGGTACTCATCGACCATCACCTCAACCCCAACGTCGACGCTGACATCGTCATCTCACGGCCACATGCCAGCAGCACCAGCGAACTCGTCTTCCGGCTGGCCTGGCAGCTGCAATGCTTCGAACAGCTCGACAAGCCCTTCGCCGTGCCCATCTACTGCGGTATGATGACCGACACGGGAGGCTTCACCTACAACTCTTCCTGCCCCGACATCTACTTCATCATCTCGCAGCTGCTCACCAAGCGCATCAATAAGGACAAAATATACCGCAACGTCTACCATAACTTCTCGGAGAACCGCCTCCGGCTGACAGGCTTCGTCATGTACGAACGGCTGGTGGTCGACAACTCGCTACACGCCTCCTACTTCACCATCACCCGCGACGACATGCGCCGCTTCCACTTCATGAAGGGCGATGCCGAGGGACTGGTCAACATGCCACTGCAGATCAAGGGCCACAAGCTGAGCATCTCACTGCGCGAAGACACCGAGAAGGACAACCTCATCTGGGTCAGCCTGCGCAGCGTCGACCAGTTTCCCTGCAACGAGATGGCCCAGCGCTTCTTCAACGGAGGCGGACATCTCAATGCCTCAGGCGGACGACTCTTCTGCTCGATGGCCGAAGCCGTGGAAGCCGCCAAGCAGGCCATCACCGCCTTCTCCGACAAACTCAAATAATCCACCATCATGAGAAAAACCATTCTAGCCATCCTCGCCGTCTGCTGCCTCGGCTCACTGTGCTCTTGTAACGACTACGAGACCTATGGCGACAAGAAAGAGAAAGAACGCAAGGCCATCAGGAATTTCATCGCCGACTCGGCCTTCGTGGTCATACCTGAGAAGCAGTTCCACGACAATGGCAACGTCACCGACGTCAACAAGCGAGAGTTCGTCTACCTCGACAACTCGGGCATCTACATGCAGATCGTGGACAAGGGATGCGGATCGCCCCTGCGTGACGGCGAGAACACCGAGCTGCTCATGCGCTTCATCGAGCTGGGCATACTCGACAGCACGGCCGTCTACAACGATGTCAACCCCTACGATGTCGACATCATGAACGTCAAGCGGTCGGGCAACAGCTTCACTGCATCCTTCACCAGCGGCGCCTGGTACTCCACCTATGGCGGCACCGTGCCCGAAGGACTCATAATACCCCTGAGCTACCTCAATGTCGGGCGGCCTCGCTCAGCCGACGACCGCATCGCCAAGGTGCGACTCATCGTACCCCACACCCGCGGCCACAGCATCGCATCACAATACGTATACCCTTATTATTATGAGATAACCCTTCAACGAAAGACAGACTTATGACACTCATCAAATCAATATCCGGCATCCGTGGCACCATCGGAGGCCGTACAGGCGACACCCTCAATCCGCTTGACATCGTCAAGTTCACCACGGCATATGCTATTTTTATTTCCGGAAAGTCCGGAAAATCAGGAAAACCCGGAACCATCGTCGTAGGCCGCGACGGACGCATCTCCGGACAGATGGTGCGCGACATCGTCTGCGGCACACTCACAGGCATGGGCTTCGACGTCATCGACATCGGACTGGCCACCACGCCTACCACCGAACTGGCCGTGCGCTGGCATGAGGCCGACGGAGGCATCATCATCACCGCCTCGCACAACCCCACACAGTGGAACGCCCTGAAGCTGCTCAACAGCGAGGGCGAGTTCCTCACGGCAGCCGACGGAGCCGAGGTGCTGCGCATAGCCGAGGCCGAGGACTTCGACTATGCACCCGTGGAGCAACTGGGTCACGTCACCTTCGACGACACCATGAACCAGCGGCATGTCGACAGCGTGCTCAACCTGCGTCTCACCGATGCCGATGCCATCCGCCAGCGCCACTTCCGCGTCTGTGCCGACACCATCAACAGCGTAGGAGGCATCATCCTCCCGCAGCTCTTCCAGGCCCTCGGCGTCGACTACGAGATACTCAACGGCGAGTGCAACGGACACTTCGCCCACAACCCCGAGCCGCTGGAGAAGAACCTGCAGGGCATCATGGACCGCATGCGTCAGGGCGGCTTCGACCTGGGCATCGTCGTCGATCCCGACGTCGACCGTCTGGCCTTCATCTGCGAGGACGGCCGCATGTTCGGCGAGGAGTACACCCTGGTCTCCGTGGCCGACTATGTGATCAACGAAGAACGAAAAGCAAAGAATGCTTCACTCTCCACCCTTCACTCTTCACTCAACACCGTCTCCAACCTCAGCTCCACCCGAGCCCTGCGCGATGTCACCGAGCGCCACGGAGGCCACTATGCAGCAGCAGCCGTGGGCGAGGTCAACGTCACCACGAAGATGAAGGAAGTGGGAGCCGTCATCGGAGGCGAAGGCAACGGCGGAGTCATCTATCCCGAGAGCCACTACGGTCGCGACGCACTCGTGGGCATCGCCCTCTTCCTCTCGTCGCTGGCCCAGAAGGGATGCACAGTCAGCCAACTGCGTGCCACCTTCCCCAGCTACCAGATAGCCAAGAACCGCATCGACCTCACCCCCGACACCGATGTCGACGCCATCCTCCTGAAAGTGAAGGAGCTCTACGCCAGCGACCCTGATGCCGCAGTCAACGACATCGACGGTGTGAAGATCGACTTTCCCACCCGCTGGGTCCACCTCCGCAAGTCGAACACCGAGCCCATCATCCGCGTCTACAGCGAGGCCCAGACCATCGAAGAGGCCGACGAGCTAGGCAAGCGACTCATGCAGGTTGTCTACGACATGCAATAAAACATTCAAAGGACTACCTAAAACATGGAGGAACGATGATGAAAAGGAGTATTAAGCTATTATTTACGGGAGTGCTGGCAGCACTGCTGATGACGATCGTGGGCTGCAGCACGCTGGAAGAGCGACAAGAGAGGCAGCGGGTGACACACCAGCTGGTAGAGCAGGCCATCAGCCAACGACGGATGACGATTGAGGTCGACCACATGCAGACGCAGCGGTACGGCAACCATCGCGTGACATCTGACTTCTGCCTCAAGCTGCGCGGCGACACGCTCGAGAGCTACCTGCCCTTCTTCGGACAGGCCTATGCCCTACCCTATGGATCACCGTCGCAGGGGCTGAACTTCACATCGCCCATCTACGGCTTCCGCCAGTCGACAACCAGCAACGGCGCCACCTGCATGGAAATGGACGTAAGAAGCAATGAAGACCGCTTCTACTATCGTGTGGACATCTATCCCAACGGCAAGGCTTATATCTTCGTTCGTCCGCAGGAGCGTGATTTCGTCAGCTTCGATGGCGAGCTGGTGTTCTGACGACTCAGGGAAGAATCATATCCAGCACAGTCACAGCATCGGCCACGGTCACCTCCTGGTCACCGTTAAGGTTGGCTACCGTCACGTCGAAGTCGGCTGACGGGCGGCCTAAGATGTAGTTCACGATTTCCACAACGTCAACAATGTTCACATACCCGTCGTGATTGACGTCGCCGATGAGGTCACCTGACTTCAGAATCTTAAAGGTGACTACTACGGGACGATGGTCGCCGAGGGGCTTGGTGTTACCATCGTGGTCAATGGTGTCGTAGGTGTAGTCCTGCTCAATGCGGAAGCTCTGCGGCACGAGTTGGACGGTGTTGCCTATCCACGGGTTGACATAGATAATCTTGTCCACCACCTCGTAGTTGGAATAGTTCTCGGGATTGCTCTGGTCGGTGAGGTCGGCCATGTCGGTAGTGGGCTGGTGGCCGTCGCGGAAGAACTCTACCCAGACGTCGGTAGCTGTGAGACTCTTGTTGAGACGGGCCATGAAGTTGGAAGCAATGTCCTCGCGCGTCCATCGGCTATTGGTGTCGCCCAGGATGAGCTTGGGACGTGAGGAATCAGCGGCGTTGACTGCCTCGGCTAGCTGCCGCCATTGTGAAAGACGGGAACTAATGGCATCCTCATTATCACCGGCATCCATGTGGAGGACAAATACATCAATGACAACTCCGTCAGAGAGGGTAAGGTCGTAATGGCGGTAGCCTTTCTTGACATATTGGTTGCCGTCGGTTTTAGCCATGCTTGTCCATTGGGTCCATGTTTCATTAGCAGCACTACAAGTACTATTTTTCCAAATGAAGTTGAGGCCATCGGTATCGAAGCGGAAACCATTCAACAGCATAGAGAGAGACAGGCCCGATGCACTTAGTGTTGCCCGTACCTTACCGCTACTATAATCATCGCTAAGTGCCGACATCAGAGAACCATGATAGTTGAAATCCTCACTGCAACCAATAATGTCGTAGCCCTTGGACGCGAGGTAGCGGCTTATCTTCTTTGTGCCTTCTTCACCTGGTCCACCTTCATTTAAGTTAATTGCCAAAATCTTATTAGGCAGTCCGTCGACATTCAGCGCCACAGCTGTGAGTTCACTTTCCTCCATATAACGGGTCTTGCTGATGCTGAGTGTGGCATCGCTGCGAGTAGTCATGAAATAGTGGCGCCCGCGGGCCAGTGTCATCTCGCGCTCGGCTGGAGAGGTGACGATGTCGGAGAGGAGTTTCTGTCCGTCAGAGCTATAAACCAAGCCTTCGAGATTGCCAGTTAGCCGATACCCTGTCCTGTAGTCAGAATCATAATAGTACCATTGTTTGGGCTGAAGAACCGTAGTTTTGTCGTTGGGCAGAGGCTGTGCATAGCCATTGAGGAAAATGCTTTTGCAGGTGAGGCGAACATTGTCGAGCTTGAAGAAGGTCTGCGTCTCGCCTTCATGACCTTCCACCCACCACTGCCCGGTGCTACTGGCACTTATGGTGAGCTGTTGGTCGACCCCTATGGTAATATCGATAGAGACAGGAATGCCTGTTTGATCTCCTTGTCCTTCCACAGAGACAGACTTTTCATTGGCCGCCAATGTCACGGTACGGTTTTCCCATGTGCAGACCACTGCCGATAGCTCATATTCACCACTAGGAACATTTTCCACCATCTGACGAACCTCGAGTGAAGGCGCCCACCATTGATAGGCATTCATCAAATAGGTACCATCCTTGCCCGACATTCCATAGTCGCGAGTCTTGAACTCATCATTACCATTCGGATCTTTGCCTATGAGCGTCCAGCCCGTCTCATCGCCCGTCTCAAACGAAGGATTGGTGATGAGCCAAGTGGCATCGGCAGGAAAGGAGGCAGTCAATAACTCCGAATAGTCCTGTGCGCTGGCAGTAGTCACTCCCACGGCCAGACATGCGATATAAACAAAAAGCGATGTTCTCATAATAGTATTAAGTTAGTAACAAATCTGCTGCAAAGATACAAACTTTATCTGTAATCCCCAATTTTTCTCCCATTTTCTTTGCAAAAAACTTGGATTTCGTCTTCCCCGAGGAATATGAAAGAAGAGTGTACGTTTTGTGGGCACGACAGCGACCAGTGCAATTAGGGTGTAGTCAAATATGCGGTTTCTAGAGGTTGGCACTCTTTAACAAGTCTTTGTTTCTGAAAAAAACATAAATCATTGCAGATTATTGGGAAGAAACGTTTCGGTCTGCAATTATTTCTTTATCTTTGTGGTCAGAATTTGACAAATGCCGAGTAAGTAAACTCTGTTACGCAGTTTCAGAATCATAGTCTTCGATTTCGCCATGTCTTTGCTACAACACGACATCATTCATTATAAAAACATAAAAGCAGAAGCCAATTACTGAAATATGGAAAACTTAGGTTTACTAGTAAAAGAGCTATGCAAACTCCCCGGTGAAACAGAATGGGTGGAGTTTAAGCAAAATAATAATGAACCGCACATGATTGGTGAGGAATCAGTGTGCTAATAATATTAGATAGAAACGAAACGTTATAGAAATATGAATGAAAAAATAGATGATTTGACTTTACCCACCGAATTACGTTCGGCGGTGACGGCAATCAAGCAGGCCATATTGCTGAGCCAGTATAGGGCTGCAAAGGTGGTGAATCGTGAACAACTTTCGCTGTACTTTGGTATTGGCCGTTATATCTCAGAACACTCGCGAAAGGGATATTGGGGCACTGGGGCCATCGAAAGAATCAGTGAACAATTGCAACGCGAATTGCCTGGACTAAGAGGGTTTTCTGGAACGAACCTGAAGTTTATGCGCCAGTTTTATGAGTCATGGGCAGACCTTATCTTAAAATCGATAGCCGTGGCTACCTATTTAGAAAACAACGACTTAATTGACGTGCAAATGTTGCTGCCTGTAAAACGATTGCCAACGGCTATCGATTATGCTTAGGACGAATTTGTAGAGAACTGAATAAAAAAAGGAATAATGGCGAACATACAAGATATAAAGCAAGCTCTAAAGACCTATTATGGATATGACAGTTTCCGGCCATTTCAGGAGGAGATTATCATGCATACCATTGGTGGTGGTGACTCGCTGGTGCTGATGCCTACGGGTGGTGGCAAGTCGCTTTGTTTCCAGATGTCAGCATTGCTGATGGATGGGATGGCTGTCATTGTGTCGCCACTTATCTCGCTAATGAAAGACCAAGTGGAGGGATTGCGGATGAATGGTATCGCTGCTGAGGCTCTGAACAGCAGTAACGATGAGGGATATAACCGTGACATCATCAATCGCTGCGTCGAGGGGAAGGTGAAGATGCTATATATTTCTCCAGAACGGTTGATTGGCGGTGTGTTGGCAATATTACAGACTGCGCATGTGTCAATGTTTGCCATTGACGAGGCTCATTGCATCTCAGGTTGGGGCCACGACTTCCGTCCGGAATATACACAACTGGGCCAGTTGAAGCAACTGTTCCCGCACGTTCCGATTATGGCCTTGACGGCTACTGCCGACAAGATTACCAAGGAGGACATTCTGGTGCAGTTGAATATTCAAGATGCAAAGACATACATCAGCAGCTTTGACCGCCCGAACCTGAGCCTTGACGTGAAACGAGGCTATTCGGCAAGGGATAAGTTGCGTTCCATAGAGGAGCTGATTCGCCGTCACCCACAGGAAAGTGGCATCATATACTGCCTGGCTCGTAAGACCACAGAGACGCTTGCGGCTAAGTTGAAGCAGGATGGTTTTTCTGTTGGTGTGTATCATGCCGGACTGCTTAACTCAGAGCGCAGTCAGGTACAGGATGACTTTCAGAATGATCGCGTCCTGATTATCTGTGCTACGATAGCCTTTGGCATGGGTATCGACAAGAGCAATGTCCGTTTTGTGGTACACTACAATCTTCCCAAAAGTATCGAGAGCTTCTATCAGGAGATAGGGCGTGGCGGGCGTGATGGTCTTCCATGTGAGACGGTGTTGTTCTACAACTTGCAGGACATCATGACACTGCGTAAGTTTGCTGACGAGAGCGGACAACAGGAAATCAATCTTGACAAGCTTCAGCGTATGCAAGAGTATGCCGAAGCACAGGTTTGTCGTCGTCGCATACTGCTGAACTATTTCGGAGAAATCAGCGAGAAGAGCTGTGGCAACTGTGACGTTTGCCATACACCTCCACAGATGTTCGACGGTACGACTATTGTTCAGAAAGCACTTTCGGCCATTGTCCGCACCAAGGAGAGTATCGGTTTCACGCTGATGGTTGACATCCTGCGTGGAACGTTGTCACCCGACGTAGTCGGCAACAAGTATAACCAAATAAAGACCTTCGGTGTCGGGCGCGATATTTCTGCCCGTGACTGGCATGACTATCTGTTGCAAATGCTACAGATGGGGTTCTTCGAGATAGCCTACAATGAAGACCGCCATCTGCACATCACACCGTTGGGTAAGGAAGTCCTCTATGGAAAGCGCAACGTACAACTGGCTGTTATCAATCGTGAAGATTTTACGGTTAGGTCACGCAGAAAGAAGCTAAGAGAGGAAAGGGAGAAAGAATGGGCTACCATCGGCCAAGGACAATCAAACGACCTATATAGCCGTCTGCGAGAGGTGCGCCGGCAAGTGGCAACAGAGATTGGCAAACCTGCATTCATTGTCATGTCCGACAAATCCTTGCAAGACTTGGTGCTGAAACGTCCTACGACGTTAGAGGCAATGGCTGATGTTTATGGTTTTGGCGAATATAAGGCAAAGGCATACGGCAAGCCATTCATCGAAGCCATCAGTCAGTATGAAGGCGATAGTGCAGACCTACCATTTCCTGATGCCGTCCCATCTCTCACGCCTTCGGAATCCTCCTCATATATGGAAAAGCAGAAACAACTCCATGCCAATGCGTATGCAAGATGGGACGACGAGGAAGACAAAGAACTGAAAGGATATTACAGACAGGGGCTAAGCATATCAGAGATTGCGTCACTGATGAATCGGAATATTGGGGGAATAAAGTCGCGTATGAAGAAACTTGGCCTCATGGATGATTCGGATTCTACATCGGTTGTTTTCTCTTCGACAGCTAAGAAAGAAAGAGCCAACGAATATAGGCAAGAATTAGAAAAGCTTGTTGAGATGAAAGCTGAGATGGACAAGAAAATAGAAGAGCTACGCAAGAAAATGGAGGAGGACGAAGGCCTGATGTAATTATTGTGGAATTTGAAGACCTCTGACCGCAATGGGTCAGGCAAGATTGGTGAACTGAGGCGGCGTTTTTGTATACGGACGACTGCCTTCTAGTAGTGGATCTGCGGCACTCTTGTAGTGGAAGGATGGCGTCTTTGTAATACAAGGAGGCTGTCGAGGCACTTCTAAAGTGCCGTGTTTGGTTGGCAACACAACATCTTTCACTATTATCCAGATTAGATTTGTATGTACACATCTGTAGTTTTTGCAAAAGTTAATATCACAAATATCACCAAGCTATTAATATGCTTTGCCACAATAGGTTAGAGTGTGATATTAGTGGTGATATTGTGATATTAGAATCGCGAAAATGGACAAAAAAGGTCTTGAAAAACGTCGGGTATATCGCACATCGGCCACGAGCAATTGCAAAATGACGGCATTGCTAAGTGACGGCCTTATTACTCCTGTCAATAAGTATATAGTTTACGGTGGCTAACTATATGACTTACAATGGCCAACAATATGACTTATGGTGGCTAACTATATAGCTTACGGTGTCCAAGCTTCGCTCCCACCGTCGCTACACATCTATTATCCTACTACTAATGAGAATCTGAGTCCCAAGGCATTGGCAATGAGCATGAACGTAGAGAGCTGCATGTCGGTCTGTCCCTGTTCAAGGGAAGAAATATACTCACGCTTCTTGCCAATACGTTCACCTAACTGTTGCTGGGTCAGTTTCTGACGTTTGCGCTCGTCACGTAGCAACTCTGCATAGTACCAGGCTTTTGCCTTTGCTTCGTATTCCTCACGGCTGGGAGTTCCTTTCTCACCATATTTCTCTGCCAAATGCTGTGAGCCAGTTTTCAACTCGGCCAGCTTCTTTTCATCAATCTTTATCATCCTCTTGTCCTCCTTGAATAAATTGGTTCAAAATTTGTCGGGCTTTTTCTATTTCGCCCTTATATTGTTTGGTGCTCTTTTTTAAAAATGAATTCAAGAATAGCACCCGTTTGCTTTCTATGAACGAAAAAGAATCAATAGCAAAGACTATCGTACGATGTTCATTGGTAGCCACAGAGATTCGCGCCTCATAGAATTCCGTTCCTTCGAGATTCTTCACAAACTTCTTGTTGACAACGTATTGGGTCTTTATTATTGTCTCCACGTAGTCGTACTTCACCTTCGTCTTCTCATCAAGACTGGCATATTATTCATCGTATTCCGCAGAGTGAAATGTTTCTCTTATATCTTCATTCATGCCGCAAAAGTAAGAAATTTCTTCCAATTGACAAAATAATTGGAAGAAAAACATTCTTTTTCTAATACTATTTAAGCTTTCGGCTATCCAATTAACGATTCTGGGCAGCCACGTTTGTGACTGCCCAGAATGTTTTGAGGTTTAGTAGCCGGGGTTCTGCTTCCAGTTAGTATTGTTGTTGAGCGTTCCCTCGGGAATGGGGAAGATGCGGCACTCCTTGTCGAAGCGGGCTGTGGGGAAGGCCTTCACCTGGCCGTCCAGCGGGTCGAGCCACTGGGTGGTGTGGAAGCCATAGTTGCTCTCGAACGTACCGAAGCGGATCATGTCGTTGCGGCGCCAGTTCTCATCGAAGAACTCGCGTCCGCGCTCGTCGAGCAGCTCCTGCAGTGAGGGGTTGTGGTCGATGGTGGGGGCGTTGACGTACGAGCGGATGATGTTAAACAGGCTCTGCGGCGTCTGGCCCAGTGTGGCCGTTGCGCCACGGGTGATGGCCTCAGCCTTGGTGAGGAGGATGTCAGCATAGCGGAAGATGGGCAGGTCGTTCGACTGGTTGCGGCCATTGCTGAAGTCGCTGGCAATGACGAACCACTTCACGCTCTTGTAGCCCTGACTCCATCCGTTGACATCCTTACCGGTGTTGGTCTGTACGGGGTCAATGACGTTGCCGTCGGCATCCTTCCGCTTAAGGGTGATCGTCTTGGTCAGCACGATGTTCTCTCCCTTATACTTATAAGGAGTAGAGGTCTTGGCATAGGTGTTGGGGTCGAACATGTAGATTTGTCCGGCGAGGATGTTCTCCTGACGGTCGTCATGCGAGAGGGCCATCATCAGGTCGCTCATCTCGGGGGTCATCGAGAAGTTGCCACCTGTGGAGTTGCCAATGTCGGAGCCGAAGTAGCCGGGACCACCCTCACCGTCGTTGCGCCCTTGGCGCCAGATGCGCGGACGGCAGTACTGGAAGCCCTGCTGGGTCAGTGCGTCGAAGGGCATCACGTAGATGAAGTCCTTGATGCCACGCTCGGTGTTGTCGGGGAAGAACTTCGAGCGGTAGCCGTTGCTGCCGGCAGCGATGTCGAAGAGACCGCTCTCGATGATCTCATCGCAATACTTCACCACGTCCTGAAGGTGCTCGTTAGAGTAGCTGGCAGCGTCGTACTGCGTCACGTCGGCAGCGGTGTAGACGGGCCAGTTGATGTAGAGCTTCACCAGCAGTGCCTCGGCCATCCACTTGTTGGGCTTGCCGTAGGTAGTGGCATCGTTCTTGTCGCTGAGCAGGGGGATAATGTCGAGCAGCTCGCTCTCGATCCAGCGGGCCACGTCGGCACGCGGCTGGCGCACCACGGCCTCGCCCTCTTGGACGAGGTGGTCGAGGATCGGGGTGTCGCCGAAGCTATCCATCAGGATCCAGGTGTAGTAGGCACGCATGGCTCGGGCAGGGGCAGTGCCTTCGGGCGAAGCCTCGATGCCGCCCATGTTGAAGATGGCCTGGTTGGCCTTGGTGATGCCGGCCATCACGTCGTCATACCACCCGATGCTGGGGTCGCTGTAGGAGAAGTTGTGCAGGCAGGTGTGTGCGTAGGTGCCACTGTCGTAGTAGTCACCATCGAAGCTGATGCCCACCCACTCGTCGCTGGCCAGCGACTGTGCCTCCATATAGCGGCGGCCCAGCGTGCCGCGCAAGTGGAAATAGACGTCGGCCAACTGTGCCTCCTGGGCAATGTCGGAGGCAGGATATTGTGTGTATTGCGACTCGGGCGTGACATCCAGGTCGGTGCAGCCCACCGAGGTCAAAGCCATGAGGGTGGCTGCCATGTATAGTTTGATGTTCGTTTTCATACTTTCCTCTATATGTCTAAGTTACTTTACTTCTGAGATAATCACTGAACGTGAGAGCTGTGGGTCGTTGAGGTACATCACGTCGACGCCACCCTTGGCAGCCTTGACGAGCTGGTTGGCGGATACGCCATACTGGATGAGGATGTCGTAGACGTTCTGTGAGCGCTCCTGCGAGAGCTGCGCATTGCGCTCCTCCGTGCCCGTCTGCTTGTCGGCATAGCCGTAGACGGTGTATTTCTTTTCAGGCGTGTCCTTGATCATCTTTGCCACGGTCTCGAGGTTCACCTTCTCGCGGTTCTCCAGGTCGCTTTGGCCAATGGTGAAATTGACGAGGTAGGGGAAGGTGACGACCCGGCTGTTGTCAATGACCTTCACGTTGTCGGTCTTCACATTCTTGGCGGCCTCGAGCTCGTTGCGGAGGCGGTTGACCTCTGCATTCAGACGGTCAATCTCATCGTTGTCGGTCACGTAGACGGTCCTGGGAGCCTCTGCCTTCTTCTCGGCACTGCCGCCGAAGTTGATCTTCACGCCCACCATGTACGAGCGGGTGTGGGGGTAGAAGGTTTCGCGCATGTCGAGACCTGGCTGCAGGCCACCGAGGTTCACTTCGGGGTCGAGGCCCTTGTAGCTGGTCAGGGTGAGCAGGTTGTTGGCCGTACCGTAGATGGTGATGTCCTGTGCCCATCCGGCAAGGTTGCGGAAGGTGTAGCCCAGGGTGAGGGTCTTCAGGCGCAGGTAGTTGCCATTCTCCAGATAGCGGTCGCTGGGCAGGTGGAAGTTGGCATCGCTCTTGAAGTGCGGGTCGCTGAGGGCATCCTCCAGCACGTTCTTGCCGCCAGAGGTGAGCGAGCGGGCGCTGTAGTGGGCACGGGCTGCGTTCATAATCTTGTTGCCGAGTGTTCCCTGGAAGAAAGCAGTGAGGCTCCAGCCCTTCCACGACAATGTGTTGTTCCATCCGTAGGTGAGTTTGGGCTGTGCCGAGCCGACGACGGTCTTGTCGGTTTTCTGCGGGTCGGTGGTTGTGGTACCGGTGCGCTCGTTGGTCACGGGGTCGTGGACGTAGTAGGTGGAGTTGCCGTTGGCATCGTAGCCGGCAAACTCGTAGGTGTAGAAGGTGCCGATGGGCTCGCCTTCCATGATGCGCTCAACCTCGCCGTTAGAGGCGATACCAGCGATGTTGGGGTTACCCCAGTCGATGTAGTCGACACTGAAGGTCGAGTTGGTGAGCTTGGTCACCTCGTTCTTGTTGTGGGCCAGGTTCAGCGTGGTCTGCCACTGGAAGTCTTTGGTGAGTACAGGCACAGCGTTGATGGTCAGTTCGATACCCTTGTTGGTAATCTCGCCCACGTTGGCCTTCAGTGTGTGGTTGGTGGCGGGATAGACAGCAGGATTGACGGGGTAGTCCCAGATAAGGTCGGTGGTCTTCTTGTTGTAGACTTCGATGGTACCGCTGAGGCGACTATTGAAGAAGGCAAAGTCAAGACCCAAGTTAAGCATGGCAGTCGACTCCCACTTCAGGTCGGGGTTGGCGTTCTTGGTGGCTTCCAGCTTCGAGTAGGTGGCGGTGGTGCCGTCAGGGTTGGCATACTCGAAGGTGTTGGCGGAGTTCAGGCCATAGGTGGCGATGGCGGTATAGGCACCAAATCCCAGGGCGTTACCGCTGATACCATAGCCGGCGCGAAGCTTCAGCTGGTCGAAGATGCTGTTCTGCATGAACTGCTCCTCGGCGATGTTCCATGCGACAGAGACTGAAGGGAAGGTACCCCACTGGTGGTTCTTACCGAAGACCGACGAGCCATCGCGGCGTATAGTTGCCTGCAACATATAGCGGCTGGCGTAGCTGTAGTTCAGACGGCCATAGAACGAGATGTTGCGGATGGTCTCCTTGACACCGCTGTCCACGTCCTGCATGCCGCGCATCAGGTTGCCATATGACAGGTTGTTGTAGCCCAGAGTGTCGTCGTAGAAGTTGAAGACGGCCAGTCCGAAGCCATCGTCGCTAGTACGCTCCTCCCAGGTGTAACCAGCCATCAGACCCAGTCTGTGCACCTGATTGAACGTACGGTCGAAGTTGCCGTAGATCTCCAGTGTCTGGTCGTCGCCTGAACGGGTCTGGCGGAAAGCCTTGCCGGCAGTGCCGCCATAAGGCAGCTGCGACTGCGAGCTGTTGTAGTAGCTGTAGATGGTCTGGCGGTTGTTGTACGAGTAGTTGGCGTTCAGCAGCAGACCATCAATAATCTTCAGCGAAGCTTTGCCGATGAACTGCATGCGCTTCCATGTGCGGTCGTTAGAGTCCTCATAGATCATCGACATGGGGTTGAAGTTCTGCGAGCCATAGTTCATGTTGAACCACGTGCCATCGTCGTTACGGACAGGGTTCGTGGGCGAGTAGTAGTTCATGGCGTCGAGCACGCTCTCGCCATTGGTACCCACGGGCACGCCATGGTGTTTGCCCTGCATGGCGTTCACGCCGAGCGAGATGTTCAGATAGTCCTTCAGGATGCTGGTCGACATCAAGGCACGTGCGTTGACACGGCTCATGTCAGTACCACGGATTACACCGTCGTTGTTGGTATAGTTCAGCGACCCCATGTACTTCGTGGTCTTGTTGCCGCCGTTGATGCTCACGTTGTGGTTGTGGGCAATGCCGGTGCGCAGCACTTCGTCCTGCCAGTCGGTGTCAGCTCCATAGTCCTCGCCGGTCACCACCTCGCCTGCCTGACGCAGCTGGCTGGCTGATGCCATGTCGAGGGTCTTCAGGGCTTTGGAGAAAGCCACATAGCCATTGTAGCTCACGTTGGTACGACCCTCCTGTCCGCTCTTCGTGGTGATGATGATCACACCGTTGGCAGCCTTGGATCCGTAGATGGCGGTGGCAGAGGCATCGCGCAGCACGTCGATCGACTCAATATCGTCGGGAGCGACCATCGAGATGTCGACACCGGGAATTCCGTCGATGACATAGTACGGCTCCATGGCAGCGCCCTCACGCAGTGAAGAGGCACCGCGCAGGGTGATGCTGGGAGTGCCCGAGGGGTCGCCGGTGGTGGTGATGCTCAGACCGGCCACCTTGCCCTGCAGCATCGAGGCGGGGTCGGAGAACACGCCCTGGTTCAGGTCTTTGGCCTGTACGGTGGTGATACTCGAGGTGACGTCCTTGCGGCGCATGGTGCCATAGCCCACGACGACGACCTCGTCGATTTGCTGATTGTCTTCCTGCAGGGTGACCACCATCCCGTTGCGCGCCGGAAGGCGCTGCTGTGTGTAGCCGATGTAGGTGAACTCCAGGGTTGCCCCTTGAGGAACGGTGAGGGAGAACTGTCCATTGGCGTTGGTAGTTGTGCCGTTCTGTGTGCCGGCTTGCTTCACGCTCACGCCAATGAGGGCTTCGCCCTTAGCGTCTCTCACAGTACCGCCGATGCGCTGTTGTGCCCAGGCGACGGTTGTCACCATCAGGAGCAAGGCCAGCGTCAGGGTGCGGCTGAATGCTTTTCTTACATTTTGCATAACGTTTGTTTTTTAATGGTTGTTTTTAATTATGTTTATTGTTGTTTTTTTGCTCGTTTAGTCTAGTCTCACTAGTGCTCCTAGTAATCCTAGTGCTCCTAGTAAGTCCTAGGGATCCTAGTGCTCCTAGTCTCACTGCGACAGTTCACCGGCAGTCTTGTTGACGAAGTTCTTCAGGCGGTGGACGGGGTTGAGGGTCTTGGCGGGATACTTCACCTTGCCCTCATAGTTGGCCAAGTAGCTATTCACAGTGAGATTGTCGATGTTCACGCCTGTAGCCTCCTCGATGTACACGCCATAGACGCGGCCGGTCACGAACGACTCACCCTTGCAGGGGCGCTTGTCGTAGATGCCGTTGGCATAGGTGGTCTGCCGGCGCAGGTTCAAGGTGACGTTGTTCAGCGAGATGTCGCTCACCTTTTCAGGCGTGTCGCCGCCGATGAAGCATCCGTTCTCGCTCGTGGCCTGGATATTGTTGAAGGTGATGCGGCTGACGGCACCACAGCGTCCCTGCGTCTCACCCTTGGGGAATCGCCAGTTAGCATCCTTGTGATTGCCATCGGCACGCGGATAGCTGGTGACGTAGATAGGCTCTGCCTTGCCCCACCACACGTCGCTCCACAGCTGGAGGTCCATCATGATGTTCGAGAAGGTGACGTCGGTGATGGTGCCCTCGTCGCGGTTCTGTATGCCCAGCCCTCGGTTGGAGGCAGTGATGATGCAGTTGTCCACCAGCACATTGTAGATGTTGTCCATGTTCTCACTACCAATCTTGATGGCACACGAGCGGCTGGCCAGGGTGCAGTTGGTCACCACTATGTCGTGGCAGGCTCCGTACTCGGCATATTCTCGGCGGTTCTTCAGGCAGATGCAGTCGTCGCCAGAGGTGATATGGCAATTGGCTATGCGCACGTTCTTCGAATGGTCGAGGTCGATGCCGTCGCCATTGCGTATCTTCAGGTTGTTCAGCAGGTTGATGCCGTCGATGAGTGCCACGTTGCAGCCCACGAGGTGCACCGTCCAGTAGGCTCCCTCATAGATTGTGACATCGCGGATGAGCAGGTTGTCGCAGGCGATGAGCGTCAGCACGTGGGGTCTCGGGTCAAAGGCTGGATCGGCCAGCGGTTTCAGTTCATAGGAGTCATTCAGCTCCATGCCCATGAACTTGATGCCGTTGCCGTGGATAGTGCCGCGACCGGTGATGCTCAGGTTGCGGGCACCTTTGGCCCAAATCCACATCATGCCCTCGCCACGATTCTCGCCGAAAGCACTCTGCGTGTAGAGGCTCTCATCGGGATTGCAGAGCAGCGTCGCCGTCGACTCCAGGTGCAGCTCCACATTACTCTTCAACTCCAGGGGGCCGCAGAGGAAGGTATGCTGGCGAGGCAGCAGCACCCGTCCGCCGCCTTCCGACGTACATTTGTCGATGGCCAGCTGCAGGGCAGGGGCATCGTCGGTCTCACCGTCGCCTTTGGCTCCGAAGTCCAGCACGTTATAAACACTCTGGGCTCTTGCCGACAAGGCCACTATCAACAAAAAGAGAACTAATGCATGTTTCTTCATAAGGTCTGTACAAAAATCTGGGGACAAAGATACGCCTTTTTTTTGGGAAATGCAAACTTTTTGCATGTTTTTTGCAGTATCAATGCTTTGCAGAGTCATAAATAATGTGTATCTTTGCAGCCAGAAACTAAAATACTATCATATCATGTCACGAAAAGTCATCTTCACGGCCATCGCCGCCATCCTGTCTTTGCAGCCTGTCGTTGCGCCCGCGCAACAGCTTGACAGCATCTTCATCTACTCACCCGACTACCGGCAGGGCCTGCATGTGGCAGTGCTCGACACCACGGGCTGGAAGCACCTCGGACAGTTGTGCTCCTCTGATTACGGTCCTTGGGGAGCAGAGAAACGCATGTATCATCCCTCGCTCTGTCGCGCCAGCGACGGTTCATGGCGACTGGTGTTCCAGGTCAACGACCACTCACCACTCTTCGCCGCTGCCTATAGCGCCGACCTTGTCACCTGGCGACCACAGGACTATCCGCAAGTCACCACCAAGCAATGTCTCGACCCGGTGATACAGCCCACCACCGACGGCTTCAACATCTATTACCACTCCGATCAGGGCACACGCCGCGTGTTTGCCTCTACCGACTTCAGGCGTTTCTCCTCCGACATCGACATGCCGCTCTTCGACTCCAACCTCTGGCGACGCTATGCCATCACCGTCGACGGGAAGCGTGTGGAGGGGCAGCCCTTTGCAGTCACACCGAAGGAGACACAACGCCTGCGCAGCCATTTCCAGACGAGGGACGATGATGCCCGTCGCTCTGCCGAACGCATGCACGACGACAGCCGCACGCTCAGTCAGCTGCCGTCAACCATGCACGCCACACTCCGTATCGACACCACACGACAGAAGGCCATCAGCGACAAGCTCATCGGCATCTTCTTTGAGGATATCAGCTATGCGGCCGACGGAGGACTCTATGCTGAGATGATACAGAACCGCGACTTCGAATACTCAGCCAGAGACCATCGCGGCTGGACATCCACTACAGCCTGGCACTCCCCATCGGAAATCAAAATCGCCCAGGACGCACCACTCAGTCAGCACAATCCCCATTATGCGCTCGTCGCCAGTGACTCATTGTGGAACGAAGGCTGGGATGGCATTGCCATCGAGGCCGGGCAGAAATACGACTTCAGCATCTTCGTCCGGGGGAAGAAACAGATAGACGTGCAACTGCTGGCAGCCGACGGGAGCATCATCGGCAAGGGCAGGATCAAGGCCAAGGCCAATGACTGGCGCAAGTATTCATGCGTGCTCACCGCTTCACGCTCGGAGGAGGCTGCCCGCCTGCTCCTGTTGCCCAAGGGAAGCCGCGAGGCTGCTGTGGACATAATCTCACTCTTCCCCCAGGAGACATTCCGTAACCGTAAGAACGGCCTGCGCAAAGACCTGGCGGAGGTCATCGCCGCCCTGCATCCTAAGTTCGTGCGCTTCCCGGGCGGCTGCCTCACTCACGGGCAGGGCATTGACAACATGTATCACTGGCATCACACCATCGGACCATTGGAGGAGCGCGTGCCCGACTTCAACATCTGGAACTACCACCAGACCCGAGGACTAGGATTCTACGAGTACTTCCTCTTCTGCGAGGACATCGGTGCTGAGCCTCTACCCGTACTTGCCGCAGGTGTACCCTGCCAAAACTCTGCTGCCAATGCCAAGGGGGTGGCAGGACAGCAGGGAGGCATTCCGATGGATGAGATGCCTGCTTACATCGATGAGCTCTGCAACCTCATCGACTGGGCCAACGCCGACCCAGCCACCAACGAGTGGGCACGCAAGCGCGCCGAGGCTGGTCATCCCGAGCCTTTCCATCTGAAGTATCTCGGCATAGGCAATGAGGACATCATCGGCACCGTCTTCGAAGAGCGCTATGAGATGATATGCCGTGCCCTGTGCCAGCGCCATCCCGAGATCATGATTTGCGGCACCGTAGGACCCTTCCACACTCCTTCGGCCGACTACATCGAGGGCTGGGACTTCACCCGCAAGCACCCCGACCTGCAGTATATGACCGACGAGCATTATTACGAGTCGACGGGATGGTTCATGCACCATCGCGATTATTACGACAGTTATCCAAGAGCCCCCCTTTCGTCCCCCGAGGGGGACACAAATGTCCCACAAGGTAATGAAGCCCCCTCGGGGGCAGTAGGGGGGGCTGTTAAGGTCTATCTCGGCGAATGGGCGGCAAGCACCAACGTGAAGCGTCCCAATGTCGAGACGGCACTCGCCGAGGCTCTCTACCTCACTGATATAGAGCGCAATGGCGACATTGTCGAGATGACCAGCTATGCACCCATGCTCTGCAAGGACGGACATCACAACTGGGACCCCGACATGATCTACTTCTCGAACACCAGCGTGCGCACCACGCCTGCCTATGAGGTGCAGCGGCTCTTCTCCGTGAATAGCGGCGACAGGTATCTCAGTTCGCAGTTCACCATTCAAGGTTCCGTTGAGCTCAGCCATCGCCTGGGAGCCAGCCTCGTAGCCAACAGCAAGACGGGACGCCGCTATCTGAAGCTCGTCAACGCCCTGCCGCGCACGCTAGAAGTGAAGGTCGAGGGACTGCCGTTGCCCTCGCAGGTCACCTGCCAGCAGTTCACTGGCAGCATTGACGACCAGCATGCCCGCACCGAGGTCATCACCACCAGCGCGCCCACCACGCTCCCACCCTACTCGCTCCGTGTCATTGAGCTATAGTCTTTAAAAAGGAGCAACAATAGTTAAGGGCCGTCCGTCATTCTCGACGCACGGCCCTTGGCTTTTCTTGGAAAAATGTGAAGCTTCACAGCTTGATTTGAAGTTGTTTTAATCCTAAATGATAATGTTATAGAGAAAGCATAGAAATAAAATTCAATCCTTAATGGTCAATGCCCGTCATTTCACCTTGCCGCTCATCATAGAGTCGGCAGGAGTGACTGGCGCCATCTCGTCCTTGGCCAGCTTCAGCGAGTCGCCCAGCTGGTCGTAGGCCACGGCATTATCGTCGCTCACCTGCTTCACCTTGGCATACTGGTCGGCATCCACCCAGATGTCGTTCGAGCGCAGCGACTGGTTGATGGCCTGGCTCAGCGTCAGCAGGATAGCCACCACGGCAGCAGCTCCAAACAACGGGCGCAACCGCTGGGCCAGGCTGATGGTGCGGGCCTTCACGGGTGCCGCCTCCACTGTCATGGCCAGCACGCGCTTGTCGAAGTCCTCGTCCAGCGCAGGCCGCTCGTTCACCACGGCGAACAGCGGTACCCACTGCTCCAGCTCCTCGGGCATGTCGTCATGCTCCTGAGCGAAGAAGGTCCTCAGTGCCTGCTCCTCGTCGAGGGTCGTAGTCCCTTCGAAGTAGCGCTCCAGCAGTTGTTCGATGTACTTATAGTCCATGTTCATCCATTTGTTTAAACCTCTCTTTGACGGTTTGGCGCGCCCGGAAGATGTTCACCTTCACCTGTTGCTCAGTGATGCCCAGCACCTGGGCTATCTCCTTGTACGCCTTTCCCTCCATGTCGCGCAGCTGCATGCAGGTGCGCTGCTTCTCGGGCAGCTGGGCTATCAGAGCCCTCACCATCGCCACGCGGTCGCGCTGCACCGCCTGCTCCTCGGGGTTCGAGGCATACGAGCGGTCGGCCTTGTCGTGTCCCTCTTCAAGCGTGGCGTTCATATTGTCGGCACGCTTCATCTTGTCGAGGGCCTGATTGCGGCAGATGGTCAGGCAGAAAGCCTCTATCGACTCCAGCTCGTCCCACTGCTCGCGGCGTTTCCAGACTCTCAGCATCGTCTCCTGCACAACGTCCTCCGCATCAGCTCTGTTGAGAGTGATGCGCAGTGCCAGCCGGAAGAGTTCGTCCTTCAGCGGCAACACGTCCGTGCGGAAGCTGAGTTCTTTCATCCTCTCTATTTAGTTAAGACGATTGACAAACGAAAAAGTTACTGCTATCGCCCTGCAAAATTACAAAAATAAATGCGAAAGACCAAAGAAACGGCATTTTTTCTTTGGTCTTTCCTTCACCTTTATCTTCCTAATTCAGCAGAAACTGCCGCCTGCCCGGCTAGAATCATTTCTTCCTGAACCTTTTCATCAGGAAGTCGATCACCAGGACTGTTATCGTTATATCCACCAATAGCCACCATGAAGGCCAGCGCCCTGTGAACAGGTATCCTATTAAGAACACCAATAATGCAGGAACCACTATTACCACGATGTCGATGAGGTGGTCAATGAGAAATGCATACAGTTTTTTCATAGCGCACAGTCTCCTTTTTTAGTTCCACTCCTTTCCCCGAAGAAGCGTCACTAGTTCCCATCCCATGACCACGAGCCAAACTGCAAGGATGCTGTTAATCAGCCATTGAGAACTTGCTGGGGCATACTTCGAGGCAAGCATACCGAAGAAAGGAAATATGACAAACCGTTCTATTGACGTCTTCCCATGTGTGGTGAGCCACTCTAATATTATTCCTACTTTTTTCATATGTTTATCAATTTTGTTGTATATTGTAACTACTCATATCGCCCTTACATCCTGTAGAAAACTGTCAATAGCAAGGCATGCACGGCGGGGCTATTTCTTACTCCTTTTCAGAAGGAAGTTAATCACTAGGACAATTATCCATATCAGCAGCAATTTAAGCCAGCTCTCTGTGATTAGGCATCCTATCAAGACGACTACTGCTACCAAAATGCCGATGAGGTGGTCTTTGAGAAATGCATACAGTTTTTTCATAACCCATTATTGTTGTGTCCAGTATCTTTGCACCATCCTTTCGTCATTTTTCCACAATCCCCTGGATATCTTTCAGTGTGACAGAGCCGGAAAGGATGTAGATGCCAAAGCCCTGTGGGCTTTCCTGTAAGAGGGCAAATTGTCTGATATTATTGCCAAAGTCCCGGAAGTAGATCACTGCCGTCTTCTCATCTTTACCTTTGACCGTCATAAGCTCCTCAAACTTGTTGGCTGTCGCAATTCTCTTGAACTTGGCCACCATCTGCTTTGTGTCGCCACTGCTGTTCGACATGCCCAGCGTCTCCAGTCCGGTCAGTTTGTCGACTATTGCTCCAAACTTCTGATCATTGTCTTTCATCATTCGTAGGGCACTCTTTGAGATTGTCGCAGAGAACAACCCCTTTTGTGTTCCCATTTTCTCAACGAACGAGATCTGTGCCGAGGCTGTCAGCAACATGCATGACAGGAACAGAATTAGATAAACACGTTTTTTCATCATCGTATAATTTAATGTAAGAGTGCGTTAATGGTTGTCTGAACCTCGATGGCTGCATCGCTGGCTTGATCCAACTGTGCCATTCCTTCGTTCAGGGTATTTGAGAATAGTGCCAGTGCCTGACACGTCATCTCGTAGGCCTCTTGAGGGTCTGTGATCTCCTTCGTGGTGGATGACTGGTTGAAGTAGCTGATGCCCACACCGATCAGTATCAGTACAGAGGCGGCAGCTATCCATCGGCGGCGGATGGAGAAGTGCCGGGCGTGTTGCCGTTCTGCTTGTTCGTCTATCAGCTTGCTCAGCCGCTGCTCCAAGCCTTCCGGCTGAGGGATTGGCGTCCTTGAGGCGTCAGCCAGTTGGAAGAAGAGTTCGCGGTCTCCCTGCAGATGCTGGGGCAGATCCCCGCTCTGCAGCATTGCCCTTAGCTGCCGTTCTTCCTCGTCAGTGGTCTGCGCCTCGTAGAAGCGCTGTAACAGTTGTTCTATCTTTGCGGTGTCCATCGTTTTATCTTTTATTAAATAGTTCGCGTATCCTCTTCCTTGCCCTGCTCAGTAGCACCCTTACGTTGCCTTCCGTCATTCCCAAGGCTTCAGCTGTTTCGCCATAGGTGCATCCTTCTACGTCATGAAGCTTCATCACCAATTGCTGTTGGCTGGGCAGGCGTTCCATCAACTTTATCGCCAAGTTGGCCTCGTCACGGCTTTCCAGAGAGGATGAAGCCGACTCTTCTTCCTTCCACTCTTTTTCATTCACCATCATCGGGCCAGGCAATCGCAGCCGGTCGATGCAGAGGTGGCGCACCACCGCTCTGCAGTAGGGTTCCGTAGCAGCCTCCGTGGATAGCTTGTTGCGCTGATCCCACAGTTTGAGGTAGGCATCCTGCACAATGTCCTCAGCATCCTCTACCCTCCCTGTCATACGGAAGGCCAGGGCGAAGAGTTGCCGATGGAGCGGCAGGACATGTTGCTTAAACTCGGCTGCTGTCATGTGAGCGATCTATTCTCGAATGTCGGATAACGGCAGGGATATATTTTTGCTCCTACTGAACATCGACTCGATTGACTTCACATCGAACGACTTCAGGTCTTCCATGTTGAAGCGTCCAGTAATCAAAGTCATGCTCCTATTAATAATGGTGTCAAAAGCGAAAATCTCTGTTATGAACTTACCTTCTTCCTTATAATAAGTGAGACCCATCTTATTATAGCCGCTGAGGTCAATGTCGGCTTCATTGAACCTTCTCTTCACCTCATCAGAGCAGCTGTCTACGCTGAGCGTCGTCAAGTGGTCGGTTTTCATCATGAACGTCACTATCAGCTTTGAGAAGTCCTTGATTCCTTCCTTGTCTTCTTCGGTTGGTTCAAAGCCAAACTCTGCTCCCAGTTTTAACGAGATGGAATCAATCAACTCAGGAGAAGACAGGATGGAATCGACCATAGCTTCCTGCCCAACAAACAGCGATGCTATACCATCAAACTCCGAAAAATCTGCGTTCTGCTCACTCCTTAGTTCCTTCATAAACTCAAGTGGACTTTGAGCGTGGTGACTTTCTTTGGCCTGTCGACAAGAGAAGGCAAACAATGTTACTACTATTAACAATGCTCCAAATACAAACTTTTTCATGACTGTTTACTTTTTAATGTGGTTATACGTTTCTAAAGCCATAACGGGAAAAAGCATCTGTCCGTTACACTCCACCCCACCTTTTTAAAACACTTTAACAGTATCCTGCTACTCATATCGCTCGTACATCCAGTAGACGATCGCTGCAAACAGCAGCTCTACGAGAAGAGCCAAGGTTTATGGTTGTAAACAAAATTGGCCGAAAAAAGGGGTCTTGAAAATGTGCGATCTAGAAAAAGAACAGGGTTTTTCTGGCCCGAAATCATACCCCGAGACGACCTTCTAGAGGCCAGATGAGCACATTGAGCACGCCCGACAGCCTTCTAGAGGTGCTTCGACAGCCTCTTAGTGGTGCTCCGACGGCTACTCTCGCATACAAGGAGGCTGCAGAGGAACCTAGAAGAAGGCCGTCGGAGCAATACAAGAAGGCCGTCGGAGTACCCCCTCTAAAGAAGGACAAAAGTGCTAGTTATTGTAACCCACTTATTCTTAAGCACTTGCAACTACCCTCAAAACTCGCTTATTTGCGGGCCAACGACCACTTGGTGAATTTCAAGCGAATCTCATGAGGTCATTTGTCAGGATTATTGACAGTATTCTTGACGGTATTCTTGATATTCCGAGGATGATGGTCGAGCACCTCGCGACGGAGGGTCTGCACAGAGATGTGGGTATAGATCTCAGTAGTGCCTATCGACTCATGACCCAGCAACGCCTGAATGACGCGCAGGTCGGCACCACCCTCGAGCAGGGCTGTGGCAAAGGAATGACGCAGGGTGTGGGGCGAGATGGTCTTACGGATGCCCGCCTCGTCGGCCTGCTGCTTGAGCATGATGAGGATCATCGTGCGCGTGAGGTGCGCCCCGCGACGGTTGAGGAAGACATAGTCCTCCTCGCCGGGCTTAATCTTCAGCTCGTTGCGCCACACCAAGTAGTTCTCTATCTCCTTCAACGCGCGCTCCGAGATAGGCACGAGGCGCTCCTTCGACCCCTTGCCCAGGATACGCAGGTAGCGCTCTTTCGCATACAGCTGCGACCACTTGAGGCTGACAAGCTCCGACACGCGCAGGCCGCAGGAGAAGAGCACCTCGATGATAGCCCGGTTGCGATGGCCCTCGGGCTTCGACAAGTCGATGGAGTCCTCCAGGCGGTCCACCTCGTCAGGAGTGAGGAACTCAGGCAGGTGCTCGCCCAGGACGGGACTCTCGAGCAGCTCTGTAGGGTCCTGCTCGATATATCCGTCGGTGACGAGATAGCGATAGAAGGCGCGAACGCCACTGAGGATGCGGCACTGTGAGCGCGGCCCAATGCCGATGTCGTGGAGCTGGGCAGCAAAGGTCTGCAGGTCGGCGAGCTCAGCCTCGGCAGGTCGCTTCCCCTCGCCATCGAGGAAACGGAGCAGCTTCTCCACGTCGCGCTGGTAGGCGTCGAGGGTATTGGGCGAGAGGCTGCGCTGCAGCCTCAGGTAGCGCAGGAAGCCACGGAGCTCTCGCTGGTCTGCTGGTTTATTCGTTTCTGCCACGGTTCTACACGGTTTTTATCGGTTGATGTCGCACTTTTCATGTGCAAAGATACTTATTATTTCTGAATTAACAAGTAAAGTTGATGGCTTTTATCAAGTTTTCCTCCACTTTACGACTATTGGGCCTTTCAGCTTTTACTTTTTTTTCGTAACTTTGCAGCAAACTTTTCGTTATAACGGAAGCAAACATGAATAAATACAAACGCGATGAAACCGTCTTTGAAGTTAATCCTAATCGCCCTCGCGGCTTTCTCCTTGTCGATGTGCGCAGGCAAAAGGAACAAGTCCGAGGCTGTAGCAGCAGAAGCTGATGAACCTCACAAGCTGATGCCCCTCGACAAGAGCCGCTCCCTCGAGACGGAGATGAACGGCAGACCCGTGCTGCAGAGGCAGAGCCTGCCACTAACAGGATGGCAACATACAGGCATCGGCAGGCATGAAGAAACGGCTGAAGGTCTGGTGATGATGATGCCACTTGAAACAGGCCAGCGGGCAAGAGGGTCGGAAGACGATCCCGACTATGCCATCTACGGCACCTGCTCGGTAGCGCTCCCGCTGGGCGGACAGGACTTCGGACAGTTCAACCGCCTCTCTTTCGACATCCGCACCGACCTGGATGCCGGCATCGCCAACATGAACGTCACCCTGCAAAATAATCCCGCCAGCCAGCTGGGCGCTCATCTGGTCAACATGCAAGGGCAGGAGTGGCAGCATGTCATCTATCAGATCGACGAGCTGCCTCGCAATCATGTCGATGCTCTCAGGCTGTATGTCGATCTGAAAGGCAGGAACCTGTCGAAGCTCGATACGGTACGCTATTTCATCAGAAATCTACAATTGGAGCATGTTGCCCAGCCCGAAAGCTATCAAGGCTGGCAGACAGCAGCCGGACACATCGCCTACTCAATGTCGGGATATCTGACTGACGGAGCCAAGACGGCCATCGTCACTCCAGGAGCATCTGCCGAGTTCCTGCTCAAAGATGATCTGACGGGAGAGACGGTCTATCAAGGAAAGATTCAGAAAACGGCGACGACGCTCGGCTACTCATTGGCCGTGCTCGACTTCTCTGATTTCAGGCAGGAAGGGCGCTATCGGCTCCAGTACGACACGCTGATCACAGAGCCCTTCGCCATCAGCAAGGAGGTGCTGCTAGGCTCAGAGCAGAAGATACTGAACTTCATCTATGGTCAGCGGTGCGGCTGGGCCGTCGACGGGATACACGGCAAGTGCCATACCGACGTATTCTGCGACCACGACGGCAAAAGCTACAGCTATGGAGGTGGCTGGCACGATGCCGGCGACCTGTCGCAACAGACACTCCAGACGGCAGAGGTGACCTTTGCCCTGCTCGAAGCCTACGCCAGCAGGAAGGACCAATGCCCGCAACTGGCCGACGAACTCAAGGCAGAAGCCCGTCACGGACTCAGCCAGATGCTGCGATGCAGGCTGGGCGACGGCTGGCATGCCAGTAGCATAGGGCTGCTGCACTGGACTGACGGCATCGCTGGAACGGATGATGACATCCACACTGTGCGCAAGCAGAACCTGGCCTTCGACAATTTCATCTATGCCGCCATCGAGGCTTATGCCGCACGTCTGCTCGACGACGACGAGCTGAGACAGGCCGCCATCGAGGACTTTGCCTATGCCGCCGACAAATATGAACGCGACGGCATCGACACCTTCCAGATCATGATGGAGCACAGCTACAACACCTCGGAAGCAACCTTCATGGCTGCTGCCTCATGGTCGGCATCGCAGCTCTACCAGCTGACGGGCGAGAAGGACTATGCCGACAAGGCTGCACGTTACATTGCCTATACGCTCGACTGCCAGGAGCAGGAAGGAGACTTTGCCGGCTATTTCTATCGCGACACTACTCGGCTATCCATCATACACTATATCCACCAATCGCGCGAGCAGCTGCCTATACAGGCGCTGACAGCCCTCTGCAAGAGTCAGCCCGGACACAGCGACTACAGGCGATGGGAGCAAGCCATCAGGCTATACGGCAACTACCTAAAGCGTCTGACCGCCTATACCAAACCTTACGGCATGATATCCAGCGGCATCTACAAGACTGGTGAGTATGCCGACGAAGACGGTTTCAGGCGACTGCACCTCTGGGCTCCCGACAATGCCCATGCCCTCTTCGACATGCAGCTGAGAGAAGGCGTAAGAATCGACGACAGCCATTATGTCAGGCGCTTTCCCGTGTGGTTCAGCATCTTCAACGGCAACGAAGCCATCATTCTCTCCGCTGGGAAGGCAGCCGCCCTCTGCGGACATTTCCTTCACGATGACGACCTGCTCGATATCGGGCGCGAACAGCTCTACTGGACAGTAGGCAAGAATCCCTTCTGCCAGTCGCTCATCTACGGCGAAGGCCACAGATATCCGTCGATGGACAATTTCTCATCAGGCGAGCTGACGGGCGAAATCCCAGTCGGCATACGCTCTTACGGAAACAGCGACAAGCCCTACTGGCCCCTCACCAACAATGCCTGCTATAAAGAGGTATGGCTGACTTCAGCCGGAAAATGGCTGTCGCTGACGGCAGAATACTAGCCCGCAGCACTCACTGGCCCACCATGACCATCTTCACCTGATGCCGGTTTGCCGTCTCAGCCTTTACAGCGTAGACACCCTTTGGCAAGCTTAGAGAACATTCAGACTGACCTGCATTTCCATTTGCAACCAAGCGGCCTGCAGTATCATAGACAGAGACCTGCGTAAGAGGTTCGCCGCCAATCGTAGTGACGCGCACGCCTCCTGGGACGGGAAGAATCTGAATATCTGCGTCAGAGCCTGTCTCTTCGTTGATGCTGGTGACGAGGTAGAAACGGTTTTGCGTAGAGCCCGGCACTCGAAGGCTGGTGCCATTGGCTAGCGGCGTGAACGTCTGTAGATAGGCGTCGTAGAGCTGGAGGTCGCTGCTCACGTTTTCCACTCCATGGAAGGTGAGGATGGCAGGGTCGGTGCTGTTGCTGATGATGCCGAGGGGCAGACAGTTGAAATGATGTAGGCGGTTGATGCTGGTGGCCAGGCGCCCTGTAAGCGTGAAGACCACGGGTATCGACGACGAGATATCGCTGACGAGGAAGGTCTCAAGATCTTCCTCTGGACGGAAGGTATTACTGGCATCGGGGCTGACGATGACACGGGCCTCACTGACGTTACCATCGCGCTGCGCAAGGATGGAGAGGTAAGGGAATAATATGTCTCCTTGAACACGCATGGGGGCAGGATTCGTGCCTGGCGGTACGGTAACGGAGGGGCGTGCAGCCACCATCATGTCGGTGGTGAAGGTCACGGTGGTCTCGTTCAGATTGCCGCCATCTTTTGCGCGGACGAAGAAGCCGCGACGTGCAGGTACCACCTGCAGGCCTTCGAAGCCGTCGCTGCCGCTATTTCCGTTGACAATTACGTCAGTCCATTTCCATTCCGTCGGAGTCAGATTTGCGTCAGTAGCTATCTCGCTATCCTTCAGCACCAAGTAATAGGGAGCCAGATTAGTATTGACGGCAAAGAACTTCTTCATATCGAGTCCGCAGATGAAGGGGTTGCAGGCGAGGAAGAATCCCACGCTACCCTGACCTTCATTCTTCAGCGTTACAGTGTACTGCTTCGGCTGCGGACTGGGCACTTCCGGGGTAGGAGCATCGAGGCGCAGGTCGTCGGAGCGCAGGCGTCCTCGGTAGTTCAACTCGATGGTGTTGTCCGAAGTGATGCTGTTGAGCCAACTTGCATCCGTAGGCCATGGATTGTTCACATCTTTAATAAACACGCGGACACGGCGGCCTAAGCTATAAGTCTTGCCCCAGTCCCAGATATCGTAGTAATGGTCTTCCTTGGGCAAGCGGAACACCGTCTGTTTGGTTTCGTCGTTATGCTCCTTGAAATGGTTGATAGGCATGATGCTGAAGCCGCCGTCGTAAGGCACGGTGTGGTCGTTGTAGGCTCCACTCCACGTTCCACGGACAGCCACGTTGACCTTGCTCATACCCATGGGCCTATAGGTCAGTCGGTTCAGGTAGTCGCTGGCGTTGAGGTCTTGCTGCCATTCGAAGCCGTCTCCTTGGGGAATCCATTGGCCCATGCCTGGGTCGCCAGTGTTAGTGTCGGCCTGATCGCCATCAGCGGCACTCCAAACGGCCCCGCTCTCATAGAGCACGGCCTTGGCCTTGTCCCACGCACGCTGGTAGACAGCGGGGGCAAAGCGGTCGTAGCCCAAGCTATACGTATCCGCATTGACGAGTGCGCCATGGGCATTGTAGTGCTTGATGCTGCTCACGGGGAGATAATCGAACTGCACCGGATCATAGTAGGTGGTCTCCTGGCGGGCGCTCCAGGTGGGGGAATACCACTCACCCGAGATAGTATTCTTCAGCGGCGAGCCCACCAGATGCCATTTGTTTTTGTCCAAGGCGAACTCCACCCACGCCTTCTGGTAGTTGAGCCACTCGGCATGCAGCAACTCCGTCTCAGGCTGGAAGACAATGCCGTCGCAGACGTTGCTGGCGTAGAGTTCGGTGATGATATCGCCCTCCTGGCGTATTTTGGTGCCAGGGTTGTAGGGGTCGGTAGCGTTCTCACTGTTCCCTTCGTAAGGCCAGCTGTGACCTTGGAAGTCGTAACGGATGAGCGGAGAGGACGTGTTGCGCAGGGCGGGGAAACCCGTCTTCACGCCGCCAATAACTTCGTCACCGTCATCGTAGAGCACGGCAGTTGGGGCGGTCTCGTTGGTCATCATCAGAATGTTGGTACAGTAGAGCGGTGCATAGCCACGCCGCTTATGTCGATCGGCAGCCGTGATATAGTTCACTTTAGGTGTGCCGTCGGGGTTGGAAGCTGCTTCGTCGATGGTGCCGTCGTCCTTCACATGTCCGTTCCACAGATAGGTGTCCTTGAGCGTGGTGCCATTGGCGGCCTGCAGCTCGTCGTAGTCGGCACGTCGCCAATTGTCGTCATTACTCCAGTCTGTGTTGCCGGCAGCGCCCGTCCAGACCTCATAGTCAGGCACAATCCTAATGATAAAAGCACTATAGCCGTCGCATTGGGTAGATGGTTGGTCCCCACTTATGCGCTCGGTGAAGGGGAACTTAAGCGTGTAGCTGTAGCCCTCTCGGACCTTGAAGTTATCTTTAAAGTAGCATACCAATGCCTCAGACGGGCTATCCACACCGTTGGGAGTGCCGTTGAGGTAGGTGATGATTCCCACGGGAACACCGTCAAGGAAGTTATAGTCATTAAACAGGTACCGCTCCATGTCGCTGTCGTCGGTAGTGGTGAGCAGGATGACGTTACCATTAAAGGTGCCGTCTCCATTATCCCTCGTCTCCTGTATCTTGATTCCCACAGCGCCTGCTGATTCCACTTTTACATTCCTGATGGGGATGTGCAACTTGGTATGACCTGGTGTGCGCTCGTTCACCTGCTCAAACTGCTTCTTCGCGATGCGCACGCTAAGCAGTCCCAAGTCGTCGGGATAATGCTTGCCGGGGAAGCCGATGCTGATGCTCGGGGCCACCTCTTTCACCTTCACCTTCAGCGATTGAGGCTCGCTACAGCTGAAGTAGTAGTTGTTACTCAGTCCCTCGCCTACATTGGTATAGATGGGCATGGCGCAGAGATACGCATAATTGCCGCCTATCTCCTCTTCCAGCTTTACATGATCTCGATCGAGCAACATGTTGATCACCCTACAATAAAGGTAGAGCTGAGGCTGGCTGCCGTCGGCAGGCTCCGACAGCTGCTTCAGATAGTCGACCATGGCCTGCGTCAGTTCATATTCAGGATAGGTGGGGTTGACGGCAGGCGCGCTGACATCACTGAGGCTGCCGGCAGTGGGGTAGTTGTAGCGCAGGCACTTCAGGGCGTGCTGCAGGGTAAAGCTTACGGTACCGTCATCGTACTTCTGGGCGTTGAAATTGCTCACCTTGCCCGAGATGTCCTTCGTACCAACCCACCAGTCGAAGAAGACGTTATTGAGGGTATCCACTTCCATTTCCTGGGTTTCAAAATTCAGCTTGAGGGCTGTCAGCTTGAGGGCGAGGGTCTGGATGGTGTTTTCACAATAGTCATTCTCATAGAGATCCTGGCGTCCTCCTATGCCAGCAACCTCAATGTAGGGTTCGAGGAAGAGCTCCGAGCGCTTGGAACAGGTGCTGAGCACGTTGAAGTAGTTGTAGAACCTGTCGATGTGGGCATTCGTCAGCGGCTCAGGCAGGATGGCGGCCAGCAGACGGTAGTTATGGTAGTATTCGAAGGTGGTGATGTCCATGCCGCCGTCGATGATTAGTTTACGCCGGTCGTCTTCAGTATAATAGTAAACCGTACCGGCAGGGTCGGCATTGGTATAGAAGCGACCGAAGTCGTATGGCTTATGGTGGGCAGAATTAAACTTGTTGCTCCACGTATAACTCATATATGCAGGCGTGTTGCTGTTGCCCGCCTTCATTATTGAGGCGTTGAAGATGTTTTTGTAGGCCTCCTGGTAACTGCCTTGGTTCAAGATCCCTTCTTCCAGCATGTTGATAAAGGCATCATAGGTGTAGGTGATGTGGTCGATAGCCTCTACGGCGGCCTTCATGTCGACGAGGAACTTGTCCCAATCGATGTAAACCAGGCCGATGTAGTTGAGCTTCTCTTGCTCGCCCTCTTCCCATTCTTTGACAGAGAGGGAGTTAAGCAGGCTCCCGAAGTCGTTGTCAAGGCGAATGGTCTCTATCGAACCGCCACAAAGGGGCAGGATGGTTCCGGTCTCAATCTTGGGCAGGATGGAAAAGACCCATACGTCGTCGAGCATATAGTCACCGCCTTGGGTGCCGGTGGCATTGTTCTCGATGCGGAGGAAATACTCGTCGGAACCATTGCCGTAGAACTCGAAGTAGAACTGTTGCCAGATGTAGTCACCATTCTTACTGAACTTCTTGTGCTCGTCGGGGAAGAGCAGGTCGCCGTTGGCGCGGCGGGCTTGGTAGGTCAGCTGTCCCGGACAGAAACTGTAGATCTCGTCCTCGGTGTACGACTGAGGATCAGCCGCGTCGTACTTGCGTCCGACGACGGTGAGAATCACACTGCCCGATGAGGTGACACCATAGCCGCCCTGCAACGAGGTCATCCATCCGGAGCACATCAGCTTGGAGCCTTCGCAGAAATCGCCTGAGAACGACACGCTGGCCACGTCGCCCGGCATGTCGGAAGCATCGACGAAGAGGAAGCCAGGATCATAGTCATTGGAGAACTTAATGCCTGTGTAATCGCTGACACTATTGATGATGTATGTACCATTATGTGAAGTGGAGTTATTATCGGTAGGGGCAGTGTGTGTGTTGCCCACGGCCGAGCTGCCCCATCCTGCCGCAATACGTGTGTTTTTGGGTCGGCGTGCAAAGGCATAGCTGGTCTTGGTGTAGTCGAGGGGCAGAGGGGCCATCGCAGCCTCTTGCAGGCTGGTGTTGTTGGGCGAGATGAATTTGTAGGCATGGTTATAGTCGAAGTTCAGGAAAGCCTTCGGGGCGCCACAAAGCTTACGCAGGTACTCGGGAGAGCGCCATGCATAGGCGGCATCGTCACCCACCACGTCCATATAGGGCACCGTCTCAGTATTACCGTCAAATTCCAGGGTGAACTTGGCCACGTTGTACTTCGCACCGCCCCCACCCTTTGCAGGGTTGTCGTAGGCATACACCTTAACGATTACTTTTGACCCTGCGGGCACCTGACGACTGCTGGGATAACTGAACGAAAGCAGTCGACGGCGCGTGTACACCGTATTAGGGAAGAAACCATTGTTAGGAGTTTCACGAGTCATCGGGAGTATAGGATTGTCGAAGGTGATACCCGTGTTGTTTGGATCTTCCACCTCAATCTGATAGTAATTGTTTGGCTGGCTGCCATCTACCTGCCCCATCGATACCAGATTCGCATCAATGCGTTGGGATTCTTCGCCTGTGTAGTTCTTGTAGAACCAGTATTCCGCTATCTCATAGCGCAGGGGGATATATTCCTTGACAATTCCCTGCGTCTTATTAGAGAAGTGGATGGTGCGCTCCTCCAGCCAGTCGTTGCCCGTATTGGTCACCACCAGGTTGGCCATCTCCTTGGCGTCAATGAGCGTCCACACCTGCCGCAGGCTCAGCGTGGGCTCGGTCAGGTTGCCGCCCTCGGCCATGCTGGTGGCACGGGGGAATTGGAGGCTCATATCGCTTCGTTTGTAATTGCCGTCGCTATTGTCGTAGCTGAAATCGCAGGCGATAGTGACCGATGTCTCGTCAGTGGGCAGGCGGGCAACAAGCGAATTGTACACATACTGGTTTGTTTTGCTGATATTTACCTCGTTGCCATTGTAAAGGCCAGCACCCATCACCAGTCCGTTCTTGTAGACGAAAGCGTCACTATTGTAGAAGGGCAAATAGTACTTATGGGTCAGAGGTTTCTCGCTGTCGTACAAATACCACCGCTGAAAAGCGTTGTGCTTGGAAGGACTCGTGCCGTTCGTGGTAGAGAACCAGAGTGCCACAAAGTCGCCCTGCTTGACATAGCGTATCATCTTGTAGGTGGGTGTATTCTGCGTGTAGATGGTCTGTCCGTCGACCACCTTGGCGGTCATGCCGGGATGGTCTGAACGGTCGGGCTGCAGGAACTCCTGCGTGAACCTCTCGCCGGCATCGGCCAGCGCATTGGCACGTTCTTGGAAATAGGACGTGCGATGGAGCACCTCATAGTCTGCCGTGGCGTCATCAAACCACGCATCGTCGGATGTCACCTTTTTAAAATAGATGCAGGCAGTCAGCCGCTCGTCAGCGTTGGCGGGGACCTTGTCGTAGAAGTAGCTACCTTGTGGGTAGAAAAAGCCGTTGCCCCCCTGCCGCTGCAACATAAAACCATGGTCACCACCTACTTGCGTAAAAAGCGCAGCATTTGTAGCGTCGTTAGTAACGATGTACTTCTTTTGTTGACTGTCCCAAGCGATGTAACGTCCAAACTCGTTCTTGAAGTGGCAGTAGTTAATGCCATCGACTTCTTCAAAATCAACGGCCATCCACGCCATACTGCCGTAGTTACCAGTCTTATTCATCAGCAGACAGTCGCCTCCATGCTCCATTTCCGAATCGTACATGCCATACGTGGTGTTGTTTTTGAAATAGAACACGTATTTAGCGCCTTCTTCAAAGCCATAAAATCGTTCTGCCTTGAACCAAGTGTCAGCCACTCCGTCGTTTTTGGCGTTACGATACTGATAAACTTCGGAGAAGGCATTGCCGCTGGCCACCGTCACTTTTACATTGACGCTTTCACTAACGCGCTCCAGATGCCAGCCTGTACGCTCGGCACGCACTACAAACTTGGCGGCATCGTCGGCAGTCTCTGAGTAGTCGTAGCCCGTGTCGGTCCAGCGAACGTACCGGCCATCGGTGGGTTCAAAGGAATAGTAGCCGTTGGCATCTACATGGACTTTTGTCAGTATTTGCGCTTTACCGCCAAAATAAAGATAGTACATTTGACCATCTTCCATGGCAGGTATGTCCAGGGGCATCGGGTCGTCGTTACGCACGAAATCCAAAACCTCTGCATCTGCAATATTGCTGGCTGAAGACTGCACGTACCTTGGCTGTTTAGCCCCTGGTATGTTGAAGGCATTGTTTGGATGCCCAGTATCTGTGAGGGTCAGTTCATGGTCACTTGTTCTTATCCTAACAGAGAAGTCGGCAGCGTCGCCAGTTATAGAGACGATAGAGAAAATATCTCGTTCACTGCCAAAGCAAGTCACCTTGGTCGTGTTTCCGATATAAAGCCCGTTGTCGCTCTTGACACGATAGGTATCGCCGCTCTGCTCCAGCGTCCAGGTCAAGGCTTTCATGTTGGGTGTATAGGAAGCGGCGGCTTTTCCATTCACAGCATCTCCACCCACGGTGGTACAACTACTGACACAAAGCACAGGTGCGTGATCGTTGTAGGTGTCAGCCATGCCTGGACAGCCCATCTCGTGGACGAAACGGCTGAAGGTGCTTTGCACGAATCGGATATAGTATTTCTGTCCTGTCTTGGGATAGTAGTCAACCAGTTCCAGCTCATCGTCGGTGGCGGTAAGACTTCC
>ONLL01000015.1 GCA_900318685.1 uncultured Prevotellaceae bacterium | reverse complement strand
GTGCTGTACTGTTGGCACGAGGCATAAAATCAGTGTTAAAGAAATCATCAAACATTGTTGGGAACCAACCATTGCTTTTCATCAATCCGTTCAACATAATCAATACCTCCTAATTATACTTTTAAGTTTAACGTATGTTCTTGATCGCCTCTGCTTATTTGCTTTGGCTTTCACTAAGAACAGAGCAAAGTACATGCCTATAACCAATCCTTGCCAGATTGACAATCGTGAAAGTCAAACTGGCACGGAATTTAAACTCGCTTAAGCTATGCTGACAATCCTTTAAACTCAGTTAAACATTGGCAGTTCAGAAGATGGATGATACCAACGAATACAAATAGCTGCCGAAACTTATGAGTGCCAATATCATAAGGGCTATGAACAGTAGCAGGAAGACAAAGACGACGGCTGATTGAAAGGCTCGCTGGTTCACTTGCCTGATCATCGCTTCATCGCCGTCAACAAATCCCCGAATCATCTGCATATTCTGGATGTTGGCACGGTGGAAGAAGTCGATGATGTCGCCGACGAAGAATGGTATCATGCCCATCAGCACGTCTCGAAGGGCATTGTTGAGGACAGCAAGTGTCAGCGGCACGCTCTTGATGACACGGGTCGAGAAATAGACGAAAGGTACGGCACTGAGCAGTGCTATGGCATCGCCCCAGCCTGGAATGACTCCGATGAGCGCATCCAGATGATAGCGGTCCATATAGCGAGTCAAAGCCTCCATCGTCTGATAGGCCTTGTTTTCCATCAGACGCTGACGTCGCAACTGTCGCTTTTCGTCTTTGTCCATCTGATTACGCGATTTCCTTGCCAAATGGGGAGAGGGCTAGCTTTGCCAGCCGGAAGTGCATCTTTCCGAACGGGATGCCGATAATCGTTATGCAGAATATGAGGCCGTAGAAGATGTGGGTGAGCCATATCCAGATACCGCCAACGAAGAACCACAGCACATTCATGAAGATACTCAGACAGCCTGGTTGAGATGGCTTCCATTTCACCTTTGTACCGAACGGCCAGATGGCCAGCATACCGAGTTTAAGACTCTGTAAGCCGAAGGGTATGCCGATGATGGTTATCATCAGTATCAGTCCGGCGATGAAATACTCCAAGGCGATATGCAAGCCTCCGAATACGACCCAGATGATGTTCCCTAACGTCTTCATTGTTTTGCTTCAGATAACAACAGCCGTTCCACTGGTGGCAACCATCAGCATAGAGCCATTGGCTCCGATGGTCTCATAGTCGATGTCGATGCCTACAATGGCGTTGGCTCCAAGAGCCTGTGCACGTTGCATCATCTCCTGCATGGAAGTGTCTTTAGCCTCGGCAAGAACTTTTTCATAACTGGCTGAGCGTCCACCTACGATGTCGCGTATGCCAGCCATGAAATCTCTGAACACGTTAGCACCAATAATGGTTTCACCTGTCACAATTCCCTTGTATTCGCGAATGGTGTGACCTTCAATCTGTTGGGTTGTTGATAGTATCATAGTTATTTACTTTTAAATGTTTTTTGTCTGTTAGACGTAAAAAAAAGAATGAAAGTTTCATTGTTGCACGCCATTCATTTTCTCCAAGTCATCTTGATGTGTGGGATGCCGTCGAGCATAAAGGTGTCGGATGACTGCTTGAACCCTACACTCTCATAAAAACCTTTGGCATACTCCTGTGCCTCAATGTCTATCAGAGTCGCACCGAAATGCTCAGTGGCTGCATCAATGGCATGATGCAAGATCTCTTTGCCGTAGCCTTTACCTCGTTCGGTGGAGATGACTCTTCCGATGGAGATTTCCGTCATGTGAGTCCCTGCCGGACACACACGGGCTAAAGCTACGGTTTTGCCTGCCTGCGTCAGCCACAGATGGATGGCCTTCTGGTCATCACCGTCCAAGTCCTGATAGACGCAGTTCTGTTCCACCACAAACACCTCGTTGCGCACTCTCAGCAGTTCATACAGCTCATCCGTGGTTAGTTGATGGAATGACTTCTTGTGTAATACAAGTTCTTGCTCGGTATTCATAACCATTCGGAATTATTCTGTTTCTTCATCAATGATGTAGAAACCAGCCTCGGAGGGATGGTCAAGTACAAGGCTCTTTGGATTCTCCTTCGTGAGCAGCCAGGTCATCCAGATGTCACCAGCGGCTGCTGCTATGAAGAATACTCCCCAAGCAAGCAAGGGAAGGCTTCCAACAAAGAGGGCAACGACGGCGGGGATAACGCCGAGGATGAGACACGGCATCATGGCCCCAGTCATATAGCCTGAGATGCGCATCGGCTCGTCGCAATGACAATAGGGAGTCAACATTTTCCATATCACACCGAAGCTGATGCTCTTCCAGCCGCTTTTGGCAAAGAAAGCCCAGGTAAGACCATGTATCAGTTCGTGAACAACGATACCCACAAGGACAAGAAGGAAAGTGATGCTCCAGTCACCGAAACCTCCCAGTAGCTCACTAATAGTTTTCCTGTCCTTCCATATCCAGAAGAAAGGAGCCAAGAAAACGATGGCTGACACCACTAGAATCACACAGGCAAAGATGTTTGCCTTTACAATGTCGATGGACACCTTGCGGCCTTGTTCTTCCATATCGCTCATAACAGTGCATATCTTAAATAATGTGCAAAATTACCCTTTTTCAGCGGAATCTGAGGAATTATCACTAACTTTGTACCAAAATTTGAGATTTATTAGGATATGATCAAGATGTTTGTTATGCAGACCTGCCCGTATTGTGAGTACGTAGAGAGGCAGGTGGTTGGTAATCCCAACTATGAAGTGATTGACATTGGCAAGCACGTGAGCAACCTGAAGCGGTTTCTCGATTTGCGTGACTCCCATCCTGCCTTCAACGAGGCAAAGAGGATAGGCGATGTCGGCATTCCATGCTATGTGTTGGAAGACGGCACCGTTACCTTGTCGTCCAAGGATGCCGGACTCGAGCCGATGCCCGACGACAGCATCGGTGCATCCTGTAGTATTGACGGTAGTGGATGCTGACTGAAAGCGGCCCATGTCATTGAGGACTGACACAAGCAGATGGAAGAGACGAGGACATCCATATTCCAGCGGCCCGTTTGGGTAGTGGTGTTTGCCCTGACAGCCGCCATTGCCTGGGGATGGGCCTTCCCGCTCATCAAAGTGGGATTCAGCGCCTTTGGCATTACGGCAGACATGACGGGCAGCAAGATGCTCTTTGCGGGCATACGCTTTGCTGTGGCAGGCTTGGCCGTGCTGGCCGTTGCCCGTAGCAGCGGACGGTCGTTCAAGATAGACATTAAGCACGACTGGTGGTTCCTCCTTGCCTTTGCGCTGATGAACACTACGCTGCATTATTTCTTCTTCTACGTCGGCATGTCACATAGCGAAGGCTCACGGGCGGCAATCCTCAACTCGCTGAGCACATTCCTGGTAGTGCTGCTGGCCTGCGCCTTCTTCAAGAGCGACAAGCTGACTGCCAGAAAGATGCTGGGCTGTGCTATAGGCTTCAGCGGAGTGCTGGCCTTGAATCTGGGCGGGGCCAACAGCGGACAATTCACATGGCTGGGTGACGGAATGATTATCCTCAATGCCCTCTGTGGAGCATCTTCAAACCTAATGACCCGTGGACTGAGCCGAAGGATGGATGTATTCGTGGGTACGGGCTACAGCCTCACCTTTGGAGGGCTGTTACTCATCATCCCTGGGTTGGCACTTGGCGGTGCGCTGCCTCAAATAAACATGCTTGGCATTGTCTGCCTGTTGCTTCTCATCGCCATCTCTGCCATCGGATTCGCACTCTACAACAAGCTGCTCAGTTGCAATCCCGTGGGGAAGGTGGCCATATACAACTCCCTCATTCCCATCGTGGGAGCCGTCACTTCGTGCTTATGCCTTGGCGAGACGTTCCATGCGAAATATGCCGTCGCCGGAGGCCTCGCAGCACTTGGCATCTACACTATCAACAAGGGGAAGAACTAAGCCTTCAACAAGCCAATGCAGATGCAGGAGAAGAAACGGACATATATTGCCATTGACCTGAAATCAATGTACGCCAGCGTGGAGTGCGTGGCCAGAGGACTTGACCCGCTGACTACGAACCTCGTAGTAGCTGACGTATCGAGAACAGAAAAGACGATCTGCCTGGCAGTGACGCCCTCACTGAAGGCATACGGAATAGGAGGACGGGCGCGACTGTTTGAGGTGGTGCAAAGGCTCCGCGAGGTGAACTATGAACGGCAGATGAAGTCACCGGGTAGACGACTGACGGGCAAGTCAACATCGGATATTGAGCTGCAGCAGCATCCTGACTGGGCTGTAGACTATATCGCGGCCCCTCCAAGAATGGCACACTATATCGAGGTGAGCAGCAAGATATATGGCATATACCTTAAATATATAGCACCAGAGGACATCCATGTGTATAGCATCGACGAGGTGTTCATGGACGTGACGGCCTACTTGGGGAGTTACAAGCTGACGGCTCATGAGCTGGCCATGAGGATGATACGCGATGTGCTCTCGCAGACGGGCATCACGGCTACGGCCGGTATTGGCACGAACATGTATCTCTGCAAGGTGGCGATGGACATTGTGGCGAAGAAGGCCCCTGCCGACAAGGACGGCGTGCGCATAGCGGAACTGGATGAGATGTCGTACCGACAGCAGCTATGGGACTATCGCCCACTGACGAAGTTCTGGAGAGTCGGGAAAGGCATTGCCGAGAAGTTGGCGATGTATGGCATCGACACGATGGGAAAGCTGGCACGGCTCTCCGTTCAGAACGAAGACCTGCTGTATCGGCTCTTTGGCGTCAATGCAGAGCTGCTGATAGACCATGCATGGGGCTGGGAGCCTTGTACAATGGACTACGTGAAAGCCTATAGGCCAGAGACCAACTCGTTCAGCAACGGGCAGGTGTTACAAGAGCCGTATAGTTTCCAGAAAGCCCGCGTGGTGGTACAGGAGATGGCTGAGAGCATGGCGCTCGAACTGGTGGCAAAGCGTCTGGTGACCGACCAGCTGGTGCTGACCGTCGGCTATGACCGCGAGAGCCTGGCGAATCCTGACATCCGCACCAGGTATCATGGCGAGGTGACGACCGACTACTATGGCAGGCAGGTGCCGAAGCATGCACATGGAACGGCCAACCTGCAGCGGCAGACATCATCCACGAAACTCATCACGGATGCTGTTGTGGAGCTGTTTGACCGCATCGTGAACAAAGACCTGCTGGTTCGCAGACTCAATGTGACGGTCAACCATGTAGTAAGTGAGTCCTCTGCCAATCAGAACACGACTCCCCAACAGCTCGATCTCTTTACGGATTATGAGGCGCTGGCCAAGCAAGAAGCGGAAGAGAGGGCTGCACTTGAAAAGGAACGCCGCATGCAGGAGGCTCAGCTAATAATCAAACAGCGTTTCGGCAAGAACGCCATCCTACGAGGCCTGAACTTCGAGGAAGGAGCCACTGCCAAGGAACGCAATGAACAGATAGGAGGACACAAGGCTTAGAAAACTAGAGACTTATGGGTGACTACGACGATATTATCAATCTGCCACATTATGAGCCGAAGCGTCATCCTCGGATGTCGATGATGGCGCGTGCAGCCCAGTTCGCACCTTTTGCCGCCGTGGCTGGCCACGATGCAGCCATCAGGGAAGAGGGGAGGGCGACGGATGAATGGACAGACATTGGAGAGTATGAAAGTAAGGAGCTAGACAACAAAATGGCTTTGCTCATCGCTAGGCAGACAGAGTGCCCTTTGGTGACTATCGAGTACTTCCTACCAGATAGCCGCAAGTCGGGAGGTTCTTATCATACCATTTCCGGTAATGTGAGACGCATAGACGATTATGAGCGTGTCATAGAACTGGCTGATGGCAGGAAGATTCCTATTGCTGTGATGAAGGATATAGAAATACATTAGCAGATGCATTAACATGAATGAAGTGATAATTCGTAGGGCAGAACGGCAGGACGTAAATTTACTGCTGGAGTTCATACGGGGCATAGCCAGATATGAGAAACTGGAGAACGAGGTGATTGCCTCGCCGGAAGTGCTGGAAAGTGAGATGTTTGACGAGCACAGGGCAGAAGCAGTCTTTGCCGTGGCCGATGGGCGTGAGGTGGGCTTCGCACTCTATTTCTACAACTTCTCAACATTTATAGGACATTCAGGACTATATCTGGAAGACTTGTTTGTATGGCCCGAAGAACGTGGCAAAGGCTACGGGAAGGCACTGCTACTGCATCTGGTCAAGACTGCACGGGAGCATCATTGCGGAAGAATGGAGTGGACTTGTCTGAACTGGAACCAGCCGAGCATCGACTTCTATCTCTCCCTCGGGGCTGTTCCGATGAAAGAATGGACGATATATCGACTGGATGCAGCTGCATTAGAACAACTGGCAAAGTTAAGGGAAGTCAATTAAAACAACAGATTATAATCATGTCATACGTATATAAGTATCCCAGACCAGCAGTAACCGCCGACTGTGTGGTCATCACCAAAGAGGCAGAACCAAAAGTGCTGCTGATACAAAGAGGCGAAGAGCCGTTCAAGGGAGCCTGGGCATTTCCCGGCGGCTTCATGGAAATAGACGAGACAACGGAACAATGTGCTATCAGGGAGCTGGAGGAAGAGACGGGACTGGTAGTGACTGACATACTCCAGATTGGCGCATACTCAAAGGTAGAGCGTGACCCAAGAGGTCGTACCATTACTGTCGCCTATCTTGCTGTCATAGACACCCCCGTGAATGTGTCGGGGCAGGATGATGCCGCAAGGGCACAATGGTTCCCTTTGTCCGAGTTGCCACATCTGGCATTTGACCATTGTGATATTATGCTTGATGCGATAAAATGCTATAAATCGCATTTTTCACAAGGCTTGTGAAGATAATTCTGTTTCTATAACGATAAGATTTGATTACCTTTGCAAAACAAAAACGTATATCAATTATGGAGAATAATATAGCCATCATAATAATCGCCGCCATAATCGTCCTCGTCGGCATCACCATAATAGTGTATTGCAATGTGAAATCCAGGAGATTGCGCCTCTTGGGGTATGATTACCTATACTATTACATGATAAACTGCGGAGATTTAGCTTATTATCGAAAAAAAGTAAATCATATAGAATCAAAATACCAGGATACCCATAATTTGTTATTGTTGTGTCAGTGCAAATGGTATGTCTGGAAATGGACTAAGCCATACATATCAAGTCTCATTGACTTCTATGAGAAAGCGGACAGACTAACGGAAAGTGTAGCACCATTTTTCATGCTTGACCATTATTTTGCCTTTTCCGAATGTCAGCCATTCACCCAACTGACTGAAGAGCTGGAAAAAATGATGAAACAGCTAGTTAATGGGGAATGTAAGAGGTATATCAGAAAGACCTATGCTGACGTAGAGTTTACGAAATTCCCGGAGCAACGCTGCTATGAGCATCTTTTTGAATCAACGTTACGCCCCAAACACAACAAAGAATTTGTTGAAAAAGAATTGCGAGAGAACAAGGTGTATTTTGACACGCTGCTAACATATCCTTTAGACCCTCAACAACGCGAGTCAATAGTCAAGCTGGAAGACAATTGTCTGGTAATCAGTAGCGCAGGAAGTGGAAAGACATCAACAACAATTGCGAAAGTGAGGTATTTGATTGAAAAACGTCATATTAAACCAGAACAAATCCTTGTACTTTCCTATAATCACAAGACAGCGGAGGAGTTCCGTAAGCGTCTCGAACTCCCTTCCGTAGAATGTAAGACGTTCCACAGAAAAGCGATGGATATAATTGGTATTGTAGAAGGAAGGTTTCCCGATGTCTGTGAGAGCTCTTTTTTACTTACTTGCTTTTACAATTTGGTTAGGACATCCAATTCTTTTAAGAAGGCTGTGAACGAGTTTGTTTCTTATAGATCTTCACTGACAAAGAATCCGCATGAGTATGTTGACTCCGAAAAATACTTCAAAGACAGAATGACATATGGCATTATGGCTCCTTACGGTGACATGAATGGTGGCGCCATTTTTACCCGTTCAGAAGAAGAAAGAAAAATCTGCACATGGCTTTCTTCGCACGGTGTTGATTTCTTATATGAACAAAGCTATCCATTTGACACTTACACAGAATTCCGACGTCAATACAAACCAGACTTCACCATATATTTCAATCGAGATGGCCAAAGATACTATGCGATTCTTGAACATTTTGGCATCGACAGAAACGGAAATGTACCACACTGGTTTGGTGATGGTAAAAGAGGTGGTTTTTTTGAGGCAAACAGGAAATATAACGAGGAAATCATTTGGAAGAGAAGCATACACCAGCATTACCATACGGCTCTATTGGAAACAACGAGTGCCATGTTCCATGATGGAACAATATTCCAACAACTGGAAGCACAATTGCGGGCAATAGGCATAGTTCCAAGAGAACTATCTGAAGATGAGAAATTCGAAAAACTTATCGGGCGCAATTCTGTAATGGAAGACAACATTATGAACTTGTTCACGTCATTCATCAATCTAATGAAGTCAAACGGCAAGACATTTGACCAGATTATGGGCACTATACAAGAAAGTGGACAAACACAGACTTTCTGCGACAGATGCCATTTCCTTATGTACGAGCTTATCAAGCCTCTTTATGAAGAATATGAGAGAGTGCTACTGGAAAAACACCAGATGGACTTTACAGATACGATACTACATGCTGCTGAGCTTTCTGATTCTGGCAAGTATAAGTCGCCGTATTCATATATTCTTGTCGATGAATTTCAGGACATTTCTGTCGACAGATTCAAGTTGATCAAGTCACTCATAAAAGAGTCACCACAAACAAAGACATATTGCGTAGGCGATGACTGGCAATCTATATATAGATTCTCTGGTAGTGACATGAATCTATTCAACAACTTCGAGGAATTTTTTGGCTTTACAGAAAAGTGTAAGATTGAAACCACCTACCGCTTCGGGAATCCCCTAGTGAAGAGGTCATCCGAATTTATCTTAAAGAATCCGACACAAGTGGCAAAAGACGTACGTCCTTTATCAGACACCATCTCTACAGAAATCTCCTTTGTCCCGTTTGTGCGTACATCAAATGAGACTTATTTAAATACAATAAAGGAGGTGATAGAAGCAATACCTGCAAACGAAAGTATAAAGTTGCTGGGAAGATACAATTATGAAGTAAACATATTCCCAAACAACTGTGTTAGTCAAGATCGTAATTCCAAACGAGCAACAGTTACTTATGCGGGGCGAACCATGGACTTTATGAGCGTTCATGCATCCAAGGGATTGGAAGCCGATAACGTCCTCATCCTTAATTGTAGCCAAGACAAGGGAGGTTTCCCTTCAAGAGTAGCAGATGACCCGATACTGTCTTATGTGTTGAGCAAAATTGATGACTATCCTTATTCAGAAGAACGTAGACTCTTTTACGTGGCAATAACCAGAGCGAAGAAACATACATATATAATGTATAATACAAATATGCCATCATTCTTTGTCAAAGAGATGACAGAGGCTGAAGACAAGAACACGATGCGATGCCCATTATGTAAACAGGGAATGCTTGGATTGTTCCGAGAAGGCACAACAAGAACAGGAGATCCCTATAGGATATATAACTGCAGCAACTCCATTGGTGGCTGCCGCTATCAGTGGTCAGTGTATAATAACAATGAAGTGGAGATACTCTCCGAGTATCATCGCCAGATGGACAGATTCTTCACACAGCAAACTCAAACGAACCCGTCAGGTCAGAATGTTCCAAACACACATCATCTTGGAATGTCAAGAAATCCCCACATTCAAACTTCTGTGACTCCACCACCGACAATTGTGTCACCTTCTCCTCATGATATTCATAACGCAGCTGATGACCTTCCTTTTTAGACCAAGACACTAAGGGAACAAGATGACTGTTCTACAGACATATTCTTTACAACGAACCGTATATTTTTTAATATAACAGCACTATGATCAAAGAAATTATCGACAAAGCCACAAAAACTAATGTTATAGTGGAAATGGAGTATTCCAAAGATGGAGTGTCTAGCAAATACTATCAACTAAGCAAAGTGGGTTGTTCAGATTTAAACAACTGTTTTAGTGGACGTCCTATAAGCTCGGATAAAGAATTGACTTTTAACATTAATAGGGTCAGAAGTATACAGCTTATGTGGGATTTCGTTTTTGAAGAAAATATCCAGCTTGTCAAAAGCGGCATCTATGTTATATCATTTATGGGAGACAATTATTTGGAGTTTGGTCTTTATTACTATGATAAGGGGGATAATATATTAGACCATTACCAATTTGGATTATGGGCTCTATTTGCTTACCACTACATTCCCTCATTTTCAGAAACAAATATAAATCAGTGGCATATCTTTGACATCACAGAGAAAGCAAAAGAAGACTCAATATATGTTATAGCTTATACCATTGAACAAAAAAACAGTGTTAATAAGGAGCAAAAATACAATCTCTTAATTTCGAGGAATCATTTTCAAACTATAGAGCACGCAGGAATCATTTATACCGCAATACGATTAAGAGAAGGTCAAAGCTTTGGCGACTTTGAAATAAATGAAGGAGTTAATATCCTTGCCTTTAGTCGTTGTAGAAATTTCACATATGATAATCTTCGCGTCTATAATGATATTTGCTTTGAAAGAAAGAAATAATCAATGTGCAGAATCACATATTGCCAAGACAATCAAATGGCTATCTATTATGAAGAATCTAAAGAAAAATAACTATTAAAACAATAAAACTATGAGCTTCTTTAAATGGTTGGTAAAACAATCCATAACGTGGACATTGACAGCCTAATCAGTGAAAATAAAAGGCTGGAGGGAGAGAATGGGGATAAAAATTCTCAGGTTATAACTTTGCAGAAAGACAAGAAGGTGCTCGAAGAGAGAATAAGTGACAATCAGAAAGAATTGGATGTCGTGAAGTACTCAAGCTATTATGGCGGTTGGTATATTCAGGCACTCTGCCTTGACATGGGTGCCTCGGTTTCCAGCACAAAGCCACTATGGAAGATGTAGGTCAGGGGCATTGTCTACTTCTTCTCTTCAACGATATCTGGTCTCTTGCCACTATAATAATTATCAGGATATTTCTTGTGCATCTTATCCAGCTCACGGTTGATTTCACCTTCAAGAGTCTGGACTGTATAGAACCAGTCCTTGGGAATAGGGCCAAGTTCGCTACGCTGAAAACCAAAGCCGCAATCAGTGACAGCAGTAACAAGTACTCTAAGTTTTGGCTTGTTGAAAAACCAAGAGAGTCCCCAGACATCGTCAACGATACGTGTCAACAGCTTTTGATGAAATGCACTTGGCTTGCCGTCATCATTGTCAGATTCATACAATTCGTCATCCTCACCAACAAAGAAGAATCGCCTTGGTATGTAATAGCTACCCCAATCAGCATCCATTCTGAAACGTTTCTCACCAAGCTTGTCAATGCCGATCACGATGTTATCAGGAAACTCTTCTGCAGAGTCCTTGCTTTTTCGGTTGGAAATTGTGATTCCGTGCCGCTCCAAATCCACAAGCTGTGTCTCATATTCACAGTCATGCTCACGGGCATTGTAATCAGCAGCCTCTCTGAGAGCAGCCAATGGGATTGTATCTCCTTTCTTGCCGACTACTAAATGTTCGATACCGTCTGCAATTTCATTACCATCGTACACACGCCAGTCGTCATCAACAATGGGGAATGTGACAAACTTGTCACAATAGTATTTCTTACGATCCTCATCAGTGGCCTCACAAATCAGCACGCCTTTCAGGTCGTAGAAGTAAGAACCAAGCCTGATTACCTTTTGCCCACTTTCCAGATTTACCTCAAAACCCTCATGAGAAGGTGCGTATGAGGTCATATACACCTGATTGATACTGTCATTGATGACAAAATGTTCAGCATCCTTTGGTATTATTTCATGGGGAATGGGCTCCTCGCTGAAGAAGAGATTCGTAACCGTGAATTTCAATTCCCAATCTATCTGGCCAAACCATTCTTTTGACATGACACTACAGCAGCGAATGTAAGGGTATTTTTTCAAATCAGCTTCAATGAGCTTCACCAACCTATCCTCGCTTATTGCAATCTCCTTCGTCTTGTACGGGATGTTCTCGAATATAGCTTTTGTTCTCTCGTCTGTATTCTTCAGATAATATGTAAGCAGATATGTCTTCTCTTTTTTCATCTTTAATTTGGGTTCGTCAATAGGTTTTCCGATTTCATACAAAAATCGACTATTGTCTTTGTTATCAGGATGCTCATATAAAAAACCTCGTACCAACTACATTGCTGCTTGATGCTGTTGATTTGTAGGTGTCCTATGAAGTATAGCAGCCCTTGAAGGTGACCGTAACTACGACACAATCAGAGACCCTTTACCCATTCCTCCAAGTCCTGCTTAGACGGACTATTTAGCAGTTTTCCCTCTTTCCAGTTGACATTCGGGTAGGCTTCCGAAAAATCCTTGTTAGCCTGCTCGATACCGGAGCCGCCAGAGGTGGCAAAGAGGGTTACGGTCTTGCCGCTGAAGTCGTAGGACTCCATGAAGGTGTTCACAATGGTCGGTGCGGTACCCCACCAGATGGGAAAACCGACGTAGATAACATCATATTGGCTGATGCTGTCGAGTTTGTTGATGATGGCTGGACGGGATGTCTTGTCCTGCATCTCCAACGTGGAACGGCTCTGCTTGTCACGCCAGTCGAGGTCGGCATCAGTGTACGGTTGCTCAGGCTGGATCTGGTACAATTCGCCGCCCGTCACCTCTGCCAGCTGCTTAGCGACACCAGCCGTAACGCCTGATGCTGAGAAATAGGCGACAAGCACCTTGGAGTTCTTTACGCAGTCAGCGTTACCATCCGTTTCTGCTGACTGATTCTTTGCGGCCTTGTTGCCACAGGCAGTCAGAACCAATGCAAGCACTGCCACCATCATCATTAGAATCTTCTTCATATTCAAAACCGTGTTTGTTATTAGTTTGTAAAATGCACCACAAAATTAATCGTTTTTTCTGGGAATTGAGTATCTTTGCCCACAGTTTTACGATACTTTATGAATTTGAATGTCCAATCTTTGAGAAGACGATGAAACGAAAAAGGAGAAAATCTACCACCTTAGACGCTATTAAGGCGATGAGGAGAGGAGGAAGAGAAGCTGAGCGTGAACTTCTCGGCCCGGGTTTCCATGCCGTCACACGTATACATAAGACTGCCAAGACATACACTAGAAAGACAAAGCACAAGACGGACTGGTAGGGGCTACCCGGATCCGATAATACGGTAACCCAACCTGGCCTTTCCGAAATACTTCGCTATAAACTTGCCTAATTGCGAGACATAATCCCTTTCCAATTTTTCGTACACCTCATTTGTCGGCACTTGAACAATCAATAATCCCTCTTTAGGGTCAAAACTCTCGAAACGCATCAAGCTGAAAGTCTGTTTCTCTTCTTCAGGGGACACTGACTGACAAAGCTCAGCTAGACACTTTATCCATTGCTTACGGTAGTCCGGAGGCTCATTGGGGGTGTCATTCATGCCGTTCTTCTTCGTGTTCTTCCTTCGTTGGCAAATCTTTATTTTTAGCCAGTCGTTGAAATGTTGCTTCACGTCACTCAGGCTCTCATGCTCCTGCTTGCCACGGCAGTTACATTCATTGACGAACGAGTCCAGCCACTTCCCAAGGGTAGTGGCATCAATGCCGTACATCCGCTGCATCTCCAAAAGCCAGTCGCGCTGCTTCTTCAGCCATTGGACGGCTTCCAAGACTTCAACTTTTTCTCCTCCCGTGGGCGGGGGACCTGTTGACACACAAGCTGTCACATCCTCACGCGCGCGCGTTGGTGTCGTTGGTGACGGTAATAATTCTGAACGCAGTGAAGAATTATTTACTTTACTTTTATTTAAGGGCGTTTCTGCTTCAGAAATACCCGTTACTGTTACATGAACGTCCGTTTCTGTTACAGAAACCCCAGTTTCCGATGCAGATATATTTTTGCTCTGCATTTCTGTTGCAGAAACCCCGATTTCTGTTGCAGAAACAAGCAAGTACGGCAGACGGCTCATGTCATGAACCCTGCGCTTTGCAACGACTGTAAAGTAACGCGCTTGAATTCCGCTCGATGTCAGCACCCGATAACTGTCGTAGATGTCTTTGTCAAAGAGACCTACATTGACGCAATAGTTGACGCACTCACGTATCACACCTTCTTTCATACCTGTAATCTCAGACAACGAAAAAGACATATCCTCATCCCATACCATGTAATACCCACTCTCGTAAATCTTACACAGCATGGCAATGTACACGAATGCGGCTTTGCCGCCACCGTAGTTGCGCATGAGCTTCCTGACCTTGAGGTCGTTGTAGAAATCGACGTCAAGGGGAAAATATTCAAGCCCTGTCTTCCGAGGCCTCGCCATACCAGCCTTACTCCTTTATCTTTTCATTCATTGACATATTCACACTCCCTCAGCTTGTCACCTCCGACGAAATGGTTCAGCAAGGACACACCGAAACGGTCGATGAGGTAGGCATCGTGATGACGGAGCAAAAACTCCACCGATGACCAGTCGGCATGTTTCCGCAGGAACCTGTCGCTCTTGCGGTACGCCTTCTGGACGTCACCGTCACGGCAGGCTTCCACGATATCCTGCCAGAGATAGAGCCAGTTCTCAAAGGGACACTTGACAGTAAGGCAGACGGAGAGGACCCGCCGAAGACCGCATCCGGCTTCCATGTAATATATGTCCCGGCCAATAACCTCTGCTAACTGAACACCAGTGTCCTCCTGATTGTAGAAGCCTACATGGTCGCCAGTGACAGCGACATCGGCAAGGCTGCTTACATGGAAATCGGCCAGGGGATTACCCGTACATTCCAACCTCACGCTCACGGAAACATCTTCAGTCATCATCATCGTCGTCCAACAGATCGAAAAGGGGTTCATACAAGGGGAAGAAAGCATCAAAGGTCAGATACATCAGCTCAGGCTTCAGCTCGTCAAAGACGGAGCCAAGGACATAGACGGTCTTCCCCAATCCCTTCATGTAGCCCGCCTCGATATGGGCAGAGCGGCCACAGGGCAACAGGAGAATACAGACATCGGCCTCATGCATGGCCTCCAGGTGTTCCTGGAAACGGGCACGGGCGAAAGGTGTGTCCAAGAGGTCGACCATCTCTTCACCATACACCGTTTCCTTTTTAATGTGCAACTCTTTCCACACGCTACGGTCATCACGCCCTCGCGGATGCCGGAAGTCATAGACTTCATGACCGCGATGCCTGAGTTCCTGAACAACCGAAGGGTGCTGAGGATTGTTCCAACTGCTTGCCACATAGATTTTTCTTTTCATAAAGCATATTATTTTATTATTGAAATAAATAATTATTTTACTATTTAATTATTTTTACCTATATCAATATTGTTATTTATAGACAGGTATGCCTGTCTCTCCTCCTCCTCGCAATGCTCCATCCAGAGATAGCCAGCAGCATGCTTGTCGATTCCACGGCCATCAACATAACGGTGGCAATGGGAACGCAACAGGCAGCCTTCCCCTGAACAGAAAAGCGAAATGTCACTCTTAATGGCCATAGGCTTCCCCTTTCTACTGAACAAGCATCTTGGACTGCAGGGTGTCTAAATGCTTGCGCATGGCGAACATCCTTGAAACGACATGTTCCAAGCCGGACATGCTTTCAAGATCCAGCTGTCCCAATACTTCTTCAAGCTTTCTTACGTCATCTTTAATCTCACGCACACTCTCCCGGGCAGAGGCCAGCTTGTCCTTATAATGCTCGGCATTATTCTTGTAGGTGAGCCAGTTGCGATAGAGCCGAAGAACCTTCTTGTACTCGGAAGGCCCTCGCCCTTCATCATCCAAGATGTTCTTCAGCTCCAATGTGAACTGATCGAAGGACTCCTTCATGGATTCATACTCCTCCATGAAGTCGGCATAGTAGGCCTTCCGCTCCTCGTCGTACTTTCTGAACTTTTCAATGAGGGCGTTCTTCTCCTCTATGACCTTGCTCAAACGGCGTATCTCCGTGGAGCCGACGAAACGGGGCATCCGCCTGTTGGGAGAATAGCCGTTCTCAAACGCATTCTGCTCTGTCTCTTTGTCTGGTATATTTGATTGTTCTTCCATAAACGGTATCATTTTGTTGTTTACATTATTTCCTGAATGGTTTCCTGCAAGCACAGGCCGGGTCATGAATGATACCACCCCCTCCGAAAAGGAGGTAGTCGTGATGCTCAAACTCTATCTTCTCGACATGTAATTTATCTTCGCGCCTCTTTTCAGCTCCTTCGGCAAGAAGGTGAACGCCAATGATGATGCTGGCAAAGCAGAGAAGGGAGAAAAGATAGACCTGATACTCGTTCCGTTCACTGCCTTTCTCCAGCACACGGCACGCCAGCCATGCAAACAGGCAGGCTGTCAGCAGGGCACAAGAGAAGGGCACGACATTGCGATTGTCCATAATCCCGGAACCAAGGATATAAAGCATTGTGTTCATGCCACTATTTGATTACACCCGTACAGGCAAGCTCGGCATACAGCACGCAGTCGCGCAGGAAATTGTAGGCTCGCCGTCCCAGCCGGAAATGCTTCACTTGCTCTGTCATTATATCGAATATCTGGGGCCTGTCTTTATAGTCCTCCTGGAGGAAATGACGAATCCACAGCTGATAATCCTTCTGGCGCGGCAAGTCCAGCTCCCTGACAAGGAACACGGAGAGGCAGACACGCTTGTGGGGATACAGGTAGACGCACTTCCCATGGGAACGGTCATACCAGTCAAAGACCATGTGGGCTACCTGGCTGTCACGGTCGATGGCGGCCTGGAAACAGTCGATGACGAACTTCTGACGGAGCAAGGGAATGATGTCCTTCAGGTCGTCAATGGTCACATGCTCATCCACGGGAAAGGAGATCTCACGGATGAAGCGGATGTTCTTGGAGGGGAGCAGTGCATAAGGGGAATTCTTCTCCAGCTCCCTGACGGCCTTCTCCGTCGTCAGCCTGTGGTTCATGATATGCCACGCCCGAATATCTCCGAGGATTTTGACTTCGCGTTCTGCTACGGTCTCACAGAGCCAGTGCTCCGGGAAGCCTGTCAGGTCGGACGGGGTGTTATTGAACGTGAGTATATTGCTCTCCTTCATAAACTTCGTGTTTTGGGTCCTGGAAAAATATCTTCAGTATCAGCAAAGTGGCAGATGTCAGCAGGACGGCGACATTCAGGAGGCAGACCATCCACAGGAAATCAATGATGTCTCTTATCATAGCTTCTTTCTTTTAGTTCATATTTTGGCGATAAGCGCATTGCAGGAGTTACAGACGTGGTTTGCCGCCTGTTCGTCAAGGAAGAAATTGCCACGGCAATAGCGGAACTTGTCGCTCAGGCCACCAATCCAGTTGCACTGGCACACGTCGAAGTAGCTCCTGCCGAAGGTGGCACGGACATACCAATACGGTGTGCCCTTGGCAGGCACAACGATATGGCCGTCTGCCGCATCCTCCAATGTGTAGAAGGATGACAGCAGCATCTGGAGAGGCTCGCATTTCTTCAGAAGGCGGCCATACTCTTTCCTTGCCCGTGCAAGCTCACTGACGGCAAGGGAGTAGTCGTGCTGAAGTTTGCGAAGCTTCTCCTCAATAGTGACAACATCGTCCTGGGACAAATCGACGTTGGGCAGTCCGTTCTCACTCACATGATGATGGTCATCCCCTGCGCCCATGCTTGATGGTACAGAGGGATTGCCATCCTTCTTCGAATCAGTAGTGTCGTTCCTTATTCTTTTCATAGACTCACATATTACTAGAGACACATGGGGCATTGCTGCGTGCCGGCTCCTCAGCGATGGTGATACCGAGGTAGTCACAGTGGCAAGTCTCATGCAGGATGCGGTGGGCGGCACAATGCCGGCATTGGTCGAGTGTGTTCATCTCTCATGTTTTTTGTTGGACGCATGAATGAAGGCTGACCGCTCCCCGGTACAGGAAAGAGTAGTCAAGGGTCATGTCCTTGCGCCTTTGTTTGATTGTCAAGTACATCGTCCGACCGACGACGGTGACAGGGAGGTAGCAGTAAACGCAGTGGTATGAAGAAATCTTTGGAAGCAAATCCATAAAATTGGAGGGGCCTCCAATGATGATGCAGTCACCGTCCGGCCTCGGATGACCATGCCTTTCAATGAGCGTCAGATAGGAGAGATAGTCCAGCAAGTCAGCGAACAGGCAGCAGATACGGCTGATGTGCCCCTCGACAAAGGGAACTATCGTAATGCCTCTCTTGCTGACAGTAAAGGGGAAACTGCACAGTTCACTGCAGTAGAACTCCATGCCGCCATTGACATTGCGAATCCCGACACCTTTATAGATGACGTTGAGGGATGTCACCTCGACATACTTCAGGCATCGCGGAAAGTGGGTGCCGGTGATGCCCTGGCTGTACAGATAGGCCAGCCCGCGCTGATCCATGAACTGCTCCCTATAGACGGAAGCATTTTCGAGCCTGTTCTGGAGTGTGGGAATGTTCGTCGTTGATTTCCTCATAATTATCTTGTTCTGGTTGGTTGGATGCTGACGACTGGGCTTCATGGGTAAGCTTAACCAGCTCGTCCGGGCTGTGACCGCACTTGAAGAAGTCGCTGATGTCCTTCTCCTGCTTGGTGCCCTTCAGCGGAAGGACGACGCGGGACACGTTGGGATGGCGGGACTGGAACTGCTCTTCACGTGCCTTGGACTCTTTCAGACCGGTTTCGTCGCAGTCATAGAGGAATACCACATGGCGGTATGAATGTGTCAGCCGTTGAATGATGAAGTCGGGGATATTGGCCGTCTCGCTGTTGAAGCAGACGGCATCAAAGCCGTGTGACAGCAGGGAGAGAACGTCCTTCTCGCCGCCAGTGATATAAACAGTGTCTTTCGGGGGAACATCCTGGCCCGTAAGAAAGTCACGGGAACCGAAGATATAGGGACGCGGCAACTGGCCAACATACATAAAACGGCTTTTGTGACAGCTGTTCGGACGGTAGAGCTTCATGCCACGGACTTCCGCATCCTGACGGTTATGCCCGACAGGGAAGGTATAGGCGAAGACGGGAGCATCGTAGGTGCCTTCCTCCTCGAAGGTGGTGCCGTCGGCCCTCGTGAAGGCGCAATGGCGGACGCTGCGCACGTCCATCCTGTCCAGCCAGTCCTCCGTGATGCCGTATTGTCCCCAATAGGACAGTTCATGCCTGGTGAACGGCCTGAACTCCGGCACAAAGCCAACAATCTTGCTGACTGGCCTTGACAAGCCATCGGTCTCTCTCTTGGCCATCGGCGTATAGGCAAGGTTGGACAGACTGGTATCGTCGAGGACAAAGATGTTAAGCTCCTTGTCGATGACGTGGAGGACATCCCTGAAGCGGGTGTCCAGGTTGATGTCGCAAATCTTCGAGACAAACCAGAAACAGTCGCCATGCCAGTCGCTGTTACCATAGTCATGGAAATACCACTTGCCACCGCCACCCCTTCCGAGATGGTAGTACAGGCGGCATGAGGGGCGGTCGTCATCCCGATAGGGATTCCTGAACGTCTTGTTCTGGCAGTTCTTGCCTAGATAGTGGACAAAGACCTTCAGACCGTCATCCGTCTTGTCGAGAATCTTCTTTACATCTGATTCATGCTCCATGACTTTATCTCAGTGCAATAACTAACGGTCATCCTATCCTGCTTATCCAGAAACGTTGAAGTTCATTTCCCGAATAGAGATAGCGGCCAGTTGTCATGTCTTTTTCTGGGGTAATCAGGTGTTGACGGCGGTAGTTGCTCAGACTATTCCGATGCACCCCTAAAATCTTGGCGGCCTCCGTCGCGGTGTAGAAACTGTTTTTGGCGACCATTGGTGGAGTAGAGGTAATCATGCTGCACCTCCTTCCTGAACGGAACCGTTCCTTTTCTGCACACTCAGCCTGGCACGCCAAAGGCCAACATCAAACTGTAGCGATGCCTGGGCGGCATCACTTTCATCTGCATTCCTTATCAAGGAATGGATATACTTCATCAGCTCACTCATACCATATATTATTTTATTGTAGATAGTCGCTTGGCATAACCTGATAGTATATTCGGGGAAAAACCGCTCAACTCAAAGCCTTCTGGCCGAATGACAGGATTGGCAGCAGACTCGTAAACGCCATAGCGCTTCAGAATGCTGCCGATGCCGTACTCCGTCATTTTGTACTGCCTGGCAAGGTACTTGAAGACACGACCCGGAGCAACCTCCTTACGGAGAATCTGCTCCTCGTAACGAAGGTAGTCTCTGACGATGTTTTCGCGCCGTTCTCTATTGCTTTTTTCTTTTTTTGTCTCGAATTTACTAATATTAACCATTTTTTTATTGTTATTTCAGTTATTATGCTTAAATTTGCAGCGGATTTTACATCCAAATTTACATTGGAATTTACATTCTGTTTTACATTGATATTTGCATTAGTATTCTTAAATACGCATCCAAAGGTATAATAATATTTTAATATAAACAATAAAAACAACGTATAAATAACATAAATTAACAATAGTATCATTGTTTATGAGCGGAGAAGAGCTAAAAAACCATCTTTTGAAGCATGGCTACACCTTGTCGGAAGTGGCCAAACTTTTGGGCACTCCACAGCAGAATTTCAGCCAGACTCTGAACAAGACTTTTGACATCAAGTCCGGCCTCTTGGAAAGCCTCTGCTTGAAGTTGCACGTGGACATGGGCTTTTTCTACGGAGGAACGCCCTTCCTGCCAAACTATGAAAAGGAGAAGGCCAAGGCGGAGGAGGCCAACACCGACAGTCGTCCCGTGCCCAAGTATATGTACGATGAACTAAAGGAGGAGGCCTACTCATATAGAGATCAGATCAACGAACTCCAGAACCAGATTCGGCAGATGCAGAAGGACAAGACAAACCACGGCTCTTCAAAGAAAGAAGTGAGCTGAAACAGATATAGTTAAGGGTAATTGTAACTAGCATACAGCTGAGGTCAGAATTTCCTTTCACGGAACTTGCCACACAAACTTAATCCCTCTAAATCATGCTAAGATGACAAGGAAATATGTAACTTTTCCTCAAAAATCTCATATAAAACTATATATTTTTGATAAATTCTTAAAATTTTCTTGCACATTAGACTAATTATTGCTACCTTTGCACCACAAGTACATTCCGATGGAAAAAAACATTATCATAGGCAGGGAACGCGAGATGTCAGAACTTCAACGCTCTATGGAGTCTGACCGCTCAGAGTTCATCATCGTATATGGACGCCGCAGAGTAGGAAAGACTTATCTGGTAGATAACTTCTTTAACTATGAGTATGATTTCTCGTTTGTAGGAGGGCATCGGCTCACTAAGCAAAAACAACTGAAAAATTATGCCAAGGCCATGAAGAAATATGCTCACCTACAGCAGTTGCCTAAATATGCGAGCTGGGATGATGCTTTTGATGCCCTTGAGGAACTGATGGAGAGCCTGCCGGAAAACAAACGGAAAGTCATCTTTTTTGACGAGATGCCTTGGATTGACACACCTCTGTCGGAATTCGTGGATGCCTTGGAAACCTTCTGGAACGGCTGGGCAGCACGTCGGCGCGACATAGTATTTGTGGCAAGCGGCTCTTCCACCTCATGGATGATGGACAAACTCGTAGAGAATCAGGGTGGTCTTCATGGCAGGATCACCAACAACATTTACGTTCGTCCCTTCACGCTGAACGAAGCAGAGCAGTATATGCACAGCCGGGGCGCAGCATGGGACAGATACCAGCTGCTGCAGACGTATATGGTCATCGGAGGCATACCTTTCTATTATAGCCTGCTAAATGTAAAGGAAAGCCTGGTGCAGAATATTGACCGGCTATTCTTCAGGAAAAACGGCGAATTGAGGACGGAATTTGAAGAGTTGTTCAGTGCGCTGTTCAGCAACACCGAGAAATACACCAATGTGGTGAGGCTGCTCAACGGGCGGCGTGAAGGCATGACACGTGAAGAAATCGAGAAAGCCACAGGTATCGATAAATCCGTGCTTGCAACTGTGATTCGAAACCTTGAACGAAGTGACTTCATATTGCGCTACTCGCAGTTTGGGAACAAGACAAAAGGTGCCATCTATCGTCTCGTGGATTTTTACACCTTATTCTATTATAGATTCATCGACGGCTTCAATGCTCAGGACGAAGAATGGTGGAGCCATAATTTCCAGTCGCCGGCTGTAGAAGCCTGGGAAGGGTTGTCGTTTGAGTTGCTGAGCCTGATGCACCTGACTCAGATTAAGAAAAAGTTAGGAATATCAGGAATGGCCACCTCAGCTTCGTCATGGAGATATGTCCCTTCTAAGGAAGAGAAAGCAAGTGGTGAAAAAGGTGCACAGATTGACCTGCTGATAGATCGTGCCGACAGAATTATCAACTTATGCGAAATGAAATTCTCCGTCAAGCCTTACAAGATAACAGACAGCTATGAGAGTGCACTCCGGTACAGGATGAGTCTGTTCCAAGAGAAAGCTAAGACTGCAAAAACGTTGACCTATACATTCGTCACAACTTTCGGAGTAGCAAACGCCATAGGGCATAGTATCGTAAGTAGTGAGGTGACCATGGATGACTTGTTCGGCAGATGAAGCACAGATAAAGAGCCATGATTATTTATCGCTGGAATTATTCTGGCAAAGAATATATTAAAGTATTAACCATCCAAACAATTCTCAACATGAAAGAGATGAATTATTACAAGTTGTACCTGGAGAAATTCCTCCTTGACAACGACCTCGCAAAGAGGTACATGGACAACTCCGTCGAAGCCCGCGCAAAACAGGCTTCGGAGTGCTATGAACAGATGAGACGCAACGGCTTCACCGTTGAGCAAGCACAGGAACTTGCAATGTCTGAACTCATGCAGGAAACCTTCCTTCCAGAAGCGTAATTCAGGGTGAAAATTGAAAAAAAAATGTAATCCTGCAAATATCCTGCAAATCCTTAAAAATTCAAGTCTTGCGACAACTTATAATATATTGATTAGGAGAGGTTTAGAAAGCCAAAGGCGGAAAAGTGGCATTTCCCTGGAAAGCGTGTGACCGTCAAAAGCGGTTCGCGAGTTCGAATCTCGCTCTCTCCGCAGGAAACAGAGCGAGATTCAAAGCGCAATAGGCGAAAGCAAGCGCGTTGGGTCTCGCTCTCTCCGCTTCCAAAAGGCTGGCTTCCAGCCTTTTATATTCCCAAGAACATTCTTTGTCAGACATTTAAAAAATCGTCGGCAATGCACAATTTGGCACATTCTTGAACAAAAATGCACATTTTGGCCCAAGTAATAATGCAATAATAATGCAAATTTTGAGGACTAAATGTATAAGCCAAAACAACTTTATGATTACGATGATCCTCGAACGCCAGCTCGGCCGGTATGGCAGGGAATCAGTTAGGGGCCTGCCTGTAGCAGAAATAGGCGATGAAGACGTAGAGGATGTTGGGAATCCAGGCTGCCAGCATGGGAGGAAGGTTGGCCTGGGTGGCAAACGTGGCTGAGACGGTCTGCAACAGGATATAGGTGAAGGAGAGCGCAAGGCCTATGCCAAGGGCCAGTCCCATGCCTCCCTTGCGCTTGCGGGCCGACAGCGACGCTCCGATGATGGTGAGGATGAACGAGGCGAAGCTGGTGGCTATGCGCTTGTGATACTCCACCTCGTACTGTACGACATTGGTGGAGCCGCGCTCCTGCTGCTTGGAGATGTAGCGCTTGAGGTCGGGCGAGGTGAACTGCTCCTGCTGTCCCTTGCTGTAGACGAGATCCATAGGCTCCATCATGATGAGGGTATCGATCTCGGATCCGGTCTCAATCTTTTCGCGCAGACCCTTCAGTGTGCGTATCTTATAGTTCATGGCCTTCCAGTGGTTGCGCTCGTCGGAGATGGTGTCGTACTGGATGACGTTGGCGGTCATGTGGCTCACAAGCTTCTTCTGGTCGAACTTATAGAGGGCAAAGCCGTAGCCGCGCTTGGCGTTGTTGTCGTACTGCTGGATATAGGCGATGACGCCGGGGCCCACCTGAAGCTGGACGTTGGAGGCGGAGGTGTTCTTCTTCTTGTTCTTATACTGCGTCTCGAAGTTCTGGCGCACGATGTTGCCGTTGGGGATGACGTAGGCGCCGAGGTAGTAGTTGATGCCGGCAATGAGTGCCGCCGACAGCATATAGGGCCTGAGCAGACGGCGGAAGCTGGTGCCTGAGGCAAGCATGGCGATGATCTCGCTGTTGCCCGCCAGCTTGGAGGTGAAGAAGATGACGGCGATGAAGACGAAGAGCGGCGAGAAGAGGTTGGCGAAATAGGGTATGAAGTTGGCGTAGTAGTCGACGATGATGGCACGCCAGGGTGCATGGTTGTTGGCAAACTTCGCCATGTTCTGGTTGAAGTCGAAGACGATGCTGATCGAGATGATGAGCAGGATGGCAAAGATATAGGTGCCAATGAACTTGACGATGATGTAGCGGTCGAGCCGCTTGAGTGGGTTGACGAAATGCTTCATGCTTCAGATCCTCCTTCCCATGTCGTCGATGACTGTGCGCTTCCACTGGGTGAAGTCGCCGTTGATGATATGCTTGCGTGCATCGCCCACCAGCCGCAGGTAGAAGGCGAGGTTATGGATGGACGCTATCTGCAGGGCCAGCAGCTCCTGGGCCTTGAACAGGTGGTGGAGGTAGGCCTTGGTGTGGAGACGGTCGATGTAGCAACCGTCGGGGTCGATGGGCGTGAAGTCCTGCTCCCACTTCTTGTTGCGCATGTTCATGGTGCCGTGATAAGTGAAGAGCATGGCATTGCGGCCGTTGCGGGTGGGCATGACACAGTCGAACATATCGACGCCGCGCTCGATGGCCTCGAGGATGTTCTGAGGTGTGCCGACGCCCATGAGATAGCGCGGACGGTCCTTGGGCAGGATGGCATTGACCACCTCGATCATCTCGTACATCACCTCGGTAGGCTCGCCGACAGCCAGGCCGCCGATGGCGATGCCCGAATTGCCCAGGAGAGGCAGGCGGTCGACGATGTGGAGGGCGGCATCGGTGCGGAGATCCCTGTACTTGCAGCCCTGGACGATGGGGAAGAGCATCTGGCGGTGGCCGTAGAGGGGCTCGGTGGCGTTGAAACGGGCTATGCAGCGGTCGAGCCAGCGCTGGGTGAGGCCCAGCGACTTGCGGGCATACTCATAGTCGCTCTCGCCCGGGGGACACTCGTCGAGGGCCATCATGATGTCGGCACCGATGATGCGCTGGGTATCCATGACGTTCTCGGGGGTGAAGATATGCTTGGAGCCGTCGATATGGCTGCGGAACTCGCACCCTTCCTCGCGCAGCTTGCGGATGCCCGTCAGCGAGAACACCTGGAAGCCGCCCGAGTCGGTGAGGATGGGACGGTCCCACGTGTTGAACTGATGCAGTCCGCCTGCCTTCCGCAGGGTGTCGAGACCGGGGCGGAGGTAGAGGTGGTAGGTGTTGCCGAGGATGATCTGTGCCTCGACCTGCTGGCGCAGCTCAGAGAAATGGACGCCCTTCACCGATCCGCAGGTGCCCACAGGCATGAAGATGGGCGTGAGGATCTGACCGTGGTCGGTGGTCATCACGCCGGCGCGTGCCTCGGAGCAGGGGTCGGTGTGGAGCAGCTGCCAGGACGGGGCTGCTGTTGTAGGCTGATTGGGCGTTGGTTGCTCGTTCATTGCATTGACGGTTCGTTATGCTTCGCTGTTACTCTTGGTGCTGTCCTCAATGGTGAAGTCAAGGGGATGACGGACCTTCTCCTTCGTCAGGGCATAGGCCCACACCTCCTGGATGTCCTCGACATAATGGAAAGAGACGCCGCTGAGGTAGATCTCGGGAATCTCCTCGATGTCCTTCCTGTTCTCCTTGCAGAGCACGATGTCGGTGATGCCAGCACGCTTGGCGGCGAGGATCTTCTCCTTGATGCCTCCCACGGGGAGCACCTTGCCGCGAAGGGTGATCTCGCCGGTCATAGCCGTATTCTTGCGCACCTTGCACTGAGTGAGTGCCGAGGCGATGGATGTGGCTATGGTGATGCCTGCCGACGGACCGTCCTTGGGCGTGGCACCCTCGGGCACGTGGATATGGATGTTCCAGTTGTCGAAGATGCGATAGTCGATGGACAGGGTCTCGGCATGGGCCTTGACATACTCGAGGGCGAGAACGGCGCTCTCCTTCATGACGTCGCCCAGATTGCCGGTGAGCGTGAGCTTCGAGCCCTTGCCCTTCGACAGGGAGGTCTCGATGAACAGGATCTCGCCGCCGACGCTGGTCCATGCCAGTCCGGTGACGACGCCGGCATAGTCGTTGCCCTGATAAATGTCGCGATAGAAGGGCGGCTTGCCAAGCAGGTCCTCGAGCGAGTCGGGGGTGATCTTGGTGTCGACCTCAGCCTTGAAGTCGGCCTTCATGGCCATGTTGTAGGCCAGCTTGCGCATGGCCTTGTTGATCTGCTTCTCGAGCTGGCGCACACCGCTCTCACGGGTGTACTGCTCGATGATCTTCTCGATGGCGGCCTTGTTGAACTTGGGCTTGTCCTTGAGGGTCTTCAGTCCGGTATTGTCGAGCTCACGGGGGATGAGATGGCGCTTGGCTATCTCGAGCTTCTCCTCGGTGATATAGCCGCTGACCTCAATCACCTCCATGCGGTCGAGCAGCGGACGGGGGATGGTGCTGAGGTTGTTGGCCGTGGCGATGAACAGCACCTTCGACAGGTCGTAGTCCACATCGAGATAGTTGTCGTGGAAGGCGGTGTTCTGTTCAGGGTCGAGCACCTCGAGGAGGGCGGAGGCAGGGTCGCCGTTGATGTTGGCCTGAGTCACCTTGTCGATCTCGTCGAGGATGAACACGGGGTTGCTTGAGCCGGCCTTCTGGATGCTCTTGATGATGCGTCCGGGCATGGCTCCGACGTAGGTGCGGCGGTGACCGCGTATCTCAGCCTCGTCGTGGAGTCCGCCCAGGGAGATGCGCACGTACTTGCGCTTCATGGCCGAGGCGATGGACTTGCCCAGCGAGGTCTTGCCCACACCCGGAGGTCCGTAGAGGCAGAGGATGGGGCTCTTGAGGTCGCCACGGAGGGCGAGGACGGCCATATACTCGAGGATGCGCTCCTTCACCTTCTCCATGCCATAGTGGTCGTGGTCGAGGATGCGCTGGGCGCGCTGCAGGTTGAGGTCATCCTTAGTATATTCGCCCCAGGGCAGCGAGACGAACGTGTTGAGATAGCTCAGCTGCACGTTGAAGTCGGGCGACTGCGGCTGGAGGCTGTCGAGCTTCTCCACCTCCTTCTGGAAGATGCCGGCCACCTCCTCCGTCCAGCGCTTGTTCTTAGCTTTCTCCATCAGCGCCTTCTTCTCGGGCGATGTATTGTTGCCCATTTCGGCCTGCAGGTTCTTGATCTGCTGCTGGAGGAAGTAGTTGCGCTGCTGCTCGTCGAGGTCCTCACGGGTCTTGTTGCGAATGTTGGCCTTCAGGTTCTGCAGGTTGATCTCGCGGTTAAGGGCCCTCATCGCTCCGAAGAGGCGTTCCTTCATGGTGTCGACAGACAGCAGTTTCATCTTCTCGACAATGGGGAAAGGAAGGTTCGAGCACACGAAATTGAGTGCCATGACATCGTTGCTGATATTACGCACGGCAAAATTGGCCTCGTCAGGCAACTCGTCGGTCAGGTTGACGAACTCCTCGACCATCTGACGGAGATCGTCCATGGCCGTCTTCCACTCCTTGTCGCGCTTCTCGGGCATGATTTCGGATGCAGGCTCTACCCTACCCGTGAGGTAAGGCGTCTCGCCGATGATGTCGAGCAGGTGCATGCGACCAAGGCCTTGCACGATAGTGGTGATGGTGCCGTTAGGCAGGGTGAGCTGCTTCACCACCTTGGCGAAGACACCATACTGATAAAGATCTTTGAAACCAGGATTTTCGACGTCGCCATCCTTCTGGCTGACGACACCGATGATGCTTCCTGTGCGTTCGGCCTTACGTATCAGGCGGGTGCTCGACTCGCGGCCAATAAGGATGGGCGATACCACACCAGGGAACAGCACCAGGTTCCTGAGCGGCAGTATGGGCACTTCGGAGGGGGTATCTATATCTTGCAGTTTCATGAAATCGCCTTCTATGTCGGCTATCATCGAGAATCTTTGATTGTCACTCATAATTTCTTTTCTTCGTATATATATCCTTAAAATTCGCAATTAGCTTGCAAAAGTACTAAATTTTCTCTATAACTAAGCATGAAAGCGGCAAGAATTACGAATAATTAGTATTTCCTTGACCGCCCGCATGAAAATTAATCCGGTTTTATTTTGTATTTCGCCCAGTTTGTACTACCTTTGCAGCGACATGGCAAACGACTATTTCCAGTTCAGGCAGTTCACCATCCGGCAGGAACGCTGCGGGATGAAGGTGGGCACGGACGGGACGCTGCTGGGAGCCTGGGCACAGGGCGGCAAGCGCATACTCGACATCGGCACAGGCACAGGACTCATCGCCCTGATGATGGCTCAACGCTTCACGCAGGCCGAAGTCGTGGGCATCGACATCGATGCTGACGCAGTGGCTCAGGCCCGGGAGAACGTTGTCGCATCGCCCTTCAGCCGGCGGGTGGACATCCTGCTGAAGGACGTGAAGGATATGGAAGGAACGTTCGATTCCATCGTGAGCAACCCACCCTATTTCTCCTCCTCGCTGCACAGCCCTGACGACCAGCGGAGCCTGGCCCGACACGACGACACCCTACCCTGCCGGCTATTGATGGAACGCTGTCGGCTGCTGCTTGACGATGACGGCGAGCTGTCGGTGGTGATGCCCATGGACTGCAAGGGCACGCTGGAAGGTGAGGCGGCACTGGCAGGATTCTTCAAATGCAGGGAATGGACAGTGAGAACTTCGGCGAGGAAAGCGCCCAAGCGATGCCTGCTGGCCTTCCGCAAACACCCTTCGACACTGGAGCGCGAAGAGCTGTTGCTGGGCAGCGAGCAATGCCATGAAATGACCAAAGACTTCTATTTATGAAAGTGACACTACTACAGATGGACATCGCCTGGGCACAGCCAGAGGCGAACGTTGCAAAGGCAGAGGCGCTGATAAGGCTATCGCCGGGGGCAGACCTCTATGTGCTGCCTGAGATGTGGGCCACGGGCTTCGTCGTGGCACCTGAAGGTATCGCTGAGGAGGAACGGCAGTCCATAGCCCTACAATGGATGAAGGACACTGCACGTCAACGACAGTGTGCCATCAGCGGCAGCCTGGCCGTGAGGGTGGATGACGGCTCGTACAGAAACCGCCATTACTTCGTCACACCCGGCGAGGACGTGCCTCAGTACTACGACAAGCGCCACCTCTTTGCACACGGTCATGAGGACCAGCACTACCAGCGAGGCACAGATCCCGTGGTAGTCACGTGGAAAGGCGCAAGGCTGCTGCTGCAGACATGCTACGACCTGCGTTTCCCGGTTTTTTCACGGTATGGTCGTGCAGGAACCTACGATGCCATCGTGTATGTGGCCAACTGGCCAGCCAAGCGTCAGCCGGCATGGGACATCCTGACACGCGCCCGAGCCATTGAGAACCAATGCTATGTAGTGGCAGTCAACCGCGTAGGCAGCGACCCCGTCTGTGAATATGGCGGAGGATCGGTGGTAGCAGGCCCTATCGGCCATGCCCTCAGTGTCTGCAACAACGAGGAGCAAACACTGGACGTGGTGCTTGACTTGGGCAAGCTAGAATCCCAGCGCCAGCACTTCAGGGTGCTGGACGACAGGGACGAGCCGTGATGCCATCACAGGATGTAGATGACGGCGACGAAGACTGCCAAGGCGATACCAATGAGTATCAGTATGCGGAAAAGCCATTTGGCCAAGAGCTTGCGACGCCGCAGCGACGAGAGACTCTTATACTTGAAACGGCTGGCACCGTCCATCTTGTGATGGCTGTGATGGTGATGGTGTTCTGACATTTAGATTATTTCGTTCTGATGAGTTTAACTTCTGAATTCAGGCCACTGGGCATGAGGTCCCACTGGTCGTAGCGTGTGTTGCGATAGTTGATGTCGACAACATTGATCTCTTCCATCTTGCGCCATTTCACACCCCGGCGGTCGAGGTCGGCGATACGGTTGGCAGGCAGGTTGGTCACCTCGATACGCACTTCGTTGTCGCCCACTTGCAGCGCACCCTTCGTGTCGAGGATAAACGGCACGCTCCAGGCACAGCCTATGAACTGGCCATTGATATAGACACGAGCCGACTCGCGCACATCGCCAAGGTCAATCATCCATGGCCCCGTGGGGTCTTCGCGCTTCGACATCTTGAACTTCAGGGTATAGACGCCTGTGCCCATGGTCACTTTCACGTTGTCGTCGTCGAGCTTCTCCCATGTCTGCAGGTGGTTGAGCTGGAATGTCTTACCGACTTTAGGTGCCTCATCCACGAATGTGAGCGTCCAGGGGCCTTCAAGGATAATATCATTCCATTTCACCGGTTCGCTCTTCGAGACCTGACTGCCGCCTTGTCCCTCGGCAAAGGTCTGAAGAATCATCGACTCACCACTGCGCAGCGAGATATCGATGCCATTGCCGTCGAAACAAGCGTCGCAGATATCGCCGTTCAGCGGGTTGAACCACTTGGCTGCCTTGAAAGGTACGGCCAGCTGAACTACCTCGTGGATGTCGTTGGGGGTCAGGTTGGCTATGAAGTAGTGATAGCCATTGGCATTGCTGCGACGGATAGCTTTCAGCCCCAGCCTAGTCTTCATGGCCTCGGGCTTGGCAGCATGTGCCATCTCAGCAGCGTCAACACCATACATCACATGAGCGCCCTGGGCCTTCAATTCGGCAATATGCTGCTTCACTGCCTCAGGCATCTCGCCGCTGCCGGGGATGATGAGTCCGCGATAGACGGTACCGCCCTGGGTGACGAGCTTTCCGTCCTTGCAACGGGTCTGCATCAGCAGGCGCTCAGAGATATAGTCGCAGTCGAATCCGGCACGGTCGATGTCGAGAATGGCCTGTCGGAACTCGGGCATGAGCTGACCCATGGCATGGATGGAAAACTGCATGAGAAGACGGTTGGGATTCTTCTTCCAGGCATCACGCACAGGCACCAGCACGAGGAAGTCGTTGTCGGGTTGTCCCCACTGCAGGAAGCTCTGGCAGCGCTCTACATACTGCATGAAGAAAGGAGCATCGCGCCAGATGCTGTTCGTGGGGCTCATATCGATAGAGGCATAGAACTTCCATCCTGGCCACTCGTCATCCTTCGGACTGTAGCAGGCGCCGTGGAAGAACATGTGGTTAACACCGGCACAGAACATCAGGTCGAGGTCGGGCTTGAGCTGTGAGAGCGAAGTGCGGAAATGCTCGGTCAGCCAGGTGAAGGTCTCGCTGGAGGTGTAAGGCTTGCCGCAGACATGTGCTGCCGACGGGGCATACTTGAACATCGAGTAGTCGCTGTCGTTCTTGCGGGTCTTGCCTGGATCAGTGCGAAGGCCCTTGATGCCGAGTTCGCTCAGTCCGAAACCTTCAATCTCGGGGATGTCGACAGCAGCATAGCAGTCGATGAGGTTGGCAGGCGAACCATGAGCCTGGTTGCGGGTGATAGCCCCGTGCTTGTGTGCCCAGGCTGTCCACTGCTCAGTGAAGTTCTCCAGTAGCAGGTCGCCAAGCGTCTCGCGATAGTCGGAAAGGACAGATGCACCGCCAGCAGTATTTGTGCGGGCTCCCAACAGCTCGGGGAAGTGCTCTTCGAGCTTATAGCCGCGCCGCTTCTCAAACTCTTCGAGCAGTGTGGGTGTCCACGTGGCATCGCTCACCTCATAGGAGTCGTTGAAAAAGGTGTGGGGATAAGGGGTATGCGTGCGCTCAAAAGCCCGCTCGATATAACGCAGGTAATTGGCCACAGCTTTCTTGTCGAAGTGATCGATGACCAGACCCTCGCCACCAGGGGCGGCACGCTTCACCTTCATCACACCATACTTTATATAAAGGGCGATGACTTTACAGGTTTGAGGTTTGAGAGTTGAGAGTTGAGTTTTATCTAAAGTCAGTTTGCCGTCCTTGACGCTGCCGGTCACGTCGATGGCATTGCCGTCGGCTGTGTAGAGCATCACCTTGTGGAGGAAGGCGTTCTTGGCATCCCTCTCAGAAGGCGAGAGGTCGATGACATTAGCCTGGTCGGCCTGCAATCCCTTGTTGCCATTCACAGTAGACCAGACACCGTCGCTGTCGATGGTCTTCTCCACGAAGAGAGCCTTACAAGCGCTCTCTTCCAGCGGCACCCAAGGTCCTCCGAAAGGCCAGCCTGTGCCTGTAGCCATATCAAGCTCGATGTCATTATAACGGCATTGCTCCTGTGTATAGCGTAGCATGCTGAGCCACTGGTCGCTCAGATAAGGGATGTTGTTCGCATCGTTGCCCTGCACACCGTAGATGGGCGTGATCTCCACAGCTCCAATGCCATGCTTGGCATACTCATGCAGGTTCCACTTCAGGTTTTCCTTGTCAACGGCGGAGCCCAGCCACCACCAGCGCACACCAGCCTTGGCCTCGGTTGTAGGTGTGGGCCAGGTCTGCGCCAGAGCGGGTGCGCAAAGAATTGTGAGGGCGATTGTGATGAAGGTCTTCTTCATGGGGTATAGCGTTTTTATGAATGATCAGTTACCGTCGGGCTTCACTACGTCGGCATTCTTAGCTGGCGACCATTGGAATGTCTTCCAGTCGTCGGGATGGGCAGGGTCGAAGTCCTGCCAGTCGGAACGCAGCTGCTGCACCAGAGGCAGGCCCAACTTCTTGATGCCCATCACCACGCACTTAGCCACCTCATAGGCGCCATAGGGGTTGAAATGGGTGTTGTCGCGCAGCTCATTAGGCTGGTTGGGGAATGTGTTGGCAGGATAATGCACGAGTGCACGTTTCGAATCCTCCATTCCCAGGGTCTCGAAGAAGACCTTTGTCATCTGGTTCAGGTCGATCAGGGGCACTCGCTCCTTCTCAGCCACCATCTTCATGGCAGCGGGGAAGTCGCCATGGGTATTGCTAATCGTCTTGTTGTCACTTTCAAAAGAGCGGCGCTGTGTGGGTGTGCAGAACACGATGTCGGCACCCTTGGCACGCACACGATCGATGAAAATCTTCAACTGATACTGGTAGTGATACCAAGCGCCGTCGCCTGGCTGACGCTCTTTCTCGTCGTTGTGTCCGAACTCCACGAACACATAATCACCCTTCTTCAACGTTGAGAGTATCTTGTCCAGACGATTGGAGCCAATAAACGACCGGGCGGTAAGTCCGCTCTCAGCATGGTTGCTGACGGCAATGCCAGGACCGAAGAAACGGGTGATCATCTGTCCCCAAGAGGCCCAGGGCTCATTGGCCTGGTCAACCACGGTGCTATTGCCACAGAGGTAGATGGTGGGCACCTGATCGTCGCGCTCAATATGGATGCTGCGCACGGCAGGCTGCGGGCCGTTGAACTCCAGGGTGAGTTTCTCGTCCCAGGTGAGGTAGCCCTTCTCGCGATCCTTGATCCTTACATGTTTGTCGCCTTCAATCAGAGTGGAGCGTTTGTTGACCACGAACTCCACTGTCTGTGTGTCTTTCTTCTTGGGAGTCAAGATGTTGTCCATCATCAGACGGCGACCTTCGGCACGAACAGTAGTATTGCCGTTTTTCACACCGCCCAATTCTACTCGCACGCGGTAGTTGCCGTCGGGCACCTTCACAGAGAAGAAGAAGGGTTCGGCGGTAGGCTTCTTGACGTTGGGAGCAGGCAGTATGTCATAGCCATAGCCTGTCTGCTGGTTGTAAACTGGCTGCGCCTGTGTCAGGTCGTAGTCGTAGGTCTGTGCCATCATCAGCGAGGGCAACAGAGCAATCATGGTAGCAATAGTCTTTTTCATGTTTGTTTTGAATAGGTAGTTTTGCTTTGAGATTGCAAAAGTACGCATTATTTTCGTAACTGCCAAATAATTTTGCCACATAATTCTCTTTCACACAAACACGCTAGTCTATTCCGTTGCCAGTATAGAGTTCATAATATTGTCCTTTCAGGGCGAGAAGCTCTTCATGGGTGCCATGCTCGGCGATGCGCCCGTGGTCGAGGACGATGATCTGGTCGGCATTGCGCACAGTACTCAGTCGATGGGCAATCACAAAGGTGGTGCGTCCCTGCATGATGCTGTCCATGCCTCGCTGCACAAGCTGCTCCGTACGGGTGTCGATGGAGCTGGTGGCCTCGTCGAGGATAAGCACAGGGGGATTGGCAACGGCAGCCCTGGCTATAGCCAACAGCTGACGCTCTCCCTGACTGAGGTTGCCTCCGTCGCCCTGCAGCATGGTCTTATAGCCCTTAGCCAGACGGCAGATGAAGTCATGGGCTCCAACCAGCTGAGCAGCCCTGACGCAATCGTCATCGGTAGCTTCCAGACAGCCATAGCGGATATTGTCGAGCACAGTACCCGTGAAGAGGTGCGTCTCCTGCAGAACGATGGTCATGCTCTTCCTGAGCGACGGTTTGCTGATCTCTGTGATAGGTATGCCGTCATAAAGAATCTCTCCCCGCTGGATGTCATAGAAGCGGTTGATCAAGTTGATGATGGTGGTCTTGCCTGCTCCTGTGCCACCCACGAAGGCAATCTTCTGTCCCGGCTGGGTGTTGATGTCGATGTCGAAGAGCACCTGCTTCTCAGGCACATAACCGAAATCCACATCACGGAAGTCAACATCACCCTTCGGGTCGTTGAGTACCCTGTTTCCCTCGTCCTTCTCAGGCTCGGCATCGCCCAGGGCAAAGACACGTTCGGCACCTACTGAAGCATTGAGGACGGAGTTAATTTGCTGGCTCACATGACTGATAGGCTGGGTGAAGCTTTTGTTGAGTTGCAGGAATGCAACAATCGTTCCCAGAGACAGTTCCCATCGTCCAGACAAGGCGAGAGCAGCACCCACAACAGCAAGCAGCACATAGCCTAGGTTGCCCAGATTGCCATTGACTGGCATCACAATATTTGCAATCTTATTGGCATTGTAGGCCGAATAGCGCAGCTGTTCGTTGATGCCTTCGAAATCTGTAATAGCCTGCTTCTCGTGACAGAACACCTTCACCACCTTCTGGCCAGTCATCATTTCTTCGATGAAACCGTTGACTTTAGCCAAACTCTCCTGCTGCGTGCGGAAGAATCCACGCGACCATTTTCCCAGCTTGGTGGTTGCAATCATCATCACCACGGCGATGAAGATGCTGACTAGCGTCAGGGGCACCGACAGCACCACCATCGAGGTGAACGTTGCCACAATGGTGATGACGCTGGAAAAGACTTGCGCCATGGCTGTAGAAATCATTTGACGCAATGAGTCTACATCATTGGTATATACCGACATAAGCTCACCATGCGAGTGGCTGTCAAAGTAGCTGACAGGCAACCGCTCCATCCGCTCAAAGATCTGTTTGCGCAGGCGCAGCATCGTGCCCTGCGACACATTGATCATCAAGCGGTTGTAGGTGTAGGAAGCAATGACGCCCAGCAGCAGGATGAGTCCCAGTTTGAATAGCGTCTGCAGCAGCGACGCATATTCTGGGTTGGCCACCTGTGTGAGCGGCGTGATGTAATCATCGATGAGCGTACGAGTAAACAGCGTCGACATCAGCGACGTGATGCTGCTCACCACAATACAGGCCAGCACGGTGAGAATGCTGAACTTATAGTGCTTCATCACAAAGCCGAAGAGTCGCAGCATCACCTGCTTCTGCTGTTTGGTAGCACGCTGGAAACCGGCGTTATGGCCTTGCGGACCACGTGGGCCACGGTCGAATGACGGCTGTCTCATGCTGCACCTCCTTTCTTGGCGTCGAAATCGCCAGCATCCTGGGTTTGAATATCGTAGATTTCCTTATACAACGCATTGCTCTTGAGCAGGTTCTCATGGCTGTCGAAGCCTGTAACCACGCCGTTGTCCATCACCAGGATGCGGTCGCAATGCTCCACGCTCGAGATACGCTGGGCGATGATGATCTTCGTCATCTGTGGCAATTGCTCGCGGAAGGCGCGTTGTATGAGTGCGTCAGTACGGGTGTCACAAGCCGAAGTGGAGTCATCAAGAACGAGGATTTTAGGCTTCTTCAACAGTGCACGAGCGATGCACAGGCGCTGCTTCTGTCCTCCGGATACATTCGTGCCACCCTGCTCAATGCGGGTGTCATAACCCTGAGGCATCTCCATGATGAAACCGTCGGCCTGAGCCATACGACAGGCCTCGCGCAGCTCGTCGATCGTGGCATCGCTCTTGCCCCAGCGCAGGTTGTCAGTGACCGAACCACTGAAAAGTGTGTTCTGCTGGAGCACCACACTGACTGCCTCACGCAGCACACGGAGGTCATACTCCTTCACGTCGTGTCCACCCACCTTCACCTGTCCCTTCGTCGTGTCGTAGAGACGACTGATGAGATTGACGAGCGTCGACTTTCCGCTACCCGTACCACCAATAACTCCGATGGTTTCGCCACTTTCTATACGGAAGTTGACGTTGAAGAGGGCTGAGCGACGGTGTTGAGGCATCTCTGCGTCATCCTTCTCCGAAGTCTCGGAAGCATAGTCGAATCTTACTTCGTTGAACTCCACGCTGCCGTCGTCAACAGTCATCAGGGGATGATCAGGATTCTGGATGCTGGCACGCTGCTCGATGACCTCGCTCACTCGCTTGGCTGAAGCTGCACTCTGTGTCAACATCACGAAGATCATCGACAGCATCATCAACGCCTGCAGAATAGACATCACATAGGTGAAGAGCGACGTCAGCTCACCTGTGGTCAGTGTGCCACTCACGATGAAATGGGCTCCCCACCAGCTCAAGGCAATGATGCATCCATAGACCACCATATTCATGACGGGATGGTTGAGCGCCATCAGGCTTTCTGCCTTTGTATAAAGATGATACAATCCGTCGACAGCCTTACCGAACTTCGAACTCTCATAGTCCTCGCGAACGAAAGCTTTCACCACGCGGATAGCCTGAACATTTTCCTGCACACTTTGGTTCAGCTCATCATATTTCACATAGACTTGCTGGAAGAGCCGCGACACACGGGTGATGATCAGATAGAGACTGACACCCAGTATCACCATCGCAATAATAAAGATGAGCGACAGGCGCGGGTCGATGACCAGACACATGACGATGGAGAGCAGCAGCCGGAAAGGCGCTCGAACGGTCACACGCAGAATCTGCTGGAAGGCATTCTGCAGACTGTTGACATCCGTCGTCATGCGTGTCACCAGGCCCGAAGTGGAATAGCGGTCAATGTCCTGGAACGAGTACGTCTGAATGTTTCTGTACATGGCCTTGCGCAGGTTGCTGGCAAAGCCCGTGGCAGCATAAGCAGAGACACGTCCTGCCAAAATGCCGAAAAGCAGTGACAGGAACGCCATGCCCACCATCAGTAGTCCATACTTATAGACAGCCTGCATGTCGCCAGCCATGATGCCACGGTCGATGAGCATCGCGGTGACATAGGGTATGAGCACGTCCATCACCACCTCCAATGCTGTCATCAGAGGCGTGGCCAGCGACGCTCGTTTATACTGCCCAATCTGGTTGTAGAGTGTTCTTAGCATTTGCGTCAGATTATTGGTAATTTGCTTGCAAAGGTACTAACATTTCTCGATTTATGCAATAGCATTGGTAAGAAAATTATCTTTTCTTCTTTCCTTTTTGGGAAAAACTCAAATATATTTCGTACCTTTGCAGGCAAATGGAGAACAAACAGCAAATCTACGACGAGCTGACAGCTCAGCTCGATGCCCTCATGGAGGGCGAAAGTGAAGAGATGAGCGTACTGGCCAATGTCAGTGCAGCATTGGCAGAACGCTTCCCCTGGTTCTGGACGGGCTTCTACCTAGAGCGTGAGGGCGAGCTGCGCCTGGGCCCTTTTCAGGGTACAGTGGCCTGCATGCATATCGCCCACGGACGCGGTGTCTGCGGTACTGCTTTCGAGCGACGCCAGAGCATCGTTGTGCCCGACGTCGAGCAGTTTCCCGGACACATCGCATGTTCCAGCCTTTCGCGATCGGAGATTGTGGTACCCATCTTCAACGGCAAGGGAGAGCCTGTTGGAGTGCTCGATATCGACAGCACGTCACTGGCAGCCTTCGACGATGTTGACCGCCAGAACCTGGAGCGCATATGTCAGTTACTCACCCGTCACCTCTATCATTAGCCATGAACAAGAAACAAATACTCTGCATCGGTCATATCACACACGACCGTATCATCACGCCACAGCAGCCTGACGGCGTCGACTGCGCAGGTGGCACCGCCTACTATGTGGCCTGGGCCATCAATCATCTTCCCCAAGATGTCAGCTTTGGGGTAATTACCGCTGTTGGCGACGATCTCACGCACGAGGTAAAGCTCCTAGCCGATGCCGGCATCGACATCACCAACCTGGGCAGTCCTGCCAGCGTGTATTTTGAAAATAAATACGGCGAAAACATGAACAATCGTCGTCAGCGTGTGCTGTCGAAGGCTGCACCCTTCACCATCGAACAACTGAAGGATGCCGAGGCCGACATCTTCCATCTGGGCACGTTGCTTCAGGATGACTTCGCCCCTGAGGTCGTGGAATATCTAGCCAATAAGGGACGTGTATGCGTCGACGTGCAGGGATATCTCCGGGAGGTGCGCGACCAGAAGGTCTATGCCGTTGACTGGCACGACAAGCTGCGCGTGCTGCGCTCGACCGACATTCTTAAAGTAAACGAACATGAGATCGACGTGCTTACCGACGGCGAGCACGACTTGCACCGTGCTGCCCGACTCATCAGCAGCTGGGGAGTGCGCGAAGTGCTCATCACCCTGGGCAGCTATGGCAGCGTCATCTACGACGGCAGTTCCTTCTATGAGATTCCAGGTTATCCTCCCCGTCAGGTAGTGGATGCTACGGGCTGTGGTGACACCTATGCCGCCGGCTATCTCTATGCCCGAGCCCAAGGTGCCTCCTGCAGTGAGGCAGGCCATCTGGCTGCTGCGATGTGTACGCTGAAACTTGAACACACAGGTCCCTTCGATGCCGACATCGACGCGGCCCTGCAAATACTGGCAGACTATGGCAAATAGTATCTTTACCAAACTCATCGCAAAGGCACTCAACCTCGGTGTGGAGGCTGTGGGCAACACCCTGTCGCTGCTGGAGGAGGGCTGCACCATACCCTTCATCTCACGTTATCGCAAGGAGCGTACCGGTGCGCTCGACGAGGTGCAGATTGCAGCCATCGCCGACGAGAACGAGCGCCTGAAGGAAATAGCCAAACGAAAGGAAACGGTGATCAAGACCATCACCGAACTGGGAAAGATGACGCCAGAGCTCGAGAAACGCATCGCCGACTGCTGGGATGCCACTGAGCTGGAAGATATTTATCTGCCGTTCAAACCACGCCGCCGGACCCGTGCCCAAGTTGCCCGCGAACAGGGACTGGAGCCTCTTGCCCAGCTTATCCTCATGCAGCGCGAGGCCAACATTGAGCAGGCAGCACGCAGATTCGTGACAGGCGACGGCATCACCAACGTCGACGAAGCCATACGAGGAGCGCAGGACATCATTGCCGAGACCATCAGCGAGGACGAGCGCTCACGCCAGCAGCTGCGTGGCAGCTACCGCCGCACGGCCATCATCAGTTCTAAGGTGGTCAAGGCGAAGGCCGACAGCGACGAAGCCGCCAAGTTCAGCGACTACTTCGACTGGCAAGAGCCCCTGCGGCGCTGCTCCAGTCATCGTCTGCTGGCTATGCGCCGGGGTGAGGCTGAGGGCATCCTCCGCCTGAGCATCGATCCTATTGACGACCAGGAGTGCATCGAACGCCTGCAGCGCAACTGGGTGCATAGCCGTTCTGAAGCCGGACAACTGGTAGCCGAGGCTGCCGAAGACGCCTATAAACGACTGCTCAAACCCTCTATCGAGACGGAATTTTCAAACATCAGCAAAGAGAAAGCCGACGAGGAGGCCATCCGCGTCTTTGCCGAGAACCTGCGACAGCTGCTGCTGGGCGCACCACTCGGTCAGAAGCGTGTGATGGGCATCGACCCGGGCTTCCGCACAGGTTGTAAGGTGGTATGCCTCGACGCACAGGGCAATCTGTTGCATCACGAGGCCATCTTCCCCCACCCTCCCGTCAATCGCCGTATGCAGGCTATGGTACATGTGCAGCAGCTGGTGAGCGACTATCACATCGAAGCCATCGCCATCGGCAACGGCACGGCAAGCCGCGAGACACGCGCCTTCATCGAGGAGGTGGTCAGCGGCCCGCAGGTGTTCGTCGTCAGTGAGGACGGAGCCTCGGTCTACTCTGCTTCTAAGGTTGCACGCGATGAGTTCCCCGACGAGGATGTCACCGTCAGAGGGGCTGTCAGCATCGGGCGACGCCTGATGGACCCTCTTGCTGAGCTGGTGAAGATCGATCCGAAGAGCATAGGCGTGGGACAATACCAGCATGATGTGGACCAGACCAAGCTAAAGCATCAGCTAGACCAGACCGTCGAGAGCTGCGTCAACCTGGTGGGTGTCGACCTCAATACCGCTTCCAGTCATCTGTTGCAATATGTCAGCGGACTGGGACCGGCTCTCGCTAAGAACATCGTGGACTATCGTCGCGAGCACGGAGCCTTCACCTCGCGCGCACAATTGAAGAAGGTGCCGCGCCTGGGACCTGCCGCCTATCAGCAATGTGCGGGTTTCCTGCGCATACCCGGAGCCAAGAACCCTCTCGACAATAGTGCCGTCCATCCCGAGAGCTATGCCCTCGTCGAAAAGATGGCCAGCGACCAGGGATGCACCGTTCAGGAACTCATCGCTCAGCCTGAGCTGCGTTCACATATTGACATTAGTCGTTATGTCAATGGCGAAGTGGGCCTCCCCACCCTCACCGACATCATGAAGGAGCTCGAGAAGCCCGGACGCGACCCGCGCCAGCAGTTGGAGGAGTTCGAGTTCGACAGCCGCGTACAGACCATCGACGACCTGGAGGAAGGCATGATACTTCCCGGCATCGTGACCAACATCACCAACTTCGGAGCCTTTGTCGATATCGGCGTGCACCAAGACGGCCTCGTGCATATCTCGCAGATGGCCAACCGCCGCATCGCTCATCCTACTGACGTGCTCAAGTTGCACCAGCATGTCACCGTCCGTGTCCTTGAGGTTGATCATCGCCGCAAGCGCATCTCCCTGTCGATGAAGCAAGTCTGACGACGAATAGGAGAAAGAACACAATGAGGGGGCGCGTCACTAATGGATGCACCCCCTCATTAGTTTTGAACTATTGCAGGAGATTAATCGAGCTGAGCCAGCTTGTTGTCTGAACCGAGCACGTCGATAATCTTGTGCTTGTACATCTTCTCCATCTCGTCGCGAGCGGGACCACAGAACTTACGTGGGTCGAACTCACCGGGGTTGTCGTGCAGCACGCGGCGCACAGCAGCGGTGAAGGCCAGACGAGAGTCGCTGTCGATGTTGATCTTGCAGACGGCGCTCTTCGAAGCCAGACGTAGCTGCTCCTCGGGGATACCGATAGCATCGGGCAGCTTGCCACCCAGTGAATTGATCTCGTCTACATACTCCTGAGGAACGCTCGACGATCCATGGAGCACAATGGGGAATCCGGGCAGCTTCTCCATCACGGCATCGAGCACGTCGAATGCCAGTGGCGGGGGAACGAGCTTACCGGTCTTCGGGTCGCGGGTGCACTGCTCGGGAGTGAACTTGTAAGCACCATGACTGGTACCGATGGAGATAGCCAGCGAGTCGCAGCCAGAACGCTGTGAGAACTCGATCACCTCCTCGGGCTTGGTGTAGTGGCTCTCGGCGGACGACACCTCGTCCTCAACGCCGGCAAGCACGCCCAGCTCAGCCTCGACGGTGACGTCGAACTGATGAGCATACTCCACCACCTTCTTCGTCAGGGCGATGTTCTCCTCGAAGGGCAGGTGGCTGGCATCGATCATCACGCTTGAGAAACCGTAGTCAATGCAGCTCTTGCAAGTCTCGAAGCTGTCGCCATGATCCAAGTGCAGCACGATCTCAGGATGCTTGCAGCCCAGCTCCTTGGCATACTCCACGGCACCCTGTGCCATGTAGCGCAGCAGCGTGGCGTTGGCATAGTTTCGGGCGCCCTTCGACACCTGCAGGATAACGGGGCTCTTCAGGTCGCTGCTGGCCTTGATGATAGCCTGCAGCTGCTCCATGTTGTTGAAGTTGAAGGCGGGAATGGCATATCCGCCGTTGATGGCACGTGCGAACATCTCGCGGGTGTTCACCAGGCCTAAAGTCTTGTAATCTACCATGATAATTTGTAATTTATTGTTGAGACTTATTGATTTCAGGGCACAAAGTTAGCAATAATTTTCCTAAACAGGCAATTTTTCGCTCGCTGATTTCATCGTTTTTAGGCATTTTAAGGATTCGAAGGCCGCGACAGGCGTCACTCGGGCAGAAAATGCTATCTGCGCTTTGCAAAGTCAGCAGCCCTCAGCCCCCGTTACGGACGGTCTTTCTTCTTCGTACCGAAGTCGCTGGGCTCGGGCCCCATGTCCAGCTCCAGCATTCCGCCACGCACGATGTCGTCATACATCAGGTACGACCGTGTGTAAGGCTTCCCGTTCAACCGCGCCCGCTGCACGTAGATGTTCTCGTCGCTGTTTCCCGCGGCCTTCACGGTGAAGGTTCTGCCCTGCCCCACCTGCATGGTCATCTCGTCGAAGAGCGGCGTGCCGATGATATACTTGCCACCTGCGGGCTCCACCTGATAGAGTCCCATAGCCGAGAGTACATACCATGCCGACATCTGCCCCACGTCCTCGTTGCCGCTCAGACCGTCGAAGTCGTTGCGATACTGCTCGCGCAGCACCTGGCGTATCAGGCGTGCTCCCTTCCACGGCTGCCCCACGTAGTTATACATATATAAGATGTGGTGGCTGGGCTCATTGCCGTGGGCATACTGCCCCACAAGGCCTGTAATGTCGGGTGGTGCCTCCTCGCCCAGGTCGCCCTCGACGATAAACAGCGAGTCGAGCTTCTCGGTGAAGCGCTGCTCTGAACCGAAGAGCGCCACCAGTCCATGCACGTCGTGCGGTACGAGCCACGTAAACTGCCATGCGTTGCCCTCGGTGTAGTCGCGGTTCTTAGGTGCAGAGTGGAAGGGGTTGAATGACTCGCGGAATTGTCCCTTGCTGTCGGTCCCGCGCATAAAGCCTGTCGACTTGTCGAAATAGTTTCTGTAGCTCAGGGCGCGATGGTCGAAGTAACGCTGGTCTGCCTTTTTCTTCATACGCTCGGCGACACGCGCCACACACCAGTCTGCCAGCGTATATTCAAGTCCGCGTCCCACCGTCTCCTGATCGTCGAAAAGGTCGCAGGGAATATAGTTATACTGTTTCAGCAAGGCCAGACCACGCTCGTCGAGCATCGCCGATGCCTTCATCGCCTCAAACGCCTCCTCACGACGCTCAGTCAAGCCCTTCAGCACGATGTCGGCCAGCACGGGTATGGCGGGATTGCCCACCATACAGTTGGTCTCGCAGCCCACCAGGTGCCATACGGGCAGCTTGCCCTGCTCCTTCCAGATGCTGATCATCGTGGCTGCAAGGTCCTCCTGACGGTCGCAATGGATGAGTGTCATCAGAGGATGCTGGGCGCGGTAGGTGTCCCACAGCGAGAGTGTGGTGAAGATGTTGTGCCCGGCATCGTGATGTATCTTGCCGTCGGCACCGCGATAGTCGCCGTTCACGTCATTGAACAGCGACGGTGCCGTCATCGTGTGATACATAGCCGTATAGAACACCGCAGCCTGGTCGCTGAAGGCTTTCGAGGCTGAGCCGATGCTCACCTTCTCCAGCTGGCGCTCCCATTTGTCGTCGGCCTCCTTCATCGTGCGCGCAAAGTCCCAATGGTTCAGCTCGGCAGTGAGGTTGGCACGTGCGCCCTCCTCGCTCACAGCTGATATGCCTACGCGCAGCAGCAGCGGCTGACCAGTGTTCTTGAACGACATCACCACCAGCGTGTCGCCCTCGTTCCTGAATGATGCCATCGGCTCGGAGAAATCCGCCACGTAGTACACGCGCTGGCTGTCAGCCCATCCGCGCGAGAAGCGGTGTCCTGTGATGCTCTTGGAACTCGTTCTTACTGCCTTGCCTTCAGTCAGCCTGTCCCAGCCCACACCATATTTCAGGTTCAGCATCACGTAGCCGCTGTCCACGTCGGCGGGCCAGGTATAGCGGTGCAGACCGGCACGCTCTGTGGCAGTCAGTTCCACATGCACGCCGTTGCTGAGCGTCACGGCATAGTAGCCCGGACGGACTCGCTCGGCCAGATGCGAGAACTTCACCTCTCGTTCCTCGGGGCATGTCGCAGGCAGCACAGTGATGTCGCCCAGGTCACCCACGCCCGTACCACTGAGGTGCATGTGACTGAACCCCAAGAGTATCGAGTCGCTGTAGTGGTAGCCCGAGCACCAGTCCCAGCCATGCGTGTGCTGTGTCGGTCCCAGCTGCACCAGTCCGAAGGGCACGTTAGCTCCAAGGAACACATGCCCGTGGCCTCCCGTGCCGATGTAGGGATTCACCAGCTTTGTCAGTCTTCCGCCCCGGATGGCTGCTGCATTTGAGCTAGAGCCCTCAGCCCAGGCCCCCATGACTATCGTCACGAGCACGATCATTGTGGTAAGGATTCGTCGTTTCATATTGTTCTCGTTTTATGTTTCTTATTGTGTTTTCAGTAGCGTATCGCCTAATCCGTTTGCAAAGTTACAAAAAAAATCGTACCCGTGCAAGAGGAACTCTCGTTTTTTTCTCACCGGTGTCAACTCATCTCTCATCTTTCATCTCTCAAGGGATAAATACAGGGGGGCAACGTTAAGCCCCCCAAAACATAGATTTTGAGGGACTTTTCACGGAAAATGTCTGAGTTTATACCGTAATTGGCCGTTTCTTCATTTTTGCCTGCAAGGGAGCAGCAAAATAAAAACTTCAAAAAATTTGTTTTTTTCTTCTTTTTTTTACTAACTTTGCCGCTGAAAACAAATAGACGAAACGAACATGAAGAGGATTCTAATAATGGCCATGGTCTCCTTGCTGTGCGCAGTGGCAGGCGCTCAACAATATGACAGCAAGTATGACGGCAGAAAGAAAGTGGCCGTCGTGCTGAGTGGCGGCGGTGCCAAGGGCATGGCTCACATCGGCGTGTTGAAGGTGCTAGAGCGGGCCGGCATACCGGTCGACATCATCACGGGTACATCGATGGGCAGCATCATCGGCGGTCTTTACGCCATCGGCTACAATGCCAACGCCCTCGACTCGATGGTCCGCGTGCAGGACTGGACCTACGTCATCAGCGACCGCGAGGACCTGCGCCGGCAGAGCCTCAGCGACCGGCGGAAGCAGAACACGTATGTGTATAGCACCGGCCTGACTATCGGCAAACCCGACGTAAACGCCGGTGGATTCATCAAGGGCAAGAACCTGGCCGAGCTGTTCCAGCAGCTCTGCACGGGCTTCACTGACTCGCTCGACTTCACCCGCGACCTGCGCATTCCTTTCGCCTGCGTGGCCACTAACATCATCGACAACTCGGAGGTGGACTTCCACAGCGGACGACTGCCGCTGGCCATGCGGGCCTCGATGGCCATCCCCGCAGCCTTCTCGCCCGTCAGGATAGGCGACATGGTGCTGGTGGACGGCGGTCTGAAGAACAACTACCCTGCCGACATCGCCCGAGAGATGGGTGCCGAGATCATCATCGGTGTCACCGTACAGGGAGCACCGAAGGTGGCCGAGGACATGAACGGCACGATGAGCATACTCAGCCAGATCATCGACGTGAACTGTAAGAACAAACTGGACGAGAACCTGGCCATCACCGACCTCCACATGCCGGTGGACACGAAGGGCTACGGCTCGGCCAGCTTCACACCGGCAGCCATCGACACGCTCATCCGCCGCGGCGAGGAGGAGGCCATGCGCCACTGGGACGAGATCATCGCCCTGAAGCAACGTATAGGCATCGACGACTCGTACCACCCCGAGATTCTGCAGCCCCTGCGCCCTCACGTGCTGACCGAGAAGCAGCGCGTCGTAGGCTATACCTTCGAGAACATGACGCCACAGGCGGAAAGGTTCCTGAGGGAGAAGTTCAGCCTGAGAGCCTCCACCCCCACCAAGCCTGAATACATCGATGCTGCCTTGATGCAGGAAATCACTACCTGCATGCGTGTGGATCTCTTCTATCAGACGGCTGAGTGCCGGCTGGTGCATGAGGGCGACGCCGTGCGCGTCATCCTCTCGGCGGGCAACCGCAAGTCGGTGCAGCTGCATGCAGGCGTGCGCTACGACACGGAGGAGTATGCCGCCCTTCAGCTGGGTCTCGACATACCGATGAAGTCCAGCATCCCCATGAACACCGACATCACCTTGCGCCTGGGCAAGCGCCTGATGGCCCGCGGCGAGCTGACCATACACCCCCGCAGCATCACCCGTCCCACGCTGAGCTACGCCTTCCACCGCAACGACGTGGACATTTATTTCAACGGCAAGCGCGACTACAACATTCGATACAACCAGTTCCAGGCTGAGCTCATCCCCATCAACCACGACCTGAAACATTTCAATATCCAGTATGGAGTGCGCTGGGACTTCATGCACTATCGCAACAAGCTGGGGACGGAGAATTCCATACAGACGGAGCTCAAGAACGAGCATTTCTTCAGCTATCATGCCCGCATCAACTACAACAGCGAGGACAACTGGAACTTCCCTACACGAGGCGCACGGTTCAAGGCCGAATATTCCTACCTGACCAACGACTTCACGAAACTCGACGTTCGTGATGCCGAAGGCAACGTGACTGGCAGCAAGCCCGGCATGAGCGAGGTCAACGCCAACTGGCGCATGTCGTTCACCCTCGGCCACCGCTTCACCCTGCAGCCCATGTTCTACGGCCGCCTGCTCTTCGGCTCGATCGTCCCGCCAGCCTTCGGCAACACGGTAGGCGGCGACTGGTTCGGCCACTACGTCGAGCAGCAGATGCCCTTCGCCGGCATCGGCAACATGGAGCACGTCGACCATCAGCTCGTGGCCGCCCAGCTGCAGGCTCAGCAGCGCATCGGCCAGAGCAGCTATATCATCTTGCGCACGACGGGTGCCCAACATGCGTCGCACCTGAAGGGCCTCCTCGACCGCAGCACACTGCTCGGCGGCCAGATTGCCTACTTCTACGACACGATACTGGGACCCGTAGGGGCCACCGTCGGCTATAGCAACCGCACCAAGAAGCCTTACCTCTTCGTGAATGTAGGATTTGAATTCTAAAAAAAGGATGATGATGAAGGTAAATGCTCTCAAATTATGGCTGGCTGCCGCCTTGCTCACGTCAGCCACAACGGCATCGGCGCAGCTCAGTCATGGCGTTGCCATCGACATAGGTAAGAATCATCCGGAGGACTCCACCTACGTGACCAGTCTCAGCATAGGCGTGGCCAGCCATACTGACACGCTGAAAGGTGTGCAGGCCACCATGCTGTCGAACTATGCAGTAAATTCGAGAGGTCTGCAGTTGTCGGTCTTCTCCAACATCTCGTCCACTCCGATGCGGGGCTTTCAGCTCAGTGGCGTCACCAACATCTCGATGGGTGTGGAGAACGGCATCCAGGCCGGCACAGTGCTCAACGTCTCGTCGGGCTATATGCGCGGCATGCAAATAGGAGGCTATAACTATGCCGACGAACTGAACGGAGTACAGTTAGGAGCGATCAACGTAGCAGAGGCACACAAGAAGGGCTGGCAGATTGGCCTCATCAACTACACGAAGGATAGCGATGGGCACAAGATCGGCCTGGTGAACGTGAATCCCAATACCATCATCGACGTGATGGCCTACGGGGGCACCAGCTCGAAGATAAACGGTGCAATACGCTTCCGCAACCGTTCGACTTACAACATTGTCGGCCTGGGTACGCACTACATGGGCTTCGACGACGATTTCTCGGGGGCATTGTTCTACCGACTGGGCCAGTACAAGCAGATCACTCCAAAACTATCTCTCAGCGGCGACATAGGCTATTACCACATAGGGGCTTTCAAGAAAAACAGCGACGAGGGGCCCTCGAGGCTCTTCTCGGTTCAGGCCCGTGTGAATGCCGACTACCAACTGTCGCCAAGCGTAGGCTTGTTTGCATCGGTGGGCTATGGAGACACGCGCTACTATCATCACGAAGAGAAATACCGCCACCGCTTCCTTGCCGAGGCAGGAGTGACCATCCGCTATCCCCACAACACGAACAGGCAGACTGCCGTTGTACACCGCAGCGAGGACGAGTCGCCGGCCGACTCGCTGATGGCGCTCACCCCCGATCAACGGTCGATGGTCAATGGCCGATGGCCTGTGAAGCATCCTTGGTGGGCACTGGCACAGGCCACAGGCATCAATGTGTTCGTGCATTGCTTCGACCGCTTTGCCCTCAATGCCGACTTTGCGCAGACCACTCTGCACACCTGGCGCGACAACTTCAAGAACGGCTTCGTCTGGGACAACGATGTATTCTCCACCAACCTCTTCATGCACCCCTATCATGGCAACCTCTACTTCAACTCTGCCCGTTCGCAGGGACTGACGTTCTGGGAGTCGACACCCTTCGCAGCCATCGGGTCCCTAGAGTGGGAGTTCCTGGGCGAGCGTGAGCCACCTGCCATCAACGACCTCATAGCCACCACCCTTGGAGGCATCTGCATAGGCGAGATCACCAACCGCATCAGCCACATCTTCCTCGACGACTCCAAGCAGGGATGGCCGCGATTCTGGCGCGAGCTGGGAGCTGCTGCATTCAATCCCATGGAAGCGCTGAAGCGCCTTTTCACCGGCGATGCTTTCACTGTGCGCAGCAACCACAACCGCTACCACGACTATAATCGTAACCCTGTGGAGATATCCATTTCGGCCGGCGACAGGTACCTGGCCGACGAGGGGAGCATCTTCAAAGGCGAGCAGAACCCCTACGTCAACTTCTTTATGCAGTATGGCGACCCTGTGAACGAGGACGAGCACAACGCTCCATACGACTATTTCGAATCGGAGTTCGTAGCCGGATTCTCCAGCAACCAACCCATCCTTAACCAGGTACACCTGATGGGCCGTCTATGGAGTACGCCGATGATCGAACGGAAGAACGTCCGTGCAGAGTTCGGCATCTACCAGCACTTCGACTATTTCGACTCGAAGCCCGTGAAGGACGGCAGCAACCTCACGCCCTACCGCATCAGCGAGGCAGCAGCCTTCGGCCCGGGAGCCATCATCCAGATGCCACAGGTGGGCACGCTCGACCAGCTGGAGCAGCGCATCTTCCTCAACGGCATCCTGCTGGGCGGCACGAAGAGCGACTACTATAACATCATCGACCGTGACTACAACATGGGCAGTGGATTCAGCATGAAGACTAAGACACACTTGGAGATGCGCAACTTCGGACGATTCATCCTCAATGTCCACTATTACCGCATCTACACCTGGAAGGGCTACGAGCAGAAAGATTTGTCGAACCTCACGGAAGAAGATATGCTCCACCTGAACTCGCAGGGCGACAAGGGCAATGCAGCGCTGCTGGTCGTCAATCCCATTGCCGAATTCGATATCGCCAAAAACTGGAGCATCATGCTTTCGGGCGCTTACTTCTCACGTCGCACACACTATAAATACTTCGACAATGTAAAGGCAAACACCTTCGAACTGCGTCTCGGAGCTACTGTTCACCTTTAAAAACTGCGGAAAGTTTGGTGGTTTCAACTTTTTTATCTACCTTTGTACGATGATTCTGATATCTGACAAGAAAAAGATGCAATCAATTCTCCGCACACTAATCTGTGTCTTGACTGGGTTTACGGTGATGGGAGCCGCAGCTCAGTCACGCGACAGGCAAATGAGGACGCTGATCGATAGTGTACTGGCTGAACGCTATTACGTTACGCCCTACGATACGAACTACGTTGTGCGTCCTGACGGGAGGCTGACGCTGAAAGTCAGGATGAACCAGACGGGAAATTCCTTTCATGCCAAGGGGACTGTCAACGACATCTATTCGAAAGCCGACCTCAGAACCAGTCACAAGACCACCTTTTCCGTCGCAGCCATCTATCGGGGAATAGGCATAGGAATGGCGATTAATCCCGCCAAATGGAAGGGTATATACAAAGACTACGAGTTCAACCTTAATTACTACAGCAATCGCATCAGCCTCGACTTCAGCTATCAGCGGTCGGAATCGCTGGCGGGAGACGTACAGCGCGATGACAACATGTCGCGACTGGAGTCCGGCGACGTCACGCTGAAGATTGCCAACCTGGCAGGCTACTACAGTTTCAACCACCGCCGGTTCTCCTTCCCTGCTGCCTTCACACAGAGTTACATCCAGCGCCAGTCGGCAGGATCGTGGTTGGCAGGCATCAGCTATCAGGGAGGCAGCATCAAGACGAGCGACAACCTGAAAGCCAGAAGCCTGAATGCCCCCGACATCAACATTGGCGTAGGCCATATCGGTATAGGAGGCGGCTACGGCTACAATTGGGTGATCGGCAAGCGATGGCTGCTTCATTTCTCCATGCTGCCCACGTTTGTGGTCTATAGCCGCAATAAGTTCACGGTCAACGGCGAGCGCAAGCAGGCGAAGCACATGCGCTTCAACATGATCTTCAATGAGCGCGTTGCCATTGTCCGCAACTTCTCACCCCGCTATTTTGCCGGCGCCACCCTCGTCATGAATAATTCTATATTCGACGATGAAGCGGTGGTGGTCAACCAGAACAAATGGCGTGCCCGTGCCTTCTTCGGCATGCGGCTATAATACCAGAGTCAAAGCTTTACTTTCTTCTTGGCGATCTTACTCTCGCTATGTAGCCGGTTCAAAGAGGTGACTACATAGGTGTAGTGCTGCTTTCCTGTAGCATAAGGCAACTGGAGGAAAGTGTCGCGGGTGATGGCAATGAGATGCGAGGCATCGTCGATGTTGACTTTCTCGCCCTTGTTGAATCGGTAAACGGCATACTCCGTTGCCTCTTCATCCCATTTCTTAGCCTTCGGAGCAGTCCAGAAGAGCACATAGTCAGAGCCTACACGCACGGGCTTCAGCTTGCGGGGCTTCGATGGAGCATTCTTGCTGATGAACTTCATCTCAGGCTGCAAGGCTGGCATACGCCAATAGAGCTGGCGCAGCATCGTGGCATAGTTACCCGGATTGTCGACGGCAGCCTTGGCATACCACAGCACAGTGCCCTTGACGGCAGGTAGCTGCTCGTAGAGTCGGTGCTTGGCCTGCTGCTGGTGCTGCTGAGGCTGCTGAGGGTCGGCAGCCTTCACCGTGCGCTCGATGTCCTCTCCTATATATAATGGCCGCCCGGAGGCATACTGTGCCCACCAGCGGATAAGGGTATCGTAGTCGGCAGCCTTGTTGCCTATCTCCCAGTAGATTTGAGGCACGCAGTAGTCCAGCCAGCCATTGTTCACCCAGAGCAGCACATCGGCATAGAGGTCGTCGTAGTTCTGAAGTCCATTGGTGTCGCTGCCAATATCTGAGGAACGTTTGTTACGGTAGATGCCGAAAGGCGAGATGCCCACCTTGACCCAGGGCTTGGCCTGATGAACGGTCTCATAGAACTGGCGTATAAAGACGTTGACATTGTTGCGTCGCCAGTCACCTATTGTGCTGAAGTTGCCACCTAGCTGACGGTAGAGGGCTTCGTCGGGGATGGGCACACCTGCTACTGGATAGGGATAGAAATAGTCGTCCATGTGTATGCCGTCCACATCATAGCGGGTAACGATGTCACGTGCCACCTCACAGATGTAATCACAGTTCTCGGCGATGCCCGGGTTAAGGATGGTCAGCCCGTCGTATTCAAAGCAACGTTCAGGATGCTTCACAACGACATGATTGACTGACAACGACGTGGTGCCCTTGGTCTTGGCACGATAGGGATTAATCCAGGCGTGAAGCTCCATTCCACGGGCATGACACTGGTCAATCATCCACTGAAGGGGATCCCAATAGGGTTGCGGTGCCCTACCCTGCTGCCCCGTCAGGAAACGGCTCCATGGCTCGAGATTGCTGGGATAGAGGGCGTCGCACTCAGGCCGCACCTGAAAGATAATGGCATTGACACCGTCCTTCTTGAGCTCATCAAGCTGGTAGATGAGTGTCTCTTGCATCTTCTGAGTGGTTAGTCCTTGGAACTGGCCGTTGACACATTGTATCCATGCGCCTCGGAATTCTCGTTTCTGTTGGGCTGTGGCTGTCAGCGACAGCATCAGCATGAGGGTAAGTAGTATTTTTTTCATCGTAAGTATTGATAAATTTCTTTTGTCCAGTCTTCACCATTTTTCGGGCAGAATGTGTTGATGCCTATCTGGCTGGCCACGGCTACGTTGCGCGGTCCGTCATCCACGAACAAGCATTCAGAAGGTATGGTCTGCTCGGCCATGAGCACACGACGGAAGAAGGTTTCATCGGGCTTCATCACCTTCATCTCGAAGCTCATGTAGAGGGCGTCGAGGTAATGGCTGAGCGGATGTCCGCTACCGTCAAAAGCCGGTGAGAGCACGTGTGACATCATGTAGGGATTAGTGTTGGAGAGAAGGATGAGGCGATAGCCTTCTTGGCGCAATCTGGTGAGCAGCTGCAGGTTACGCTGTGGCACGTCACCGCAGTAGCCTAGCCAAGCATGGCGGCACTCGTCGTAGCTGAGCTCACGTCCTACCTGTTTGCTGAGGGCAATGCGAAACTCCTCAGCTGTGATGCGCCCTGCCTCCAGGTCGCCAAAGATGCCTCCTTGTGTGTAGGGATCAAGCTGCTGCTCAGCATCTTGCAGGCCTAGAGCCTTAAAGCGCCTGACGGCCTCTTGCTGATCAATGGTGATGATGACACCACCCATGTCGAATATGATTGTACGTATGTTCATAATCTGTCTGTATTCGTATATATAATAATATGTATATCTATGTCTGTCAGTTGTCGAAGAGTGTAAGTCTGCGGCTTCGTGCCTCGTCGAGGCTCAACAACTGCTGCTGTTCGTCGTGATACTGTTGTCTAAGCTCGGCATATTGCTGGTTAAGCTCAGCAGAGAACCGGTCAGCGTCTGCCATCAGTTGCCGTGCTACAATGGGGTTCTGTGAGGCATCTTTCATCCACACCACAGGACCTCCGTAGACAGGAGCAATTTTCAAGGCAACATGCAGTTGGCTGGTAGTAGCACCGCCAATCATGATAGGTATGTCAAGGCCCGCTTGGCGCAATGCTTTTGCTACGTTCACCATCTCTTCGAGGCTGGGGGTGATCAGCCCAGAGAGGCCAATCATATCGACATGCTCCTCACAGGCTTTTTTCACGATTTCATCGGCAGGAACCATCACGCCCATGTCGATAACCTCATAGCCGTTGCATGCCATGATAACACTGACGATGTTCTTGCCGATGTCGTGCACATCGCCCTTGACGGTTGCAAGGAGGATCTTCCCGGGCTTTCCGGATTCTCCGGACACTCCGGATACTCCGGATTTTCCGGTATTTCCGAATCCTTCGGACTTACCAGCGAATGCCCCTTCGCGAGTCAGAATATCTACAGCCTGCTTCATGGTGCGTGCCGTCTTGACAACTTGCGGCAAGAACATGCGTCCTTCAGCAAAGCGCCGCCCGACCTCACGCATACCATCCATCAGTGGACCAGTAATGATGTTGAGAGCATTGGTATACTTGGGGAGAGCCTCGTGTAAGTAATCTGCCAAATGGGCTCCATTACCCTGAATGAGCGCCTGCTGAAGTTTGTCATCAACACTCAGGAGCGTCAGTGTCTGCCCAGTGTCCACACCGCTGGCCGAAGATGGCAGTGCCTGTGCCTGCACCTCGCTAGCAAGCTCCATGAGCCGTTCGGCAGCATCCTTCCGGCGATAGAGAATAGCATCCTCCAATACCTGCAGGTGTGATTGAGGTAAATTGTCGTATGTTACTTTAGTAACGGGATTTACAATACCAAAGTCCATGCCAGCCAACTGAGCATGATGCAGGAACACAGCATGCATGGCCTCACGGAGATAGTTGTTGCCTCGGAAAGAAAACGAAAGGTTGCTCACACCACCGCTGACATGTGCACCAGGAAGGTTCTCGCGTATCCATCGTGTGGCACGGATGAAGTCGAGAGCCAAACTGTCGTGCTCCTCCATACCTGTGGCTATAGCAAGAATATTTGGGTCGAAGATGATGTCGGAAGGATTCATCCCAGCCTCTTCGATCAGCAGCCGATAACTGCGCTGAGCAATCTCTATGCGTCGCTCGAAGGTGGTGGCCTGCCCCTGTTCATCGAAGCACATCACCACAACGGCAGCGCCCAGGCGTTTCACATCGCGGGCATGGCTGAGGAACACCTCCTCACCTTCCTTCAGCGAAATACTATTGACGATGCTCTTGCCCTGCACCTGCTTTAAGCCAGCCAAGATGACCTGCCAGTCGCTGCTGTCAATCATCACCGGCACCCGGGCAATATCGGGCTCTGCAGCGATGAGACGGAGAAAATGCGACATCTCAGAAGCGGCATCCAGCAGACCATCGTCCATATTGATGTCGATGACCTGCGCACCGTCAGCAACCTGTTTGCGGGCTATCTCCAGTGCCTCATCATAGTTCTTTTCCTTGATGAGGCGGAGGAATTTGCGAGAGCCTGCCACATTGCAGCGCTCCCCAACCTTGGTCAGATGAGAATTGAAAGATGAAAGATCGTCTGGTGACGTGTTTTGCGACACTTCGAGGAGTTCCAGACCGGAGAGCCAGAGCGACTGGGGCTTTGGGGCTGGGATGTGAGGGTGTCGGTCCTTCACAAGAGGGACATAACGGGCAATGAAGTCGGGCGTAGTACCACAGCAACCTCCTATGATGTTCACTAGTCCTTCATCGATGAAATGGGCAATTTGCGGTGCCATCGACTCGGGTGTCTCGTCGTAGAGTCCCAGTTCATTGGGCAGTCCGGCATTAGGATAGGCGCTGATATAATAAGGTGCGCTAGATGCCAACTGCCGAAGGTAGGGCAACATCTGCTTAGCACCGAACGAGCAATTCAGTCCGATAGAGAATATGGGATAAGTACTTACACTGGCAAGGAAGGCATCGAGTGTTTGTCCGCTTAACGTCCGTCCCGCAGCATCGCTGATGGTGACGCTGAGCATGATTGGAAGCTGGCAATGCTGTTGCTCCATCACTTGTTGGGCGGCATGAATAGCAGCCTTGGCATTAAGAGAGTCGAAAATGGTCTCAATGAGCAGCACATCAGCTCCGCCTTCTATCAGTCCTTCAATCTGCTCGGAATAGGCTTCCAACAACTGGTCATAGGAAAGTTCACGACGAGCAGGGTCGCTGACATCGGGCGACATGGAGCACGTCCTGTTGGTAGGTCCGATACTGCCAGCAACAAAACGCGGATGCTCAGGTGTAGAAAAGCGGTCAGCCACCATTCGAGCTAGCCTTGCCCCCTCCTTGTTGATTGCTTTAACTAACGGCTCTAAATGATAGTCATGCTGCGAGATACGCTGTGCATTAAATGTATTGGTGGTAATGATGTCAGCACCTGCCTTCAGGTAGCGCTCATGAATATCGGCAATGACATCCGGACGTGTCAAGTTGAGCACATCATTATTGCCTTTCATAGGGGGAAGGTCAGTTAGCGAAGGGCGGAAACGCTCGATTCCATCGATGAAGTCTCGCTCCTTCAGGTTATATTCCTGAATGAGCGAACCCATAGCTCCGTCAAGTATCAATATCCGTTCGCGGATAACGTCATCCCATCTCTTCATAGACATCAGAAACCTTTCATTGCACGATCCATCTCCCGGCGATCTTCCTTCTCCTTCAGCGTCTGTCGCTTGTCGAAGGCTTTCTTTCCCTTGCAGAGGGCAATATCTACCTTAGCACGCCCTTTGTCATCGATGAATATAAGTGTAGGCACGATGGTATAGCCAGTCTGCTTAGTAGCTGATTCCAGCCTGTTGATCTCACGACGGGTGAGCAGTAATTTGCGGTCACGCTTCTGCTCGTGGTTGTTGTACGAGCCGTAAAAATAGGGACTGATACTCATTCCCTTAACCCACAGCTCATTATTAATAATGGTGCAATAGGTGTCGACAAGCGAAGCCTTGCCAGCACGGATGGACTTTATTTCCGTACCAGTAAGCACGATGCCTGCCGTAAACTCCTCAATGAAGAAATATTCGAACGCGGCTTTGCGGTTCTTAATCTGTACTGGACTCTTCTTTCGAAGTTCCTGTTCTTGTTTGTTCATTCTACCGTTACAAATTTCTCAATGTTTTCGTCCACATAGCGAGCGATATGCTCAGTCAACTCCTCCTCATGCTCTACAAACCAGTCGTCGTAATCATCGAACTGCGGGAAGCGTTCGAAGAGTGCCATGAACTCGTCGTCGGTGCAGTCCTTCTCCAACTCCTCACGATTTTGCAGCCATAACGTATGCACCTCATAAAGAAGCTTGGACAGCAGGCGCATGTGCCACAATTTATTTAATGCTTTAGCAAAGGGATTCTTGAATACAAATGGTCCATAACCATTGTGTATCAGCTGGATATACCCACCTTCCATCACCTCCCTGTGCAACGTGTCCCAACAGAGCAAGGTCATCTGGTCGGCATTCAACTCGGCCATTGTCTCTGCCGTAGGCTCTCCGCCAATAGCATCACGGAGGGCATCGATGACTACCTGCAGGAAGGCATCCATACCCTCCAATGCGGCCTGGCTCAACTGAGCGTCTTTGACTACTATTTTTTTCATACGTGTGCAAAGGTACGACTTTTTTTTCATTCCACCAAATATTCATGCTGCTGTGCACAAAAAAAGTGGCGAAAGGCTAATGAGTGTTAAAAGTACATATATTCCAAAAGAAATCGCAAAGATTCTTTGTGGATTCAGAAAATTGTTGTATCTTTACACCCAAATTCAGAATCTAACTCAAAACATTAACTTAAAACATTTGAAAATGAAAGCATTAAAAGGAACATTGCTGGGCGCAGGCGCCTTGATGGCACTTGCATTTGCCGCATGTACTGGTAACCAGCAGGCTCAGCTGACTGCATCAGGACTAGACGCAGCCAAGTTCGACACTGTCGTCAATGGCGACACTGTGAAGCTCTACACCCTTAAGGGTGACAAGGGCATGGAAGTTTGCATCACCAATTATGGTGCACGCGTTGTCTCGCTGATGGTGCCCGACAAGAACGACTCGCTCGTCGACGTCGTACTGGGCTTTGACAACATTGCACAGTACCTCGAGAAGACCACTGACTATGGTTCGAGCGTAGGCCGCTATGCGAACCGCATCAACATGGGTCGCTTCGTCCTCAATGGCGACACAATCCAGCTGAAGCAGAACGACAAGCACGACGGACGCGACCACTGTCTTCACGGAGGTGGTGACACGGGATGGATGAACTGCGTGTACAAAGCTGATCAGATAGATGACCAGACGCTGCGTCTGACCATCGTGGCTCAGGATGGCGAGAATGGATTCCCCGGCACAGTCACTGCTACAACCACCTATAAGGTTATCGGCAGCACCCTCGACATCACCTGGGAGGCAGAGACCGACAAGCCCACTATCATTAACCAGACGAACCACAACTACTATAATCTTAGCGGTGACCTGGAGCATGCAGCTTACGACCAGGTGCTCTACGTCAATGCTGACTCGTTCACCGAGAGTGATGAGAGTTACATGCCTACAGGCAAGATCCTCAGCGTTGAAGGCACACCTATGGACTTCCGCAAACCTCATGCCGTCGGCGACAGCATCCACTCAGAGTACTATCAAATCAAGAACGCTCATGGCTACGACCACAACTGGTGTCTTAACACCAACGGTGATGACACGCAGGTTTGCGCTTCTCTCTACTCTCCCCAGACTGGCATCTTCATGGAGATGTATACCAACGAGCCCGGTGTCCAGGTCTACAGCGGCAACTTCCAAGGTGTTGGCGGCGAGGAGAACATCGTGCGCAAGCTTGGAAAGAAGTATCCTCAGCATGTCAGCATCTGCCTGGAGAGCCAGAAGTATCCTGACAGCCCCAACCATCCCGAGTGGGCAAGTCCCGTGCTGAATCCCGGTGAGAAGTACTACAGCCACGCTGCCTACAAGTTCAGCATCAAGTAATATCCCTTAAAGCATCCATAATTGTAAATTGTAATTAAATAGTAAATATAAAAATGAATTGGAACGCTAAAGAATTTATCTGGCTCGACTGGCTGGTGCTGGCGCTGGGTATCGCTGGTGTGATATGGTTTGTCTATCACGCTATCAAGAAAGACAAAGAGAAGATGAAAGGTGCCGACTCGCAGGATTACCTTTTTGGTAAGGGCGAACCCTGGTACGTCATCGGTATGGCTATCTTCGCAGCCAACATCGGATCGGAGCACCTCGTAGGCCTCGCCGGAACTGGTGCAAAGGACGGCGTGGGAATGGCCCACTGGGAGATGCAAGGATGGATGATCCTTATTCTTGGTTGGCTCTTCGTCCCCTTCTATCAGCTGCTGAATAACAAAATGGGCAAGATCATCACGATGCCCGACTTCCTGAAGTTCCGCTACACCAAACGTACCGGCTCATGGCTTAGCATCATCACGCTCATCGCCTACGTGCTGACTAAAGTGTCTGTGACGGCTTTCACGGGCGGTATCTTCTTCGAATACCTTATCGGACTGCCCTTCTGGTGGGGCGCCTTGGGACTCATCGGCGTCACTGCCGTCTTCACCGTCATCGGCGGAATGAAAGGTGTGATGACTATGTCGAGCATCCAGACACCCATCCTGATTATAGGTTCCTTCCTCGTGCTTTTCCTCGGACTGGCGGCCCTTGGTGGCGGCAGCATCGTAGAAGGATGGGGCAACATGATGGACTACTGCCGGCAGCTGCACGACGGCTATGGCACCACTCACATGTTCCATTGGGCCGACATCAACGAGTCGGGTCAGCCCGACCCGCTCTACCATGAGTATCCCGGATTCGTGGTGTTCATCGGCGCTTCCATCATCGGTTTCTGGTACTGGTGCACCGACCAGCATATCGTTCAGCGTGTGCTCGGTCAGCAGAAGGGCGAGAGCAATACTGAGGTAATGAAACGTGCACGCCGAGGCACCATCGCAGCCGGTTACTTTAAGCTGCTCCCTGTGTTCATGTTCCTTATCCCCGGTATGGTAGCCATCGCACTGAGCAACGATCCTAACAGCGGCATCACCATGGACATCACCAACCAGCACGACACCGACGGCGCCTTTGCCATGATGGTGAAGTCGATCCTGCCCGCAGGTATCAAGGGCTTCGTCACCATCGGCTTCATCTGCGCCCTCGTCACATCGCTGGCTGCCTTCTTCAACTCCTGCGCCACCCTGTTCACTGAGGACTTCTACAAGCCCATGAAGAAGGGTATGAGTGAGGCTCACTATGTGCTCGTAGGACGTATCGCCACTGTTGTTGTCGTCGTACTCGGCCTGCTCTGGCTGCCCGTCATGATGGGCATGGGTAACCTCTACAGCTATCTGCAGGGCATACAGTCTCTGTTGGCTCCCGCTATGGTGGCTGTGTTCACACTTGGTATCCTTTCGAAGAAGATTAGTCCGAAGGCTGGTGAATGGGGCCTTATCGGAGGCTTCGTCATTGGCATGTTGCGCCTGGTCACCAATGTCATTACCGACACTGGCTCTAAGGTGATGGACGGTGCCTTCTGGGATGCCACAGCATGGTTCTGGCAGACCAACTGGCTCGTGTTCGAGTGCTGGTTGCTCGTGTTCATCGTGCTGCTGATGGTGGTTGTGACATTCTTCACTCCTGCTCCCTCGAAGGCCCAGGTGGAAGCTATCACATTCACGCCTGAATACCGTAAGCAGATTCGCGAGAGCTGGGGCGTTTGGGACATCGTTGGCACCCTGGGTGTCATTGCCTGCTGCGCTCTGTTCTACTGGTACTTCTTCTAAACGATGAACTACTACATTGAATATGCAAAGGTCTGGGTGTCGGTCGATGTGATTATCTTCGGCTTCGACGAAGGGAAGCTGAAGGTGCTCATCGGCCGACGCCAGATGGACCCGGGACGTGGGGCTTGGAGCCTCTACGGCGGTTTCGTCAATGCTAACGAAGGTATCGACGAATGTGCTGCGCGAACGCTGCAGGAGCTGACGGGGCTCAAAAACTTGTACATGCGACAAGTGGGAGCCTTCGGAGCGGTAGACCGCGACCCAGGTGAGCGCGTTGTGTCTATCGCCTATTACGCCCTGATCAATGTGAAAGACTATGACGAGAGCCTGCGTCAGGAGCATAGCGTGGAGTGGGTCGACATCAATCACCTGCCACAGCTCTACTCCGATCACAATGCAATGGTGAGCCAGGCGATGCGTATGATGCAGCAGAAGATGAAGGTCGAGCCCATCGGCTTCCGCCTGCTGCCACAGCTTTTCACACTCACCCAGCTGCAACGTCTTTATGAGGCTGTGGGAGGGCAGGAAATAGACAAACGCAACTTCCGCAAACGCATTAAGGAGATGGGCTTCATCGAGAAGACTAACCTTATCGACAAGGTCTCATCCAAGCGTGGTGCCGCTCTTTACAGGTTCAATAAGAAAGTATATAACGAAGATCCTAACTTTAAACTCTAACAACTATGCTCGAAGAACTCAAACAGAAAGTATTCAAAGCAAACCTCGACCTGGTGAAACAGGGACTGGTGATTTTCACATGGGGCAACGTCTCAGGTATCGACCGCGAGAAAGGTCTAGTAGTCATCAAGCCAAGTGGCGTCAGCTATGACGAGATGAAAGCCAGCGACATGGTGGTAGTCGACCTGGAGACAGGCAAGGTGGTTGAGGGCGACCTCAACCCCTCGAGCGATACGCCTACACATCTTATATTATATAAGGCATTCCCCAACATCCAGGGTGTAGTACATACACACAGCACCTACGCTACAGCTTTTGCTCAGGCCGGACGCGACATACCCAACATCGGAACAACGCATGCCGACTATTTCTATCAGGACATTCCTTGTACTCGTGATATGACCGAGGCAGAGGTGAAAGGTCAGTATGAGCTGGAGACAGGTAATGTCATTGTTGACGAGATCCTTAACATCCGCAAGATTAACCCCGATCATACGCCTGCCGTGTTGGTGAAGAATCACGGCCCGTTCTCATGGGGTACTTCGCCTGACAATGCCGTCTACAACGCCAAGGTCATGGAGCAGTGCGCCAAGATGGCGTTCATTGCCTTCTCCGTCAATCCAAACCTGACGATGAACCCCTTGCTTGTGGAGAAACACTACATGCGCAAGCACGGGCCAAATGCCTATTACGGACAAAAAGGACAAAAACATTAAATAACAACTAAAGACCCGAGCCCTGAAACGGTCCTTCCTTTGGGGAGTTAGAGGGGGCCAAACATTATGTTCAAAGATTTAGAGATTTGGTGGGTGACCGGCGCACAGCTCCTGTACGGAGGCGACGCAGTGGTCGCAGTTGACGGACATTCAAAGGAGATGGTTGAGGGTTTGAACGCCTCTGGCAACATCCCCGTGAAGATTGTGTATAAAGGCACAGCTAACAGCTCTAAGGAAGTAGAGCAGGTGATGCTGGCTGCCAACAACGAGCAGAAGTGTATCGGTATCATCACCTGGATGCATACCTTCTCGCCCGCAAAGATGTGGATCAAGGGTCTGCAGCAGCTGCAGAAGCCCCTACTACACTTCCACACCCAGTATAACGCCGAAATTCCCTGGGACAACATCGACATGGACTTCATGAACCTGAACCAGAGCGCTCACGGCGACATCGAGTTCGGACACATCTGCACCCGTATGCGTGTGGCTCGCAAGGTGGTTTGTGGCTACTGGAAGGACGAGAAGGCTCAGAAGCAGATTGCCGTATGGGCGCGTGTTGCTGCCGGTGTTGCTGATGCTCACAACGTGCGCTGCCTGATGTTCGGTATGAACATGAACAATGTGGCCGTGACCGACGGCGACCGTGTGGAGTTCGAGCAGCGCTTGGGCTACCATGTGGACTACTATCCCGTCTCCAGTCTGATGGAGTACTACAAGCAGGTGACTGAAGCAGAGGCCGATGCACTGGTTGAGGAGTACAAGAAGCTCTACACCATCAAGATTGATGAGAGCGGTGAGGAGGTTTACTGGGAGAAGGTAAAGAACTCGGCAAAGGCAGAGATTGCTCTGCGCCGCGTATTGAAGGATGAGGGCGCTACTGCCTTCACCACCAACTTCGACGACCTGGGCGATGCCAACATCGACGATCCCAATTTCTGCGGCTTCGACCAGATTCCTGGCCTGGCTTCACAGCGTCTGATGGAAGAGGGCTATGGTTTCGGCGCCGAGGGCGACTGGAAGACCGCCTGCCTCTATCGCACACTGTGGGTCATCCAGCAGGGCATGCCTACCGGATGCTCGTTCCTCGAGGACTACACCCTCAACTTCGCCGGTGACCGCAGCTCATGCCTGCAGAGCCACATGCTCGAGATCTGCCCGCTCATCGCTACTGACAAGCCGAAGCTCGAGGTGCACTTCCTCGGTATTGGCATCCGTAAGCAGCAGACCGCCCGTCTGGTGTTCACCTCGAAGACCGGTCCTGGCATCAAGGCTACTGTCGTCGACCTGGGCAATCGTTTCCGTCTGATTTCGCAGGAGGTGGAGTGCATCGAGCCGAAGCCCATGCCTCACCTGCCCGTTGCTTCTGCCCTGTGGATTCCTCAGCCCACGTTCGAGATTGGTGCTGCTGCATGGATCCTGGCCGGCGGTACTCACCACTCAGCATTCTCCTACGACATCAACGAGGAGTACTGGGAAGACTTTGCCGAGATGGCTGGCATCGAGTATGTCCGCATCAATAAGCAGACCAACATCGCCGACTTCAAGCAGACCCTCCGCAACAACGAGGTGTACTTCATGCTGAACAAAGCCTTGAAGTAAACTACAGTTTTAGCGAATTGGAGCACCTGATACTTTTCGGGTGCTCCATTTTATAGAAGCAGTCAAATAACCCAAAACTTAGTTTACATTATGACAGCAAAACAAACTATCGAGGCAGGAAAAGCCATTCTGGGAATCGAATTTGGTTCCACCCGTATCAAGGCCGTACTTATCGACCAGGACAATAAACCCATAGCACAGGGCTCGCACGAGTGGGAGAATCAGCTCGTCGACGGACTCTGGACATACTCGACCGAGGCCGTCTGGTATGGACTGCAGGACTGCTATGCCGACCTGCGTAAGGACGTACAGAAGCAGTACGACTGCGAGATTGAGACGCTGGCCGCCATCGGCTTCTCAGCTATGATGCACGGCTACATGGCCTTCAACAAAGAGCAGGAGATTCTGGTGCCCTTCCGCACTTGGCGCAACACCAACACGGGCAAGGCTGCTGCCGAACTGAGCAAGCTCTTCAATTACAATATCCCTCTGCGCTGGAGCATCAGCCACCTCTATGAGGCCATCCTCGACAACGAGGAGCACGTCGCCGACATTAAGTACCTCACCACCCTTGCCGGTTATGTGCATTGGCAGGTGACAGGACAGTTCGTGCTTGGCGTGGGCGATGCATCAGGAATGATTCCTGTCGATCCCGCCACGAAGACATACGATGCCGAGATGGTGAGCAAGTTCGACGAGCTCATCTCTTCACGCGGATTCTCCTGGAAGCTGCTCGACATCCTGCCTAAGTCACTGAACGCAGGCGAGAATGCCGGTTTCCTCACTCCTGAAGGAGCCAAAAAGCTCGACGTCAGCGGACACCTGAAGGCTGGCATACCTCTCTGTCCTCCTGAGGGCGATGCAGGCACAGGTATGGTAGCTACTAACGCTGTGAAGCAGCGCACGGGTAATGTGTCGGCAGGCACTTCATCGTTCTCGATGATCGTACTCGAAAAGCCACTTAGCAAGCCCTATGAGCCCATCGACCTCGTCACCACTCCCGACGGATCGCTTGTCGCAATGGTACACTGCAACAACTGCACCAGCGACATCAATGCCTGGGTAGGACTCTTCAAAGAGTACCAGCAGCTCATCGGTGTGCCCGTCGACATGAACGAGCTCTATGGCAAGCTCTTCAACAAGGCACTTGAGGGTGATGCCGACTGCGGTGGTCTCATCAGCTTCAACTATGTCAGCGGCGAGCCTGTCACGGGTCTTACAGACGGACGTCCTCTCTTCGTGCGTTCTGCCAACGACCGACTCAACCTGGCCAACTTTATGCGTGCACACCTCTACGGAGCAATTGCCGTGCTGAAGTTTGGTAACGATATCCTGCTGAAGGAAGAGAACGTCAAGGTGGACCGCATCACGGGTCACGGAGGCTACTTCAAGACTGCCGGCGTAGGTCAGCGCATGCTTGCTGCTGCTCTCAATTCGCCCATCTCAGTTATGGAGACTGCAGGTGAAGGTGGCGCATGGGGTATCGCACTCCTCGCAGGTTATCTGGTAAACAATCCCAACAACCTCTCGCTGGCCGACTATCTGGAGAACGTCGTCTTCGCAGGCAACACAGGCGTCAGCATCGCCCCCACCCCAGAGGATGTAGAAGGCTTTAATCGCTACATCGAAAACTACAAGCAGGCTCTGCCCATCGAGCAGTGCGCCGTGCAGAGCAAGAAGTAAAGTGTGTCATTGCCTCAGGTTTGCTTGTCGAGCATTCCTTGAAATTAAACAAATATCCCGGTAGTCCTAGCACTATCGGGATTTTTCTTACAAAAAACCGTGAAAGAGCCACTCATCTACCCTTCTTCTAAATGCCCGCCGCAGACGAAGCACTGCTCCGAATGCGACGGGCGTATTATTCCCATGCTGGGAATGACTCGCTCCCATGCTGGGAATGAAACGTTCCCAGCATGGGAACAAGAGCAAAGTGGCATACTTTCTGAGCGTCCGTCCGCAACAAGCGTTAGCAAATAACAATAAGGTAGCCTGTCTTCTATCAGTTATTCCATCACTTTTAACTGCATTTCTTTTGGAGATTATCGGAAAATGTCGTAATTTTGCAGCCGTAAACCAATGAAAAGAGATATGAAGAAAAGAATTCTAGTGATGATTGCTGCTGTCATGATGACTGTTGTGAACGTTAGTGCCCAGCGCATTCAGGTAGTTGACAGCGACGGACAGGGCATTCCTCTTGCCAGCGTACTGACTGAAGACGGCATCCTTATTGCCACCACCGACCTCAACGGTGTTGTCGACGACGTGAAGGGAGCAGCACGTGTGACTGTCACCCATGTAGCCTTCAAGCCCCAGCAGGTCACTATTGCCTCGCTGACAAATGGTCGGGTGACAATGGAAGACATTGACTACAATCTGGCCGAGATTGTCGTAACACCTAAGCAATACATCTATGTCGAGGACTTCTATCGCGTCTATGTCTATCGCAACGACTCGCTCTGCTATTTCCTCAGCGGCATCATGCCCAATGCCTACGACCTACAGAAAAAGAAGCTGGAGCACGGCAGCTACAACCAGGCACGCTGCGAATACAGCCCCAAAATGGGAGTCGCCGTCACATGGTCAGTAAGGGCACAAGGACTAGGTGCAGGAAAGGTGAGGGCTGAGAATTGGGCCGAGAAAGAGAAGAAAATGAAAGAAGCTTATTTCGTGACGGTGTCTGACGAGAGCCCCAAACATAAGTCCTACAGAAACCAGCAGGGACTCGTTGGTCAGCTTATCCGCTCCGACGGCCAGACTCGCATAACCCTCGATGCAGGCAAGATGCAGATGTATGCCAACGAAGCCAAAGGCCAGAAAAAGCTTCTTGAACGACGGCAGGAAAAGGATTACGAGTATCAGTTCACCTTGATTTATGCTGACAATGAGGAGGAAAACTGCGATGTCACCAGCTACGTGATTGCAACCGACCACTGGGAGTACAACGACAAAAAGAGCCACGTGAAGTTTATCATCGAGAACTATGCCACTGACCACTACTATATCAGCAAGGAAGAGTGGAAAGACAGGAAAAAAGCTATCAAGGAGGATTATGGCTCCATGATGACCCTCTCAGAGATTGCATCCTACGAGCAACGGCACAACATCCCGGCCTTGTCACCAGCCACGCGCCAAGCCATCGGGAAAATGAAGCAATGGTAAACGTTTTTCATAAAAAACGACAGAAAAAACGACAATAATTCATCAAGATTCATTTTATTTTCGTACCTTTGCATCGAAATAATCAAACAGAAATAAAGAAAAAGACAATGAGAGCTCACAAGTTGATAGCAGCCTTTGCTTTAGCAACACTACTGACTGGCTGCGGAAGCACGAAGGACGTACCCTATTTCCAGAATGCCGGCAGCGTCGACCTGTCGCAGTCGGCCTTCCTCTATGATGCACGCATCATGCCCAAAGACCAGCTCACCATCACCGTGAGCACTATCAACGATGAGGCTGCTGCGCCCTTCAACATGACCGTACCCACACCCTACACCGTCAACCAGCGCTCTACCTATTCGCAGGCCATGCTGCAGACCTATCTTGTGGACAACAACGGTATGATCAACTTCCCCATTGTGGGCGAGCTGAAAGTTGGCGGACTGACCAAGTCGGAGGCCGAAACCATGATTCAGCAGAAGATTCAGCCGTACATCAATAAGGAAGAGAAGCCCATCGTCACCGTTCGCATGACAGGCTATCAGATCTCCGTCATCGGCGAAGTGAACCGTCCTGGTACCTTCACCGTCAGCCGCGAGAAGATCACCGTGCTCGAAGCACTTGCTCAGGCAGGCGACCTCACCATCTACGGTCAGCGCAAGAACGTGCAACTCATTCGTGAGGACTCCAATGGTCAGAAATCGATACACGTGCTCGACCTGACAGATGCCAACCTGATTAATTCACCTTATTATTATATGCAGCAGAACGATGTGATCAACGTCACTCCCAACAAGGTGAAGGCTCAGAACTCCAGCGTGGGTAGCATGACCACACTCTGGTTCTCGGCTACTTCCATCCTTATCTCGCTCACGTCGTTGCTCTACAACATTCTAAAGTAAACAATATGTGTGGAATAGTAGGATATCTGGGGAAGCGCGATGCCTTCCCCATTCTCATTAAAGGACTGCGACGCCTGGAGTATCGCGGATACGACTCTGCAGGCGTGGCGCTCATCAGTCCCGATGGCGACCTGAACGTTTATAAGTCAAAGGGAAAGGTCGACAATCTCTGTGAGTTCTGCAGCGACAAGGACGTCAGCGGCACCATTGGCATTGCCCACACGCGCTGGGCTACTCACGGCGAGCCGTCCTCGCGCAATGCCCATCCCCACTACTCCGAGTCCAAGAATCTGGCCATCATCCACAACGGCATCATCGAGAACTATGCCGACATCAAGACCAAGCTTCAGGAGAAGGGCGTACACTTTCAGAGTGATACTGATACGGAAGTACTGGTGCAGCTAATCGAGTATATCAAGGAACACAAGCAGATCTCCCTGCTCGAAGCCGTGCAGGTGGCACTTTATCAGGTCATAGGAGCCTATGCTATTGCTGTGCTCGACAAGCGCGACCCTGACCAGATCATCGCTGCACGCAAGCAGAGCCCTCTGGTTGTGGGCATCGGCGACGACGAGTTCTTCCTGGGTTCTGACGCCAGCCCCATCGTTGAGTATACTGATAAAGTAGTATATCTGGAAGATGGTAACATCGCCGTCATCCGTCGAGACGAAGAGCTGCACGTCATGAGCATTCTCGGCAAGGAACAGCAGCTGAACGTGAAGACTGTCGACATCGATCTGGGTCAGATTGAAAAGGGCGGCTATCCACACTTCATGCTCAAGGAAATCTTCGAACAACCAGAGTGCCTGACCAACTGCATGCGAGGACGCGTAAACGTCGAGGCCGACCATGTGACCCTTTCAGCACTCATTGACTATCGCCGACAGATGCTCTCAGCCAAGCGCGTAGTCATCGTGGCATGTGGTACCTCGTGGCATGCAGGGCTCATTGGCAAACAGATTATTGAGTCGCTCTGCAGGATACCCGTTGAAGTGGAATACGCATCCGAGTTCCGCTATCGCAATCCTGTGGTGTCGAAGGACGATGTGGTTGTAGCCATCAGCCAGAGCGGCGAGACTGCCGACACGCTGGCAGCCGTACAGTTGGCCAAGCAGAAGGGAGCTTTCATCTATGGCATCTGCAATGCCATCGGCTCGAGCATTCCTCGTGCCACTGACACAGGAACTTATATCCACGTCGGCCCAGAGATTGGTGTCGCATCGACAAAGGCATTCACAGGCCAGGTCACCGTCCTCACCATGATTGCCCTCGCTATGGGTGAGGCCAAAGGCACGGTGGACCGTCAGGAATACCTGCGCATCGTGAAAGGACTGAGCGAGATACCTGATAAAATACGCGAAGTGCTGCAGCTCAATAATCGTGTGGCCGACTTGGCACGCACTTTCACCTATGCGCACAACTTCCTTTACCTGGGACGAGGATTCTCTTATCCCGTCGCTCTCGAAGGAGCGCTGAAGCTCAAGGAAATATCCTACATACATGCCGAGGGTTATCCTGCCGCTGAGATGAAACACGGACCAATCGCCCTCATCGACAGCGACATGCCTGTCGTGGTCATCGCTACACATAACGCGATGTACGAGAAGGTGCTCTCGAACATACAGGAGATCAAAGCCCGTCAGGGGCGCGTCATTGCACTCGTCTCAAAGGGCGACAATACCATTGCGAAGATTGCTGACGAGGTGATTGAGCTGCCCGATGTGCTGGAATGCCTCGAACCATTGGTAGCCACCATTCCCCTGCAACTCCTGGCTTATCATGTAGCCGTCTGCAAAGGCAAGAACGTCGACCAACCTCGTAATCTTGCCAAGAGCGTCACTGTAGAATAATCAGCACAAGAACTTCCACCGGATGGACATACGCAGCATCACAAACCAACACACATTCAGTATAGCAATAGCCATACTGATGGCTGTGCTTGTATGCCATCCCAGCCAGCTGACGGCCCAGAAGAAAGAACTGAGCCAGGCTCGTACCTACCTCAAAAGCCGTAACAAGAACTATACCCAGGCAGAGCAGCTCATGAACGGTCTGCTGCGCGATTCAGTTCATCGCACCAATAAGCATGTCTATCAGGTATTGTTCGAAGCCGTAAAGGGTCAGTACGACCAGGCCAACGAGCGGCTCTACCTCAAGCAGCGTCAGGACACGGCAGCTTTCTTCAATCTTGCACGACGTATGTTCACTATTGCTGAGACGCTCGACTCGCTTGATGTACTGCCCGACAAGAAAGGACGCATCAATCCCATCTACCGCCAGAAGCATGCCTCTATGCTCAACACCTATCGTCCTAACCTCTTCAATGCCGGCAGCTGGTTTGTGCGCAAAGGCAAATGGAGCGATGCTTTCAACTACATGGAGACATACATGGACTGTGCGCAGCAGCCGCTCTTCACCAGCTACAACTATCATGTGACTGACAGCCGGATGCCAGAGGCTGCCTACTGGGCCACTTACAGCGCCTACCGCATGCAGGATGCTGAACGCACACTGCGCTATCATGATCTGGCCATGCGCGACACCACCCATGCTGACTTCACGCTGCAGTTCACGGCTGAGGCTCATCGCTGGCACGGGGACAAAGGCAGCTATGTGGCCACGCTTGAGGAAGGGTTCCGCCGCTATCCTGCATTTCCCTATTTCTTCCCCCGTCTGATGGACGCCTATACAGAAGCGGAGCGATATGACAAAGCACTCGCACTGGCCGACAGCGCCCTCCTGCTATGCGATACTTGCGAGCTCTATCTCTTCGCGAAGTCATCGACTCTGCTGCGTCTTGAGCGATGGGAGGAGAGTGTTGTATATAGCGAGAAGCTCATACGCCAGAACGACAGCCTGCCTGAGCCCTATTTCAATGCAGGAACGGCCTATGTCAACATGGCCGAAGGGGCTGATTCGAATACTGACAAGAAAATTGTGCGCACCTATTACCAAAAGGCGCGAACCTATATGGAGTACTATCGGCAACTCATGCCCGACGAGAAAAAGAAGTGGGCGCCCGTGCTCTATCGCATCTACCTGAATCTGAACCTAGGGAAGCAGTTCGACGAGATCGACCGCCTCCTGAAGAATCCTTAACAAGCCTTCAATCATCACGCTATGAAAAGAATTACCATTGTGGCCGGTGCCCGTCCCAACTTCGTAAAGGTAGCACCACTCATCCGTGCCATTGAGAAAAGCAACGAAGCATCCTATATGCTGGTCTATGCAGGACGCGAGGATGACCCCTCGCTGGAGTCGACCCTCTTCGATGACCTTCAAATGCCCAGACCTGAAGTCTATCTGGGTGTCGACAGCGTCAGTCTGAACGACATCACCAGTCGTGTGATGGCAGCCTTCGATGATCTGCTGGAGCATCATCCTGCCGATGTGGTCATTGTGGTCGACGACTTGGCATCAACGATGGCCGCAGCCATTGTCACCAAGAAACGCGGACTGAAGCTGGCACACCTGGTGGCAGGAACAAGGTCGTTCGACATGAAGATGCCCAAGGAGGTAAACCGCTTAGTGATTGACGCCCTCTCCGACTATCTCTTCACGGCTGGAGTGCGCAGCAACAGCGTGGCAACTCGCGAGCAGGCTGAGGGATCGGGCACCTACATGGTGGGAAATATCCTGATGGATACGCTTCGATTCAATCACCAGCGACTGCACAAGCCTGATCTCGACATTGACGAGGGACGTTATCTGGTATTCACGCTCAATAGAAAGGCTCTTCTCGCTGATGAGGCTAAGCTCGATCAACTGCTGCAGGCGATGACAGCATCAGCAGCCGACATGCCCATCATCGCACCCCTTCGCGGACTGGCCCGAGACGCCGTCCAACGACTAGGAGGAAAGGGTATTCACATCATCGACTCCCTACCCTATCTGGAGTTCGGATGGCTCACGGCTCATGCCTGCGGCATCATCACTGACAGCGGCAACGTAGCTGAAGAAGCCACCTTCAATGGTGTGCCCTGCATCACGCTCAACAGCTACACGGAACATCAGGAAACGGTCAGCACAGGCAGCAACGTGCTCGTAGGCGAAGACCCGCAGCGCTTGGCCGAGGCTGTCAGCAAGATGGTGGCAGGCGAATGGAAAAAGAGCGCCCTGCCTGACCGTTGGGATGGTCGTACGGCAGAGCGCATCGTCAGAATTCTGCTTGAGGACTGACCTCACTTAGCAAATATCCCAGAAACAGCAGAACAATCTAAGCTACTGTATCTCTTCCCATTGCAGGACAGAACCATTGCGACGGGCAGGGTCTGGGCCAGCGTAGTCCATAGAGTAAGGACTGCCCGTGGTGGGACTCTTGCCTAGATAGCGGTGGTTCTTGAGCGAGAGGAGCATGAAGTCGTGGCCGAGGAAGTCCTGCCACAGGAACTGCTCAGCTTCCTTAGAATCCTTTGTAAAGCGCACATCACCTGGCAGGCCGTCGCCATAGACCTTCACATAGCTCCCGTCAGCACATTGTAAAGCAACCTTTCCCTGACCACAATCGATGACCTTGAACTTAGTCAGATCGCTCTTGTCGCCGACGCGCGTATCGTAGAGCACTCCGTGCTTCAGGGCGATAGCAGGCTTACCTGTGGCCTTGTTGATGATGCGGATAGTCTTGCCATAAGGGATGTTTCCGCTACGGTCGGCACAAGGCTCCTCGACAGTGAAATTATCGAACTCGGCATAGCCGCCGTTCTTTCCCTTCACGTTAAAGGAGAAGAGAGCGTGACGGGAACCTTGGAAAGATATCAGCTGATAGGACAGCGGCATCATGCGACCCAAAGTCTGGAAACTGACGCCATCAGTAGAATAGGCATACTGAGCCTGGTCGTTGTCGTAGTCGCCAATCATGCGGAGCCAGATCTTGCCGTCAACCAAATTGACGGGCACGCTGATGGTGTCGTTGGTCAGCTGTTCGAAGCAACGGAGCGTCGGCTGCTTGCCGTCCATCACGATACCAATCCAAGAGCAGGGCACGTTGATATTGCCCAGTCCGCTGACATCGCCATCCTTCATACCTTTGACATAAAGCTCAACGGTTGTAACGCTCTGAGGGCCTATAACGCGCTGGGTGAGCGTGTTACGTGCCCACATCAGCTGTTCGGCAGGCATGCTGTTCAGGCGCAGGCGTCCGCCCTTCAGGCTCCACATCTTCTCGTCAGGATTATGATTCCACTGCCAGATTGGCTTGAGTTTCATGGGCTGTGATTTGAGGGCTTTTGCATTATAGTTGAAGTCGTCGCAGCGGTCGTAGGGAGCGTGCCGTTCTGTTTGTTGCTGTTGTACAGCAATAGACTGAACGCCAGGCTTGAACCACGTACGAGGAGCACGGCCAAGATTGCCCTTCAGGCCAACCATCGGCCAGCCGTCCTCCCAGGTCATCGGCATCAGGCAGACGGTACGGCCAATGGAGTGAAAGTCCTGCATGAGCAGAGCCCACCAAGAGCCGTCCTTGGCCTGCACAATGCCACCCTGATGGGCGTTGGTACAAGCAGTGGCATCTTTGTCGAGAGGACCGAGGCCGAACTTTGTGCCATCCTCTCCGATGCGATACTTCGTGCCACGAGGCACCTGAGTCAGCGAGGCAGCATGATAGCCGTAGGTCTCATCGGCAGTAATGACACGTGTCTCGTAGGGGCCCCAGATGCTCTTTGAGCGCGAGCAGAGCGTACGTCCGTTAGGTGAGTAGTCAGTAGAGATGAGATAGTACATACCATCTATCTTGTACATGTGGTGGCCTTCGCCCACACCGCTGCCATCAGGTATGATGACGCGCTCAGTACCCTCTACAGGACCACTCATGTCGGGTTTCAACTCTGTACACTTCACAGTGCCGTAGCCATGAATAGCATATACCTTGCCGTCATCGTCGAAGTGAACAGCAAGGTCGTAGATGTTGCCCTGCATGTTATGATGCGTCCACGGGCCTTCGATATTCTTGCTGGTGAAGCATTGCAGACCTTTTCCGTTGACATTCGAGAAGACATAGAACTGCCCGTTGGCATAGCGTATGCAAGGAGCCCAGATGCCCTGGCCATAGATCTCCTCATGATTCTTCAGCGAGAAACGGTCTTCCGTAAAGTCGAAGCGATCGAAACAGTAGGCTACATTTTCCCAGTTCACCAAGTCTTTGGAATGCAGGATTACCAGTCCAGGAACAGCATGCATGGTTGTGCCGGCCAGATAGTAGTCATCGCCCACGCGCAGGATATCGGGATCGCTGAACTCATCATAGAAAAGCGGATTGGTAAACGTGCCATTACCATTGTCAGCCGTCCACGACTGAGCGTGCATAGTCCCTATGCCAGCCCATAGGCAAAGAGTTGCAAAAAGAATAGTTTTTCTCATGAAAACAATGTGCGTTAGTAGTTCAGTTAGAAAAGAAAACCCTCCCATGGAAATGACCACAGGAGGGATAGATTACTTGTGTTATGAAAACACTTGACGGTGGTCGATTACTGCAGTGTGCCAGCCTCGGCAGCCTTGATCATGGCCTGAGAAGCATACATGTAGATCTCCACGCGACGGTTCTGCTGGCGGCCAGCAGCGGTCGAGTTGTCAGCAACGGGGTTGGTCTGGCCCTGTCCGTCGACGCTGCGGAGCTGTGAAGCATTCACGCCCTGTGAGAGCAGGTAGCTCTGCACGCTCTGTGCACGCTGACGAGAAAGGTCGAGGTTCTTCTGAGCGCTCTGCTCGGCAGTGCTGTTACGGAAGCCCGTGTTGTCAGTGTGTCCATAGATGGCGATGTCGCAGTCGAGGTTGTTCTTCAGCAGCGTAGCGCACTGGTTGAGGGCGTTCTTCGAAGCAGCGGTCAGAGTAGCTGAACCAGAAGCGAAGAGGATACCAGAGTCGAAGGTCAGCTTCACGGCGTCGAGTCCGTTAGCATCGGTGACGGTCTGCACCTGTGCGTTCTGCACGGCCTGTGCCTGAGCCTTCACCTTATCCATGTGCTTGCCAATGAGGGCACCAGTACCAGCACCCACGGCAGTACCAACGGCAGCACCAACGGCAGTATTGCCAGCCACCTTACCTACGATTGCACCCAGCAGAGCACCACCAGCAGCGCCGATAGCCGTTCCTTTACCCAGGTTGTTGCAACCCATCATCACGATACATGCGCAAAGCGTGATGACCATAGCTTTCATTTTCTTCATAATCGTGTCTTGTTTTATAAATTAATTGTTAAACGTTGTGGATTCACGCTGCAAAGATAGCGAAAAGTTAGGAATGTTCCAAACTTTTTTGTACCTTTGCACCCAAATTTAACAAAATTGTAGATAAATCATGGCAAAAGAACTGAAAGATTTGACCAAGAGAGCCGAAAACTACTCTCAGTGGTACAACGACCTTGTGGTGAAGGCCGACCTTGCAGAGCAGTCGGCAGTACGTGGATGTATGGTTATCAAGCCCTATGGCTATGCCATCTGGGAGAAAATGCAGCATGAGCTGGACCGCATGTTCAAGGAGACTGGCGCCCAAAACGCCTACTTCCCCTTGCTGATTCCCAAGTCGTTCCTCAGCCGCGAGGCAGAGCACGTTGAGGGTTTCGCCAAGGAATGTGCCGTCGTGACTCACTATCGTCTTCGTGCCAACAGCGACAAGAGCGGTGTGGAGGTAGATCCCTCGGCCAAGCTGGAAGAAGAGCTCATCATCCGTCCCACTAGTGAGACCATCATCTGGAACACCTATAAGAACTGGATTCACTCATGGCGCGACCTGCCCCTGATGTGCAACCAATGGTGCAACGTCATGCGCTGGGAGATGCGCACACGTCCGTTCCTGCGTACATCGGAGTTCCTCTGGCAGGAAGGCCACACGGCTCATGCCACTCGCGAGGAGGCCGAGCAGGAAGCCCAGCTGATGCTGAAGGTCTATGCCAAGTTTGCTGAAGAGTGGATGGCAGTGCCTGTGGTGCAAGGCGTGAAGAGCGAGACAGAGCGCTTCGCAGGAGCGCTCGACACCTATACCATCGAGGCTATGATGCAGGACGGCAAGGCCCTGCAGAGCGGCACCAGCCATTTCCTCGGCCAGAACTTCGCCAAAGCCTTTGAAGTGACATATCTTAATAAGGAGAACAAGCCTGAGTACGTTTGGGCTACCAGCTGGGGCGTGTCGACACGTCTCATCGGAGCGCTCATCATGACCCACAGCGACGACAACGGTCTGGTGCTGCCTCCGCGTCTGGCTCCCATCCAGGTGGTCATCATCCCTATCGCTACGAAGCCCGAGCAGATGGAAGTGGTCAATCGCGAGGTGGCTCCCATCATCGAGGGACTGCGCAAGAAAGGCATCACCGTGGAGTTCGACGATGCCGACAACAAGCGTCCTGGCTTCAAGTTTGCCGACTACGAGCTCAAGGGTGTACCTGTGCGACTGGTGCTGGGTGCTCGTGACCTTGAGAACGGTACCATCGAACTGATGCGTCGCGACACGCTGGAGAAGGAGACGTTGCCTCTCGAAGGTATTGTTGACCATATAGAGAAGCTGCTGGAGGACATCCAAAATAACATCTTCGAAAAGGCAAAGGCCTATCGCGATGCCCATATCTACGAGTGCGACAACTACGAGGAGTTCAAGGAGCGCATCAAGGACGGTGGTTTCTTCCTCTGCCATTGGGACGGCACTGCCGAGACCGAGGCCCGCATCAAGGAAGAGACGCAGGCTACTATCCGCTGCGTGCCCTTCGGCGTGGAGCAGACTCCTGGCGTGGATATGGTGAGCGGCAAGCCTTCGAAGGCTCGCGTCATCATCGCGCGCAGTTATTAATAATGTATACCGGATTACTAAGTGGAGGATGTGTCAGCGTAGGCACATCCTCTTTTCTTTTCCTCTCAACTGAGCCGTCACTATGCAGGTAATCGCTCGTTCGCGACTTTCCGATTGCTCGTCTGCGACTTTCCGATTGCTCGTCCGCGACTTTCCGATTGCTAGTACGCAACAAGCATACACTCCGTACGCAACGAGCATTCACTCCATCCGCAACGAGCACACCGTCCATTAATAATGAACGCACCACCCCACCATTCACAGATTCACAATTCACAGTTTTTTTCGATTATGTATTGGCCAGCCCTTCCTCAAGGTCAAGCATGTAGCTATGCTTTTCCGCTGGCATATTGCTATAACAGCGAGAGAATATTACTCATACTAAAAGGAAGGCCCCTTGTAGTTACGCATGTTGTTCGGTACAATGGGCATGTCGCCTGCGTTCAGATAAACCTCGGGGAAAGGGCCTACTCCACCCACATGGTCACCATGGGCATGGGTTGCCATCATGGTGACAGGCTTGGACGTAATCTTTGCCACAATCTTGTCGAGCTCGGGAATGCGTGTCCCCGCGTCAATCAGGAGTGCGCGCTCGCTGCCCTCAACGAGGTAGAGGGACTCATTATAGACTCTATGACCGTTGCCTATCCAGGTATGCTCGTCAAGCTGGCGGAACACCACTTCGTCATCCTGGTAAACGACCTTGCCGCGAAGGTCACGACTGTTAATTGTCTCCTGTGCCTCAACTGTATACGGCATCAGGCCAAGCAGCACTGCTGCAAAATAGATGTATGCTTTCATAAATAACGAATGAGTTCTTATGCTGTTAATACTACTATTTGAGCCATAATTACTTAAACTTTGTTGCAAATATAGTGTTTTTTGGGTATAAATGATTAATTTTGTGCCAAGTTTTGAGAATTTTTAGGATTTATGGGTAACACTAAGATAATTAACGGTGTATCTGACACCAAGGTGGAGCTGGAACATGCAGGGGTCGCAGCTGTGATAGAGATAAGAGAAGCGGCTAAGAGCCAGGCGGCTGAGATAGCAAGTCTGATTATGACGGCAATGACTGATGATTGCTGCCTGTATTTCTGTGGTGACGGCTATGGACTGAAAGACTTCCGTAAGATGATGACACTGTTGGTGGAACGAGAAGATTCGCAGTATAGTTACAAGAACACGCTGGTTGCCCTTGTTGGGGACAGAGTGGCTGGCATTTCTGTAAGCTACGACGGAGGGATGCTGCATCGGCTGCGCCAGGTATTCATAGAGGCAGCCAAAGAGTATATTGGCAAGGACCACTCCGGAATGGATGACGAGACACAGGCAGGGGAGCTCTATCTTGACTCTTTGGCCGTCATGCCTGAGTATCGTCGTCGAGGTATTGCCAAACTGCTGATAGAGAAGACAAAAGAAAAAGCAATTAGTCTGGGGCTACCTTGTGTCGGCCTGTTGGTGGATCAAGAGAATCCATCCGGAGAGGCTTTGTATTCTTCCGTTGGATTTCGGTATGCGAATGACAACATGTGGGGAGGACACCCTATGAAACACTTGACATGGTGAAGAAGCAGCTTGTAACTATCGTAGTCTTGATGATTCCGATGGCTTAAAGCACATGTCGGGCTAACTAAGAAGAAAGGGAGCAACACCCCCGATGGATGCGGCTCCCTTTATGTGCTGAATCAGAATTCACGTTTATGACACTTCGATAGCCTTAGTGACCTTCTCCTTCGACTCGGTCTTCGGCATCGTAATGGTCAGGATGCCATCCTCGACCTTGGCAGAGATCTGGTCCTTCACCACGTCGTCAGGCAGCAAGTAGTTCTGCTCATAGTTCGAATAGCTGAACTCGCGGCGCAGATAGTGATGATGACTGTCCTCATGCTTGTGTTCCTGCTTGTTCTCAATGGCGATGGTGAGGTTGCCCTCGTCGTTGATGCCTACGCGGCAATATTCTTTCTTAATGCCTGGAGCTGCAAGTTCCATCGTGTAGGCCTTCTCACTCTCCTTGACATTGACTGCGGGTGCTGTACTGTTGGCA
>ONLL01000019.1 GCA_900318685.1 uncultured Prevotellaceae bacterium | reverse complement strand
AAATAATGGAAACGAGAATAATTCACTGTAACACAAGGAATGTGCTATATTTGACTCTTCAAGAGAAATCAAATGGTTTAGAAATGATTCTTGTTGATGCCAAAAATATTCCAATTGCCAGATATGGTTTTGATATGGAGAAATTGAAGGGTGTCAATAGTATTTCATATTATTCAAATAACATAAGAATTTATTTTGATGATATTCATCCGACATCATTAAGCGAATTTGATACTGTTGTTGAATAATCTGTATAGCGAAAAAAATGAAATCATGGAACTATTACCCAATCAACAATTAAGAACGGGAAGTCGCGTCGGCATCTGCTGGCTCACGGCTTCCCGCTTTCGGTCCTATACATTATATTATATATAGGCCGTCCGACGTGACGGTCTTTTTTTGTCCCTTCGCGATGAATGACAATGACAACATCAACCAAGCCAACAGAGATGAGAGAACATAGGAACACGGGAGGCAGGCCGACACTGCCCCAGGCCCGCAGACGGTCAAAGTCCGTCACCGTCAAATTATCAAAGATAGACTATGAGACACTTCGCATCAGAAGCCGAAAGGCGAACAGACGACTGGCAGAGTATATCCGAGATACGGTACTTCAGACAGAGATGCCCATTGCACATACAACGGTGGACGCAAGCATATTCCGCAACCTTGCAGGAGTGGCGAACAACCTTAACCAACTGACGAAACTCAGCCATCAGACAAGTCTCTACCGTACCAACTACAGATTAAAGGAGGTTCTTGACGGGGTGATGAAGATAATCAACGACTACCGACTATGGGCTTTTTTAATAATTTCAAGAATATCGGTAAGATTAACACCTTACTGAAACAAATTGAACCTAAAGTCGAAGCACTGATGTACGAAAGCATGTCCTCATATCCTAACAGGAATAGAATTAGAGTTGAATGTGGGACAGTTTCCGTTTTAATGAGTGAAATCATGGATATAGCAAGTTCCTCTGGAAATTCGGTCATACTAGCGCCGTATTACTTCTGTGGTAAAAAAGCTAATCTTATGCAGATTTCAGCTGCACTTTCACAGATGATAGAAAGGTGTGAGGCTCTTTAGATAAAAGACGACATCGTTTCATACACCCAACCACCCATTTCATACAAAATATCATAATGGGTGGTTGCTTTTTGAATAAATAGTGGTAACTTTGCAACAGCAAATAAAAGTAACATGATAATATATATAACCATCTTCTGGGCAATCTGTTTGCTTATTGAGTTTTGCGTCATTCTCGCTTTTAGTAAAAAGAAGTGGAAGACAGTGCTGGCTACCCTCGTAGTTGCAGTGCCATGTTGTGCCTATGCCTACTTTAATGGCAGTGTACTGGGACAGGAAACTTGGTCTATCAGTGATGGAAGTTTCTATTCTTCTTTTGGCGACTACAATCTCTATCGTTGGTGCACATTCTTTAATGATTGCGCAATAACCATCATGCTTGTTGGGGGATTTTTGTTCTTGTGCTATAAAATATTCCAAATAGGTCGTTCGGACGAAAAACGAAATGGTCAGCAAGAAATGCCTGGTGAAAAGCGATTGTAAACCAAAAACCAAACAACAGTGAGCAACAAAGTACTGATCATATCGAACACTAACGAACTCGCAAGGGTGAAGCCAGAACGAGTGGTTTATGTGGAGTCAGATGGCAACTACTCCACAATGGTGCTGCATGACAAGACGCAGCTCGTGTTCACCATGAACCTTGCTCATTGTCAGCAGATGATGGAAGAACAGCTGGGCAGGGAGGCCATGACCTTTATCCGCATTGGCAAGCAGCTGATCATCAATCGCACGTACATCTTCAAGATCAATGTCAACAAACAACAACTGGTAATGTCGAATACGGAAGTGAATCAGGCTTTTACACTACAGGCATCAAAAGAGGCTTTGAAACAGTTGAAGGCATTGATAGAATCAGAAACAGGAAAGGAGGAGAAATTATGAGAGATGATGAACTACAGGTGTTGGGTCTTCCAAACAAACGGAAATCCTACTGGTCGTGGATAATTGTTGCTGTTTGTGTGGTAATCATTGCTGTTCTTTCCTGCCTTTTGATAAAAAAGACAAAGGAAGAACCACCACAAAAATATGTGGGGACAACCATAGCTCCAGCCTTACAGGAAGCTGTAGATTCTGTGTTAAGAGAAAAGCTGATGCAGGTCAGCGGATTGCATGGACAGGCTATCGTGATGGAAGTGAAAACAGGTGCTATCAAAGCTATAGTGGGGTTGGAGCGCAGATATGACGGACAGTATGTGCCATGTGACAACTTTGCCTATCAGCAGGAATTGGGCCAACTGATGGGGGTGCCGTCTCTATTGGCAGCGATGGAAACGGATAGCGTCAGTCTGTTTGATAGAGTGGATGCTGGTGATGGCATATGGCCTGTGGATGATGAACATAGAATGGGGGATCACAACCATAAGCTGGGAGGATATGGTGAGCTTTTGGTGGGTCAAGCTTTATGCTTTTCTTCAAATATAGGAATAGCTAAGACCGTCTTAAAAGCATTCCACAATGATGCAAGCAGCTATTTTGATCAGCTCGACAAAATGAGCTTTGGTCAGCCTGACAGCATAGGGGGAATCACAGGGTTGCGACCTGCAACATATCATACACCCAGAGACAGCTGCTGGAAGAATTATATGTTCCCTTGGCATACCATCGGATATGAATGTAAGATTGCTCCTATCCAGATGCTGACTATCTATAATGCTATAGCAAATGACGGCATGATGGTGAAGCCAACGCTGAAGCCAAGAGAACCAGAGGTTATTAATGAGCATATAGCCCGCCAAGAAAACATCAATGAAATGCGTTGGGTGTTGCAGAAGACTGTGGAAGAGGGCTTGGGAAAGAGAGCTGGCACAGAGAAGGTTTCTGTTGCAGGAAAAACTGGCACGTCTCAGTTGAATGTCATCTGGGGGGAGGATGACGATAAGGTCTATGAATATCAGCTTGGCTTCTGTGGCTTTTTACCTACAGAAAAGCCTGAATACAGCATCATTGTCAGTCTCAATGTTATATGGGGCCCTCATAGCGGCGGACTTATTGCTGGTACAGTCTTCAGGCAAATCGCAGAATGGATGGTGGATCATAAAATGATAAATGATTAACAACATTAAATCAAAGTGGAAGAAAAGACTAAAGATAGCACTATATATCATAGTAGCTCTGTTGCTCATCGACTTCCTGCTGCCAACCAAGATCCAGAATCCAGTTGAAGGCTGTGGACGAGAGAGCTACAACCAGAAGTCGTTCTGGCATCCTTGGGGCGACCATATGCACAACGGAATAGACATCTTTGCAAAGAAGGGAACTGTCGTACACCCTGCTATCGGTGGAATAGTGGTAGCTACTGCACGTGACATGAAAATCGGAGGCAACTGTGTTCTGATCTTCAGCTCAGGTCTCCGATTCCACTACTATGCTCATCTTAGCGAGATCAATACTCATATCGGTGCTATTGTCACTAAGAAATCCATCATAGGTAAGGTAGGTGACACAGGCAATGCCAAAGGTAAACCGCCTCACCTGCACTACAGCATCTGTAGCTTCATCCCACAAGGTGACTGGCGGTGGGAGGCCAAACAGATAGCATTCTATATCAATCCGATAAAAGAGTTAGAGAAATAATCCATGTTAAACATTGTTATCGTCTCGCACACTTTCTGCATAGGGATGGGGGGATTAAAGATATTGCATCATTGCCTTAAAGTCGGCAAGCTTGATGATTCTTGTTTGGTTATACTGTCCGAGGTCTGTCAGGTCGGCATCGCCACTGACGATGTAATCGGCTCCTATAGTGTCGGCAAGTGCAAGGAGATAGAGGTCTTTCGGGTCTCGGATGGCCATCGGACTGATATCGGCCTCAATGAGGGCAAACTGGCAGAAGGCATTAATGATGTCCAACAGGTCATCGAGGTCGTTAGGGCCAAGATATTTGCGTATCTTATCACGGTTAGCCACATCGCGGATTTCCTCGATGAGCTGTGCGCAGACGTAAACATCAAAGCGCAGGTCTGTCAGCATCCGGCGCACGAGGCCAGCCTGATGACCGATGAGGAATGAAATCCAGAGATTTGTGTCAATGATTACTTTGTTCATTTAGCGTATCTCACGGCTTTCACTTCGTCCATGATTTCCTCTTCGCTGATACCGGGGGTGGCTGGGCGGCTGCTGACAAATCGGTCGAGCAACTGCTCGCGCGTCTCTGCCTGCCAGCCGAACTTGCGGATGAGTTCGCGAAAGAACGACAAGTCCACGGCCGGCACGTTCACGTAAACGCCTTGCATCTGTACATTGTTTGCCATTGTTGCCATAGTCTTAACATGTTAAGTTGAATATTCGGTGCAAAGTTACAAAATGTTTCTGAATTACAGAGCACTCGTCCCTCTTTTTTGATAATTATTAAGGTAATAGTCACAAAATGTCAGACACATAGTGAAAAAGATCCAAATGGTTACGGTTACAGTTGTAATCATGTAACCTTTTTCCTGCAACCAATACCATATTAAACATATAAACATTTGCTAATCATATACTTACACACAATGGTTACACATCTTTCTCCCTCAGCGGTTACATGGTTACAACTGTAACCGTAACCATTTTTGTGTAATGATTACGAGGAGGAAATATATTGATTATGTAGAGAAAGTATATAGATTACACTGTGAAAGTATATAGATTATAGGAAGGAAATATAGTGGTTGCAGCTTTTACTTGCCTAATCGGCAGTTTTGGTCACGCCCTTCGGCCACTTTGCAACCTATTTGCAGATAAACGGCATGACGCTGTCTATCAGCGACTGCTTGCGGTCTTGTAGAGTGAGTATCTGTTCTTCGAGCGTACCAGCCGAGACGAAACGATAGACAAATACCGAACGTTGCTGGCCAATGCGGTGGGCACGGGCGATGGCCTGCTCCTCTGCAGCTCGGTTCCACCACGGGTCGAGTAAGAACACATAATCAGCAGCTGTCAGGTTTAGCCCCACACCTCCAGCTTTCAGTGAAATCAGGAAGAACTGACAATCGAGTGACTGCTGGAAACGGTCTATCACTTGCTCCCTGTCCTGCGTCTGTCCTGTCAGCAGGGCATAGTTCCAGCCACGACTCGTCATCTCGCTACCCACATGTTCCAACAAGCTGACGTATTCACTGAACAGAAGCACCTTGTGTCGTGTCTGTCGCAGGTTCTCCAGATGGTCAAAGACCACGCTTAGTTTACCTTCGCCGTTGGCTATCTGGCGCAGGCGTTGGAGAGCAGCAAGAATATGTATCTGGCGACCTTGGCTATTTGCATGGGGATCAAGCCACTCGTTGCGAGCCTTCGATAGTTCCTCTGCATAAAGACGGGCCTGTTCATCTGCCATTGTGCAAACCACAACCTCGTCCTGGCGTTCAGGCAGGTCGTTGAGCACTTCTTCCTTAGTACGCTTCATGAAGTACGGCGCTATCAGTTGTCGCAATAGCTCTCTGCGTGCATCCTCCATCTGAATGGCAATAGGGTTTACAAAAGCGTTCTGAAACGACCGGGCATCGCCCAGCAAATTCGGGTTCAGCACGTTCATCAGGCTCCACAGTTCTTGCAGGTTGTTCTCTACAGGTGTTCCACTGAGTGCCAACCGATGAAGTGCATGAATTTGTGTGACGGCCTGGTGTATTTGTGACGTGGCAGTCTTGAAGGCCTGACTCTCGTCGAATACCACGATGCCAAACTCATTCTGCGAGAGCAGATCGATGTCGTTGAGTAGAGTTCGGTAGGTGGTCAGCACCACGTCCCACCGCATCAGTGCAATACGCTTGTCCTTTCGCTTGGAAGTATCACCAGTATAGGTCATCAACGAGAGGGACGGTGCAAAGCGGGTCAGTTCATTGCGCCAGTTATGCACTACCGAAGCTGGTGCTACGACCAGCGAAGTACGATAGGGCAGATGGAATTGTCCTCCGCAACTCGCCTCCTGGCTGTTCCCCTGCATTTCTTCTTCCGAAAATAGCATTCCCTGTGATGGCAGAGTTGTTCGTTGGGACACTTTGGCCTTTTCCTTATATTGCAACAGCAAGGCGATTGTCTGGAGTGTCTTGCCAAGTCCCATCTCATCAGACAGACAGCAACCTGTCTGCGCCACGAAGTTATGCCACAGCCACTGCAGTCCTGCCTGCTGATAGGGACGCAAAGTGGCTTTCAGTCTAGGGCTCACAATAGTTACGGAATCTCTGCCTGCTGGAACTTCAGCAGGGAACTTATCACTATTATCTTTTATTTCTTCACTTCCTACCTGGCTTCTATGCCTTTGGAATCCTTTTCCTTTTGGCATTCCTATCAGCAAAAGGTCTGTGTAGCGTTGCAGCCATTCACTTGGAATCAGCAGCAATTCGCCCGTTGGCAGCATATATTCCTGTTCGCCTTTGAGAATCGTGTCACGAAGGTCAAGGAAAGGGATGCGTAGCCGTCCGTTATCAATAATCACGTTCACGTCCGTCTGCAACCAGTCACCCTTCCAGGTATCGCTCTGCTCCACAGTCAGTGGCCCTATATAATAGATGTGGTCAGAGGGTTGGATCACATCGAAGCCATGTGCCTTCAATCTAGGGGCATATTCACGCAGCCAGTCAATCATCTTGCTCAGGGACGAGAACTTGATTGGGGTGTCGGGAACCCCAGTCACCCCTTTCAAGATCTCAGCCATTTGCTGCTCTGTAGCTTTGTTGCGCATCTGCCGTATAAAGCGAAAGCCATCTTGCTCCTCTGTCAGCGTCACCCGTCCGTTTGTCTTGTTCTCTCTCGTATATTCCTGACTGCCATATTTGAACCGCAAAGATAGGATATGCCTGCCGTCGATGGATTTCTCTGCCGTCAGACAAGCCTGTGGCTCCACACTGACATCCGTGATGTCAAAGCCCTCGGCATTAATCTCTGCCCGCGCCACCTGTTTCAGGATGAAACGATGAAAATAGTCGTTCTCCATCTTTCGCGGTATCTCCACCTGCTGCTTGCTGACAAAGGGCAACAGTAGTTGTCCGCTAAATCCTTCCCGTAAGGTGTAAATACACTTGCCAAGAATAAACAGTCCTGGCTCATGGGTCAGCACGATGAGATGATGGTCAGAAAGTCCTTCCAGCAAGTTCCCGTCAATGCGAAGTTGCAGCTGGTAGCTTGTTCCCTCGTCATGCCGGTGGAAGTTCATGACGGGTGTCACTTCCATGCCGCTTACCAATTTCAGTCGCTCCTTGATGTGCAGCGGTGTCTTCTGCTCTTTTGCATAGAGTATTGGTATGTCCAGCTTATCGGCCAGTCCGATAGCCCTGATAATCCGCAGGTCAGCCATCCGCTTCACATGCGACTTGACTACCTTTTCCTTAGTAGCCCAAAAATCCTCCTCATTCCGGAACACCTTCTTATTGGCATATCGGACATAAAGGCTGTCTGGGCGCAACTCTTCGCAAAGCGTAGCCAGTTTATGCAAGTCCTCCTGCTGGATGTCTATCTGTTCACTCCTGACAGTACCATTGACCATCATAAACTGACTGAGCGAAGCCACCCGTTTCAGCTCTGCCCCCACTATACCGAACCCCATTCCCGAGCTTGACCCGCCTGCCAGTAGCCTTTCAAGTGGCCGAAGAATCAGAATGATATACATGTCAAATCTCTCTTATATCCGCTCCCTTTTCAGTCAAGATCTCCTTGGCCAGCAAGTTCAGGAAGGAGATTGGGCTGATCCTTCCATTTCCGCAATGTCGCTAATATTCTTCGTCTTAGCATCATAGAGAGTATAACTGGTGCAAAAATACATTTTTTCAACGACTTTTGCAACTTTTACTGTCATTTTTCCAGCGACTTTTAGTTATTTTAATGCTTTTTTTCCTAGCGAAGACATAATATTCAGGGCAAAACATCAGCATGCTTTGCTGAAGGATTCTTGCGTTTCACTGAAAAGGTTTGGCAGTGTGATGGTGAGATTGTAACTTTGCATCGGATTTCAAATTATGGGCAAAGATGAAGAAGATATTGATTATCGGCATGATGATGCTTTCGGGAACTCTGGCAGCACAGGAGGACCAGACGGGAACGAAACAAGTTACCAATGAACAGATGAGGCAGCGCCCACCTAGAGGTGAGCGCCCTGGCGACAGGCCTGGCGGACCAGGAGGCCCTGGCGGGATGGGGAGACCGGGAAGGCCTGGGGGCCGTCATGCAGACATCACCTATTCAGGAACTACGGAACTGACTGCTGCGGCTACAGAGGTCGGCAAGACCTACCAAAGCGACAAGGCTGATGAGAGTGCACTGCTGGTATCGACCAAGGAGGCTGTGGTACTTTCGAAGCCTATAGTAAGCAAGACAGGGAGCTCTGAAGGTGGTGACAACTGCAGCTTCTATGGTGTGAATGCAGCTGTGCTCGTCAAAGGCGGTAGCACTACGACCATCAAAGGCGGCACAATTTCCAGCAATGGCAATGGTGCCAACGGCGTCTTTTCGTATGGCGGGAATAGCGGCCGAAACGGTGCTCAGGGCGATGGCACCACAGTCATCGTTGAGGACACTAAGATCACCACTACTGGCGACGGCTCTGGCGGCATCATGACTACAGGCGGAGGAGTGATGAAAGCCAGGAACCTGACAGTGAACACCAGTGGCAGGTCGTCGGCACCTATTCGTACTGACCGTGGTGGCGGCATCGTGACAGTGGAGGGCGGCAGCTTCACGAGCAACGGACTGGGCTCGCCCGTCATATACTCTACTGCCGATGTTACCGTAACGGATGCAACGCTCATATCAAATCAGTCAGAGGGTGTATGCATAGAGGGCAAGAACAGCATCACGCTGAACAACTGCCAGATGACGGTAAACAACACACGACGCAACGGCCATGCACAATTCCTTGATGCCATCATGATCTATCAGTCGTTCTCAGGAGACGCTGATAGTGGCAACTCACATTTTAACATGAACGGCGGTATGCTGACCAACCGTAAGGGGCATCTGTTTCATGTGACCAACACCAATGCCATCATCACACTGGACAGGGTGAAGCTGGTGAATGAAGATCCTCAGCAGGTGCTGCTGTCAGTATGCGCTGACGGATGGAGCGGAGCAAAGAATACAGCGACACTTAACGTGAGGCATCAACAGCTGGAGGGCACTATCCTGGTGGGAAGCGACTCTGAGCTGACGCTGACACTGACTGACGGTTCCTCGTTCAAGGGACGTATCGACGGCAAAATAACCAGTGCTGCCGGTAACAGCGTATCAACTGAAACCGGAACAGTGAATGTCACGCTGGGCGACGGTTCCACATGGACACTTACTGCTGATACCTATATCACATCACTAAAGGGTGACCCCTCACGCATCAAGACTGGCGGGCACCATCTTTATGTTGGTGGTAAGGAGATGGAAGCAGACTGATGAATGCTGGAAAGACTCAATCGACTGGCTCCTGGAAATTCTCGTGAATGAAGCGGTTGGTGCCGTTCCAGACATAGATTTCATCGGGGTAGGTCTGAGAGTCGGAATAGTAGACGCCAATCGTGTCGTCGAGCTCTACGCGCTCATTGAGGTTGATGCCGGGCACCATGAACTCACAGGAGAGGGGCATAGCCTTGTCGTCACGGATATACCAGAAGTCCATGCGCTCACGATCGGGACCAGTGGCGGTCCAGTCACTGAGGAAGGCACAGAGGACGTCGGCATCGTCGTCGCTCTTCCAGTAACGGAATCTGGCGACGTAGCTGTCGAAGGCACACAGCTGGAAAGTTTTGTCGGCATTGGTCTCAACGAAGACCTGCCCTTCCTTCTTTCCTACATTGCCCTTGGACACCTCACGGCAGGCAGCATTGCGCTCGGCATAGTGACGGGCGAAGTCAGCCACATAGTCTTCGATGGTGCGCTTATGACGCTGTGGTGTGAGGGTGAACTCCTCATCGTCGGGAGCTTGGCGCTGATACTCTTCCCACTCAGCATCGCCTTCGTCGAAGGCTTTTCCGTGACCTTGCTCCTCCAGTGCCATCTCGCTCTCGTCAGAAGCATCGGCAGCAGGTTGTTCATCATTTTTCGGTGCATTGCCCCTGCAGGCAAGCAGTGTGAGCAGCAGTGCTGCAAAGATCCAGTTTTTCATATCGCAGATAAGTTTGATGAATGTCATGGTTAACTCTCGGGCACCAAGTTACGTCGGGCATCGAGGGCAAGGAAGATGAAGAGGAGGAAAGTGAATCCCCACAGCGAAGAGCCTCCGTAGCTGAAGAAAGGCAGTGGTATGCCGATGACAGGCGTGAGGCCGAGCACCATACCTACGTTGATGAAGACATGGAAGAGGAAGACCGAGAGGACACAATAGCCATAGATACGGGCAAAGGAGGTGGCCTGCCGCTCGGCAAGATGAATGAGACGCAGGATAAGTGCCAGGAAAAGCACGAGGACACCTGCTGCTCCTATGAATCCCTCTTCCTCGCCCACGGTGCAGAAGATGAAGTCAGTGTCCTGCTCAGGCACATACTTGAGCTTGGTCTGCGTACCGTTGAGGAATCCCTTGCCCTCGAGCCCTCCCGATCCGATGGCAATCTCGCTCTGGTGCACATTGTAACCGGCTCCCTTGAGGTCTTCCTCGAGTCCGAGGAGCACTTTGATACGTGTCTGCTGATGTGGCTGGAGCATGTGGTTGAGGGCATGGTCGGCACCATGAAAGAAGAGCAGTGAGCCCAGCGAGAAAATGCCTATCCAGAGGTACGTGCGAAAACGGCTGGTGACAGTCTTCCACACCAACCATGCGACGAGCAGTACGCTGATGGCAAGTTGAATCCAATAGATGTTGAAGGGGATGACATAAAGCGAGAAAAGCAGGCATACAAGCGTCACGCCAAGACAGGCAGCGAGGGCTGTGAGTGCCTGCTGCCAGTCGCGCTGATAGACGCCAATCATGATAGAAGTGAACACCTGTATGGCCAGCAGCACGACGAAGCGTCCCACGTGAGTAGGCGTGTCGAAGAGCAGCGTCTCGCTATAGCGTATGCCGACGACGAAATAGAAGACCATGGCCACGGCTGTGAAGAGCACGGAACCCGTCATTCCTTCGCGATAGAGCATGAGGAAGAAACTGAAATAGACAAGGGCCGAGCCCGTCTCACGCTGCATGACGATGAAGATCATGGGCAGGAAGATGATGGCAAGCGTCTTGAGGAAGTCCTTCCATTTGTGGATGTCGTAGCCATAGCGTGACATGAACTTGGCCAAAGCGAGTGCCGTGGCGAACTTGGCAAACTCGGCCGGCTGCACTCGCACTGGTCCTAGCACGAGCCATGAGCGTGAGCCCTTGATGGTGTGCGGATTGAAGATGGTGGCGAAGAGCAGCAGGAGCATCAGTCCGAAGAGGACATAGGCAAAGGTGGAATAATAGGTGTCGTCGAGCAGCAGGAGGAAGAGTGCCAGGACGAGCGACGTGCCTATCCACACGATCTGCATGCCTGAGCGAGTGGAAAGCGAGAAGATGTCTGTATCGCTGCCATAGTCGTAGCTGGCCCCGCAGACGCTGAGCCATCCCAGTGCCAACAGCAGGACATAGATCAGTATGGTCCAGTAGTCGATTGAGCGTAGCACGCCTTTGGGTTTATCCGGATTCTTCATTTACCTGTCTCCTGTGCCATAGTTGATGCGCTTATGTTGTATCTCCGTGGCCCTGCGCTCGGAAGCCTCGGAGAGGTGACCTTTGATGAAATGCTCCATAATGAGTCCGCCGATGGGCACGCCAAAGGTGGCTCCCCATCCTCCGTTCTCGACATAGACAGCCACGGCGATGCGTGCGGAGTCCATGGGTGCAAAGCCCATGAACACAGAGTGGTCGTGACCTTTGTTCTGGGCGGTACCCGTCTTGCCACAGGGTGCGAAGTCATAGCCTCCGAGAGCCTTGCAGGTGCCGCCCAACGCAGCCGAACGCATGCCTTTGACGATGAAATCGTAGTTCTGCGGCGATACCTTGGTATAGCGAGGTGTGGTATAGATGGAGTCGAGAGGCTCGCCTTCCACCTCCTTCACCACATGTGGGGTGATGAAGTATCCCCGGTTGGCGATGGTGGCAGCGAGGTTGGCTATCTGCAGCGGTGTGGCATTGACCTCACCCTGCCCGATGGCGATGGAGATGATGGTCAGTCCGTTCCACCCGTTCTTATAGGCATTGTCATAGAATTGTGCGTTGGGTATGAGTCCTCGTTTCTCACCAGGGAGGTCGACCCCCAGCGGATAACCGAATCCCATCGACACCATATAGTCGCGCCAGGTGTTGATGGCACTCTGTACGGAGCCATACTTGCTGGTATTGTTGATCATGTGGTAGAGTCCCCAGCAGAAATATCCGTTGCACGAGGTGGAGATGGCCGGCACCAGCGGCAGGGGAGAACCATGACCGTGGCATCCCACACGCAGTCCCTTATAGATGAATCCGCGGTAGCAGGGATAGGCCGTCTGCGAGGTGATGATGCCTTCGTTGAGGAAAGTGAGTCCCTGCGTGGTCTTGAAGGTGGAGCCTGGGGGATACTGACCCATGATGCTGCGGTTGAGCAGGGGCTTCCACGGGTCCTGACCCAGCTCACGGTGACTCTGCGAACGCTGTCGTCCCACCATCATCCGTGGGTCATAGCTGGGCGAACTGACCATGCACAGCACCTCGCCAGTGGCAGGCTCGATGGCCACGATGCTGCCTATCTTGCCTTCCAGCAGACGCTCGCCCAGCGCCTGTAGATCCTTGTCGATGCTCAGCGTGAGGTTCTTGCCAGGCACAGGCTTAGTGTCGAAGGCACCATTCTGGTAGCTGCCCTGAATGCGTCCGTGGGCATCGCGGAGCAGTATCTGCACGCCCTTCTGTCCGCGCAGCTGTTTCTCATAGGAGCGCTCCACGCCCATCTTGCCGATATAGTCGCCTGGCTGGTAGTAGTCATCGGCCTCGATGTCGGCCTCCGACACCTCAGCCACGTCGCCCAGCACATGAGCGGCATAAGGGAAACCATACTGGCGGATGCTGCGCCGCTGGACATAGAACCCAGGAAAGCGGAACGCCTTCTCCTGGAAGATGCTGAAGTCCTGGTCGGAGAGCTGCGTGAGAAATACTTGCTGCGTATAGCGTGAGTAGCCGGGATTCTTACGACGGTCGCGCATGGCGGCGATGCGACTATTGAACTCCTCGCGTGTGATGTTCAGCGTCTGGCAAAGCTCGAGGGTGTCGAAGTGATCCTTCGCCTCGTTCTCGATCACCATGATGTCGTATGACGGCTGATTGTACACCATCAGCTCGCCATTGCGGTCGCTGATGATGCCTCGTGAGGGGTAGTCGATTTTCTTCAGGAAGGCATTGGAGTCGGCATTCTTCTTGTAGTCATCGCTCATGAGCTGGAGCGTGAATAGGCGGATGATGTAGATCGTCACGATGACGAAAGCCACAGCACCCACTACGTATTTCCTGTATTCCAGCCCTTCTTCCTTCACGATCGGTCACACTATTTACGTAAGCTTTCGAGTGCCATCATCAGCACGAACGTGAGCAGAGCGCTGCCGCCGGCACACTGCAGCCAATAGCTCCATGTGGCGAAGGAGAACAGCTCGATGGCGAAGAACACCATGCAAAAGATGATGGTGAGGATGAAGGACAGACTGACAAAGTGACCCACACCCAGCGTGCGTGCGGCACTCTTGATGTTGTCCTCAGCCTCACGGGGCAGGAACAGCTCAATGAGCCAGGGCTGCAAGAAACCTATCAGCGTGGTGGATGCCGCTGCCACACCCGGGGTGTTGTTGAACATGTCGACTGCCAGTCCCATGGCAAAGCTCCACAAGAGGATGGCCCAGCGAGGATATCGACGCGGGAAAATGATAATGAAGTAGATATAGAGCAGCGGCGTGGCACAGTGAAAGAGCTGTATGCGGTTGAGCACCAGCACCTGCGCCAACAGCAGCGCCACAAAAATGACGAGTCGTCTAATTATATCCACAACCATTGCTCATTTCTCTTTCCACAATCCACCATCCACAATCCACCATCCACATTCCACTCTCAATTCGCCAGCGCCATAGAGTCGCGTGCTGCCGACAGGATCTGCAGGCGCTCGGCGATGTTCTCGTCAGTGATGATGCTGACATCACGCAGACAGCTGAAGTCGGTAGTAAGCTTCACACGCAGCCTGTAGGACAGTCCGTCGGCCGAGTTGCCGATGCTGACGATACGCCCCACGGTGATGCCCGGCGGGAAGATGGCCGAGTAGCCACTGGTCTCCACCCATTCGCCGGGTGAGAACTGCGCATGACGGGGCACATCGTCCATATAGGCCTCGGTGGGATTCTTGCCGTCCCAGGACAGATAGCCGAAATATCCCCTGTCGCGGATAGCACAGCTGATGCGTGAGTGGACATTGAGGACAGGCATTACCACCGAATAGTGAGCGCTGGTCATATAGACCACTCCCACCAGTCCCATGCCGCACACCACACCCATATCGGGCTTCAGCCCGTCATTGCTGCCGCGATCGATGGTCAAGAGATTGTCGCGACGTCGTAGCGTGCTGCTGACGACCTTTGCAGGCAATAGCTGCAGACCGCTCACCACCGCATGCAACGCACTGTCGACGACGGCGGTGTCGCGCCCCAAGTCGAGCAGACTCTGACGTGCATGGCTAAGCTGATACTCCAGCTCCAAATTACGCTGTGCGAGCTGGCGTGCCCGCTCCTGCAAGTGAAAGAACTGCTCTACGCCCGACTGCCACTCATACAGCTTACCGGCCACGCCGTTGGCCGACGACACCCACACGCTGCCCTGATAGCTGTTGTAGCGAAACAGCAATACCACACTGGCGACCTCCAGCAGCAGGAACAGGAGCCAGTGAAAATAGCGTGTCAGGAGCGCCAGCAGGTTCTGCATCAGCGCATCAGGAACGAGAAGCGGTCGACGTTCTTCAGGGCAATGCCGGCACCCTTTGCCACGGAATGCAGCGGATCCTCAGGCACACGGAACGGGATATTGATCTTGTCGGTCAGGCGCTTGTCGAGGCCTCTGAGCAATGCTCCGCCACCAGTGAGGTAGATGCCGTTCTTCACGATGTCGGCATAGAGCTCAGGCGGCGTGTGCTCGAGTGCCGACAACACGGCATTCTCGATCTTCGCCACCGTCTTGTCCAGGCAGTGGGCTATCTCCTGATAGCACACCGGCACCTCCATGGGCAGCGCCGTGATGCGGTTGGGACCGTGCACCACATAGTCCTCGGGCCCCTCGTCGCCCAGGTCGGTGAGGGCGGCTCCCACATTGATCTTGATGCGCTCGGCCATGCGCTCCGACACCTTCACATTGTGCTGGCGTGCCATATATTCCTGAATGTCGGCCGTCAGGTCGTCGCCTGCCGTGCGGATAGAGTTGTTGCTCACGATGCCTCCCAGCGAGATGACGGCTATCTCGGTAGAGCCGCCGCCGATGTCGACGATCATGTTGCCCTCGGGAGCCTCCACGTCGATGCCGATGCCGATGGCAGCAGCCATAGGCTCGAAGATGAGGTAGACGTCGCGCCCCTCGGCATGCTCGGCCGAGTCGCGCACGGCACGCAGCTCGACCTCCGTCGATCCTGACGGCACGCCGATGACCATGCGCAGCGAAGGTGAAAAGAAATGATGTCCCGTATGAACCATCTTGATCAGCCCGCGCATCATCTGCTCGCAGGCCGAGAAGTCGGCTATCACTCCGTCGCGCAGCGGACGGATGGTCTTAATGTTGTCGTGCGTCTTCTCATACATCATCTTCGCCCGCTCGCCCACGGCAATCATCTTGTCGGTGCGGCGGTCGAGAGCCACCACCGAGGGCTCGTCGACGACGATCTTGTCGTCGCTGATGATAATCGTATTTGCTGTACCAAGGTCCATGGCCAGCTCTTGTCTGAAACTGAAAAAGCCCATTTCCTTTTTTGGTTTGAGATTTGAGGATTGAGGTTTGAGGTTTGAGATTTATTTAGCAAACCAAGAGTGGATGGCGGCATCATAGTGTGAGCTCACGGCGAAGGCGCGCTCGGCAAAGTGGCGGCGCTGCTCGAGCGTGGTGCAGGCACCCTGGGCACTGATGATGCGGCACAGCTCAGCATATTCGGCCTTGGAGGGGATGATGACCACATCCTTGAAATTCTTCGCACCGGCACGGATGAGCGAGATGCCGCCGATGTCGATCTTCTCGATGATGTCCTCGGCCGAAGCACCGCTGGCCACGGTCTGCTCGAAAGGATAGAGGTCGACCACCACCAGGTCTATCTCGGGTATCTCGTATTGCGCCATCTGCTGGCGGTCGCCCTCGTTGTCGCGGCGCGCCAGTATGCCGCCGAACACCTTCGGATGGAGCGTCTTCACACGGCCACCCAGGATGGAGGGATAGGTGGTCACATCCTCCACCTTCTGGCATTCGTAGCCTTGCTGTTCTATAAACTTCTGCGTGCCGCCTGTCGACAGGAAGCGCACGCCCTCGTCGGCGAGCTTCTTCAGCAGCTCGTCGAGTCCATCCTTGTGGAACACAGAGATTAATGCAGTCTTGATCTTCTTTTCTTCAGCCATACCCATGATGTTTTTTTACTGTTTGCGATTCTACAAAAAGAGTGTTAAGGGTGCAAAGATACGAAAAAGAGTTGAACTATCGTGCACTTCGCGGCATATTTTTTTCTTCCCACCCCGTTTTCCTGCTTTAAATCATCAGACGGGCGGACGAGGGAGGGGGCTGAGAGGGGGCTAAAAGATGTAGTGATGTGACTTATTGGATGTATTTCCGATTGCGGCGAATGATCAACGGAGAGGTGCTGACAGCGGGGCGGCCGTCGAGCGAAAAGGCGGCAGAGCGAGAATGGTGTACATCGGGCAAAAGAGCTTGTGGCCTGACGCCTGAGGGCTTGACGCCATACAACTTGAAAGAGCTCAGCATGATATCAGTCGACTGCTGTGTCTCAGTGATCACCAGCCGATAATAGCGGAACGGCTGTCCGTAGTTTGGATTCTGCAGGCTATAGTCAGCATTGAGGATGCCTGCACGGCGCATCTCATCGATACTTTCCATCAGCATCATTCCCGTTTGCTGGCGCGAGGTGTCATGCACATCAGTGTTGATGTTGTACTGCTGGTTCCAATAGGGATTGATGATGAACCAAGTCTTGTTGATGGCGGCAAGCTCAGCCGACCGGGCCTGCTCCAACAGCCATCGGGCATAGCGGAACTGATGCTCGGCGTCCAGCTTTCCTGATACGATCCACTGCGTCAGGTAGCGCACGAAAATTCCCTTGAACATTCCTCCGTCATCCTGATTATAGTTCTGGCGTTCGTTCATGATGCCGTGAGGCGAATACCATTTGCCGAAGAGGAGCAGGTCGAGCAAGTCGGTAGCAGTCTGCCGATAGTGTGTCTCGCCAGTGATTTTATAGAGTTCCAGCAATGCACCCACCCATGTGCCCTGGTTGTAAGAGAATGTCACTTCGTGGTTCTCATTGGTAGCATTATCCTTGACCACCCCATCAGGAAATCGGTTGTGGCTGTACATATATTCGTATATACGCTTTGCCCATTCGAGATAGTGTTCATCCTGAGTGTGCTGATAGAGCCTGGCTGCCAAGATGATGGCCGGGGCGTTGGAGCAAGATGTCTTATAGCGTCCGTCACCCGTTTTATCCTTGTTCCAGTGGAGGCCCCCTCCATCTACGTCAGACCATCCTCCAATGATGTCCTCAAAGAGCAGCTTCACCTGTGACATATACTGGAGGTTGAAACTGCTGTTGGCATCACAGGCTCGCAGTAGGGACAGCGCCATCCACTCCATATCGTCATAGAAATGGTTGATGAGCGTGTTGCCATTGCGGCTTCGGGTGCCGTTGATGAGTTGTGTTATTTTGGTGAGACGATTGTTTTTCTTCGTCCTCAGATAGTTGTCCAGATAGTTGTCGATAGCATGTGCAGCCCACCAGTATCCGCCCCAGTCCTCATTGCGCTTAGCCTCGTCAAGCGCCCAGTCGCAAATCCAGTAGATACCATTGGAGCCCTGTCGACGCTCAAGATTTTCTTCGCAGAATGTAAGAAGGCGGTCGGCTACGTCAGCGTAATCAATATGCGTGCCCGTTGTCCCCAAAGAGAAACGCTGCTCATACAGGTCGAGTGCCATTGAAGCGGCATTATGCTCGATATCGAGTGTCACCCACTCCTGTCCATCGTTCGAAGCCAACAACTCCCAACAATTCGGTCTCCTGTCACGCATAGATGACGTTGTCATACCCAGGGAATAGGCGGAGATGGCAGTCGGCTCATGAAACTCATATTGGAACCAAGCATCCCGAAGACCATTGTAACGTGTCTGGCCATCGAAGTTATCAATCATCTCACGGTTGGCATTGGGAATCTCAGCCATTGTCGAAGGGTCGTTGTCGATGAGATTTTGCGGTGACAATGCTTTCGGGGCTGCAGTAAGAGTACCATTGAGCGTTGTGGCCAGGTTTTCATCGTCCGTCTCCGGATATCCATGTAACTGGAACTCAGCAATCCGTAAGCCATTTGTTCCCGATGCCTGCCTCAGCTGCAGCTTGAAATAGGTAAACCCTCCGCTGAGGCCACCGCTGAACTGCCTTTCGCGATAGCGACCCGTGTAGCTGATATTATAATTCCTGACAATACGCCACGTTTCCCCATCATTTGACACTTGGATGGTCAACTGCTTCAAATCTCGCTGGTCATCGTCAGCACAAACGATCGAGAATCCTCTCATCACATAGGGTCTGCTGGCCTTCAGCACGATTTCCTCATTACCAGTCATCGCTGGCAGAGAGAAAAGCGTAAGGTCGTTCTTGTCGAAGAGTGGCTTCAGGTCAGCTTCGAATCCGATGGCTTCATACGTGCAGTCGTCGATGATGCTGTAATCCGTCAGATTTTTCTGAGCATGCATGCCCATTGCAAAGAGCATTGCTGTCGTTAACAGGACAGGGTATTTCATATTCAATAATTAAGATATGTTTGAAGATTTAGTTTGCGCATCAACAGGCCTGAGCGCCGGCCGTTCATCTTCCACCGATGGGGCGGGCTGGGCAGCCATCGCTATCCCATAGGCTTCTCGGGCGACACGCATTCAACTTTCGGCTCACTGGCCTTCCAGCCCTATTTCACGGCTACGGCATCGAACGTATGCTTCGGATACTGGGGCCACGACCTAGGCGGACACATGCAGATTGCCCCCACCGATCCTGAGCTCATGCTCCGCTGGCTGCAGTTCGGAGTCTTCTCGCCCATCTTCCGCACCCACGGAGCCAGTCAGGAGGGCAACGAGCGCCGCATCTGGAAATATCCCAACTTCCCGCAGCTGCTGGAGTGCGTCAACCTGCGCTATCAGCTCATGCCCTATATCTACACCGCCGCCCGGCAGGCTTACGACACAGGCATCTCCATCTGCCGGCCGCTCTACTACGAATGGCCGGAGGAGAACGAGGCCTACCGACAGGAGGGTGAGTATATGTTCGGCGACGATATCCTCGTGTCGCCTGTTGTCACAGCTGCCGAGGCTGGAGGGAAGGCTTTCCAGCGCACCTGGCTGCCCGAAGGGCAGTGGTTCGACGTGTGCCGCAACCAGCTGGTGCAGGGAGCATCTATCATCAGCGGATGGTATGCCCAGGACGAGATACCCTATTTCTATCGCTCAGGAGCCATCATCCCCTGCAATCCGCCACTTAGGAATCTGAAGACTGCTCCGACTGAGATGATACTGAAGGTAGTGCCTGGCAGCGACGGCAGCACTACCATCTATGAGGACCAGGGCGACAGCCAGGCATATATCGACGGAGAGTACACCCAGACCGTCGTGCAGCAGCAGCGGCACCCGGCTGAAACAGTGCTCACCATCATGCCTCGCACAGGTGCCTTCGAAGGCATGCTCCAGGAGCGGGCCTACACGCTGCAGTTCCTCGATGAGGACAAGCCTTTCAGAGTCAGCCTGAACGGCACTCCTACCAGCAACTGGACCTACGACTCGAACCTCCGGCTGCTGACGGTCAGCATTCCTCCTGTCAGCTGCGACACTCGTACCGTTGTCACCATTGGCCGCTCGCCCAGCGCCATCGGCCAACAACGGCTGGAGCCTGCTGTCGAGCGCTCTACATTCATCAACCTTCCTGTCATCTTCGAGCGCACTGTCTCGGCTGATGGCACTGTCACCACACGTAAAATTCTTAGGAAATGAAACACTCACTCAGCATTATCGTGCTCATAGTAGCAGCACTCGTCACGAGCCATCCTCTGACCAGCCTCGCACAGTCCTTCCAGTCGCTGTGGGCCACAGGCAGTGCCCTCCCCCAGGACTCTCCCCTGCAACTCGTGCAGCGACCTGACGGGATGTTTCGCTTTGCCGGAGCATTGCAGCCTGGAGAACTGAAGATTATGACCACAGAAATCCATCAGCAGGGTGTCACGCAATACCTGAAGCCACAACTCGTCGACTCCTACCTCATCAACAACGGGCTGCACTACACGCTGACCACCGACTCAACGCAGGAGGGATGGGTGGTGTCATTCCAGGAGGACACCTACTGCCTACTCGTCAATCCCCAGCAGCGCACACTCACCGGACAGCTTCTGCTGCCCTGGAACGAGGTGCTCATCGCAGGCAGCGCTTTCGAGGGTGGTGCCAACAATGTGGAGTGGAACCGTAATGGCATGCTCCCGTTCGTGCGCGACCACGACAATCCCTATGTCTTTACTTGGACTGGTGAGCTCGGCATCTACGACAATGTGGTAGAGCCGGGACGATTCAAGCTGGAAGGACAGATGACCTGGGGGCCGCGTGAGCTGCATCCATATCAGCAGGACGAAGATCTGCTGACGTCCACACAGATGCGGCAGGGAGGCGACGACACCAAGTGGCGCGTCAGCCAAGCAGGCACCTATCGCATCACGGTCGACCTGCTGCACGAGAGCTTCCAAGCCGAGCTGCTCGACGGCAATGGCGAGGCGCTGCTCTATCCTCAGGAATCAGGCATCAGTGCTAGCGTCGACGTCAACGTTAACGTCAACGTCGACGTATACAGCATCGACGGCCGCCCTCAACCCGGCCTGCGCCGTGGGCTTAACCTCCAGCGCCAGCCCGACGGCAAAGTCCGCAAAGTGCTCCTGCTGCGCTAAGTGCGTTTGATTTGTTTTGCAAATCAAAAAGATTCAGCCCCCAGTCGCGTCTGCGCTGAGGGCTGAATCTTTATTAGCGGTGCATTATTTTCTTTCCGTCGCGTATGATGAGTCCGCGATAGTTACCGTCGACTCGCTGGCCGGAGAGGTTGAACGTAGGCCGTTTGACATTGGCGGCAGGCTGCTCTACATCGTCGATACCATCGCTCAGGGTGCACTTGAACACGATCTTGTCGATGTTGCAGTTGGCACCAGTGATGGTGATACGCAGTATCTGCTTGCCGGCATTCAGGTGGCGGCTCAGCTTTCCTGAGAACGCCTTGTAAGTACCCCAGTCATTGCTGCCGGTTTGCGCGACATTGACCTTCGCCAGATTGATCACCGAGCTGCCGCTGACCAGTCCGATGGTGAATCCCGACCCTGTGGTGCCCGACGAAGCGTAAGCATCGTAGGAATACTCACCGGGCTCCTTCACGTCGACAGTATATTCCATCCATTCGTTGGCAGCGGTATAGCCGATGGCATAGCCGTTGTTGCCCTTCACAATGTCGATGCCGCCGTCAGTGCGATAGGAGGCAGCGTCGCCCTCGCGGTTGTCGTCGGTGTCGTGGAAAGTCATGCCTTCACCGCCCCTGTCGAAGTTCTCAGCCTGGATAGTGCCGGGCAGGGCGATGGCCACTCCAGAGTAAGGTGTGCGCAGGCCGTTGACCTTCAGTGTCTTCTTAGCCGAGACGTTCTCCTTGCCCTCAGCATTGGTGGCGATGGCGGTAATGGTGTACGTACCTCTCTCCTTGGGTGCCCACTCCATCGTATAGGGCGACTCAGTGAGCGTGCCTATATGCAGGTTGTTGGCATACACCTTCACATCGGCGATGGTGCTGGTCGTGCAGCGGGCAGCGATACTGATGGTGGCCGTATCACCGACGGTGATGGTCGTGGGACGTACTGAGTTGACGGTGACGGTGATGTTCTTGTCCTGCTCATAGCGGCGGAAGGTAAGGCTCTTGATATAGAAGCCGCCCTTGTCTATGTTCAGGCAGATCACATGGCGACCGGCAGTCAGGGGCTCGGTCATCACGCAGTGCAGCTGCTGGAAGTCGCTGTTGGAACCAGTGACAGGCACCTCGACGAACTCTGAGAGGTAGGCGAGGTTGTCCATCGAATACTCTGCCAGGTGGAACATGCCGCCGCTCTTTGTCGATGCCACCTCAGCATCAAAGGCATACACGCCATCTTCCTTCACGTCGACGGTGTACTCCATCCAGGCATCGTCACGGGTGGCAGAGGTGGTGGTGCGGGTAGCATTATTATATGCCACGCCCGATGCTCCCTTGTCATACTCGCCTACGACTATAGTGCCAGGCAGCTCGGCAGGAGCCTCGTTGTAGGGCTCGCGCCTAGTAGTGACACTGAGCACGTTGAACCGCGACAGGCGCTCGTACGTAGAGCCGTCGGTGGCAGTGACCACAGCCTTCAGGTACTTCCATCCGGCTGAGGTGTTCTGTGCCGTCTGATACTCAGTGATGTAAGGATCCTCAGTCATCGTGGCTATCAAGTCCATGTTGGTCAGGCCGGCGCCCACGTAGAGGTCGACCTTCTCAATGGTCTTCGTAGCCAGACGGGCACGCACCTTGATGGGCAGCACGTCGCCCTTGGCCACCTTCAGCGCAGCGGGCCTGACGTAGATCGAGGCCTCCTTCTTCATGCCGGGGAAGGGACTCTTGGCTGTCTTGGCCGTGTCGCTCTGCATATATTCGCGCAGCCAGGTCATGGCGGGACGCTCATTGCCGTTCTTGAACAGACCCGAGTTGCCGTCGGTGGTCCAGGTGGCACCGTAGATATATCCCCAGAGGGTGATGCCGGCACAGTAGTCCTTCTCCCACATATAAGGTATCTGCTCCTTGTAGCGCTGCAGCTGCAGGTTGTCGTCGGCCGTGCCGATGTCGTACTCCGTGCTGTACATAGGCATCTTCAGCGCATTCTGGATCTTCGTCTCAGAGGTCTTGAACTTGTTGAAGTCACAGTCCGTCAGGTCATGCGACTGACAGCCGTAGGCATCGACGGGAGCTCCGGCGTCGCGCAGCGTGCGCACCAGGTCGATATACTCGTCGGTGTTCCACTGGAACGTGTTGTAGTCATTATAGATGAGGATGGCATCCGGCCAGCGCTCATGAGCCATCTCGAAGGCCTTGATCAGCCAGTCGTAGCCCGTCTTGCCGCCGCCGCCCAGCGAAGCCTTCATCATCGGGTTGCCCGCCTGGTGGTTGCCCACGGCCTCGTTCACCACGTCGATGAGCGGCAGGGTGGCATATTTGTTCTTCACGGCGTTATACCATTTCACTACAGCGTTGTAGCGGTCGTTCACAGGCAGCGATTCCAGCCAGCCGGGATACTGAGCTCCCCACACCAGGGCGTGGAACTTATAAGTGAAGCCATGCTGCTTGGCATAGTTGAAGGCACGGTCGCAGCCCCAGTTGTAGCTGTTGCGCGTACCTTCCACTGAGCCCCATTTCGACTCGTTCTCACAAGTAATCTGGTTCCACAGCTTGTAGAACGGGTCCACTCCTCCTCCGGCATCCACGTTGTAGCGGGTGGTGATGTTGCCCAGAAACTTGTCGGTGTTCGACGACAGCTGGGCACTGGCTTTTGCCAGCGGCAATGAGAGGCCCAACAGGGTGAGGCACATGCAAAGGATGGTTTTTCTTTTCATATTACAGACTTGGTTTTAAAGTTGTTTCGAGCTGCAAATATAGCAAATTATTGCGGCATGCGAAAGGAAAAGCCGATGTTTTTTTTCAAAAAACATGCAGTTTCCCCTCGCACGTTACGCACGCGAAACTTTTTGATACGATTCAGAAAGTCGGGGCAGCCTGCTCAGGCAGATATCTTCCTGCTGACGGGGCCAAAGCTTGCGCTCATCATGATGCACACGCTGACGGGAAGCTGGCAGTTTTCATCGAAACACAATTCGTATTCCCAAGATTTTTTTTAAGTTCTAGTCGATTTTCCATAAGACCTAACATTGCAAATACGTAATTGTTTGATTTTGAACTGAATAGGTATTCCTAAAGAGCCTGGCACACCTAACTTAGAGGTAACTTAGACCTAACACAGACCTAACATCGAACCTAAGCAGCCAACGGAATAAGATTGATGTCGACCGACGGGTAGGCCTTCTGGATGTGGCTCAGCAGCATCTTCGAGTTCATCAGCTTGGCTGCCTCACCCTCCTTGGCTTTGCGGAAGCGGTGTTAGGTCTTAGTTACCTCTGTGTTAGGTCTAAGTTACCTCTAAGTTAGGTCTCAAAAGCCTCAATAAGAATATAAGACACTGATTTTATGTGACTTACAAACACAGAATGTTAGGTCTTGCAAAAAAGCATTCAACCCTCAAAATTTTTGCGCTCCTCTTTCAGGATCTTCGCTCCCCGCTTTCCGTACGTTCGTCACCAACGAAGTGCCTCTTCGAAGCCTACTTCCGCATCATTCCCACCGTGGGAATGACTCGCTCCCATGCTGGGAACCACTTACACGTTCCGTTTCAAACAGTTTGCAAGGGCTATGGAGTTGACGCACGTGTAACTTTCCTCAACGCCAATGGTGACGCGCTTTGCAACATTGCAGCCCTCTCGCGAGCGAATAGCCGACCTATTTAGCCTCCATATCCCTGCGGCTCTTGGACTTCGTCACCAGCGACACACCATTGAACACAAGGACGACGGCAAGCGCATGAGTCCACGTCAGCACGCCCAGACCCGCCAGCACACTGACGACGACGGCCACGACAGGCTGCACGTAGTTGTAGGCAGCGACGACGGTGGGACGAAGGATCTTCTGGGCCTTGATGATAAGGATGTAGCCGATGAACGTGCCGAAAACGATGACATAGGCTGTCTCCAAGAGGGTCGTCGCGGACCACGGCTCGCGGATCATCGACCATGTGTGAGGACCGGCCAGGGGCAACAGGAAGATGGTTGCCCAGAGAAACATCCACTTGTTGACGGTGAAGATGCTGTAGCGCTTGACAAACTTGTTGAACAGCGACAGGTAGAGGGCGTAGGAGAACTGGGCACCCAGGCAACAGAGATCACCACGAATGTCGCCCACCTTGTCGCTGGCATGCGACATAGATGTGAGTATCAGCATCAGCGCCCCGCTGCATCCCAACAGCACTCCCAGCACTTTCTTGCTGGTGATGGGCTCCTTCAGGATGAGTGCCGCCAGGATCATGGCGAAGATTGGCATCGACGTCGTGACGATGCTGGCATTGATGGGCGAGGTCAGCGACAGTCCGATGGTGTAACCGCACTGGTTGCACACGATGCCAAAGACGGCGGCTCCGGCGAAGGTGAGCACATGCCTAAGGGGCACATGCTCACGCTTGGTAAACAGTGATGCTATCCAGAAGAGCAGGGCACCGCCCGACACGCGCAGCATCACCATCGAGGGGCCGTCGAGCCCATGTGTCATCGCGTCCTTACCCAGTGGTGCCATCAGTCCCCAGATGGCACAGGCTGCAAACATCGACAGATGGGCCAGCAGGGGTTCGCGGTTGTTACCTGAAAGATTCGATTCCATACGGGGTGCAAAGGTACATGTTGTTTTCAGGCGCGTCTGGCTAGCGAGTGAGGCTATTGACGAAATGCTCGATGTTGGTGTAGCCGCCACCCAACGTATAATCGTTAGCATCGTCGCGCTTCGGGTTCAGACCATGAGAGCGCTCCCATCGATCGTCCATTCCGTCACGGTCGCGGTCGTAGCGCTTGGGGTGATGGGTAGAGGGCAGGTCGCCAATGCCACCCACGCTGTCCTCGTTGTCAATGAAGGCTCCCTCGACGCCCAGCGATGAGAGCTGACGGATGACACGCTGGTCGTGGATGTCGCGGTGGAGGGATGCTCCCGCCTGTGCTACAACGGTATGGTAGGCCTGCTCAGCGGTCTCGATGTTCATAGGGTGGCTGGTGATAAAGTTGGGACGCTCCATGCGTGTGGCGGCAGGATGAGCATCGACGGGAACACCGTTCAGAAGTCCGTCGCGGTTGCCGTCGAAGTAGTTGCCCGAGCAGTAGAGGTGGTCGGTGGCGGTCCAGTTGTCGAAGTACTTCTCCGAGCCGTTGGGGCCGGCTATGAAGTAGTTGTTCATCAGGTCCTGGTAGTTGTCGCCTGCTGAGTGCCCTCCTACTACGCCGTTGCCATAGTTGTAGACCACATTATTATAATACTGCACGTAGCACTTCATCTTCGGGTTGCGGCTCTTGTTGTCGGCCCACAGACAATGGTGGATGGTCCAGTGACGCGTGCCGTCGGTGATGGCTCCGAAACGCTGCGGCTCAATGCCTTCACTGTTGATGCAGTACTGCCAGGTGATGCTGTCAGCATCCTTGATGTGGGCATTGTCCCACGGTCCCCAGGAAAGCGAGCAGTGGTCGAGGATGAGGTTGTGGCAATAGTCGAGCGTCAGCGTGCACTTCCCTCGGCTGACACTCTTGCCGCCTCGCATGCGCAGATAGCGGATGACAACATTGCGGGCGTTAGTGGCGATGACGCGTCCGCCGTAGATGGTGATGCCGGGCGAGGGTGCCGTCTGTCCTGCGATGGTGATATCGCTGGCAATGGTGATGTTCTTACCCGTGATGTCGATGACGCCTCCCACGTCGAAGACGACAAAGCGTCCCGGCTGGCTGACGGCATCGGCGAGCGATCCCGGACCGTCGGCATTGAGGTTGGTGACGTGCACCACAGGGCGTTCGCGCCCGCCTGAGGCATAGGCACCATAGCCCTCGGCGCCGGGGAAGGCGGGCTGCTGGGCCTGCATGGCGGCTGAGGTGAGCCCGAGCAGAAGTAGCGTGGTGAAGAGTGCTAGTTTCATAAACTGCGAATAATAGTGTCGTTAGTGGTTGTCGGCGATAATATGATCGTCATCTAAATCTGCGACAAAGGTAGCAAGAAAATTTCAAAGAACTGACAAAAAAACGTTAAATCTTCTGCTTTCGTGCAAGATTTAAGGCTTTCTGCGTTTATCTTTGTAGAGGTATTAACCAGTTATACGATGAAACGAACAAAGGACATCCTCATATTGATGCTGGCTGCGATGCTATGCTCATCGTGCGCAACAATCATATCAGGCAGCTCGGCCAAGATCCATATCGACGGCGATGTCGACGAGCCTGTAACCATAGCCACCTCCAAGGGTGTGTACAGAGATGTGTCGTTGCCGGCAACCGTCGAAGTCAAGCGTCACAGCCTTGGTGGCCAACACATACAAATCATCTCCGAGAACTATGCTTTCAGCGACATCGTGCTGAGCAATTCCTGCAATCCCTGGGCCATGCTGGATGCTGCCTGTGGAGTCCCTCTCATCGTCGACCTCCTTACCAATGCTGCCAGCGTGCCGACTCAGGATCACTTTTTCATCACCCCCGACGCATCACGCTCTCAGGCCGACTCACTGCATCGCGCCGACTCGCTGCGACTAGCCAAGGCGGAGGAAGACTTGAGGCAGGCACGCCTGCGGGCACGGCAGTTGCCTGAGCACTTCTACAGGCATGAAGTGCGTGGAAGCCTGGGATTTGGACGCTGCCAGACTGAACACGACAGGGACAGGATGCTCGACAGCTATCTGAATCGCTATGAGCTGACGACTGAGGGTGAGTGCTTCGACCTTGTCGGCGATGCCTACGTGCAGGCCGGCGTGGAGTACCACTACCGACTCAATAGGAAATGGGACATAGGAGTGCTGGCCGATTGGAGCATCTCGCGAGAAGGCTACTCTGCGTACTATAACTTTTCAGGCGACATTATTACCCCTGAAACCCATCCTGACGAATATGCCGACGGTACTGAGTTTTGCCGTTTCTTCGTTGTTGCCCCGTCAGTGAGGTACGCTTGGTACGAAGTAAGCGGCTGCCGCTGCTACTCGCGCATCGCCTTAGGGGCGCTGCGCCATCATCTCACGTTCGACTATAAACGTTATCCCTGGGTGGACTACTATTCTCCCGATTACCGATCGCCCGACGAGCAAAAGCCATTCTTCACTGACAGTATGGACAAGATAAAATGGCGCATGGCCTACCAGCTGACCGCCCTGGGTGTTGCCTTTGGCGGCGACAACTTCCATTTCTTCGGAGAACTAGGCTACGGCAACCTGGGAGTAGTGCGTCTCGGTCTTGGCTTCGCGTTGTGATTATTTCCATAAAAAAAGCAAATAATAAAGCCGTTTTCTTTTCTGTTTAACGATTTTTATGTATCTTTGCGGCAAATATTCGCAGCATCATGAAAGAAAGGACATTCATCAGCTTCGACTGGGCCCTAAAGCGCATCTTGCGCGACAAGGCCAATTTCGGCGTGCTCGAGGGCTTCCTCACCACGCTGCTGAACTTCGACGTAAAGATACACCGCCTGCTGGAGAGCGAGGGAAACCAAGACCGCCGGGAGTCAAAATACAACCGTGTGGACCTGCTGGCGGAGAACGGCGACGGCGAACTGATACTCATAGAAGTGCAAGGCGAGCCGGAGTTCGCCTACTTCCAGCGCATGCTCTTCGGAGCCTCCAAGCTCGTCACCGATTATATCAACGGCGGACAGAACTATGAGAACGTGAAGAAAATCTACTCCGTCAACATTGTCTACTTCGACTTGGGGCAGGGCGACGATGTGGTCTACCACGGCAAGACCGAGTTCCGTGGCATCCACAAGGGCGACCTGCTAAGGCTCAGCCCCTACCAGCAGCAGAAATTCGAAGTCAGCGACATTTATGAGCTCTATCCTGAATACTACATTCTAAAAGTGAACGACTTCAACCAGTGGTCACGCGTGCCCTTAGACCAATGGCTGTACTTCCTCGCCACCAGCGACATACCCGACGATGCCGATGCCCCTGGACTGAAAGAGGCACGCGAAAAGCTGACCATCATGCAGATGAGCCGTGAGGAACAGCGTGCATACGAGAGCTACTGGATGGATCGCCATATCCTTGAAAACACCATGACCACCGCACGCGGAGAAGGGAAGTTAGAAGGGTATGAAGAAGGAAAAGCGCAAGGAAGAGAAGAGGGAAGGAAAGAAGGAAGAGAAGAAGGAAGAGAAGAAGGAAGAACCGAAGGTGCACGCCAAAAGGCATTGGAGATAGCCCGAAAGATGAAAGAACAGGGAGTTCCAGATGAAAGCATCATTGAAATAACCGGCCTGACCAAAGAAGAATTATCAGGTATTTAACTAATGAAGAAGATAACTAACAACTGAATGATGAAAAGACATTTTGTGCTGCTGGCCGTACTACTGATGACGGCTTTGGCAATGCACGCACAGAAAAAAATGTACGTGCCTGACGAATGGAGAAACCCCTGGCCATCGGACTCGCTGCTCTATGCCGAGAACGACCCTGACAACAAGTACACTTGGTCGAAGAGCCGATCGGTGGAGTCGGACAATGTCATCGTGCTCTGGGACAAGGGCTACGGATCGACGCTGCCCTCGAAGTCGCCCTCAGCCTACCGCGTCGACGAGCAGGACCTGCTGAAGAAGTGCGAGGAGTTCTACGACCTGGAGATCAACAAGCTGGGATTCGTCGACCCTGCCACGACCAACCTGCGCAAATACAAGGTGATGGTGCTGTTGAACCATACCACGGAGTGGGTGTGCTACGGCGGCGGCTACGACTTTGAGGTGAGCGCCCTGTGGCTGGGTCCGTCGGCCTGTAAGCCCGTAGGCCACAGCGTGGCGCACGAGGTGGGTCACTCGTTCCACTATATGTGCTACTCAGACCATTCGGGCAACAACCATCGCTCGTCGTCGACTGACAATACCGGCTTCCACCTGGCATGTGGCAACGGGCAGGCTATCTGGGAGCAGACGGCACAGTGGCAGGCTGCACAGTCATATCCAGGTGAGATGTTCAACCAGAGCATCGGCGTATTCCGCCGCTCCCACAACTATGCTTTCTCTCATGAGTGGCATCGCTACCAAAGCTACTGGATGCACTACTTCCTCTGCCAGTACTACGATGACATCACTACCGTGGGACAAGTGTGGCGGCAGCCTATGACGGGGCAGTCGGCAGGTAACGGCACCGACTTCAACCAGGCGCTGATGGCCCTGAAGGGACTTGATGCTGTGGGACTCTACAAGCTCTACTACGACTATGCCGCCCATCTGGCCACATGGGACATCGAAGCCTGCAAGCCCTATCGCAACAACTATATCGGTGACTTCGACTATCGCTGCGTGATGACCGACGACGGCAGCTATCAGGTGGCATTGTCGAGCACACCACAGTCGACGGGCTTCAACGTCATTCCACTGGAGGTGCCCGAGGCAGGACAGCAGGTGACAACTCACTTCACTGCCATGAGGGCAGCATCAAAGCTGGCTGAGGGCGATCCCGCCGAGATGCTCAACGGCGAGACACAGTGGGGCAAAGTCAACCGCACGATGTATATACGTCCAGCATCGCCCAGCCAGCGCGCCTTCCGCCTGGGCTATGTGGCACTGATGAAGGACGGCTCGCGTCGCTACTTCAATGAGGACAGCCTCTACTGCCAGGGAACGTCGGAGGAGACCGAGGATGTGTCGATGACCGTCCCTGAGGGCACCAGCCGCCTGTGGCTCATCGTCTCGCCCGCACCTAAGAAATACGTACAGCACAAATGGACAGAGCAGGCCGAGAATGCCGAGCACTGGCCCTATCGCTTTTCGCTGGAGGGCACCAGTCTGGGCAGTCGCGCCGTGGTCTATGTCAGTCCCAAGCTGGACGGACGTGAAGAGGCCGACATCACGCTGACCTACGATGTGTACATGCCACGCCGTTCAAACTACGATGCACTGGGGGTCACCATCGGCGGTCAGGCGCTGGCCATGCTGGGCACTGCGCTGCAAGTTAGCGCTGCTGATATCACCGCGAAAATTCAAAATTATGCAGCTGCCGGCCCCTCTGTGGGACGCATGATGTTCTATCCACTGAAGCCTAATACACTGGAGCTCGTAAACCGTGGCAAGACGGCTAACGGCTACGGACACTGGTTCAATGCCAATGGTGCAGTGTGCGAGTATAGCGATGCAAGTGCATCTCTTTATAGCGAGCCCCAAATCTCATCGATGACCTTCAACATCGGGCAGTATCCCAACAGATGCCAAAACGGCAAAACTTACACCATCGGACAGGGCTTACGATACAAGATCTCTGCTGACAAGGAGGCTGTGGCGCGCTTCGTCTTCAGAGTGCATATCGACAATTCGAAAACAGGCGTGGAGCTGGCTCAGATTGACTACGACGACCCCACTGGAGTGACATCAATAGAAAATCGGACATCCGCAAATAGCAAATACTATGACCTGCAGGGCCGCCGTCTGCAGGACAAACCTGCAAAGGGACTTTATATCAAGGACGGACAAAAATACATAAGCAGATGAAAATAGGAATCATAGTAGCAATGGAACGTGAGCTGCAGCAGCTCCGACAGGTCTTCGAGGGCAGCCAGGTCATCGTCGAGAAATGCGGCATCGGCAAAGTGAATGCCGCCCTGGGCGTGCAGCGCATAATCAACGAGCATCATCCTGACTGCATCATTTCGTCGGGATGTGCCGGTGGCAATGGCGACGAACTGGAAGTGAGAGACGTGGTAGTGAGCACCGAGCTGGCCTATCACGACGTCTACTGCGGATCAGCGATTGACAGCGGCACGCAGTATGGGCAGGTACAAGGTTTGCCCGCACGCTTCCAGGCCGACCCCTACCTGCTGCGCAAAGCTCAGGAATTAGGAGCTCATTCCTCATCGTCAAAGATTTACCCAGGCCTCATCGTCACGGGCGACTGGTTTGTCGACTCGAAAGAGAAGATGCGCGACATCATCGCCCACTTCCCAGAGGCAAGAGCCGTCGACATGGAGTCGGCTGCCATCGCGCACGCGTGCCATTTAAATAAGGTACCCTTCATCTCGTTCCGAGTGGTGAGCGACATCCCCCTGCGCGACACCAATGCCTCGCAGTATCATGATTTCTGGGCACAGGTAGCCGCACAAAGCTTCGAGCTGACACGCACGTTCGTTGAGAGCCTATAAGGCTTTTCTGCAATTAACGTAAAGCCGTTTCCTTTTTGCGCGGGCAAAAGGAAGCGGCTTTTGTCAACGGGAAATACCATGCGGTGTCAACATCAACCTATGAAAATAGCACAAATATGGTATTTTCACACCCGAAAAGAACTATTTACCTTTTTTTAACTCAAAACATATACTGATGTATGCACAAAATGCCTACCTTTGTAAGCAAATTAAAACCAAAATATCTTATTCAACCAACCAATTTATAAATTTTCTATTGCTTATGAGAAGATTATTACTTATGCAAATGGCGCTGTTCCTGTTGGCACAGGTGACAAACGCTACAGAAATTACCTACAATCTAGGAGCCGGCTCCAGCAACTATGGTACAGGTCAAAGCCGTAACGAGACCTACGACGTAGCCCTTAGGATAGAAGACCCCGCCCTTGTTGGCAGTCAAGTGAAGGGCTTGCGAATCTACTTCAGTTCGGCAGATGGAATCAGCGATGCAAAGGCCTGGCTATCGACTGAGCTTGCCGTAAAGTCACAAAAGTTTACTGGTGCCAATATTGAGACTGTCGATTTCACTGCAACAGAGGGGTTCAATGAGGTGACGTTTGCCCAACCTTACACCATTACCAGCGACGGACTCTACGTGGGCTATTCGCTGCTTGCAGCCAAGGATGTGGCAAAAAACCCCATACGAGTGACGTCAGTCTATGTGCCAGAAGGCTTCTACATCCACTCATCAGGACTCTATCGCACATCCTGGCATACCATCGGCGACGAGTCGGGTAGCCTGGCCATTGAGGTAATCCTCGAAGGCGATTTCAGTGCTGATGCTGCTACAGCAGTCAATGTACCTGAGGTGAACTCAAAGACTAATGACGAGAACAGTATCTCATTCGAGGTGATGAACCAAGGTCTGAACGGTATCGAGAGCATCGACTACACCATCGAGGTGGGGGGACAAACCATTGACTATCATACTGACCTGACCAATGCCCTACCTGGCATCTATGGCCGGAAGAAAGGACTGACGGCAGCACTGCCTATAGTATCAACGAAGGGTGCCTACGACATCAACGTCACGGTGACGAAGGTGAACGGACAGGAAAATGGCAGCAGTAACGGTACAGGAATAGGCAAAGCCAATTTCTACAATATACTGCCTGTAAAACGCCCCGTTTGCGAGGAATACACAGGTCTTTGGTGCCAGTGGTGCCCTCGTGGCTTCGTGGGTATGGAGCTGATGGGCGAGACCTATGGCGATGATTTCGTGGGCATTTGCTTCCACAACGACGACCCGATGGAGATTATGCCTTCCAGCTCGTTCCCTGTCGGCATCAGCGGGTACCCCTCTGCAGATGTAGACCGTGTGGCAGTCATCGACCCCAACTTCCAGAGTCTGCAGGCTGCCTGGCTCTATCAGCGTGACCAGTTTGCTCCGTTGGCCATTGACGTGGAGACAGAACTCGAGGGTGACGACTTCAAAATTACCGCCCTCGTAACCTCGCCTCTCGATATCGACAACGACAAGTACCAATTGCAGTTCATTGTCACCCAAGACGGCATGCAGCGCAGCAACTGGCAGCAAGTCAATGCATACGCAGGCCGTAATGAATATAAGGATGGTTATATGGACTGGTTCTGCGAGCAGGGTACATATGTCACCGGACTGGTCTACAACGATGTCATCATCGCTTGGTCGGGCAAGACTCCCATCGCCAATTCGCTGCCTGCACACTTTGATAGCGATGTGGCTGAGAGCTACACATATACCTTCGACCTCAACGAGGCTGTCACTACCTATGCAGCCAACCTTGGACAGTCGCTCGTGCAAGACAAGACCAAACTGAAGGGCGTGGTGCTCATCATCGACACCACCACTGGCGAGATAGTGAATGCCAACCAGGCCTTCGCCAACACCACTACCAGTATTGACCGCCCGGCCACGAGCCTTGACGAAGTGGTCGCCTCGACAACCTTCTTCGACATGCAGGGACGCCGTGCGCTGAATCCACGTGGTGGCATGTTTGTAAAGGTGGAGACTCTGCGCAATGGCAAGCAGGTTGCCCGCAAGGTCGTGATGAAGTGATAATGAAGCCGAGCTCGCTCATTCTTCATTGAGCGTGAGCGAGCTCGAGCTAAGTTCAAACTCGTAATTTAATGAAAAGTTCAACACATTATTATTAACTAAAAAATTCATAACGTATGAAAAAGTTTACTTTTTTGTCAGTAGCTCTACTTTTGGCCGCCAGTCAGGCTATGGCCCAGTTTTCAACAAGTCCTTTGGTTCCCCAACTGAAGCAAGAGTCGACAGGCCTTAACATTGCCGCTAAAGCACCCACCAAGGTCAAGGCTCAAGTACCCGAAGCTCCAATCTCAGATCGCCCTGCAGGCAAGTTCTACGAGGTTTTTGGCGGCTTCCACTATGTTGCAAGCAACAACGGCATGCCCTACATTTCCTCTTTTTCTAATCGTCCCAGCGAGATAGTTGAGGGCACCGACGGCTACGTCTACATCAAGAACATTCCAGCCCTGCTTGGAGCCCAGACTTATATACAGGCAGAGCGCGGCGAAGGCGACACCATCACTATCAAGAAGCAGATCGCCTATCTTGCAGGAACTACGGAGTACTATACAACTTTGGCCAAGTGGGACGACGAGACCAACACAGTGATAGAACAGCCCGATGCCACCATTAAGCTCATCTATAAGGATGGTGAACTGAACTCTATCGAAGAGGACAAGGATTACACCGGCCTACTTTTTGCCTACATTTATGGTAACGACGAATCAGGATGGACCTTTGGAGGAGGTGAGTTTAACCTGCACTTTGAACCTAGCACAGATGTGAAAACCACGCTGCCTGAGGGGCTGGAGCCTGAATACATGGTCATCAAGACCATCGATGCCAGCGATGCTACGGAAGCCTTCGGCCGCATCAATGTAGCCTTCACCGATACCGAGGTCTATATCCACTGCTATGAAGATGCCTATGCAAAGGGCACCATCGAGGGTGATAAGGTGACCTTCGAGGGTGGACAGTATCTGGGTTCCTACTATGGCTACCTGCTCTACTTCATTCCTGCCTATGTGGATACCATTTACGCTGACGACGGATCCTACAGCCTAAAGGCTATTAAAAAGGATAAGATTGTGTTCGACTACGACAAGGAGGCTCGTCACTTGAAGAGCAAAGACATCTTTATCGTCAATGCCGGCAAGGATGATCTCCTCGCATTGAACATTTACTGGGCTCCAGAAATCTATCCTTTCGTAGAGGTGGCAGCCGTGCCCGCCGATCCCTGGATCAGCAGCTATGGCAATGCATTGGAGAGCTCAGGTTACAACTATGCCATGTTCACCCTTCCCAACTACGACCGTGAAGGCAATTACATCGATGAGAACAAGATGGCATACAAGGCATATATCGACGACGAGCTATTTATTTTCTCACCTGAAGAATACGAAGGGCTGGAAGACGACATGGAAGAGGTTCCCTACGGCTTCCGCAACTCGGGTGGAGGCATTACTCCCTCGTACTTTATGTTCTATTTCTACCCTGACAAGAACGTAGGTATTCAGAGCATCTATTATGGTGGTGGTGAGAGAAACGTCTCGAACATTGTCTTCAAAGATATCGTCACTGGTGATGTTACCGTTGTACCTGATCCCGACGTTGTTACAGGCATCACCGCAAATCAGGGCAATCAGCAGGTGACGGGGATCAGCTATGCCGACCTCTCGGGTCGCACCGTCGGTGCCGACAGTCGTGGTCTGGTACTGGTGACCGTCAAGCGTGCTGATGGTACTCAGAAGACCGTTAAGGTCCTCAGAAAGTAAACTCACAGTAACTTCAATTTCGATATAGGGGGTATGTCAAAACAGGCATACCCTTTATGTTTTTCCCTTTTTGAAAGGTGCGAGTCGACTGTTAAAGGAAAATAATTTGAGGAAGATTCGTTTATTACGCAGTTTATTCGTACCTTTGCAGGCATGATGAACAACGATCCAAGCTTTACTATCGACCACGAGCGACTGCAGCGTGGCACCAGTGTCTCAAGGATGAAGAAGCTTTTATCTTTGCCGCCCAACCTTGTGAGGGAAGGAAAGAAGGGCAGCACAGTCTTCCACGACATCACAGGCCTCCCGGCCAACGAGTATTTCTGCACTTGCGACCCTGAGGGGCAGAGAGTGGGCAGCGGAGGAGGGACGGCCTGGCTGCTCAGACAGTGCTATGAGCACGAAGGGCGGGGCGACTCGTTCCTCGAGTGGCTTGCTGCCGAGAAACGCATCCTGCTCCATGCCGGCGGACAGAGCCGCCGACTGCCAGCCTATGCCCCATCGGGAAAGATACTGACACCAGTGCCCGTGTTCAGATGGGAGCGAGGCCAACGGCTGTCGCAAGACCTGCTCTCACTGCAGTTGCCACTCTACGAACAGATGATGCAAATGGCACCGGAAGGGCTGAACACAATGGTGGCGAGCGGCGATGTGCTCATACGCACCACCCAGCAGCTGCCGCCCATGCCTCAGGCCGATGTTGTGTGCTATGGCCTGTGGCTCGATGCCAGCGTAGCATGCCATCATGGTGTGTTCGTTTCTGACCGCCACTCACCGCAGACGTTGAAGAAAATGCTGCAGAAACCCTCCATAGAGCAACTGAACGATATCCAGAGCCAGCATTTCTTTCTTACTGACATCGGTGTGTGGATACTCAGCGACAAGGCTGTGAAACTGCTAATGGCTCGATGTGGTGCCGAGGATGATTCTTCACTCTTCACTCTTCACTCTTCACTCAAATACTATGATCTCTACGCTGACTTCGGGCGCGCCCTCGGCACAAACCCAGATGTAGACGACCGGGAGCTGCAGCAGCTCACGGTGGCGGTGGTGCCGCTGACGGGTGGCGAATTCTATCATTTCGGCACCTCCAGGGAGATGATCTCATCGATGGTGACCCTGCAGAATGTGGTGTCCGACCAACGGCGCATCATGCACCACGACCGCAAACCCCACCCCTCCATCTTCGTACAGAATGCCATCACGAGGATCGCCTTCAACGGACAGAACAAGAACATCTGGGTGGAGAACAGCATCGTGGGCCAACGATGGACGCTGACCACCGACAATATTGTGACTGGAGTGCCCGAGAATGACTGGCAGCTGACACTGAGTCCCGGCCAGTGTCTCGACATCGTGCCCATTGGCAGTGATGCCTACGCCGTAAGACGCTACCACATCGACGACCGCTTCGACGGTGAGCAGCAGCGACAGCTACTCTTCCCCGTACTTCGTTACGATGAGATTGAATCGTGGCTCACCTCACGACAACTTCCGCCTTCCGCTATTAAGATGAGCGCCGAACAGCTCTCATCGGAGGCTAACCTCTCGAGACTCTTCGAGCAGCGACGGACATATCGCAACCAGAACTGGCCTGCACTGGCCAGCAACTGGAAGCACAGTGTGTTCTATCAACTCGACCTAGATGATGCATCAAGGGCTTTCAAGGAAGGAAATATCCCGCTGCCACCGCCACTTGGCGACGACGCCCCGCTGATGACGCGCATCCATGATGCCATGTTTAGGGGCGACAGCAACATGGCTTTCGGACTCCTGCGCCAAGGAATCATCCATCAGCTGGAGTCGGAGAAGCAAGCTCCACGTCTCTCTGTCTGCCACGACCAGATAGTATGGGCCCGGAGTCCAGTACGCATCGACATCTCCGGCGGATGGACCGATACGCCCCCCTTCTGCCTGCTGGAAGGAGGCAATGTGGTGAACCTGGCCATCGAGCTCAATGGCCAGCAGCCCCTGCAGGCTTATGTGAAACCCTCGTCTGAGCCACAGATAATCCTACGGAGCATCGACCTAGGAGCTTCGGAGGTGGTGTGCACCTATGACGAGCTCATGCAATATAATAAGGTGGGATCGCCTTTCTCCATCCCAAAGGCAGCACTCGCACTCGCAGGCTTTGCTCCGCAATTTGCTGCTCAGCGCTTTGCATCACTCGAGCAGCAGCTGCAGCATTTTGGCGGAGGCATTGAGCTCACGCTGCTCTCGGCCATCCCTGCCGGCAGCGGTCTGGGCACCAGTTCTATCCTTGCTGCCACCGTGCTGGGAGCAGTCAGCGACTTCTGCTCGCTTGCATGGGACAAGAGCGAAATAGGTCGCCGCACCCTTGCACTCGAGCAACTTCTTACCACAGGAGGAGGATGGCAGGACCAATTCGGAGGCGTGCTGCCAGGCGTGAAACTGCTGCAGACACAGAGCGGGTTCATGCAGGAGCCACTAGTACGATGGTTGCCCACCGACATCTACACCCAGCCGGAATACCGCCAGTGTCACCTGCTCTACTATACAGGCATCACCCGCACGGCGAAGCAGATCCTGGCAGAGATCGTGAGACGTATGTTCCTCAACAATCACAGCCAGCTGCAGCTCCTCCGCCAGATGAAGGAGCATGCCCTAGATATGTATGAAGCAATCCAGCGACAGGACTTCACTCTGATGGGACAGCTTCTCAGGCGTAACTGGCAACAGAACCAGATGCTAGACAACGGCACCAACCCTGAGGCCGTACGCCGTCTGACTGACCTCGTCGATGATCTCTGCCTGGGCTATAAGCTACCGGGAGCAGGAGGAGGAGGCTATCTCTATATGGTGGCCAAGGATCCTGATGCCGCTGCCCGGGTGAAGCAGATACTGAACGACCATCGCCTGAATGCCAACGCACGCTTTGTCGACATGTCATTGTCGACAAGTGGTCTGCAGGTCAGCCGCAGCTGATACACAGCCAGAAGCCGGCTAAAAAGAAAGGCTCTCTGGCTGTTACTCTCTCTTTTTCACAAGAAAAACAGCGAAAAGTTTGCGTAATTCAAAAAGAAGAGTTAACTTTGCCGCGTTTAAATACATTATCTAACTAACAATAAACGCTTATGATGAAAAATTACATGAAAATCGTGGCCGTTGCATTGGCAATGATGACCACAACAACAGTCTCGGCTGTGGAATTCCCATGTGCGAAGGCTCCCGTCGACGGACAGACCTACATTCTGGCCAGTCTGTCGAATCCCACCAACTACTGGACACGTACATCATGGGATGGAGCTTACTACCTGCTGTCGTATAACGATGCCAAAGACAAACTGGGCACCTTTACGGCTCATCAGGCAGAGAACGGCTCGTGGTACTTCACTGTGGAGAATGGCGAAGAAGGCGTCAGCTTTGGTGGCAACACCTATTATGGAACGACTTACGTGGGCATTCCTGCCGGCACTGACAACATCAACGCCGCCCTCTACGATCCCGTCTACTGGATTGTGGAGAGCTCTGACAAGGCGGGGTTCTACATGCTCAAAGCCGGCGAGGGACAGGGCAATGACCTTACCATTGGCGGTTATCTGCACTTGAATGGAGGTAATCAGTATGCCATCATCAACGAGTCGACCAGTGCCTGGTTCCCCGATTACTATGGTGGCATCCAGGTGGATGAGAACGGCATTGCCATTTACGACGAAACGGGTTTTGTCATTCCTCTGAATCCCATTTCGCGCTATTGGGCTTTCATATCGCCTGACGACCTGGACGCTTACACGCTGAAAATCGACCTCTACAGCCTGCTTCAGGACATCGAGGACAACTACCTCACGCTGCCTGACTATGCTGAAGGGTTCAAGGGAGCTCTCGACTTCTCCCTACCCTATTATAATAAGGCTGACATCACGGCCGACGACGTAGATGCCGTCAAGACTCTCGTTAATGCCAAGATGAACCTCTACAAGGAAATCATCAATGCTATCGAACTGCTCAACAACGGCAATCCCAGCGCATCCTTCAGCAATGCCATCAACACTGCCGTCAGCACCTTCAACACCAGTAACGACGCAGCTGTGCTCAAAGCCGCCCTCGCAGCCCTGCAGGATGCCGAGCGGATATACGTTATGGCTACTGACGACCTCACCGCACTGGTGAAGAACAACAGCTTCGAAGACCTGCAGTCGCAGGGAGGCAACATGACATCAGGCGTGGCCGCCGCTCCTTATGGATGGAATGTCTATGTGCGTGGAAAGCAGGTGACTACCGCTTCTGAGGTTCAGGCAGCAGGAATCACCGCCTGGCACGGTATCAACAACGACGCTGAGGGAGCTCTCGATGGCGACTATGCCTTCGGACTCTGGACAAGTGGCGTGCCTGAATACGAGATTTCTCAGACCATTGAGGGGCTGGAGAATGGTACTTATGTCATCAACGCCGCTCTGATGGTGGGCGCCAACGGCAATGGTTCGCGACGCACCACACAGCGCATCTTCGGCAACCTGAACTCCACCTATTTCGCCGGTCCTTATGATTACGACGAGAGCCGCCTGGATCAGGGTGAGGTCTATGGTTTCCAAGGTCTGGAAGAGCCTGTCACTGACCGCATGCTGCAGGAGATGGAAGTAAGAGCCTTCGTTTACGACGGCACCCTGACTCTGGGCCTGCGTACCAATGGCGACATTGCAGCCGCCAATCGTACTTCCAGCAATGGTGCAGGTGGTGACGGATGGTTCAAGCTCGATAACTTCCGCATTCTCAAGGTGGGCTATGTGCAGGAAGATGCACTGGCCGTGTATAACCATTTCGCCAAGATCCTCACTGCTTTCAAGGACAATCAGATACAGAAGAGCATCCTGACCCAGATTGACCAGCTCACGAAGGGCAGCATCGGCACCGGCAGCACTCAAGAGGAGATTATCGCAGCCATCCTTGCACTGAGAGAGCTCTATCCTGTGGCACAGTCGTCGGTGAAGGCCTACGCCAGCCTGGAGGAGGCCATCAACAAGGGCTATGCCGCCCTGCTCGACTATCCGCTCAGCAGCTATATCTATGACTTTGGCGACATCATTATGGAGGCAGAGGATATGTACGGATACTGCCTAGCCGGCGAAGAGGAAATAGCCGCGATGATAGCACGCATCATGGAAGGTATCGAGGAGCTCAAAGCCACCGCTGTCGGCCTGGGCGACATCACCTTCATCCTGAAGAACCCCGGCTTCGAAGACTTGAGCAATCAGGGTAATTCTGAGAGTAACGGATCGGCTAATCCTCCCAGCGGATGGACGCTGAAGGTCAATGGCGAAGTGGTTACAAGCGCTCCTGGCTTCGGATGGTGCGCCATCAATAATGGCGATGCTATTGACGTCACTGATGAAGACGGCACCTACTACGACCACCAGTATACTGAAGGCACTCATGTGTGGGGCATCTGGAACGGCTCTATACCCGAGATTGAGCTCAGCCAGACGCTCAAGAACCTCCCCAAGGGAGCCTATACGCTGAAGGCTGATGTTATGGTGCAGAACCAGTGGGCAGGCAACTGTCTCACCACACAGCGTATCTTTGCAAACGACTATGTGCAGATGTGGGGCTACGATGGCTACTACGAGATGAACATGCCTGCCGACGCCCTCAATGCAAAGGCTCTTACCTATGCCGGATACTCCTGCGACAAGGTTGACGGCCTGATGGACAACCAGCAGCCCACGTCTCTGCTCCGTCCGATGGAGGTACACTTCGACGTGCTCGATGATGGCGTAGCAGTCATCGGATTCCGCACCAACGGTATCAATCCCGACGGCACGCCGAGCGACAACGGTCACGGATGGTTCAAGCTCGACAACTTCCGTCTGAGCTATGACAGCGAGGAGCTACTCAGCGTCGACGGCATCGAGCAGCAGAAATCAGCAACCACAGCATTCTATTCACTTGACGGACGTCGTCTGCAGGCTCCGCAGCGTGGCATCAACATCATGAAGACTGCCGACAAGACTGTGAAAGTGATGGTGAAATAAATGAAGTAGGAATACTTGATTGATGAAATGTGCGCCCCTGCGACTCATGAGGAGTTACAGGGGCGCTTCTATTTCACGTAAGGGCTCCATAACAAAGGGGCGCTGACGCATCAGGGGATGAGGAATCTTCAGGTCAGGCTCATCTACCGTAAGATCATCGTAGAGGAGAATATCAATATCAATGGGACGGTCATGATATATGCCGTCCCTTGATTTTTGTTGCCTTCCCAACAGCCGTTCTATGCGCTGGGTAGCTCGCAGCAGACGTCGTGGTGTCAGTGTGGTGTGACAGCAGACAGCGGCGTTGAGAAACTGGTTGGAAGATTCAAAGCCCCAAGGTGCCGACTCACGGTAGGACGACCGTCGCACCACAGCCCCGATGCGCTCTTCGATCAGTTGGCAGGCGGCATCAAGCGTTGCCTTCCGGTCACCCATATTCGAGCCTAAGCCCAAATACACAATATGCATCTCAAATCTCAAATCTCAACCCTCAAACCTCAAACCTCAAATCTCAAACCTCAAATCTCAAATCAAAATCCCATCAGTCGTCGAGGATGAGCATAGCATCGCCGTAGCATCCAAACATAAAGTTGTTCTTCAGCGCCAGTTCGTAGGCCTCAAAGACAAGCTCGTAGCCGCCGAAGGCTGCCGTGAGCATCATCATAGTCGACTCAGGGTGATAGAAATTAGTGATGAGAGCATTGCCTAATCCAAATTCATAAGGCGGGAAGATAAACTTATTGGTCCATCCGTCGAATTCCTTCAGCATGCCGTCGGTACCTACTGACGACTCAGTGGCGCGGGCAGTGCTCACTCCTACGACACACACTTTGTTACCTGCCTGCTTAGCCTGGTTCACGATTCGGCAAGCCTCCGCACTGATAATGACCTGCTCGGAGTTCATCTTGTGTTTCGTAAGGTCCTCCACCTCGATGGGGTCAAAGGCACCAAGCGAGCAGTGCAGGGTGACGAAGGCGTTGTTGAAGCCGCGTATCTCCATCATCTTCATCAGCTCACGGCTGAAATGCAGGCCGCTGGATGGGGCTGTAACAGCACCCTCGTGACGGGCAAAGATGGTCTGGAAGTTCTCCATATCGTCAGCATCGGTAGGACGACGATCGACGATGTAACGAGGGAGGGGTGCAGATCCTAGCTCAAACAGCTCGCGCTTGAACTCATCGTGCGGACAGTCGTAGAGGAAGCGCAGGGTGCGGCCGCGGCTGGTGGTATTGTCGATGACCTCAGCTACCATAGGACCGTCGCCGTCGAAGAAGAGCTTGTTGCCGATACGAATCTTGCGGGCAGGCTCTACGAGGACGTCCCAGAGACGCAGCTCTTCGTTGAGCTCACGCAGGAGGAATACCTCGATTTTGGCGTCAGTTTTCTCCTTTGTGCCGTAAAGACGGGCAGGAAAGACAGCAGTGTCGTTGAACACAAAAGTGTCACCTTCGTTGAAATAGTCGATGATGTTACGGAAGATGAGCGGCTCCTGGGTGTCGTTACCCTCAAAGTCCTTCTGCCAGAGGTCGATCTTCTGGCTCTTACGGTGTACGACCATCAGCTTACAGCGGTCGCGCTGATAGACACGCTCCTCAGTGCCGTCTTCATTCTTGAACAAACGGTGAGGCGGATAGAGTGCCACCTGCTCCTCAGGGAGTTTGAATTTGAATTGTGATAGTTTCATCTATATATAATGTTCGATTTTTTACGATTTACGATTTTGAGGGTCGCTCTATCTGCTGGCTGTCCAGCCACTGAGGGAACTCGTCGAAGGTGAGACAGTCTTCCAGGCGCACGTCGCCCACACGGGTGCGGCAGAGTGCTGTAAGGAAAGCCCCACTACCCAAAGCCTGCCCGATGTCGCGTGCCAGCGCCCTGATATAGGTTCCCTTGCCACACACCACGCGGATGCTCATCTGCATAGTCGAAGGGTCGAAATGAGTCAGCTCAATCTCGTCGATGCGCAGCGTCTTTGGCTTCAGCTCTACAGCCTGTCCGCACCGCATGAGCTTGTAAGCCCTGTCGCCTCCGATGTTACAGGCCGAATATTCTGGTGGCACCTGCTGTATCTCGCCCAGGAACTGAGGCAGCGTCTGCTCTATCAGCTGCCGGGTGATATGACGTGAGGGATAGGTCATGTTCACCGTGTGCTCACGATCATAGCTGGCAGTAGTAGCTCCCAGCTGCAGCGTAGCAGTATACTCCTTAGTGGCATACTGCAGCTCCTCGATGCGCTTGGTGGCACGACCTGTGCAGAGTATGAGCACGCCTGTGGCCAAAGGATCGAGCGTGCCGGCATGACCCGTCTTCACCCGCTTTACATGTATCTTTCTGGATATCAAGTAGCGGATGTGAGCCAAAGCTCCGAACGACGACATGCCGTAGGGCTTGTGGATATATATAATCTCTCCTTCCTGAAAGTTCATTAACTCCTAATTCCTAACTCCTAACTCCTAACTCCCCACTCCTAACTCCTAACTCCTAATTCCTAATTCCTAACTCCTAACTCCTAACTCAGTCAACCATTACGAGCGAATGTCCGGTAAGCAGCATCAAAATGATGATTCCGCCAACGATGATGCGATATACGCCAAAGGCCTTAAAGCCATATTTCGTCAGGAACGCCACAAACCACTTCATAGCCAGCAATGCTACTATGAAAGCTACGACACAGCCCAGGATCAGCATAGCGATGTTATGCGAAGTAGCCCAGCTGCTCTCTTCTTTCATCAGATCGAGCAGGTCGAGGAATGTGGCACCAGCCATAGTTGGCACAGCGAGGAAGAACGAGAACTCGGCAGCACGCTTCCGAGTGAGGCCCTGCGTCATACCACCTACGATAGTAGCCATCGAGCGCGACACACCAGGGATGACAGAGATACACTGGAACAAACCGATGTTGAAGGCACGCTTCTCGTTCACCTTGTTTTCTTCCTTTCCCTTGTTGAACAGCTTGTCGCAGAACAACATAAACACGCCGCCTACAACCAGCATGATAGCCACCACCTCCACGCTGTCAAGCAGCCAGTCGAGCAGTCCCGACTTCTTAGCTGCAAGGCCGATGATGATAGCGGGAAGCACACCCACCAAGAGCAACCAATAGAAATTGTAGCGGTGCTTCAGTTTTCCGAAGGTGCTGCTGCCGGCAGGGGCGGGAGAATTGTCGAGACGAAAGAACCGTTTCCAGTAGAGGCATACCACCGAAAGGATAGCTCCAAACTGGATGATGAAAGTGAAAGCGTGGACGAAGGCTTTGTCGCTCTCGCTCAACGACTCTGCATCAAGCCCCAGCAGATTCTGGGTGATAATCATGTGACCCGTAGAGGATACAGGCAGAAACTCAGTCAGACCTTCGACAATGGCGATGATAACCGTTTGCAACCAATCCATCTCCCCTTACTCCTTGTCTTTCGGTTTATGAACCACAGCGTATATCATCGATACGAATCCCACCAGGCACACGATGGGAGCCACCTTGATACGACGTGCACTGAAGATGTCGGGGTTGTAGGCCTCCGTCGTTGATGAGTCACCACTCATCAGGATGAAGCCAATGACCACAATCAGCATCCCCAATCCAAGCAGGATGAAGTTCATCCGTCCAAAAGCTAAATTTTTCTTGTCCATATATTATTCTTAGATTCTTAATTCAAAATACAAATGACTCTCAACTCTTATACAGCTCTCCCGCCGTCATCCGCAGGAACCTGTTCACGGAGAACAGCGTACACAGCAGCATGATGACAAAGCCAAAGACGAAGATACACACAGCCGTCACACCCAGCTCCCACCATCCGATGAACCTCGCCAAGTCGGCCTGATAGCGGTAGAAGCTATAGACGCCCGCACCCAGCACAGCACATGCCAGCAGCGAAGCCACAAATCCTATGCCGATGCTGCGCCAAAGGAAAGGATGACGTATGAACGACCACTTCGCTCCCACCAGTTTCATCGTGTGGATAGTGAAACGACGTGAGTAGATGCCTAGCTGCACAGAGTTGTTCACCAGCGTAAAGCATATAAAGATGTGGAGTATGACCAAGACGATGAGAAACAGGTTGATGCGCTGAATGTTGCGGTCGACGGCATCTATCTGGTCCTTAGCATAGATGACGTCTATCACCCGCGTGTCCTTCGTCATCGTTGTAGTGAGCCGCGCCAGCGAGTCGCTATTGGCATAACCCGCCTGCAGCAGTATCTCAATCTCTGCCTGGAAAGGATTCACTCCGGCAAACTTCACCGGGTCGTCGCCCAGCTCAGCCGTCATCGTGCGCAGCGCTTCCTCCTGGCTGATATACTTCACCTGACGGGCATACGCACTAGCCTGCAGCTCAGCCACCAGCGCCCTGCCCTCATCGGCAGTCACTGTGTCGCCCAGCACCAGGTTCACCATCATGTTCTCCTTGACATAAGTCGAGAGATTGCGGGCGGCTTGCACAGAGAGCACCACCAGGCCCAGCAGGATGAGCACCATTGTGGTGCTTATACATAACGTTACGGCCTGCATACCATGATGGCGGCCGGTCACTTTTCTTCTTCTCTTCATTTGCAAATGAGGCATACTATGCCAATTTCGATGCAAAGATACTAAAAAGTTAGGAGTTAGGAGTGAGGAGTGAGGAGTTTATACGTCCTGTTTAACATTATTTATCCTTCGGACGCAAAAAACTCTCAACTCTCAACGCTCAACTCTCAACTTTTTCGTATCTTTGCACCCCGTTATGAGTACCATCATTTATCCATCGCCCATCTTCGGACCTGTGCACAGCCGCAGGCTGGGTCTCTCGCTTGGTGTCAATCTGCTACCTGCCGACGGCAAGGTATGCACCTTCGACTGTGTGTATTGTGAATGTGGCTTCAATGCCGACCACCGACCTCAGCTTCCGCTTCCCACTCGCGAAGAGGTGGCTGAAGCTCTCGAGGCCAAGCTCCGGCAGATGCAAGCCGACGGCCGCCTGCCTGACGTCATCACCTTTGCCGGTAATGGCGAGCCCACCTGTCACCCTCACTTTCCGGAGATTGTAGACGACACCATCCGTCTGCGCGACAGCTACTGCCCACAGGCCAAAGTCAGCGTGCTCAGCAATGCCACGCTTATTCATCGCCAGCAGGTGCACGACGCCTTGATGCGTGTCGACAACAACATTCAGAAGCTCGACACCATCTCGCCTGCCTATATCCGTCAGGTCGACCGTCCGCAGGGTAGCTACGACGTCCTTCAGGTCATCGAACATCTGAAGGCTTTTCAGGGTCACGTCATCATCCAGTCGATGTTCATGCAAGGTATCGCTGGCGGCGAGAGCGTCGACAACACCGGCGACGACTATGTCCTCCCCTGGCTAAAGGCCGTTGCCGACATTGCTCCACAGCAGGTGATGGTCTACACCATCGATCGCGAGACGCCTATGCACAGCCTCCTCAAAGCCACACCCCAGCAGCTCGACCGCATCGCGCTACTCGTCCGTCAGCTGGGCATACCGTGCTCCGTCAGCTACTGATAACAGATGAGTAGGGAAAGGGAAATATACAAGGCGACGCTGATGGGCAGCGCAGGCAATGCCGCACTGCTCACCTTTAAGTTCATCGCCGGCGTGCTGGGCAACAGCTCGGCTATGATAGCCGATGCCGTCCACTCGCTGTCCGACTTCGTGACCGACCTTCTCGTTCTTGTATTTGTGAGCATCAGCGCCAAACCACAGGATCAGTCGCACGACTACGGTCACGGAAAATTCGAGACCATCGCCTCTTTTCTCATTGGCCTTGCGCTGGTGGCGGCGGCTACGGGCATCGTGGTATCGGGCGTGCTGAAATTCCTCGCCTGGCTCGACGGCGCTCAGCTCGAAGCTCCAGGATGGATAGCGCTATGGGCGGCGCTCCTCTCGATTGCCATCAAGGAACTGCTCTATCAGTATACTGCACGCAAGGGCCGACAGCTCGACTCTCAGGTGATGATAGCCAACGCCTGGCACCACCGCAGCGATGCCCTCTCATCCATAGGAGCAGCCCTAGGCATAGGCTTGGCCATTTTGCTGGGACGGCGCTGGACGGTGCTCGATCCGCTGGCATCTATTGTCGTAGGACTGATGCTGGTCAAGGTGGCTTACGAACTGCTCAAGACGAGCATCAATGAACTGACGGAGAGCTCGCTGCCTGCCGACACCGAACAAGAGATCATGCAGATAATCCAGTCGTTCGACGACGTGCGCCAGCCTCATAACCTGCGCACTCGTCGCATAGGCAACCGCGTAGCTATCGAGGCTCATGTGCGGATGGACGGACGGCTGCCCCTGAGCACCGTCCACGAGCGTGCCACCACCATCGAGCGAAAGCTGAAGGAGCGCTTTGGTGCCCACACACACGTCACCCTCCACATGGAGCCCATCAAATGACCAGATCCTGACTCGTACGCATATTCCTGATGTCCTGAACGTTGCTGATGATGCTAAAGATGCCCGCAACCATCAGTAGGGACAGCGTGACTGCTACCAGGACACGGGAATTCTCGACGAACCACTGGAGAATGCCTGCGAGCAACTGACTATCGGCAAAGATGCCTTTCACTTCGAAAGAGCTGAAAAGGGGCACGTCGGCTGGAGCTGACAGCAGCCACATCGTACTGGCGATGCCGCTGACGATGCCCACGACGAAGACCGCTACCATCGCCATCTTATAGCGGCGGATAGTGGCCTCCTGGTGCTGCCTGACATACTCTACGGCATCCAGTCGCCTGGTAAGCTTAGCCATAAAGTCGGCCTTATCGTCGAACTGCGGTTTCTGAGCGAGGAAAAGTTCCTCAAGGGCTTTGTCTTTTGTCATAACTGTCAATCGTTCATCTTCAGTTTCTCTTTCAGTTTGTCGCGTCCTCGTGAGAGTTGCTTCTTCACGGCGTCCTCCGAGGTGTCGGTAATCGCAGCTATCTCCTTGATACTATAGCCGTTGAGATAGTAGAGGGTGATGGCCGACCGTTCCTTTGGAGGCAAGGTGCGCAGGGCGAGGTAGAGGCTCTGGTGCTCAAAGCCGCTGTCGGCCGAAGTGCTGCTCGTGAGCATCCGTGCCTCCTCGATGCTTTCCGTCGTGCGAAGGCTGGCCTTGTGGTTGAGGAACGTGTTGTAGGCAATCTTGTAGAGCCACGAGCGAAAGCGCCCCATATCCTGATAGCCGGCTGAGGAGAGATAAGCCTTCACCAGAGCGTCCTGCGCCAGGTCGTCGGCATCACTCCTGTTGCCACAGCAGAGGGCGAGCAAGAAGCCTCTGAGTGCCTCCTGTTCGCGCTCCACCTGTGCTATGAATACTTCGCGTGTCACTTTCTGTCAGCTTGCGCCATCAGCATCTTTTCTTCTGCCTGGATCTCTTTGGCGAGCATCTTCTTGCCGAGGGCATAGTTGACGAGGAAGGCAATGCCGATGCCCAGCAGGACCGCACCGGTAAGGGCGGCAACTGTTATATCGTCAGGGTCTGAACCGCCGACAAATCCTTGCCACATGGCGATGCCCAAGAAGCCGAGACCAAGAAAGCCGGCGAGGCATCCCCACAGCAGTTTCGTGAGCAGTTTCTCCTTCAGCAGTTTCTTCTTGGGCGAGATCTTCCTGATCAGCTCTTCGATGTCCATATCAGGATTCTTCTCGATAGCTGCCAATACGATCTGCGAACGCTTGTTGGTTTCGTTCATCTGCTGACGAACCACGAACCAAATGATCAGGACGGGGAGCACGCATCCCAGCGCAATAGGAACCAAAATATCTTCCATCATACTTTTACTTTGTTTTTATTGTTTGACTTCTGTTTACTGAACCGGTTACATCTATATAACAGGTCAGAATGGGAAAAGGTGACGTCATTGTCGCTGCAAAGATACAAAAAAAAGCCGAATAACCCAAATTACCGTCTTCGGTCGGCTATTCATCACTACGCCCAGGAAGAGTTACGAACCACACGAATGTAAAGATTTCTGCCGCACCCCGCATTCCCCCCCAAGTAGGTTTTTGCGTTTCTATCGACCTTTTCTGCATGACCAAGACACTTTTTCATGCAAACATTCGACAAAAATCCCCTCCCGGACACCATTTTCACTCTTTCCTCTTTGATTACCGATTTTTCGTAAGTCACATTTTTTCATAGACAATATATTTGGTCAAGTGGTCATTTGGTCATCTGGTCATTGGTCAAAAACGATTTCGGGAACCCCGGTCATTGCTCACTATAATATATAATTAAAATTATATATTATAGTGCCCCATTTTGACAATGTGTTTTCCTTTTTGACAAATGACCAAATGACCAAATGACCGCGATGACCAATAACAGGGAGCTAAATAGGAACGTCGACTGCCATAACGGCATAATCATACGATAGGCCGCACGATGTCAACTCTCAGCCCCAGTGCGTTGATGATGCGATAGAACACGCCGACGCTTGGTGTGATGAGCCCGCGCTCGACTCTGGAAATATACGACTTGCTGCTGTTGATGCGCCGGGCAAGCTCCTCCTGAGTCACCTTTGATTCTTTGCGTGCTTCAAGCAGCAACTGGCCTGTATAGAAATTCCAGGCTTCCTCGTCGAACAGCTCGCGCTCCTTACTGCCCGGTGCACCATATTTCTGGTCAAGCACTGCGCTGTAGTCTCTAATCTGATGGTCGTTTGTCTGCATAGTATGCCTCCTTTATCTTTAGTGCCTTGTCAATCTCTGCCTGAGGCGTCTTCTTAGTTTTCTTTTGAAATCCACTGAACAACACCACAATATTTCCCTCATCAAAAATGAAAAAAACGCGATAGATATTATTCTCCCACATCACTCTCAGCTCATAAAGTCCGTCTTTTATGAATTTAATGAACTTTGTAGGAAGGCGGTCCTGAGTAGCCAGCAGTGAGATCAGATAGTCCACCTTCTGCTGTTCTTTAAGGCTAAGCGAAGACATAAATTCCTCGAAATACCCTCCGTATGTGGTGATTTTTCTCATATGACGCTCATTTTTCGGGTGCAAAGATACAAAAAGTTTAAATATCCTGCAACTTTTTCGGCGTTTTTTTAGGTAATAGCATCGCAGTTGGCACAAGACGCTAAAAGCGTCTCCGCTCAATAGCCGAGGGTACGAGCGCTGCGAGCACCCCCGGCCAGTCACATGCGCAGGAATATCGACCCTGAAGGGGTCGCCCATCCGTTGAGGGGCACTCCCATTCCCGAGCTACGCTCGCCTACCCATACCCTTTCAGAGTGCTTTTCTCTGCTGTCCTCTATCCGAGGGTGCTCGCTCTGCTCGTACCCTCGGCTATTGAGAGGTGACCGCGTGCGGTCATAACCCTGAGGACTGTGCCAACTGCGATGTTGTTACCTTTCCATAAAGTAATGATAGGCTGATGACCGCAGAGCGGAGACACCTTTAGCACCTTGTGGTCAAATGGTCATTTGGTCATTTGTCAAAATGGATTTCGGAAGGGCAATAACATAGAAGTCGTCCAACTCGTGCGCGCAAATGTCTAAACTCCTAGACTCCTAATTCCTAACTCCTAACTCCTAAAACTCCTAACTCCTAAAAAACTCCTCCCCCATTCGTAGACCGCAACGGAAAAGTCGTACCTTTGCACCAGATTCAAGAAAGCCACCCCAGACCGCACGCCGCGCCTTACGAGCAGAAGCCGCACACCTTACGGGTAGAGGGCCCACACCTTACGGGTAGAGAGGCAGCACATAGGTAGCCAGCGGTAAGACCTACAATGAGGAGCAGAGCAGCGGAGACGACGAGACGAGACCGTAGCAATGACCTGAGCAGACCTCCATTTACGATTTTTTAACCTTTGCTGATGCAAGTTTTTCAACTTTAAGGATTTATTCTCATAGAAAACCATTAATTTTGCAAGCGATATGAAGAAAACCATTAATTTTGCAAGCGATATGAAGAAAAGAATGACGTGGACAGCCATCGCCCTGATCATGATGGCAACGACAGTAGTGACGGGATGCAGCAGCGATAACGACAACCAGCTGCCGACACCTCCGCCCGACCCCATAGTGACACCCTCGACCCTGGAGCTGACCCGTGCAGAACAGGCGATGGTGAATGAGAGCAACGAGTTCGCCTTCAACCTGTTTCGTGAGGCCCAGGATGGAGTCAGCAGCCAAGTTCTATCACCCCTCAGCATCACCTTCGCCCTCGGAATGCTCAACAACGGGGCCGGCGGCCAGACGCTGGCGCAGATCAACAATGTGCTGGGCTTCGCCGATACAGGCGCTGACGGCATCAACAACTTCTGCTACAAGATGCTGAACACAGCGTCAGCACTCGACCCGCTGACGAAGGTGATGATAGCCAACAACATCTATGTGAACAAAGGCCATCAGCTGCAAACAGACTTCGTGCAGAAGGCTAAGCTCTTCTACGATGCTGACCCTGAGACCCGCGACTTCTTCGACGGCAAGACGCGAGACGTCATCAACCAGTGGGCCAGCGACCACACGGAGAAAATGATCGAGGAAGTGCTCGACGAAAAATCGTTCAACCCCGGCCTGGTCAGCTATCTGCTCAACGCCATCTACTTCAAGGGCAGCTGGACCAAGAAGTTCGACAAAGCCTTGACTACGAGAGAAGTCTTCGAGCATGCAGGCCAAACCCTTGAAGTGACCTATGCCGACATGATGCACCAGACGGCCGACTTCGAATATGCCGAGACTTATGGCAGTCAGGCCCTGCGAATGCCCTATGGGAATGGATCCTTCCAGATGACGGTGCTGCTCGCGAAAGGATGGTCGAATGCATTGCCCCAAGTGCCTACTGCCGAAGAGTGGCAGCAGCTGAACCAGAAGATGCACACTGCGCTTGTCGACGTGAAGCTGCCCCGCTTCACGACTGACACCGACATCGACCTGAAGCTCATCATGACCAAGCTCGGTATGCCTGATGCCTTCGACGACCTGAAGGCCAACTTCTGCAACTTCTGCGAGCTGCCCGTCTATATCGCCCTGATGAAGCAGGTAGCCAAGATCCAGGTCGACGAGGAGGGCACTGAGGCTGCTGCCGTCACCGTCATCGGTATGGATGGAAAATCTGCAATCACAGAGCCGGAAATCGTAACTTTCCACGCCAATCGCCCCTTCCTCTACGTCATCAGCGAAAAGCAGACTGGCGCCGTCTTCTTCATCGGACAGTACACAGGCTACTAGAATCAAGACGAAGACTTCAAGCGACAAGACAACAAGACATCAAGACGCCCTTCTACGTGTCTTGATGTCTTGATGTCAAAGTCTTGTTGTCTTGATGTCAGAATCCTGATGTCTTGATGTCAAGTCTTGTTGTCTTGATGTCAGAATCCTGATGTCTTGATGTCTTTTTCGCGATGAAATGGGGAATTATTGAGCTTTCTTGTAGTTTGACTCCGTACCGAAGAGGTAGGTTGAAGGCAGTTTTCCGGTGGCATCGACGATGATTTTCTCGAATACGATAGCGGGATCCTGGGGACGGATTGTCAGCGTGTGAACACCCTCAGCAGCCTGCGATGAGAGCTGCACCTTGCTTTCTACCACCCGTCGGGCGACGGTGGGATAATAAACGGAGTAGACATTGCGCGGATCTTCGTTGAGGCGCTCGTTGAAATTCACCACCTGCGGCTCGCTGTCGTCGAGCTGAACGGTGAACGTCAGACCACCTTTGTTGAGGAAGTCGAGCGTCGACTTGGTGACCACGCGAATGTCGGCTGTCGTCAATTTTTGCCCATTCCATCGATAAACGAGCGATGCTCCATCCGCTTTTTCCGTGTAGGGCATAAGGGCTACGGCACTGCGAGTACGACCCATTTCAGGTATGACCGTCCACTGAGTTCCTTCACTGCTCTTCGCCTCGAAGTAGTGCTCGGCATCCATCACCACCCTGCCGTCGTTCATCTCAAAGACATAACCGCCGGGAGTGCTGTCGTTGATGCGCTGGGTGCGAGGCATGATATCGCGTGGGAAATTGTCGTTCCACGAGGTGTAGCCTATGTGCTTCTGAGTCATCATACCGTTCCACTTGCCCTGTGCTATGTCGTGATTGTAGGCAGCGCAGAGCAGGGAGTCGCGCTTGAAAGCCTCTGCAACACGGTCGGCCCACACATTGGCCTCAGGCGACCCTTGCTGATAGAGCTTGCGGTTCATAGCCTGCGCGAAGTACATCTGATGAATGTTCGACATAGCCTGCACGGGGAAGAGGATGAGCTGCTGATAGGCATCGCGATACTGCGGTGCCAGCGTCAGGTACTGCCGGAGGGCCTCAGCTTCGAGCCGCATATACTCATCGGCCACCGTCTGCCACTCGCCAGTCTCCACGTTGTAGGTGCGGGCATCGAGCATCTCGGCCGTACACCGTCCGTTGAGCTTGCTCACGCGGTTGAGGATGCGTGCTGCCTCTGGTGCCTGTGCCTCGCCGAACTGCTGGATGCAGAAGGGGAGTGTGTGAGTAGCAACGACATCGTGAGTGACCGACTGAGGATTCCAGGCCATATCCATAAACAGCGTGATGGGATACTCCATAGGCTTCAGGTCGCCCACATTGAGTATCCACATGCGGCGGATGCCATAGTCGTAGGCCAGCGTGAGCTGCTCCCACATGTTCTGCGAAGGCGTGACATTGAGCCACTTCGAGTTGCGCGGAGCACCCACATAGTCCACGTGGTAGTAAATGCCCCACCCGCCCTTGCGGTTGCGCTCGGCAGCGGTGGGCACACGACGGATATCGCCCCAGTTGTCGTCGCTGATGAGTATCATCACGTCGTCGGGCACACGGAGTCCGGCATCGTAGTATTCCTGCACCTCCTTGTATAATGCCCACACCTGCGTGGTCTTCTCGGCTGGCTTGCCTGTGGCTTCCTTGATGATGCGGCGCTGATTGTTGATGATGCGCTCCATCAGTTTGGTGTCGGCCTTATCGCTCATCGCCTCGTCGCCGTCGCCACGCATGCCTATGGTCACGATGTCCTCAGTGCCTCGCATGCGCTCGATACCTTCGCGGAAGGTGCCGATGATGACGCCCATGCGGTCGGCGGTCTTACCGTTCTCAGGATCGTCGGCATAGAAGGCCCATCCCCACATAGCCGGCCAGAGGAAGTTGCCCTTCAGTCGGAGGATGAGCTCGAACACGCGCTCATAGAAGCGGTGGTCGCCATAGTCGGTGCCCCAGGTGTTCTTCACCCATGAGGTGAGACAGGGGGCCTCGTCGTTGAGAAACAGTCCGCGGAACTCTACGGCGGGCTCACCGTCGGTGAACACACCATTCTTGATATACGCGCGTGCGTGCTGCTCGACGGGCACGTCCATCCACCAGTACCAGGGCGAGACACCCAGCTGCTCTGACAGCTCGTAGACGCCATAGATGGTGCCCCGACGGTCGCTTCCGGCAATGACCAGCTGATGGTCGACGGTGGTGATGACGAACTTCTCGCGCTTTCCCTTCAGGTCGGGCAGCAGTCCCTGCTTCTGCAGACGGTCGATGTCGGCATTTCTGCCCAGGGTGCCTATCAGCAGCGACAAGCCTTCGCCGCCATTCTGAGTGAGGGCCCGGGCAAAGTCGGCACGAAGGTTGGCAATAGCTATCTTCACGCCTTCATCGTCCTGCTCGCTGAAGCTGATGGCATCGGTGCGCAGCGGCTGGGCATCGGCATCGGAAGAAAACACCACGAAACGGGGAGCCGCCTCTGTCGGCAGGATACTCGCCAGCGCCAGCGCCAGCATCATCATAACCTTTCTCATATCAGTAGTCGTTGTTTTTTCGAAGAGTGGCAAGACTTTTTGCTGTCTTGCCACTCCAAGGGTAATTGAATCAAATGTAGTGTTACTTCTTCATGACCTTCTCGGTGCGTACGGTACCATCGCTCATGTACTTGCGGATGATGGTGACACCACGCTGTGCCGATGTGACTCGGCGGCCGTTGAGGTCGAAGAGCTCGATAGCACGCACCTTCACGTTGGAGGCCACTGTCTCGTCGATGCCAGCGAGCACCTCATCGTAGAGGGCGCTGTAGTCGACCTTGCTGGCACCACCGCAGATGTAGACGCGCACATCGCTGAAGAACGTGTGAGAACCGCTGCAAGCGTTGACACCGAGGGTGACGATACCGTCGGTGACGACGATGTCGTAGATGCCCAGGCTACCCAGGCTGCCTTCTGCTGCATAGGGGAATGCCTGTCCGATGCGGGTAGCATCGATTCTGTCGGCAACATCCTCTTCGGGAGTGTCGGAGGTCTTCACATAGAAGTAAGTGTCGTCGAGGGCGTTGGGAGCGTCGTTCTCATCCTGACGCTCACCGAAGCCGGCGCGCAGCTGATAGATACCCACAGGCAGGTCGGTGATGGTCTGCTCGACGCGGTAGCTGCCGCCCCAAGTCTGGAACATGCAGTCCTCGGCGATGACGTCAGTACCCTGCGTAGAGCCCCAGCCCCATGAGAGTCCAGGAGCGGAGTATCCCTCTGGGGTAACCCATCCGGGAACGTTCTCCTCGTTGAAGTTGATGTCGGCACGCTGCTTGTAGATGTTGGGGTTCTTGACGAACACGGTCATATCATAGGCGGGAGTGACGATCTCCTCAGTGAGAGGATCGATGGTAGCCTCGAAGAGAGCATTGTTGGGATCCTTCAGGTTCTCATAGAGAATGAGCTTCATGCGGTTCTTGATGCTGTTGGCGAGGTCGTCGTCGTCGGTCAGGGCATTGTAAGCAGCCTGAACCATATCGTCCTCCTCAGCCACACCAAGCTGCTTCAGACCCTCAGCACCCAGGCGCAGACGCTCGACGAGCACCTTGATACCTGTGTCGGCAGTCTTTGACTCGCCCTCGGTGAAGAGCAGACCAGTGGTGTTGACAAGATCCTTCAGCTCGGCGATAGCGGCCTGCAGCTCGGCATCGTCCTTGATGTCCTTCACCTTCACGACCTCAACCTGCATCTCGAGTCCGGTCTCAGGATCAACCTGGGTCTCAACGACCTTCGTAGCATACTTGGCGGCAGCAGCCTTCAGAGTAGCATAGAGCTCGGTCTTGGAGAACTTCTTCTCGGCATTGTTGTCGACGATCTCCTGAGCGCGCTGAGGCAGCGGATCGTAGGTGTCGATGAGTGAGCGGTGATCGCGCACTGCCTGTGCAGCAGCATCAAGGGCAGCAGCGGCATTCTTATAGGCAGAAGGAGCAGTGTAGGTGGGACCCTCAGCCTCGTACTTTGCGATAGCAGCTACGAGTGCATCGAAAGCAGGACCTGAGTAGCGGTCGGCGCTGTTGGCATCGCGCACGGCCTTAGCATTCTCAAGTGCAGTGTTCAGCAGCTGTGTCTCTTCCACACCCACGACATTGGGGATGTAGCGGACACCGGGATTACCCAGCAAGACTTCGAAGAAGCCACCGTTACCACCCTGGTCGCAAGCGGTCCAGCGCACGCGGTAGTAACCCGTTGTGGCAGGCACGTAGCGAATCTGAGTATAGGTCGAACCCTGGACAGCACCTGTGCCACCGTTGACGTTAGGCTTGTTGTTGATCATCTCTGACACGACGGCCTCGTCGTTCTGGTCGAGAACCTCGAAGCGGCACCAAGCACCGTTGTCCTTCCAGGCTGCGGTGTTGAAGCGGAAGTCGTATTTCTTACCAGCCTCGAGCTGCAGAGCGTGATTCTCTACGCTACCGTACTCGGCATAGCCCTCACGGAAGTAGAGACCCTTAGTGAAGTCACCACCCTCGCCGAAGTTGAACAGACGTGGGCCAGAGCCGAATGAGCCCTCAGAGGTGCGGAGCTCCTCACCGAACATCACGATGAATCCCTCGGGGATACCATTAGCGGCAGTATTTGCGAAGTACTCGGCGGGAATCAGTTCCCTAGGAACGTCGTTAGGATCGTTGTCCACCTTACCGACGTTGAGCACGAACGTATAGTCACCCAGGTCATCGGGAACCAGAGGCTCCTCAGCCAGGATGTTGGTCACCTTGATGGTGTACTCACCCGTAGGCAGGTCACCGCTGTCCTGACGGATCAGCTTCACCACCTCAGCAGCGCCAGTATTGGGAGAAACGGTCAGGGCCTTGCCGTTGATCGTAGCCTTGAGCACTGAGCAGTCAGCGGGCTTGTCGAAGTTCACGGTGAACTCCTTGATGCTGTTGGGCAGGTTGAATGAGCCATCCTCAGGATCGGTGCTCATCACAGTAGGACGCACGAAGACGAATGCATAGGCATCTTCCTTAGCCACATCCTCGTTGAGGTCGGCCTCGCCGCTCCAGTCGTTGACGTCGCCGCCAGGTCCGCTGGTATAGATAAGATGATAAGCGGGATCCTTAGGATTGGTGAAGCTCACTTCGATAGTAGCATTGTCGTCGAGAGCCTCCTCAGTGAATACGTAGAAACGTCCGTCGGCGAAGCCCTCAACTGACATAACGACCATTTCCTTGCCGTCGGCAGTCACCTTAGCGCAGCCTTCGGGGAAGATCAGACGAGACTTGCCAGAAGCCTTTACGAGAGCGGGGATGTTGGTGTCGAAGCCAAAGTCCACCTGGACGATGTCCATGTAGTACTCAGCCATCGTACCATACTTATATACCTCAAACTTCAGGTTGTCGAAGAAGAAGTCGACATCGTTGTTCCTGTCCTTCGAGAGGTTGAAGGCGATGGAGTGCATCAGGCCGCCAGTTCCATTCGGTCCTGCCTGAGAAGCAGTAATCTCACCTTCGAACTTGTAGGTCTGCCATTCGGTGGTGAAGGTGGGCGAGCCAATCATCTCGTAGTGGATGTAGTCGCTGGGATCAGCATGAGCCTGAGTGTCGGCAGTGCCGTCCATGCTGGCACGACGGTCGAACGACACGCGATACTTCGTACCTTGTGGGAGAATCTCGGGCAGGTTGATCCAGAACTGGGCATCCCAATCCTGAGCAGCTCCGGCAGCCGAGTGAACCATAATACCGCGGCTCTCGTTGACACCGATACCATCAGTGATGATTGAGGGGAATGGCTCTCCGCCGTTCTCCTTCGAGTAGAAGCAGCTCACATCGTCGCCTTCGAGGTCACCATTGGTGAGAAGCTCAGTCCAGCCCACTTGCTGGGCCTTACCCTGACGCTCCACCTCCATGCTCTCGACGGTGACGTTAGCCCAGTTGGCACCCTTGATGGCGTGCAGGTGGGCAAAGCCCTTCTCCTTCACCATCATCTTCAGGTCGACGGTGTAGGTGCTGCCGTCGACGGAGAAGTACTTCGAGCTCCAGCCGTTCCTGGTGTTGTCGATGAGGTGTGACTCTTCCTCGTTCTCGGCCCACTGTCCCTCGTCAACGTCGCGGTTGAAGAGGAAGCGTGGCGTGCCTTCAGTGACGGTCACGATCAACTTTGAGTAGAGCGAGAGGTCAGCATAGTTGATGACCTGCGAGTCGCCGTAGGGCTGGCCAGTGGACTCGCCCACTACCCATGCACACTCTGCTTCGCCGGTCTTCTGAGCGTCAACGCCCCATCCATCCCATGAGCAGAAAGGAACTTCCTGCAGCGAGATGATCTCTCCGGCATTTGCTTTCGTTGCGCCCAGTGCAATCAGCACCAGTGCAAACAGCATCATGTAGGTTTTTCTCATGTTCTTTGTTGTTTTTTAGTTAATAATGAAAGGAATTATCGAAATTTGTGTGCAAAGATAAAGCCCTTTTCGCGAAAGGGCTTTACTGATTGTTTCGTTTGTTTTCGAATTTATCTCATCGTCTCAAAACGACCTTTTTTCCGTTCAGAATGTACAGTCCACCCTGCGGATTAGCCACCTGGCGACCCTGCAAATCGTAGATGACATTGTCGGCTGCAACGTTAGCGATCTGCTGGATGCCCGTAGCGACATCCTTCAACAGGAGGTACCAGACGGTGCCCTTGTTCGAGTTGTCCCAAGGCAGGCAGATGCAGTTGAGGTCGGCTTTGTCCATTTGTGTCAGGTCGAGCGTGTACATGCCATTCTCATCGGTTTGCACGTCGAGGAAGAGATACTTACCGGCGTCAGCCTCAGCATAGTCGCCGGCATTTTGCTGTGCGTCCACCTCATGGTTCATATACAGCACCAGCTTCAATCCGGGAGTAGCAACGATGGTGAGCTCGCTATAGGGTGAGAGATCAGCGATAACGTCCTTGCTCCTCTGGCCAAGCACTACTTCACCATTGCCAAGCTTGACACCCAGACGTGGGTTGAGGCTGGGGAATGCTTCAGTGAGGTCGATATAGCCTTCGGGTTTGTCGGGCTGCTCTTCGTTGACAATGTCGGGAATCTCGACAGATTCGTTCTCGGGATAGGTCTCCAGATAGACGCTGTTAACTACGACTTCGCCTGGAGCAATAGCATTGTCGCCCGAGAGGCAGATTTCATCGCACTGCAGGATGTACTCATTATAGTCATCGGGAGCCTGAGCCTCCAGTTCGTCCTTGATGATAAACTCGTTGACGCCTTCCTGAGCATAGAGCGTGAGGTTTGAACCGCCTTTATAGAAAAGGATACGGATGCGGTTGCCAGTGACGAAATGGCAGTCGACCACCAGCTTCTTGTACTTCGAGATGTCGCCCGAGGGAAGTCCGATGTTGCGCAGCTGATTGTAATAAGTTGTGCTCCAAGTGAATGTATTGGTCGAGGCATTCCAAGTAGTGTTGGTGTTGGTGGGGTTCTCAAAGGTGGCATACACTTTCTCTCCTTCGTCATTGTAGGTCTCCAGATAGACGTCGTTGATCACCACTTCTCCAGGAGCAATAGCATTATCGCCCGAGAGGCAGATTTCATCGCACTGCAGGATGTACTCATTGAAATCATCGGGAGCCTGAGCCTCAAGTTCGTCCTTGATGATGAACTCGTTGACGCCTTCCTCAGCAAAGAGCGTAAGGTTCGAACCGCCTTTATAGAAAAGGATACGGATGCGGTTGCCAGTGACGAAATGGCAGTCGACCACCAGCTTCTTGTACTTCGAGATGTCGCCAGAGGGCAGTCCAATGTTGCGCAGCTGATTGTAATAAGTTGTGCTCCAAGTGAACGTCTTGGTCGAGGCATTCCAGGTGGTGTTGGTGTTAGTGGGGTTCTCAAAGGTGGCATGCACCTGTTCGGTCTTTGCACTTGCGCTGCTGATGCCAAGCAGGCAAATAGCAGCCACACAGAATAATTTGGTAAAGATTCTCATGTTTTTTGTTTTATTAGTGAATAAATGGTTGTTGTGGGTGCAAAGGTAAGGCCATTTGCGTAAAGGAGGTTTACCATTTGTTTCGTTTGTTTTCAAAAATGGCTCATCATCTCAAAACTGCCATTTTTCCGTTCATTTACCATCGTTTTACACAATAAAAATGGGGCGGAGAGCGTTTCTTGTACAACAAGAAAACCAATCTGACAATGAAGAAAAGAAAAATGCTAGGACTGCTGCTCTGCATGATATGTATGGCAGCCAGTGGGGCGAAAGTGCAAAAACTGACCTCGCCCAACGGAAAACTGGAAGTGACTGTGACTACTGATGGCCAACGTCTGACGTGGGCTGTGAGCAAAGGCGACACACAGGTGCTTACTCCCTCCGCCATTCAAGCCGTCGTCGACGGACAGCCGCTCATCAGCGGTCAGGGTAGTGTGGCACGCAAGCAACAGGTGACCTCATCCATCGCGACTCCTGTCTATCGAAAGCAGCAGGTGGCGGACAACTACGGAATGCTGGTAATGAAGTTCGCACACGGCACGACAGTGGAATTCCGAGCCTACGACGACGGAGCAGCCTATCGCATCGGTATCGGCAATGCAAAGGCCAGCCGCATAGACAGCGAGACAGCCGAGTTCCGCTTTGCCGGCGATTATAAGGTTTTTGTGCCATACGTTAACGACTTGCGCGGCGGCGAACGCTATAGCTACTCTTTCGAGTCCTATTACGACGAGCAGCAGCTTTCGCAGATGTTTCCCGACTCCCTGGCCATCACTCCTCTCTGTGTCTGTCTGCCTGACGGAAAGAAAGCCGTAGTGATGGATGCCGGCGTAGAGGATTATCCCGGCTTGATGCTCAAGAAGGGTGACGGACATGCGCTGACAGCAGAGTTCGCGCCCTACGTGCTGGAGCAGAGTGTGCTGGGACGCGGACTGAATATGGTCTCTACGAAGCGTGCCAGCTATATTGCCCGGATATCAGGAAAACGGATGCTTCCCTGGCGTGCCGTCGTGGTGACTGATAGCGATGCCGAGCTGCTCAACTGCGATATGGCCGTGCGACTTGCTCCTGCCTGCCGTGTTGACGATATCAGTTGGATCAGGCCGGGCAAGGTGGCGTGGGACTGGTGGAACAACACCAACATTTGGAACGTCGACTTCCAGTCGGGCATGAACACTGCCACATATAAGTATTACATCGACTTCGCACAGAAAAACCACCTGGAATACATCATCATCGACGAAGGATGGAGCGGACGAGAGTCGCTCACCGAGGACTTGAATCCTGCCATCGACCTCAAAGAGCTCGTTGCTTACGGAAAGAGCCGGGGCGTGGGCATTATCCTTTGGTCAAGCTGGCGCAACATGATCGGCAACGACGTGCTCGACGGCACAGCGGCGATGGAGCACTATATGCAGCACTATGCCGATATGGGTATCAAGGGATTCAAGGTCGACTTCTTCGACCGCGACGACCAACAGGTCATCCGTTCTGCCTACCGTATGGCTGAGTGCGCTGCCCGCCACCATCTGCTGCTCGACTATCATGGCCTGAAGCCCATGGGCATACAAAGTGCATACCCCAACGTGCTCAACTTCGAGGGAGTGAAGGGCCTGGAGAACGCCAAATGGGAACCACGCAACGAGCGTGGACCAGTCAGCGACCAGCCTCGCTATGATGTGACCATACCCTACCTGCGCATGCTCTGCGGACAGCTTGACTACACACCGGGAGCAATGGACAATGCCACTCGCGAGAACTTCTTCGGCAACTATGGACACCCCATGAGTCAGGGCACACGTTGCCATCAGGTAGCGATGTACATTGTCTTCGACGCTCCCTTGCAGATGCTGGCCGATTCACCCACAAAATACATGCGCGAGCAGGAGACTACAAACTTCATCAGTCTGATTCCCACCACTTTCGACGAGACGGTGGCTCTCTGTGGCGAGTTGGGCGAATACGCGGCTATTGCTCGTCGCAAGGGCTCGACCTGGTATATCGGTGCTATGACCAACTGGACAGCACGCGATTTGCTGATCGATTGCTCCTTCCTGGGTGGGGGCAGCTATCAAGCCGACATCTTTGCCGACGGCACCAATGCCGAGAAGGAAGCGATGGACTATCGTCATAGCCGCCAACCAGTGAAAGCCAGCGACAAGCTGAATATCCACCTCGCTCCTGGCGGCGGATGGGCTGCCATCATCACTCCAAACTCCTAAACTCCCAAACTCCCAAACTCCTAAACTCCCCAAAAACATGGAACAGAAACGATACGGACACTTCGACGATGCTCATAGGGAATACGTCATTACCGACCCTCAGACACCCTGGCCCTGGATCAACTACCTGGGCAACGAAGATTTCTTCTCACTCATCTCCAACACAGCAGGAGGCTACAGCTTCTACAAGGATGCTAAGTTCCGCCGCATCACACGCTATCGCTACAACAATGTGCCGATGGACAACGGCGGACGCTACTTCTATCTCGTAGACAACGACTGTGTGTGGAACCCGGGCTGGAAACCATGCAAGACGCCTCTCGACTTCTACGAGTGCCGGCACGGTATGGGCTACACACGCATCACCGGTCGCAAGAACCAGATAGAGGCCAGCGTGCTCTTCTTCGTCCCACTTAGGAAATGGGCTGAGGTGCAGAAGCTGACGCTGACCAACCACTCGCAGGAGGTGAAGCACCTGAAACTCTTCTCCTTCGAAGAGTGGTGCCTGTGGAACGCAGCCACCGATATGGAGAACTTTCAGCGTAATTTCTCGACGGGCGAAGTAGAGATAGAGGGCTCTACCATCTATCACAAGACGGAATATCGCGAGCGTCGCAATCACTATGCCTTCTACCACGTGAACTGTCCCATCGACGGCTTTGATACCGATCGCGAGACCTTCGTAGGCCTCTACAACGGATTCGACGAGCCAGAGGCAGTGCTTGAAGGACGTCCGCGCAACAGCCACGCTCACGGCTGGAGTCCCATCGCCTCCCACTACATCGAAGTCAGCCTTCAGCCTGGCGAAAGCCGTGACTTTGTCTTCCTATTGGGCTATATTGAGAACGAACAGGAAAAGAAATTCGCCGCTCCACAGGTTATCAATAAAGAGAAGGCCCATCAGCTCATCGATAGTCTCGACACAACGGAAAAAGTGGACCAAGCTTTCCGCGAGCTGCAGGAATACTGGGACGGTCTGCTCAGTATTTATCACGTACGCACGGGCAACGACAAGCTCGATCGCATGGTGAACATCTGGAACCAGTACCAATGCATGGTGACCTTCAACTTCTCGCGAAGCGCCAGCTTCTTCGAGAGCGGCATAGGACGGGGAATGGGCTTCCGCGACTCCAACCAGGACCTTGTGGGCTTCGTCCACCAGATACCCTCGCGAGCCCGTCAGCGCATCATCGACATTGCCTCAACGCAGTTCCCCGACGGCGGCTGCTATCACCAGTACCAGCCATTGACCAAGCGTGGCAATAACGACATCGGAGGCGGATTCAACGACGACCCATGCTGGCTCATCTTCGGAACGGTGGCCTATCTGAAGGAGACGGGCGACTTCACTATTCTCGATGAAATGGTGCCTTTTGACAATCAGGAAGGTACTGAGGTGACACTCTTCGAACATCTCAAAGTGTCGCTCGACCACGTTATCCGTAACCTCGGGCCTCACCGCCTGCCACTCATCGGGCGTGCCGACTGGAACGATTGTCTCAACCTCAACTGCTTCTCATGGGACCCCAACGAGTCGTTCCAGACCACAGAGAACAAGAGCAAAGGCTCGAAAGCCGAATCGCTCATGATAGCCGGCCTCTTCGTCGTCACTGCCAAAGAATACGTGGCTCTTTGCAAGGAACTTGCAAAGAGAATGAGAAATGAGGAATTAGGAATGAGAAATGGTGATTACCTAGCAAGCGCAGAGTCCGCCGGTGGGGGTAATCATCATTCATCATTCCTCATTTCTCATTCCTCATTATTAGAAGAAGCCTCCCGCATGCAGCAGGCCATCGACGATATGATCGATGCCGTGAAGCGCGACGGATGGGATGGTGAATGGTATCTGCGCGCCTACGACTACTTCGGCAAGAAGATTGGCTCTCACGAGAACGACGAAGGCAGGATCTTCATCGAGAGCCAGGGATGGTGCACAATGGCAGAGATAGGCGCCGACGAGGGGATGACTGCCAAGAGCCTCGACTCCGTCAAGAAATACCTGGAATGCGAACACGGCATCGTGCTACAGAATCCCGCCTTCACCACCTATCATGTAGAGATGGGCGAGATCAGCTCCTATCCTGAAGGCTATAAGGAGAACGCAGGCATCTTCTGCCACAACAATCCCTGGGTCATCATCGGCGAGTGTATAGCAGGGCGCGGCAATGATGCCTGGAGCCACTATGCCAAGATTCTGCCGTCGTATGTGGAAGAGAAATGCCAAATGCTGCATAAAGTCGAGCCTTACGTCAACTGCCAGATGGTGGCAGGCAAGGATGCCGCCCGTCCTGGCGAAGGCAAGAACTCATGGCTCACGGGCACGGCGGCCTGGATGTGGCTTACCGTCTCGGAGTACATCCTAGGCATCAAGCCCGACTACGACGGCCTGCTCATCGACCCCTGCCTGCCTGCAACAGCTGGCGACTACACTGTCACGCGCCGTTTCCGCGATGCCGTCTATGACATCACCATCCATCCCAACGGCAGTCAGAAGGGTGTTCGCCAGATTATCGTCGACGGCACACCCGTCAGTGGCACTCTCATCCCCTATGCACCTGGCCGCCATCAGGTGGAAGTAAGGCTTTGATAATGAGGAATGAGAAATGAGGAATGAGAAATGGTGATTACCAGGCAAGCGCAGAGTCCGCCGGTAGAAGTAATCATCATTCCTCATTCCTCATTTCTCATTCCTCATTTCTCATTCCTCATTTCTCATTCCTCATTCCTCATTTACTATAGTCTTACCTCCGGCACCACCTGACCATCAAGAAGATTGATGACACGCTGGGCATAGCCGGCATCACGCTCCGAGTGGGTCACCATCAGCACGGTGGTGCCCTCTTGGTTTAACTGGGTGAGCAGCCGCATTACCTCCATACCGTTCTTCGAGTCGAGGTTACCCGTTGGCTCGTCGGCAAGAATCAGCTTAGGATTCATCACAACGGCACGGGCGATAGCCACACGCTGCTGCTGACCGCCTGAGAGCTGCTGGGGGAAGTGATGGGCACGATGACTGATAGACATGCGGCGCAACACCTCCTCCACCTTCTGCCTGCGCTCCTTCTTCGGCACGCCCAGATAAGTCAGCGGCAGCTCCACATTCTCCTCCACATTCAGCTCATCGATCAGGTTAAAGCTCTGGAACACAAAGCCTATCTGACCCTTACGAACCTTCGTGCGCTGGCTTTCCTTCAGCTTGCCCACTTCCACACCATCGAGATAGTAAGTGCCGCTGGTGGGATTGTCGAGCAGGCCGAGGATATTCAACAAGGTTGACTTGCCACAGCCCGACGGGCCCATGATGGCAACAAACTCACCTTTCTTCACTTCGAGCGACACGCCGCCCAGTGCTACGGTCTCCACCTCCTCGGTGCGAAAGACCTTCTGAATGCTTTCAAGTTTAATCATATTCTTCTACTCTGTTTTAAGATAATCTACTGGATTGTTGGTGGCTACCCGATAGCAGCCGATACATACCACACTGATAATGACGGCGATGACCAAGAGTGCGCCGCCAATGAAGATGACGGGCGAAAGCGTGGCCTTCTCGCTGAACTGCTCCAGCCACAGGCGGGCAACATACCAAGCACCCGTAGCGCCAATCACTACGGCAGGCAAGGCCACTTTCAGGACATCCGCCTGGAACAGCTGGAGCACATCGCTGATGGTGGCGCCATTCACCTTGCGGATAGCTATCTCCTTCTGCCGGCGAGCCATTTCGCCAGCCAGATAGCCTATCAGTCCGATAAGTGCTATCATCAGTGCCACCAGTCCGCCTATCATCACCGTCGTACGGAAGCGGCGGGCATCGGTATAGAGGTTGGTTATCAGCTGGTTATAAGGCGTTATGGCGATATCAGGATTATCCGTCACTATCTCCTTGAGCATCTTGTTGGCTATCTCAAGTCCTTCCATCGAGCGGAAACGGATAATGATCTGGTGCATCTGCTCAGGATGGCGACTATAGAAGCAGACACAGGGGCGTGTGTCAGGATCAGAAATACTGCCCACACGAACATCCTCAAACACGCCCACAATGGTGTAAGGACCGTCGAACGATGTGCAGATAATCTGTTTGCCCAGAGCCTGATCCCAGCCTGCCAGCTGTTTCATCTTCTCTTCGAACTGGCGGCTCACCATCACCTCGCGCAGCGTGTCGGTGTGCTCAGTAAAGGTGCGGCCAGCGATTACCGGAATGCGCATCACATCGAAATAATTATCGCCCACGTAGAACCAATCAGAAATATTCATATACTCACGGTCATCACCTGGCAGGAAGATGTTATCACCACTCTGATATTCAGTCAGGTCAGCAAACGACATCGTTATGCTCTCTACCGTCGACAGCTTGCCCAGCTCGTCGTATGCCAGCTGGCGCTGCTCTTTCGAGACACCATCTATGCTGACCGTCCCCAGCTTGGCATAGTCGTAGCCAGGATTATCGTTCACCATCAGCTGGTACTGTCGGCCTACCACCATCAGCAGCACGATGAGGAAGGTGACCGATGCAAACTGCAAGCCCAGCAGCAGGAGTTTCCACAAACGGTGCGTATGACTGTAGTTGCTGAAAGCAGCCGTTACAGGGATATGGGTATAAATCCACCCAGGCACCAAGCCCGTAATGACCAGCACCACCAGACAAGTGAGCGCGATGAGGAGCACATTGCCCCCCAGCTGCAGCAATACCGTCAGCGGAGCGCCCACCAGCTCTTCGATGGTACCTCTGAATACCAACAGCAGCAGGGCAGCAAGCACCAACGCCAGCAACAGGTGGGCAAGGCTTTCGGCTATCACCTTCAGATAAATATGACGGCCCTCAGCACCATAGCACCTATGCACAGCCATCTCGTGAGCACGACGACTGACACCGCCAATAACCAGCAGCAGGTAGTTCATCACGGCACAGCCAATGAGCACGGCGGCCAGGATAGAGAGAATCCAAGTCATGCGGCGCGTGCCATCATCATTCCTATGAAAATCGCGCAACGGACCAACAGAGAAGCCTAGATCCACGCCGGCTTTCTTCAGCTCTTCCTGAGGCAGGTTTTCTTTCTGCATCTTCTCAATCTGGGGTTTCAGGTCGTCGGGACTGATGCCCTCAGCCAGCCGCACATAGCCAAAGTAGCGGTCGTTGCCTATCCAGTTCTCGCGTCCGTCCCACATAATTTGAGTGATGGTAGTCATCGACACCATCACCTCCAAGCCATGAAGACGTGAGTTCAGAGGCACATCCTCGTACACGCCGCCGACGGTGAGCGCCAATGCGCCACGCTTGTTATAGTACACCTTCTTGCCTACTATGGCGAGGGGATTGTCGCTGCCAGCCAGTTTCCCGGCCAGCGAGAGGGGAATCATGCAGTACTCCACTTGGCTGAGCGCCTTCCTGGCATTGCCAGCCAGCACACGGAAGGGGAACACGTCGAAGAAGCAACTGTCGGCAAGTGCAAAGTTGGTGCGCACGCGCTTGTCGTCGTCCGTCACAATGGGCATATCCCAGGAGAAAGTCGTATAGCGTGTGGCAGCCTCCACCTGCGGACAGTAGCGTTTCAGGGCAGGCGCCACTGCACCAGGTGTCTGCGAGTAATGCAGGTATTCGCCATCGCGAATCACGTCTTCGTAAACTATGTAGATGCGGTCGCTCGATGGGAAGAAGCTGTCCCACGACTGTTCGAAGCCGGCCTTGCCTATGAGTACGATACCCGTAGCCAGTCCAATGGCTAAGCACAATATCTTGATCCAATTGTGCTGGCCACGCTGATTCAGAGACTTTAATACGTTCATATATCTTTTCTGTTTAGTTCCACTGGATAAAAAATGATTCGCAGCAGCCGTTGCCAAGCTTCTTCCCGGTCGCTGCAGACATTGTCAGCGGCCGCTGCCAACGATTTTCCCGCTCGATGCCAACGCGAGAGATACGTTCACTCACCTCTTTACCTACGACCTTACACCCTCTCAGGTACGTCCTTTCACCCTGTATGCTACGTATTCTCTCGCTCATACTACGATGCTCTTGCTGACAGACACCTGTCTTTCCTACTCATTCTTAATACTGTTCACGGGATTCTCTGTGGCAGCACGCCATCCTTGGAAGGCTGCCGTGAGGACATTGACGGCCAGGACAATGAGCAGCGAGAGCAACAGCGGCAGCAGGCGCATCTGGATGCTGAGCCCCGAGATACTGCTCACCCTAGGAGCCAGCCAGTAGGCCAGCGGAACGGCAATCATGGCGGCGATAAGCGACTGAACGACCACCGTTCGCAGCAGACGCAGGGTGATGCTGCCGACTGCTGCTCCAAAGACCCGGCGCACGGCAATCTCACGACGGCGCTGGCTCACGAAGTAACTGTTCATCGCCATCAGACCGAGGACGGCTATCAGCAGGGCTACGATGGTGAAGACCGTCAGCACACTGAGGAATCGCTCGTAATCCTCATACCAGTCGTGATGTCGCTGGCTGAGCGAGTGCACATCCTGAGCCTCATGGCCCGTCAGCTCGTTGATCAGGCTGGTCATTGCCTCTTCCACCTTCTTACGGTCGCCATGATACTTGACGAGCGTCGCACGAGGACTTCCGTAATTCCGCTGTGCATAGTTCTCGCTGCCATCCAGAAACTCATTCTCCTTAATAATAGTAAAAGGTGTGGGATGCTTTTCCTCATTCATCACGTTCAGATAGACCATATCAGGATATAGTGCACCCACTTCTAAGTTCACCGATCCGCTGGCCGTTACTATTTTCCTTTCGTCATCACTCTTGCCGAACTGGCGCAGCAGCTGATGGTTGACACCCACACCATTGTCAATATAAGTCTTCTCAGGATGGATGTTGAGGATGTTGAAGAAACAGCTGTCGCCTATCAGCAGACGCATGCTGACCACCGTCCCGTCATCTGCCGCCACCGTCTGGTTTTCCAGCATTTCCAAGGGTATTCCATAGCCAAAGCCCACAGCATCCACCTCTGGCAGATCCAGTAGCGAGCTGCGAAACGTCTGTCGCTGGTTTTGGTCGAGGGAGTTTAAGCCCCATAACTCCAGGATATTCTCTACATCATAGCCTAATGGCTGGTTCATCCGTTCACGGATGCCGTTGCCAAGCAGGAATGTGACAGTCAGCATGACGATGGCAAAGACTGCCTGCATCACCATCAGCACGTGACTCCAACGCTGGCGCACACGACGGCGGAATGTGCCTCGCACGATATCCATAGGCTCGTAGCCACTCAGTATGGATGCCGGCACGAATCCTGCCAAAGCACCAACGAGGATAATAGCGAGGGCAAAACCCACAATGGTCACTAAGCCCGTATCCTTCAGCAAGTCTAACTGACAGTTGGCCATCTCCACAGCTTTGTCCTGCAAGGCGAGGGCCACCAAGTAGGCAATGACAAAGGCAATCGCCGTAAAGAGGATGCTCTCAGCAATCAGTTTGGCAAACACCTGTAGGCGCGACAGTCCTAAGAGCCGCCTTGTGGCCATCTCCTTCGAGCGGTCTGTGGTCAGCGAGACGCTCAGGTTCACATAGTTGAAGATGGCGAACACCAGCACGAGCAGGGCGATGACCACATAGAGATGGGCCATATCGCGACTGCCGTGATTGAGGTCATCGCCTTCAAACGAACAGTTATTCGCATCATAATAGAGTGTGGAAAGCGGGGTGAGCGTCAGTTCCTTCACAGCACCCATCTCGTAGAGCCAGAAGAAGCTCTTCAGATATTCGCGCATATCAGCGGTCTTGCCCTTCAAATTGCAACCCTCTTTAGCCATCAGAAATAGCACGCAACTGCCGGCATTGTTCATGGTCTCGACGTAGGCAGAGGGATGAATCTGGCGCAGATTCTCCACATTAACCACACACTCATAGCCCGCCGGAATGACGGAACGGTCGAAGTCGTCCATCACACCGCTGACGATATAGGTGATATGCCCATCGGCGTCTTTCTCGTCGCCCAGGATAACCTCTTTCCCTACAGCATCGCCATCAGGCCAATGGCGCTGGGCGAACTTCTTGCTGACTACCATCTGACTGGGCGCACTGAGCACCTTGTGCTTGTCGCCGGTCAGCAGCTTGTAGTCGAAGAACTCGAAGAAGTTCGGGGCAGCGACGAGCATCTTCGTAGGAGCCTCCTGGCCATTGATGGAGAAAGTGATGCCAAAGCCTGACACAGAGCACCAGTCCTCTATCTCAGGGAAGCGGTCCTTCAACTTCTGTCCCACGCGAAAGTTTGACATCATATACTGCTCATTGCCCACGACGAAGGTGCGGTCGCCACGTGTCTGGTAGTTCTCCACGGACGTCTGACGATAGATGAGATCACCCAGCAGCAGCAGGAATGCCATCGACAGGCACAGGCCCACGATGTTGATGAACGTAAACCACCTGTGGCGGCTCAGAAACTTCAGATAGCTGTTCATATCTCTTTTTTGCCTGCAAAGGTACGGCATAAAAACGAAACTGCCAAAGCTTTATGCCCCGGCAGATGCAGATTGTCTAAAAATTAGACGGTTCGGCGTATGATTATTTGACAGTAGTTACCACTGGAGATGGCGGAAGTTAATGATACCGTTTTCTGGTTGCGGATTCTCCTGAAGGCCATCATAGACCACAGTAGTTTTCAGCATACGCTCCTTGAGCAATGGCCGCAGATAATTCAAATTGGCAAAGAAGTCGGCATTCCACGTTTGGGCAGACTTGATTTCGTAGGCCTCCACAAGGTTTGGGGGTAGTATGCGCAGCACATCCACCTCGTGCTGGCTCTTGTCGCGGTAGAAGAACAGCTGCTGCATATTATTACCTCGGTTCAAGTCAATCTTCAGCATGTCGTTGATGACCATGTTCTCAAACAAAGGACCACGCAACGGGTGCACATCCATCTGTTGCTCGGTGGTGATGCCTAAAAGGAAAGCAGCCATCCCCGTATCATAGAAGTAAAGTTTCGGAGTCTTTGTCAGCCGTTTGCCGATGTTCGTGTAATAAGGATGCAACAGATAGACCACGTAGGAGGCAGCAAGGATACTGAGCCAACTTCGGATGGTGTTTACGGCAACCCCCACCTCGTTTGATACGGCTGAGGCATTGAACTCCTGCCCTACACGACTGGCACATAGGCGGATGAAGGTCTGGAATGCCTGCAAGTCCTTCACGTTGATAAGGGCGCGCATGTCACGCTCGATGTAGGTGGTGTAATAGTTGCTCAGCAGTTGATGGCGCAACGTCTCGTTGTCTGCCATCCATACGGCAGGGAAACCACCATAGAGCAGCATTTTCGACGTGCTGGCCTTGGGCTGATAAGACAGAATCTCACTGGTGCTGAGCGGCAGTAGGGAAAAGACGGCAGTACGCCCTGCCATCGACTGCGTAATTTTCGCCATCATGGTGAAATTACTGCTTCCCGTTACGATATAGTGGTGTTGGTCAGTCCCATGAAAGCGATCCTCGTCTACAATAACCTGTATATAAGAGAACACATTGGGAAAATGATGCGCCTCGTCAATAATCACCCCTTTTGGATGACGGTTAAAGAATGCTTTAGGGTCAGTCTGCACCTCGGCCAGCGTGTCGGCATCCTCCAAACTTACGTATGGCAGGTTTGGGAACTGCTCACGGCACAGTGTGGTCTTGCCCGACTGGCGTGGTCCAGTGAGTGTAATCACAGGAAGAACGCGGAATACGTCAGAAATGAACGACGCTAACGTTCTGTTTACTAAATTGTTGTTCATCGCGTGGACAAATTTGCAATTGGACTGAAAATTTGGCGCAAAGGTACAGTTTTTCCTGCAAACATCCAAATATTTTAGGCGAAATCTGACGTTTTACCGTAGATTTCGCCCTAATGCCCCCAGCACTTCCCCCGCCATAAGTGCTATTCTGTCTTGATGCTTTTGACGGGATTCTCGGTGGCATTCTTCCAACTCTGGTAGGTCACCGTAAGCATCGTGATCAGGGCGATGAGCAGGAACGACACAAAGAACAGCCAGGGCGAAACAGCAGTACGGATAGCAAAGCCTTCGAGCCAGTGCACGCCCACCATGTAGCCTATAGGAGCCGCCACCACAAAGCACCCTAGCAAGATATAGAGGTATCGACGATTGAACATCACCAGTATTTCCTTTGTTGAACTGCCAAACACCTTGCGGATGCCTATCTCCTTGCGGCGGTATTCACTCTCGAACATCGTCATGCCGAATACACCGATGATGCTGATGAGGATGGCCAGCAGCGAGAACAGCAGGATCTGCTTGGTGAAGAGACGCTCCTGCTGGTATGATTCCTCCAACTTGTCGTCCATATAGTGCAGGTCGTTCACGGTGAGCTCGTTGTCGTGCTCGTACTTCAGCACCGTTTCCAACACTTGCTGCTTGGCCTCGCGCTTGTCGACTCCCTTTGCCACACGCACCATCAGCACATTACGCCAGAAGCCATCATTCCAGTAATAGCCTTTCGGACCAGGTACCATGAAGGCTATCGGCTGCTCGCTGTCGTCCACTCGCAGCGTGGAGTATTTGATGTCTTCGCAAAAACCGACTATGGGCATATCCTGATCATCATTAATAGGCTTATCGACAGCGAGCCAGGGGTATTTCTTCTTGGCCGACTCGTTAAAGATATACACATCGCCGTCCGTCTCGCGGAAGTTACGCCCCTCCACAATGTCGATGCCCATTACATCGAGGAACCGCCAGTCCACAAAGATGCAGGTGAACGTCATGTGCTTGTTGCCACTGCCTCGGCCCCACGTCTGATAGCGGTCGCTGCTGCCTAAGACATTCTGGGCCAGGCTTGCACCCTCTATCCCAGGAATCTTGCGCAGGTCGGCATCGATGGCATCGGCATGATTGCGCGTGTCGGGGGCCGTAGGCACTACCATCACCTCATCCTTGTCGAAGCCGTAGTCGGTGTGATAGATGAAGTAGCTCTGCAAGTACATGATGCCTACACCAATGACTAGCATGAACGAGACTACGAACTGCAGACAAATCAGCGCGGTGCGTAGCACACGACCTTTGGGTGAGAGGCCAAACGACCCTTTCAGCACTAGGGCCGGAGGGAAGGAAGTGACGTAGTACGCAGGATAGGCACCAGCCAACAACCCCACGACAATGCAGATCATCAGGGTGAGACCCGCCAGCCAGAGATGGTCTTGCAACAGGATACTGCCCTGCACCAACTGCTGCAAGCCAAGGTCGTGAGCCATATATACCAAAACCATTGCCAGAACAAAAGCCATCAGGCTGATGATGACAGCTTCTGCCAGCAGACTGCCTCTCAGGCTCGCCGTTGTAGCTCCCAATACTTTCTGTGTGTTGATGCTGCGAATGCGCATGGGTGTTTCGGCCAAGCTAAAGTTCATGAAGTTCACGGCAGCTATCACGATGATCAGCAGCGAGAAGCAAATCAGCAGATAGACCGAGCTCCTGCTGACCGAGTAAGCGTCAGTAAAATTCCTGTTGAGGTCTTTCGAGAAATGAGTATCGGCTACGGGGGTCAGGATGACCTGCAGGTCATCCGCATCTTTTGGACTGGTCAAATTGAAATCATCTTTGAACAGCTCGATGGCCTTCTTACGCATGGCAGTGAGAACCGTCGGCAGGTTCTTGACATCATCCACTCGGATATAGGCATCGTAGTTCCAATTCTGGTAGTTGCCTTCATTGCTGTTGACACCTATAAAGCAAGCACCATGCAGCAGGTTGTTTTCTGGATAGTCCTCAATCACGGCGCACACATTGTAGAATACATTGTCCTCCCAATAGTATTTCATGGTCTTGCCCGCTGCATTGGCAGTGCCGAAGATGCGTATGGCCTCTGAGCGGGGCAACACTATATTGGACAGTTGGTTCAAGCCCTTCAAGTCTCCGTCAACGACTGTTGGCTTAAACACGCTGATGAAATCGTGAATGCCATATACAAGGGTTAGCGAGTACACTTGCTCGTCCACCAAAAACTGGTCGTTGTTGGTCCATCCCTGCTTAATGCCATAGCTGGTGACGTGTGGCGATGCTGCTGCCAGCTGCTCTACTAACGGACGTGGCAGCGTTGTGCCGTAGTCTTCCATACCATGTCCTAACTCCATTGTCAGCCGGAACAGTTTCTCATGCTCGGCAAAGCTCTTGTTGTAGCCAAGGTCGTAATTCACCTGGGTCATGATGACGAAGAACGAAGCAAAGGCCAAGCTCAGCCCCAACAAGTTCAGCAGATTCGCTGTAACAAACTTACGGAATATGGATGTGAAGTTTCTGATAATTGTCTTCATTGGCTTCTTTTTTGTCTGTCGATTACTATTCTGTCTTGATATTGTTGACGGGATTCTCTGACGCAGCGCGCCAGCTCTGGATGATAACGGTGAGCAGGGAAATCATAAAGCAGGCGAACCCGGCAGCAGCGAATATCCAGGGGCTGAGCGCGATGCGGTAACTGAAGTTCGAGAGCCAGTCGTGCATGATGTACCACGAGATGGGCACAGCGATGACGAACGAAATCAGCAAGGGAACGGAGAACGTGCGTAGCATCAATATCAGCACCTCTCCAGATGTGGAGCCCATCACCTTGCGGATGGCAATATCTTTCTTGCGCTGGCGAATGAAGAAGAGCGACAGTCCCAGATAGCCCATGACAGAAATGATGATGGCAATGAGGGTGAAGAGCGAGACAATGCGCAACGTGTTCTGCTGCTCCTCGAAGGTCTCGGCGATGTTCTCCTCCAGACTGCTGACATACCACGTCAGGTCAGCCTCAGGGACATTCAGTGCTCGGATCATGTCGGTGAAAGCAGTTTTTGCCCGTTTGTCACCATTCGTCCTGACGAGGAAGTTAGGCTCCTCCACATGCTCCTGCAGACGGATGGCAAAAGGCTGATAGCCATCCAGCACGTTGACACGGTGGAAGTCTTTGATGATGCCGCTGATAGGCGCCTTCTCATCCTTGCCCCATACCATCTCGCGCTCCTCCCCCGTAAACTCCATACGCCGCAGGGCCTCTTCGTTCAGGTAGTAACCGTCGCTGGTGAGGCCGTTGTCCTTGAGGATTTCCAAGCCGTACATACGGAGAGTCGTCGTGTCCATATCCGTGAGATACAGGTTTACCAGCTTGTCGCCGTCGGTGATTGAGCGCATCGACGAACTATAGTTCGTGAAGGTCGTGCCGCTGATTTCACCGATTTCTTCTACCATAGGCATCCGCTCCAGTTGGCTTCTCACCGTTTGGCTCTTGCCCTCTGGTGAGTTGATGTAATAGAGGTTCGTGGTATTAAAGCCTAATGGCGCATGGATAAGGTGGCTGAGCTGTAGCCAGATGACGAGGGCCGAGGTAAGCATAGTGACAGTGACCACATTCTGCACAATGATGAACAGGCGGCCCAGCACCATCTTCGAACGGAAGCGAAACGAGCCTTTCACGATATCGATGGGCTGATAGCGCGAGATATGCCACGAAGGAAGGATGCCTGAAACGAAGCCCAGAAGCAGGATAAAGCCCAGACAGAGGCTGACACTGCCGATGTTGATGTCGTTGGCCAGGCTTATCTTACCTCTGAATAGTTCTGAGGCATCGTCTTCAAAGTAAAATGCCAGAGCCAGTCCGATAGCAAAACAAAAGGCCACCATCAACGTCGACTCGGCTATCAGCTTCAGCGAAATCTCGTGCTGGCTGCTGCCGAAGAGTTGTCGCGTAGCCATTTCCTTGGCACGGAAGCCCGTATTCGCTACCGTCAGGTTGATGTAGTTGCTGACAGCAAAGAAGAGCAGAGCCAGCACAGCAGCCAGCAAGATGCGCAGTCGGGCCAGGTCGCCCTGCTGCATGCCAGAGCCATTGTTCTGAGGAGCAAACATAAGTTCGGTGAGTGGCGTAGCGGTAAAATGTTGGTCGCCCATGCGGCGCCAGAGCATGTAGTTCTCCGTCAGGTGGTCTTCTATCGTTTTTAGTTTGCTGTCGAGTGTGGTGCCTGGCCTCAGCATCAGGAATGCCTTGCAGGCGCCAGTCGGCCCGTATGCGAAGGCACTGTTTGTCAGCTTGTAGCCCATCACCTGCGGCATTCGCTCCATGCTGGCAATCAGCTGAGTCTCGTTGGGGAACACGGTATGGTCGAAGTCGCGGGCTATGCCACTGACGGTATAGACCAGTGTCGAGTCATAAGGGTCTTCACCGCCGATACGCACATGGCGGTCGCCTACTATCTGCAACTGCTCGCCTATCGGGTTCTTGTCACCAAACATCCGGCGGGCCAGCCGCTCCGTGATGACACACTTGTCGGGGGCATCAAGGACTGTCCGGCGGTCGCCCTCCACCAACGGGAAGTCGAAGAACTGGAAGAACGTCGAGTCTGCCAGCATAATGATGCCGTTGTCCTTCGGCCCGTCCTTCACCATCTGCTGGCCGTACTCGGCTTCGCCGAACTTGATTTTTCCATTCTGGCTGATCAAGCAGCAGATACTTTCTATCTCGGGACACAGCTCCTGAATCTCCTTGGCTGCCTGGGGCCACATAAAGAAGTCTTCGTCGCTACCCGTCAGGTAGATGCGATCGGCATTCTTATGCCAGCTGTCGATGCTATATTGACGCCAGGTGTAATCACCCATCAGGATGATAAACATAAGCGACACCACCAGGCCCGCTATATTAATAAAGGTGTATAGCTTGTTGCGCGACAGGAATCTGAAATAACCCTTCATGATTTACAATTTGACTTTTACGATTGCAAAGTTACATCATAAAAACGAATCCGCCAAGGCTAATGCCCCCAGCGGATGCAGATTGTCTAAAAATTAGACGGTTCTTCGTCAAAGAATTAGACACAGGCCCCTCCTTTACTATCGAATGCAAGCGGGAATCTTCACAGATGCCCGCCTGCCAAGAGAGATTTATAAAAAATGTAGTGTAACTATTACTTCTTGGCTAAGAACAGAGGCAGGCCTTGTACAACCGTCTCACTGACGAGCAGAAAGCTATCCGTAGGATGATTGCGATGGTAGAAGCTGATGTAGTTGACGCTATCGGTCAGCTCCAGCGTGTAGACCATCCTGTCCATTGGCTGTTCGAAGCTGACAGTCTTGTGGTTGTAGCGGCTGTAGTCGGCGATGTACCTGCCGTTGGCCAGCGTGTAGTCGCGGCGTGCGGTGATTGTCCAGTCGTGTAGGCGGCTGTTCCAACGGTAGGTCACGCGGCTGGTCAGCAGGCCTTCAGTACCATAGCTGTATTCATACTTCAGGTGGGGCTTCAGGGTGATATCGCCCTTCTTGCTTTGCGCTTTCTGATAGACATACATGGTGGTGATGTCCTTGCCGGTCCATTCGGCATTATAGACGAAGTCACTGTTGGCCTGGGTTGACACTTGATCGTAAACGCTGTTCACGGTCTCTGAGGTGAGGACTTGTGCATTGGCGCTCATGGCTGCCACACACATCAGGGTTGCAAAAACTAACTTTTTCATTGTTGTACAGTGTTTAAATTGTTATTTTACTCTTTAGACGCAGGGCTTAGTGATTTTGCTACACTTCGCCTCGCGTTTTTAATTTTCTAATTTTTTAATTTTTTAATTTTCTAATTATCGCACTGCAAAGTTAGTATGTTTTTGATATGTCTCCAAGGATTTTAGGCCCGCCAAAGGCCGATTGTCTAAAGATTAGACGCTTTGTCGTATGATTCTTTGACACTTGTCGCAACAAATGTCTGGTTTTTGTGTGTTGTAGTAGTTTTTTTGCCGCTAGAAGCTACGGCACAGGGTCGTAGCCAGAGCCTCCCCAGGGATGACAACGCAGGATACGCCGCACAGCCAGATAAAGTCCCTTGAAGGGTCCGTGACGCTGGATAGCTTCACGGGCATATTGCGAACAGGTGGGCGTGAAGCGACAGGCTGCAGGTGTGAAAGGACTGATGCAGCGCTGGTAGAAGAGGATGGGCAACAGCAACAGCCACTTCAAAGGCAAGCAGAGATAATGCCAGATGCGTTTCATAAGTGCTTGGCTATGCGCTGGACCAGACCGCAGACACGCCTCTCTACGACGGCAGAAGGCTGAGGACTGTCGGAGAGCCAAAGGAAAGCCAAGGCCAGACACTTGTCGGCAGGCAGCGCCGAAGCCAATGTCTCCTTATGGCGCCGCCAGGCTTCGCGCAGCTGACGCTTCGCACGGTTGCGGTCGACAGCATGCCGGAAATGGCGCTTCGACACGCTGACAAGCACTTGCACAGGCGACTCCTCGCGCGCGCGTTCCTTTATTATATAAACCACCCTAACAGGAAAAGCAGCCAAGGAATGGCTGCTACTTCCCGCGAACAGCTGGTCGATCAGACGGCGACTGGCTATTCGCTCGTTTTTCCTCAACGTCAAACGACTATTCGTCATCTTGCATCAGCAAATAGTGCAGCAGGGCACCCGTCATCGACGGATACTTCTCCGTCGGAGCCTGAAGCTGAACAGCCAGTCCGGCATCCTGAGCGGCCTTGGCAGTAGCAGGGCCAAAAGTGGCAATGGCAACATGCTCCTGATGGAAATCGGGGAAGTTCTTCATCAGCGACTCAATACCTGAGGGACTGAAGAACACCAGCATGTCGTAGTCGAAAGTATCAATCTCTTCCTGCGTGAAGTCGTTGCTCACCGTCTTATACATCACACACTCCTTGTGCTCCAGCTTGCGGGCATCGAGCAGCTGCGTGAGTGAGTCGTTATGAACGTCGCTCATAGGCACAAGATAGCGCTCATTCTTATGCTTCATCATGGCAGGGAGCAGGTCGTCGACACGTCCGGTAGTGCCAAAGAACACCTTGCGCTTGCGATATTGCACGTACTTCTGAATATAGAGGGCAATGGTTTCAGTGACACAGAAATACTTCATGTCCTCAGGAATGGTCACGCGCAGGTCGTGAGCCAGTGTAAAGAAATGGTCGATGGCATGACGCGAGGTGAAGACAACGGCTGTATAGTCGAGGATATTGACCTTCTGAGTGCGAAATTCACGAGCCGACAAGCCTACGACCTTGATAAAAGGCCTGAACACTAATTCCAGGCCGAAGCGCTCGGCAATATCGAAATAAGGCGACTTGTCACTCGTCGGCCTTGGCTGGGAGACCAGAATCTTCTTGATCATTTCTATGTACTAAAAAATTACTTTCAACTTATTAACCATTATCATCCACAACCCTCCCAATGCGAGAAGGGGAGTGATTTCAAGGGCGCAAAAGTACAAAATATTTTCCAAATAACGACCGTTTTGCTTGAAAAAGATGCGATAGCTCTTATAAAATGTCAGCATTTTGTTCAAAAAGAGAACAGCAACGCAGTAATAAATGGCGTTTTTGACAAGTATGTTAAAATAGACGAGCGCCACAATTAAAGGAAGCAACAGCACCCCCTCGAGCGCGGTGACGTAGAGGAAGGCCTGTCCCCACTGTATACTTTTTTTACCACCAAAGAACACATTGTTCACAAATGCATAGAGGACGTACTTCGTAAAGATGTAGAGCATCAGCACAGCGGCAAAGCCCCCCACAATGGCTATAGGTGGCAAGTGGATGCCTTCGGGCAGCTGGCTCCCGGCCATCACATACCAGCCAACAGACAAGGCCAGGCTGCAGAACAGCAACAAAGGCAGATAGAACACAGCCGAGGCCGTCAGCACATCATAGTCGTCATCGTGCGCAGTAAGGAAAAACTCCTTCGTCTTCTCCACAACCAGCCATCGTGCCTGGGCAATGATGACGGCCGTCAGTACGATACACGACAAAAGAAGGATAGAGATGGCATTATCGCCACTGACGGAGTAAGGCCTGGGAACGCCCACCTCACCCTGCAAAGGGATAGCAGAATAGAAAAGGGTCGTATCGCCAGGCATCAGTGATCCGATGTCAGGCAGAGTATAGGGTTCTTCGACTTCAGATGGCAGCAGTGGGACCATGATCGATCATTAGAGTGAGAACTCACGCCTGATGTCGTCCACACGGTCGAGCTTCTCCCATGTGAAGAGTTCGACATCGATGACGCGTGTCTCATGATAGTGGCTGGTGAAGGTCTTCTTCTTCACCTCCGACTGCCGTCCCATGTGACCATAGGCTGCTGTCTCCAGATACATGGGCTGACGTAACTTCAGCGTCCGTTCGATGGCTTTGGGACGCAGGTCAAACATATTCTTGATCTTCTCGGCTATCTCACCGTCGCTCATCGCCACATGGCTGCGCCCATAAGTATTGACATAGATGTTCATAGGTTCGGCCACGCCTATGGCATAGCTAACCTGCACCAGCATCTCGTCGGCAACACCGGCAGCGACCATGTTCTTGGCGATATGGCGAGCGGCATAGGCTGCCGAGCGGTCGACCTTTGAAGAGTCCTTGCCCGAGAAAGCGCCACCACCATGAGCACCCTTGCCACCATAGGTATCGACGATAATCTTGCGACCCGTCAGTCCAGTGTCGCCATGAGGTCCTCCGATGACGAACTTACCCGTAGGATTGACATAGACCTTTATGCCCGGGACATTGACGAGAGTTTCCTTCGGGTTGACGTAGTAGATGTCAGGGCCGAAGAGGTCGAGCACCTTCTGTGAGTGAATCTGCTGTTTAACACGCGGAATAAGGATTTTGATGACGTCATCCTCGATACGGGCCAGCATAGCCTCATCCTCGTCAAACTCGTCGTGCTGGGTGCTGACGACGATAGTATCGATGCGCTCGGGAATACCCTCATCGCTATACTGCACCGTCACCTGGCTCTTGGCATCAGGACGCAGGTAGGTCATCACCTTACCTTCCTTGCGGATGTCGGCCAAGGTGCGCATGATGAGATGGGCCAGATCGAGGGTGACAGGCATCAGGCTCTCCGTCTCGTTGGTGGCATAGCCAAACATCATGCCCTGATCGCCAGCTCCCTGGTTCTCATCTTCCTCACGATCCACGCCACGGTTGATGTCGGCACTCTGCTCGTGGATGGCAGTGAGAATGCCACAGGAGTCGCCGTCAAACTGGTACTCGGCCTTGGTATAGCCAATCTTCTTGATAGTATTGCGGGCGATGGTCTGCAGGTCGATATAGACATCGCTGCGCACTTCACCCATGATGACCACCTGACCTGTGGTGACAAACGTCTCGCAAGCCACGCGAGCCTTGTCGTCATAAGCCAGGAACTGGTCGAGTATTGCGTCCGAGATCTGGTCGGCAACTTTGTCGGGATGTCCCTCCGACACCGACTCCGATGAAAACAGATAAGCCATAATCTTTTAATTTTCTAATTTTTTAATTTTCTAATCTTCTAATTTTTTACTTTGGCCTGCAAAGGTACGAACTTTTTGGCAATTGGCAAACAAGTTGCTCCACATTTTTACTGATTAAGGTATAAACAGTTCGCCACCACGCACCAAGTCGGCATGTTCGAGAAGGGGATGCGACAATTCGCGCCCGTTCAGACGATAGCGGCCGTCAGTAGCCTGCTGGATGACAAAGGGCTTCCCGCCTGGCTGGTTGATGGTTATCCGCTGAAACTGCGAACCGCCCAACACATACTGGGTGGTGGCAGGACAGACAGGATAAAATCCCAGATGAGCAAAGACCTGCCATGCCGACATCTGCCCTGCATCATCGTTACCCGACAATCCCCCAGGCGAGTCATTGTACTCCGTCGCCAAGATATGTCCTACCTGCTGACGGCATTTTGCCGGCTCGCCAGCCAGCGAATAGAGCCAAGCCACCTGATGGCAAGGCTCATTGCCATGCCAGTAGCGCCTTTCTGAGAACAGCTCATCGAGTCTTTCAACGAAGCACCGCTGTCCTCCCATCACCTCCATCAGCCCTTTGACGTTCTGGGGCACATACCAAGTATAGTGGCAGGTGGCACCTTCTGTGATATAAGGCTTGCGATGCACCACGTCATCGTTGCCTTCCCAACGGCCGTCGGCATGTCGGCCATCAGCATAGCCCGTAGTAGGATTGATAACGTTGCGCCAGTTCTCGCTACGCTCCATCAACAGCTGATAGTCATCGGTATGACCCAATGCCTTGGCCATCTGTGCCACGCAGAAGTCATCGTAGGCATATTCTAATGTTCGTGAAGTCTGCTCCTCGGTGTGAAAAGCTTCCTTCACGCTGTCCTCCAAAGGAACAAAGCCATACTTCAGATAACTGTCCAGCGCGCGACGGCCCATGCCGTTCTTGTATTCTTCGAAGGAAGAAGGCTGTTCGAAGGCATTCTTACGCATAGCCTCGTAAGCCTTGTTTGCATCAAAGGCACGAATACCCTTCACATAGGCATCAGCTAGAACCGACGAGCAATGGTCGCCAATCATCGCTGCCGTATATGAATTCCAGCAAGGGAAGATGGGGAGCCAACCGCCCTCGGCATACATGTCGACCAGCGACTGCATCATCTCAGCCGACTCGTCAGGAGCAATGATATTGAGCAACGGATGCAAGGCACGATAGGTGTCCCACATCGAGAAATCACCATAATGACGGCCATGACTCTTCACGACGGTCCCATCAGCAAACTTCGGATAACTACCATCTACATCGCTCATCTCACGAGGAAGGAATGACGAGCGATAAAGGGCACCATAGAACTGGTTGACACGGGCCGTGTCTGGGTCAGTCACTTCAATAGTATGAAGGCGCTTCACCCATTGATCAATGCAAGAATGCTCCATTTCATCGAAGTTCACACTTGCCTCAGCCTGCAAATTGGCAGCAGCTCCCTCACGGCTGGTGAACGAAGTGGCCATGCGAAGAATGATGGGCTGTCCTTTCTTTCCGTCGAAGTATAGCTCCAGCCGCTGACCTGTTTTGCGACTGAAGAGCAGACGGTCAGCATACTGCAACAGGAAATGTCCGCTGAAGCCAGCCCTCTCACCCCAGCCCTGATAAATGCGATGCACAGGATTAAAACCATATACCTGACGGCGCTGTTCATCCAGTGTTACGCCGCCCTCGCCCTCATCGCTGTTCGAACTGACCATAATATGCACGGGCCCGTCTTCAAAGGGCGTGACTCGCAGGATGGCACTATGGCTCAAAGCTGTCAGCTCCATGAGCAACTGCTCGTCGGGCAGGGCAACGGCATAGTAGTGAGGATGCGAGACCTCGCTGGCATGACTGAAGCGAGTGCTTGGAGGGCCGTCGGCAGTCCAAGTACGTGAAAGGGCTGAGACGGTGAACGAGCCATAGTCCTGCGTACAACCTCCCACTAGCCAGTGGCTGGCACGAATACCTTGGAAAAGGGTGTCAGTATAATAATAAGGTGCTATACACTTCTTTTCCGTATCCTGCGTCTGAGGAGTCCAGAAAGTCTGTCCATGAGGCACCAGCACGGCAGGCAGCGTCTGTCCATGCTCTTCCGACCCCTTCCCGAATAGTCCTGCCGTTAAGGTGTTGGCAGGTGCTGTACCTACCATCGTGTGGAGCGCCGCCAGCTGTCGCAGATGCTCCAGATAATGGATTCGTTCACGCATGTAGGACTTTACTTCCTCCCATCGATAACAATCAGAAAAGACCGATGGAATGGGAAGTTTTTGCACTTTTTCATTCAGGAGAAATTTCACCACGATTTCACTTTTGGCATTTCTGCAGAAGATCATCTGGAGGTTGGCAGCCATAGGAATAATGTCTTCCATACCTTTTCCAGGCAACTGCAGACGCAAAAGGGTAAGTAGCCGATAAAGGGCCGTATCGTGACCAAAGCGCAGTGAAGCACCATGACTTTTAGCGGCTATCATCTCGTCAGCCTCCTTTTCGATGTGCTCCCAAAGTGCTATGCTCGAGCGGGCTGGAATACCGTCGTTCACCAAGGTATCACCGTTGCAGATGGTCATGCGCTCGTTGTTGGCAGCATGAACTGCCATCATCTCCTCCTTCGTAAAGATGTCCCAAAGGTTTACTTTCAATGGGATATCCTGCATGTCGCTGGCAATGGTATGCAGCTCGCTCATCAGCTTGACGGGATCTTCCACTGGCCAGGGAATGATGAACATCGACGAAATCAGGCGTTCAGGCGAGATGTCAGGCTGTCGCCTGACCAGGGCAGTAAGGGCTTTCAATTCAGGTGACTCATAGTTGAGATATTCCATGAACGAAGGGTCGGTCTGCCCTTCTACCCCCTTGCATGGCAATTCCTTGATAAAAGCCAGCATCGATGCCCGGCAACGAGGGGAAGTGCTCGAGCGAGCCGTCACCACTGGATTGCCTCTGAACACCTCAGGATAGTTGGCTGCCATCCTGCGTGCAATGCCCTGTTGCTGCTTCTTGCCCAGCTTTGTAAGTTTACCAGCATTTCCGAATGCATTGACATATACCTTATCCAACCTACTCTTCACGCTGTAACCTAACGGAATAAGGAACTTAATGTCTGCAAACTGCCGCATCACCCATTCATAACGGTCCTGACTGGGCAGCCAACGGGATCCGTGCCGCCCATAGTGGGAGATATAGAAAGGCTCGAACCCTTCGGGGATGTCCACACGCTGAGCTGCTTTTACAGGATAGGCATAATATACACCACCCGTGCGCTCAGGCGAAAAAGTCTGCGCCATCGTCAGCGTGCTTAGACAAAGGAGCACGACCAGTAGTTTGTTTCTCATTTTATACATTCTTTCTTCTGAGGCGCAAAGTTACAAACTTTCTTTCATATTTGCAAACGAAACAGCCAAATATGTTAATCTGCTACCTAAGAAAGAGGAAGAATGTTAAAAGTACGCAAAAAAACAAACCCACTTGCCGATGCTAGCATTTTTTTTTGTAATTTTGCACCGTATTCCCAGTTGGGAAGTATTTCCAAGTAGAATAATAACATAATAAAAGGAATAAATAATGCTCAGGAACATCAAGAAAATTGCACTGATTGCTTTGTCGCTGACGGCAGTGATGCCCGCAGCTGCACAGGATCTCTTAGCCAATCAGGCTCCCATCGACCGCAAAATGCGCGCAGTAGACTCAATCCAGCTTAACCAGATGCTGGAAAGCGAAGTGGCATCACTGTCACCCGCTGCTCAACTCTATGACGACTGGAACAATATCTATGCTCATCGTCAGACTTCCCTGCCCGACTCTTTCCTCATTGACCTGCGCGGCTTTGCTATGCCTAGCCCCAGCACCGTCATTACTTCGAACTTTGGCCCCCGTTGGGGACGCCAGCATAAAGGACTGGATATCAAGCTGAACACCGGCGACACCATCTACGCTGCTTTCACTGGAAAGGTGCGTATCGTGCGCTATGAAGCCAAGGGCTATGGTAAGTATGTTGTGATTCGCCACAACAATGGTCTGGAGACCATCTACGGACACATGTCAAAGCAGTTGGTGAAAGAGAATCAGGATGTACGCGCAGGCGAACCCATCGGATTGGGTGGCAGTACTGGACGCAGCACTGGCTCTCACCTCCACTTTGAGACGCGCCTCTGTGGAACTGCCCTGAATCCTGCTTTGATGTTCGACTTCCTGAATCAGGACGTCGTAGGCGACTATTATATGTTCCGCAAGTCAACCTATAATCAGGAGTCGCTCGTAGCTACGCGCCTTCGTGGCGTTGGCGGCAAAGGTGGTGAGGACAACACCGACTATACCGCACTGGCACAGCAGAAAACTCGTCAGCAGCAGACTAAGACCGCTACTCGCACCCAGCGCCAGCAGACCTCCAACTACCACAAAGTGCAGCGTGGTGAGACGCTCTATGCCATCGCCCGCAAGCATGGTACCACTGTTGATGCCATCTGCCGCCTGAACCGCATCACCCAGAAGACAGTCCTGAGACCAGGCCAAATCTTGAAATACAACTAAATCGACATACCTGTCAAAGCTCTTCGCACGGCATCATTCGATGTCGTGCGTTTTTTTATCGTCCGAGCAGCAAGCGTCATATAGCGTCTTGTTTGCAGCAAAATGCTAAGTAAACACGCCCAAAAAGTGCTGTTTCGTCAATAAATCCAACCCAAAAGTCACTTTTTTGCACAAAACCTTTGGCGTTTTAAAAAATATTGGTTATTTTTGCAAACTGTAACATTTAAATCCCTAAAAAAGGGGATGTCGCAACAGCTCCTGGCGAGGGGAAGGTGAGTTCCAAAAACACCATACCTGCAGCAAGGAATCAACATATATAATAATGTACACGTACAATAATTTATAATAAGTAACCATTAATAAGAAATAGGAAACCACAAACAACAATTAATTATCAAACAAAAAAACGAGAGAGATTTATGGAAAAAAGAATCATGACATTGCTAGCCGTACTCTTCCTCATGACGGGAGGAGCACTGGCTCAGACGAGGGTCAATGGTACCGTGGTGTCTCAGGAAGACGGTGAACCAGTCATTGGCGCATCCGTCCTCGTTGTGGGTACGAATATCGGTACTGCGACAAATGCTGCAGGTAAGTTCACGCTTACCCTTCCTGAAGGAAAGAAGCAGATTCGAGTCACCTACATCGGCATGCAGACACAGGCTGTAAATGCTTACGATGGTATGGTGGTCCGCCTTGGCCTCGATGCTAACGCTATCGATGAAGTTGTTGTCACGGCCATGGGTATCAAGCGCCAGTCGAAAGCACTGGGCTTCTCAGCGACAGCAGTCGATGGTGACAAGATTTCTGAAGCTCGCACAGCTGATGTGATGTCGAGCTTGGCAGGTAAGGTTGCCGGTGTGCAGATCAACTCTGGTGCTGCCGACCCGGGTGCTTCGAACTCTGTCATCATCCGTGGTTTCAGCTCGCTGTCGGGCAGCAACCAACCGCTGTATGTGATTGACGGTGTGCCCATGCTGAACAATGCAACCTTCAGTACCAGCCTTGACGGCTCTTACGACTTCGGTAACGGTGCCAATGCCATCAACCCTGATGACGTGGAGTCGATGACCATTCTGAAGGGTGCTGCTGCTACGGCTCTCTATGGCTCGCGTGCCGCCAATGGTGTGATTGTGATCACCACCAAGACTGGTAAGCAGCAGGAGAACAAGGCTGTCGGTATCGAGTATAACGGCGGTGTGCAGTGGGAGCAGGTGATGCGCCTGCCGCAGATGCAGAACGACTTCGGTATGGGTTGGGACGGTGACAAGACCGACATTGAGAATGGCTCATGGGGTCCAAAGTTTGACGGCTCAACGCTACGCTATGGCCGTGAGTTCAATGGCACTCAGCAGATTAAGAGCTACTTGCCCATCGAGAACAACATCAAGGACTTCTTCGACACTGGTTTCCGCTACTCGAACAGCTTGTCGTTCAATGGTGCTACTGACAAGTCGAACTACTTCGTTTCGTTCTCACAGATCAGTGACGATGGTATTATTCCCACGTCGAAGGACAGCTACGACAAGTACACTTTCTCGGCACGTGGCAGCCACAAGACTGGCAACGTGACGTTCAGCACCTCGATGAACTATGCTTATCAGAAGAACTCGTTCGTGACTGCTGGTCAGCAGGAGAACTCGATGTACAATGCCATCATGCAGACACCGCGTGACATCTCCATCGTGGAGTGCATGGACCTGGAAAACGTGTTCAACACGCCGGGTTACTATTACACACCTTACGGCATCATCAACCCCTACCAGCTTCTTGAGGACTATGAGAACAACTACGAGAGCGAACGCCTCTATGGTAAGTTCCAGATTGACTATGACTTCCTGACTTACTTCAAACTTACATATCGTCTGGGTCTTGACACCTCGACGGGTCACCGTGTGTCTGGTGCTCCCAACTACGCTGTGATGTATCCCAACACGCCTAACTTCGAGGACCAGCTCTCGAAGATGACGGGTAGCACCTCACAGCAGACCACCCGCCGCCGCCAGTTGGAGCACGACCTGATTCTGAACTACACGCAGCAGTTTGGAAAGCTCGACGTTAATGGCATCCTCGGTCTGAATGGTCGTGAGTATCGCAATTCTTACGTCTATGCAGGTGTCACCAACCTGACCATCCCCACGTTCTACAACGTGTCTAACTCGAGTGAGATTCCCAGTGTCGAGCAGTATGAGTCGAAGCTCCGCACCATGGGTGTCTACGGCCAGGCTGAACTGGGCTGGGACAACATGCTCTATCTGACGCTGACTGCCCGTAACGACTGGTCTTCGACCCTGCCTAAGGACAACCGCTCGTACTTCTATCCTGGTGCTACGGTGAGCTGGATCTTCACTGAGATGCTGCCGCAGAACCTGAAGGATATCATCTCGTTTGGTAAGGTTCGCGCTGCCTTTGGTAAGACTGGTAACGACGCTTCGGTCTATATGACTAACTCCGTGTATGCACAGGCTGGCACTTCATCGAGCTACTGGGGCAGCTCTAACTTCCCGTTCTCGAAGACTAATACCAACGCCTACACTGCTGGTAACACGCTGGGAAGCTCGACCCTGAGCCCTGAGATGACCACCGAGACTGAGTTTGGTCTGAACATGGCCTTCCTGCAGAACCGTCTGTCGTTCGATGTCACCTACTATAACCGTAACACTGACAAGCAGATTACCACCCTGAGCATGGATGCTGCTTCGGGCTACACCTCGCAGAACATCAACATGGGCAAGGTTCGCAACCGTGGTATTGAGCTGTTGGTCAGCGCTACGCCTGTCAAGATTAAGGACTTCAAGTGGGACATCTCTTGGAACTTCACCAAGAACTACAACAAGGTCATCGACCTGCCCGACGAGCTGGGTAACGAAGCACTTATCTACGGTTTCAGCGGTGGCGTAGGTCTCTATGCTGTCGAGGGTCAGGAACTGGGTGTATGGCGTAGCCACGTGCCTCTGACGAATGAAGCTGGCCAGATTATCGTTGATGCCGATGGTCTTCCTCAGAATGGCGCCGACCTCGTCGATGTTGGCTTAATGAGCAACAAGTACCAGATGGGCTTCAATACCACCTTTACTTACAAGGGCATCTCGCTGTCGGCTGACCTCGATGTGCGTCATGGTGGTTTGATGTTCTCACGTACAAAGGATATTGAGTACTTCACCGGTAATGCCATGCAGACGGCATACAACGACCGTAACCCGTTCGTCGTTCCCAACTCGGTCATCGACAATGGCGACGGAACGTATTCAGACAACAACATTCCTCTGTACGGCACTAATCTCTACAACTATTGGGACAATGGTGCTGACGAGGTTGAGTCGTTCGCCCTCATCGACAGAAGCTATATGAAGCTGCGTCAGGTAGTCCTCGGTTGGGACATGCCTCGCAAGTGGTTCAAGGGAACTTTTGTTCAAGGCCTGCGCCTGTCGTTCTTCGGCAACAACCTGTTTGTCTGGACGCCCAGCAGCAATACTTTCGTGGATCCTGAAAGCTCTACATTCGGTAACGACCTTACTGCTAACTTCGGTGAGTACAGTGCAAACCCCAGCTCGCGTAAGTTCGGTTTCAACCTCAACGTTAAATTCTAAATTAGGAAAGGAGACTACAATATGAAAAAGATAATGTTTATTGCTTTAGCCGGACTGGTGCTGACGAGCTGCGACATGGATATCAACGACAACCCCAACTATCCTTCTGCTGCTGATATCACACCGTCGCTGCAGTTCCCTGCTGCCGTCAATGCTGTGGCAGCCTGCACGGGCGACCAGTTGTTCAACTATGCCGGCTTCTTCGTACAGTATTTTGACCAGCGTCCTGAGGCTAACCAGTACAACGACCTGGCCGAGCTCAACATTGAGGAGACCAGTGACCTGTTTGTTCGCCCCTACCGCTTACTCTATGCCGGTGCACTGATGGACCTGAAGGAAGTAGCCGAGAAGACCACCAACACTGCTGACCTCTTCGCTACACAGGTGATGCGCACACAGACCTATCAGCTGCTGGTCGACAACACTGACAAGACGCCTTACACTGAGGCTCTGCAGGGTAGTGGCAACTCTACCCCGAAGTATGACGACGGTCAGGCTATCTATGAAGGTGTGCTGAAGGAACTCGACGAGGCCGAGGCCAATCTGGATGCCAATGATGTCATTACAATGACTGACCCCGTTCTGAATCAGAACATCAGCCAGTGGAAGGGTTATGCCAACGCTCTGCGCCTGCGCATGTACCTCCGCTTCATCGATGCCAACATCAATGCTGCTGACTACACCAACAAGGTGAAGGCCTTGGTGGCTGCTAACGACTTCTTCACCGGAGAGGTGGCTTGGGATGTGTATAGCGACGCTGAGGGACAGTATAACCCCTGGTATGACGCTGTCTTTAACCTGGCCAACAACCACTGTGCTGCATTCCCCCTCGTGGAGTACTTCAAGGCTATGGACGACCCGCGTATCAGCTACGCCATTCTGCCTCGTACCAGCGACAACACCTATGTGGGCCTCTATCCTGGCTCAAAGCAGGATAACGTATTCTGGAGCAACTCTACACCGAAGAATGCTGATGTGAGCGGCATCAACTTTGACGTCACGCACGCTATGCCTATCTTCTTCTTCACACAGAGCGAGCTGCAGTTCCTCATTGCAGAGGCTCAGCTGCGCTTCAACAACAACGATGCTGCTGCCCAGGCTGCTTACGAGGCTGGTGTAGCCAGCGACTTTGCCTATCGTGGCATGGCCGCTGATGCTGCTGCCTTCTTGTCGGCCAATGGTGCATGGAATGGCTCGACAACCGATAAGCTGAACCTCATCTACATGCAGAAGTGGGTGGCACTGTTCATGCGCGACCACATGGAAGCATGGAGTGAGCAGCGTCGTACCGACGTGCCCAAGGTGTCGTCGAAGACTGCTGCACAGGTGAAGGCTGATCCAACAATCTACACACCTGGTGAGCTGCTGATTCCCGTTCGTAACTCTAAGGGCAACGGTGGTCTCTGCCTGAGCATCCCCTACTCGAGCGACTCACGTAAGTACAACAGCAACACACCTGCAGCCAGAAAGATCACTGACCGCGTGTTCTGGGACGTGAAGTAATAGGTATAACTGATAATTAGTAAAAAGAAAAAACAATAGCAATATGAAAAAGTTATTTTTCTATAGCCTCGCACTCGGCATGATGACGCTGGGACTGACCTCATGTAACGACGATGAGGATCAGCTCTCCGACACCCGGGTAACGCACTTCGCAGAACTGGAACTGCTGGGTGACACATGGATAGAGATGAACGTCGGTGATACCTTCAAAGATCCCGGTTATAAGGCTACAGAGGGCACCGAGGACATCACCAGCAAGGTGGTCGTCAGCGGTAGTGTCAATACCGCAGTGGGCGCTTTCTACAATCTGGTCTACAGCGTGTCAAACAAGGACGGCTTTGCTGTCTCAGCAGAACGTACTATCATGGTGAAGGATCCCAACAACTTTGCCAGCGCATACTATGGCGAAAGCCAGTATGGCTCACGTCACTACTATGATGCTCCCATTACCATCTCAAGCCTGGGTGGCAATGCCTATCTTATTAGCGACCTCCTGGGCGGCTTCTATGCCTACGGACGCTATCCGCAGTATCTAGGTTCGCTCGACTTCCTGCTCGAGGCTGTCATCCTGCTCAACGACGACAACAGCATCAGTCTGCAGAAGTATGGCGACTGGTACTGGGGTGCCGATGTGCCCACATTGTTGGATGGTAGCTACGATCCCGCTACGGGCAAGATTGTCCTGAACATGGACTTCGACGCACCTTTCACTGTCACATTAACCAAGTAAACGAAAGGAGGAAACAGTTATGAAGAAATATTTCAAGTTTGCCATGATGGCCCTCGCAATCGGCTTCGGATTCACTGCCTGCGATGTGGAGACCGACGAAGAGGCCGGCGGAACCAACGTACAGAATCTGGCTGGCCACTGGCTGGTAACAGTCGACATCGTTGACCAGAGCGGACAATTGCTCTATGCCGATCCCTACGGACTGGGCGAGATTGATGTGTTCACCTACAACACGGCTGCCAACGATGCTGATAAGATGTGGATCAGTGACATGGGTAATTTCTGGCAGTTCACCATGAAGATTCCTTGCGACGTCAACGCAATGACCTTCTCATGCCCAGAGATGGACTATGATGCAGACGGCACAGGCAAGGCCATCATCACCAATGGCAAAGTACTGTTAGGTGCTGCCAAGAACCTACATGGAATGCCTAACGACAGCATTGTGTTTGACATATCGTTTAACGATGATGATCCGGCTTACGGCAATATCTACCGCATTTCCGGTCAAAAGTATACAGGTTTTTATGAGTAATTAAAAGTTATTCTTATTAAGAGAATTAGATCTATTCCATTAGCAGGCGGCATCCTTTTTCAAGGGTGCCGCCAATTGTTTGTCATCTTGCGGTCGCTAATTGCGGATGGAGCGATTGCTAGTTGCGTATGACAAGGGACTGGAACCTGTCATCTCAACCGATTTGAAGAAACCATGAAAGGGCTATGCCTAACTATATACTATGATTTTTCGATTTCCGTTGCAACAATGCTACAGAGCCATTAACATCTTGTAAACCAAAATTTTAGAGTATTGCAAAGTGGTGACAAAGATGACAAACTTCTTGCGTATTTATAATATCTTAACAATATTTTGGCGGAAAAACATGCAAAAACCGTATCTTTCTCTCGCTTACTATCGGCACTGAGTGACCACTTACTACGGCCATCAGGAGAAACAACAACGTACTTTATCCTTTGTTCCATCCCATGGAACAAGGAGCAAGTACGTATGTTGCGGAGTGTTCCACCCTATGGAACAACCCTTAAGTACGTATCATAACTAGCCTGCAGACGTATCATAACCAGCCTGCGAACATATCGCATTCAGCCTTTTGTTCCTCGAAAAAACGACTAGTTGGTGTTAAAATGCAGAAAGTTTGTCACTTTTGTCACAAAGAATGTCACACGCAACACAGTATCTCTCTTTTTTTCTTCCGTTTATTTGCAAATATCCACTTTTCTTCGTATCTTTGCACGCAGAAGACAAAAAGCTATACGATTATGAATGAGGAGAATAAATACATCAGATTCGACTGGGCTGCCAAGCGCATGCTGCGCGATAAAGCTAACTTCGGCGTACTCGAAGGGTTGATAACCGTATTGCTCAATGAGCCTGTACATATCGAGGAGATCCTCGAGAGCGAAGGCAACCAGCAGGCAGCTGACGACAAGTTCAATCGCGTCGACGTCAAGGCGAAGAACAGCAAGGGAGAAATCATCATCGTCGAGATACAGCTGACACGCGAGCTGTATTACCTTGAACGTGTCCTCTACGGTGTGGCGAAAGCTATCACTGAGCACATCTCTCTGGGCCAGAAATATGACAAGGTGAAAAAGGTCTATTCCATCAGCATACTCTATTTCGATCTTGGAAAAGGAGCAGACTACTTGTATCACGGACAAAACAAATTCATTGGCGTGCACTCAAAGGACACGCTGAAAATCAATGCCAAGGAAGAAGATCTCATCAAGATGAAAGCCCCTGAGGAAATCTTCCCCGAATACTTCCTTATCCGTGTAAACGAATTCAACAAGGTGGCCACAACCCCACTAGAGGAATGGATGGACTACCTGAAGACTGGGCACATCAGCGACAAAACCTCAGCACCAGGATTGAGTGAGGCTCGCGAAAAACTGCAGTACCTCTCTATGAACAAAGCTGAACGGCAAGCCTACGACCGCCATATCGACGATATCATGGTGCAAAACGATGTCCTCGACACTGCCAGGATGGAAGGAAGAGCGGAAGGAAGAGCGGAAGGAAGAGCGGAAGGAAGAGCGGAAGGAAGAGCGGAAGGAAAGGCTGAAGGCCGGGCAGAAGGAAAGGCTGAAGGCCGGGCAGAAGGCCGGGCTGAAGAAAAACTGGAGAATGCCCGTCAACTAAAGGCCAATGGAGTCCCCATCGACATCATTTCGAAGAGTTTGGGACTTGACGAAAATATTGTTCAAGACCTATAGATATTATTAGTGAAAGAACTCCTGCATTAATTGGCGGCATCCTTTTTCAAGGGTGCCGCCAATTTGTCTGCCATCTTGCGGTCGCTCGTTGCGGACGGTGCGATTGCTAGTTTCGGACGAGCGTCACATCAGTTGCGGACGAGCGTAGCATCCATCCGAAACGAGCGTTCACTCCATCCGTAACGAGCAATCGCTCTATCCGCAACGAACGTACAGACTATCGCCGTTTATTCATACCTCTGACATGCATCGAAGGTACTTTCGCTCGAGAATACAAAAGAAAAATGGCTTTTCTTTTGGTATTCTGCTCGCTTATTCGTACCTTTGCACCCGATATTCAAGGGGTGCCCGTAAATTGCGGGCTGAGATGATACCCTCTAACCTGATTCGGACAATACCGACGTAGGGATGGATAGCAATCAGACGCCCCCTTTTTTTAATGAACTTCAAAAAGTAAAAGGGAATGAAAAAGACCTTGATGCTCATGGCAATGACCATGACAATGACGGTGAGCGCGCAGGATGCCGACTCACTGAAAATGGAACGGCTGCAGGAAGTGGTGGTTAGCGGCGTGCGAACGCAGAAGAATGCTCCTTACGCCACTGCCAACATCAAGCGGCAGGAACTAAGCGATTTCTCCACATCGGGCCAGGAGCTGCCCTTCCTCTTCAGTCGCACACCCGGCGTGCTGGCATGGAGCGAGAATGGCCTGGGAACTGGTACGACCTACATGCGCATAAGGGGAGCTGCTGACTCGCGCATCAATGTGACGCTGGACGGTGTGCCCCTGAACTCGCCTGAGGACCAGTGCGTGTTCTGGGCCAACATGAACTCTTATGCCTCGCTGTTGGGATCAGTCCAGATTCAGCGTGGCGTGGGAACATCTACCAATGGTGACGGAGCCTTCGGAGGAACGGTGGCCCTCTCATCGAAAACACCTTTACAGCGCCCATCGGCTGAGGTATCAGCCAGCTACGGCTCGTATAACACCTACAATCTTGGCGGATCCTTCTCAACAGGACTGATGGGCCGACACTTCATCCTAGACGGAGCTTACCACGAGACGAATACCGACGGCTTCATCCACGGCACCAGCGGTCGCTCTGGCTCCTACTATGGTGGTCTCAGCTTTGTGAAAGACAATATCGTCATTAGGTACAAGAACTTCGGAAACTTCGAGAAGACTGGTCAGGCTTGGAACGGCGTGACAGCAGGCAACGACAACTACTCGCTGATGGACGGTAACTACGACGACGGCTCGTGGGCCTACCAGACGAAGACGGGCATTAAGACCTATGAGGACATGTGGAACGCTGGCTTGGGGAAATACAACTCCCTCTATGAGCAGCTGGTGACGGGCGACGACGGACTCTTCGTGAAAGACGGAAACGGCAATTACCAGACACAACGCTACACAATGGCCGACGGCTCGTTCTGGCATAAGACCACCGACAACTTCTGGCAGAATCACAACCTGTTGACACTGGCCTGGGACATCGATGACCACTGGAGCACCACAGCCACACTGCACTATACCCACGGCTATGGCTACTACAAGGAATTCCGCCCACAGAACAAGCCCAAGAAGTTTGGCATCAACGACACAACCGTGAAGAAGACAGACTTCGTGCGAAAGAAGGGACTTGAGCAGGACACCTATGGATTCATCTGGAACCTTCACTATCAGGACAGCCGCTGGGATATCATCGGAGGACTGAGTGAGCAGGAATTCGAGGGCAACCACTTCGGCTACCTCACCTACGTCAAAGATGCTGATCTGGCCCAGAAGCTCCTGGCATACAACGACTACAAGTACTACGACTCTGACGCTTCGAAATTCGATGCCAGCGCCTTCATCAAGGCTGCCTACCAGCTGGGTGAGCAGTGGAAGGTCTTTGCCGATGTACAGTATCGCCACGTGAACTATCTCACCAACGGCATCAACGACAAGTTCTACGAGAAGAACGGCCGATGGAACAACCAGCGGCTCGACATTGACGAAGCCTACAACTTCCTCAATCCGAAGGCAGGACTAAGCTGGTCGGCAGGTCCCCATCATGCCTACGCCTCTGTGGCCGTCAGTCATCGTGAGCCACAACGTGACAACTTCACCGACAACTACAAGTATCCCTTGCCCGAGGCAGAGAGCCTCATCGACTACGAAGCCGGCTACAACTACAGCAGTCGCAAGCTTCGCGCGGGCGCGAACATTTATTATATGGACTACGGCAACCAGTTCGTTCAGACGGGAGAGCTGAGCGAGATTGGCGAGGCCCTGACCACTAACATCAAGGATTCCTACCGCATGGGCGTGGAGCTCAGCGCTGCCTGGGACATCCTGCCCTGCCTGACGCTGGAGGGTAACGCTGCTCTGAGTCAGAACAAACTGAAGGACTTCACGGAGATGGCTTCCGTCGACTGGGACGACAGCTTCCGCCCCATCCACTACGACGATGCCACGCTGGCCTTCTCACCCTCAGCCATTCTCAACGGTTTCGTCGACTTCCACTGGCGTGGGCTGAAAGCTACCTGGCATACGGGCCACGTCAGCCGTCAGTACCTGGATAACACGGAGAACGAAGACCGTTCACTGCCTACCTACACCTGCAGCGACGTACACCTGAGCTACACCCTCCGGCTGCCCAAGCTCTGCATTCGCGAGGCTGTGCTGGGGCTGAACATGAACAATGTGTTCGATGCCCACTATGCCTCGAGCGGATGGGTATACTCTTCCATCCTCGAAGATTACGGACACCCCAACGAGAACCGCTACTACCAGATTGGTTTCATTCCTATGTCCGGACGCACGGTGATGGGCAGCGTGACGCTAAGGTTCTAACCACGATTTGATTCGATTGACTACGGTTTAACATGGTTTTATTCGGCTATTGAGATGACAGAATTTATCATTGCGCATTGGCTTGACATCGTCACTACGGTGCTGGGACTGGCTTACATCCTGTTGGAGTACAAGGCTAGCCCGTGGCTATGGCTGGTGGGATTCGTCATGCAGGCACTGGGCATTGTACTCTACTATCAGAAAGGCATCTATGCTGACTGCGCGATGGAGTTCTACTATCTCTTGATGACGGTCTACGGATACTGGCGGTGGGTAAAAGGCAGCAAGACGAAACAAGAGCTTCCCATCCGCCATTTCCCTCGCCGACTAGTACTGCTATGGACGGGAATCATCGCTGGTATATGGGCTGTCATCTACTGGTTGCTGGTGACGTATACCAACAGCAATGTACCTTTAGTCGACGGCTTCACTACGGCGCTCAGCCTGGTAGGCATCTGGGCACTGGCACATAAATACCTGGAACAGTGGTTCATCTGGATTGCCGTCGACATCGTCACCTGCGGGCTCTATTTCTATAAGGGCATTCCCTTCAAAGGCTCGCTCTATGGCCTCTATGTAATCATTGCTGTCTTTGGATACTTCAAATGGAAGCGCCTGATGAATGCTGACCAAAGGAAATCGGAATAGCTAGAAGGGAATCTCCAACTCTACGGGAGGAAGCTGGGTAAAGGTGAGCCGATGGTGAGGGCTGAGTCCATGCTGACGGATGGCATCGCGATGAGCCTTCGTGGGATAGCCTTTATTCTGCTGCCACTGATACTGCGGAAAATCCTTGGCCAACTCTATCATGCAATCATCACGATAGGTCTTGGCCAGGATCGAGGCTGCGGCGATAGGCATCAGCTTGCCGTCGCCCTTGACGATAGTAGTATAAGGAAGGCTGCGCCAAGGCTTGAAGCGGTTGCCATCGACGATGACGGCCTGCGGCACTATTGACAAGCCATCGAGAGCACGATGCATGGCCAAGATCGAGGCATTAAGGATATTGATCTTGTCAATCTCTGCCGCACTGGCAATGCCTACAGCCCATGCAACGGCCTCCCGCTCGATGACTTCACGCAACTGTCGACGCTGATGGTCGGTGAGCTGCTTCGAGTCGTTGAGCAGAGAATGCTCAAAGTCATCAGGCAGGATGACGGCAGCAGCATAGACAGGACCAGCCAGGCATCCTCGCCCAGCCTCGTCCGTGCCAGCCTCCACAAGGCCCGTATAGAAGTGTTTCTCGAGCATAGACTATTATGAGAGCATAGGGATGACACGTTTGATAGCTGCAGCCAGGGCCTCCACTTCGTCCATCGTATTGTAGAGTGCAAACGACGCACGCACGGTGCTAGTGAGTCCCAGACGTTCGAGCAGCGGCTGAGCACAATGATGTCCTGTGCGCACGGCTACACCCAGCATATCAAGCAGCGTGCCCATGTCCAGCGGATGTATGCCATCTACTACGAAACTCACCACAGCATCCTTATCATGGGCTTTCCCTATGATGCGGAGCCCAGGAATGTCGCTGAGCAGCTCTGTGCAATACTGCAACAACTGCTGCTCGTGCGAGTGAATATTGTCGAGACCAAGTGCTGTAATATAGTCGATAGCGGTAGCCAGTCCATGAGTAGCAACATAGTCGGGCGTGCCGGCCTCAAACTTGAAAGGCAGCTCGTTGAAGGTGGTCTTTTCCCAGCTCACCGTGCTGATCATCTCTCCCCCACCCTGATACGGCGGCAGCCGGTCGAGCCATTCCTCCTTGCCATAGAGCACACCTACGCCAGTAGGTCCATACATCTTATGTCCGCTGAAAGCCATGAAGTCGCAATCCAGCTCCTGTACGTCGATGGGCAAGTGGGGAGCACTCTGGGCTGCATCAACAAGCACGGGAATGCCCAGCTCATGGGCTTTGCTGATGATAAAGGAGACGGGGTTCACCGTTCCCAGCACATTGCTCACATGAGCCACACTCACCAGTTGCGTGCGCTCAGTGAGCAGCTCGTCGAGCAAGTCCAAGCGAAGCTCACCATCATCCGTGATGGGCAGATGACGCACGACAATGCCTCGCCGCTCGGCTTGCATCTGCCAAGGCACGATATTCGAGTGATGCTCCATATCCGTCAGCAGCACCTCATCACCAGCCTTCATCATCGACTCACAAAAGGTAGAGGCCACCAGATTGATTGCCTCGGTGGTGCCACGCGTGAAGACGATCTCTTCCGACTTACGGGCATTGATGAACTGGCGCACACGCTCACGGGCAGCCTCATGCAACTGAGTGGCCTGCTGCGAGAGATAGTGGACGCCACGATGCACATTGGCATTGACGTTGAGATACTCCTCGCGCATGTCATCGAGCACTTGCAGGGGCTTCTGCGTGGTAGCAGCATTATCGAGGTACACGAGCCTGCGCCCGTGTACCTCGCGCTCAAGGATGGGAAAATCCTGTCGAACTAAATTGATGTCGTACATTATTTCATGATAACTTTGCGCACCGTACCGTCGCCAGCCACGATGATATTCAGACCACGCTGAATCTGACTGAGGCGTGTACCACCAAGGGAATAGATTCCGGCAGCAGGCTGTCGGATTTCAGTAGCGATACTCTCGATGCCCGACAGCTCAGCGTTCAGCTCGTCGAGCAGTTTCTGCGACTCCTCGCCTGCTACAGCCACATAGATATCGAACACCTTAGCACTCATATCGCCCGAAAGCTGAGCCAAGCGCACATACACCTCACCGTCGCCGTCATAGCTGCGGGTATATTTCTTCCACATGCGTGAATAGCCCGTCTTGGCTATCTCCTCGCCTACGGTCTCCCACTGCTCGCCGTCGGCCGACACCTGTGCCACTAGTGGGCCGCCCTGCATATTGGCCAGGACAACGATGTCGAGAGGAGCCTGATATTTCGTCTTCGACTCTATCGAGCCGTTGGGTTCCTCGTCAGGATAGATCTTGTAGAACTGGATGTCGTAGCTGGTAATGGGGAACAACGGGTCAATGTCCTCAGCCACCGAGGGATAGTAGCCACCATCGTTCGTGCCGATCTTGTCGGTAGAGGCACCCGTGTTCTGCCAGAGCATCGACTGTCCGTAGCTCTTCACCAGCCACATGGGCTCTTCGCCCGGCTCATCGCGCACCTCGGGTTCCTTCTTCGGACCACGGCCAGGCACAATGGTCTCCTCACCCGTTTCTGGGTCGACCACCACCTCGTCTTCGCCAGGCTCATAGGCCGACGCAGCACTCTTGCCCCAGCTGAAGATGCCGTCGCCATTGCTCTTGTCGTCCCACTTTGCAGCACGATAGTGACCGGTGACATCGATGACTACGCGTGGATTCCGCACCAGCACGCGCTCTTCGGCCACCTCTGACCATACCTCCTGAGCAGCCACAGCAAAGGCCGTGATGTTCTGAGGCATCTGGATGACGAAGGGCTCCTGATACTTGGCCGACTTGATGGTGTCGGTGGTGTTCTCGAAGTTATACCAGAGCACGGCATCCTCCGTTGCGCAGGTCAGCGTCACCACCGTCTGCCCGTCCTGCATGTCATAGCTGATTACGGGTGTCTTGGGCTGCTCCTTGATTTCGATGTCCATCTGAGCCACTTCGCTCAGCGTGTAGCCCTCGGCAATGGCTACTGCCTTCACCGTGCAGGGATGATTGACGGTGAACATACCCTCATAAAGAGTGCTGGCCGTCGTGGGATCAGTGCCATCGATGGTGTAGAACACCTGTGCCTTGGGCAGGCTGGGAGCCTTGATAGTGACCTCGGTAAAGAGATTCTTGTACACACGCGAGATGCTCGGAGCCTGTGCAGGAGTGATGTCGCGCTTCGAATCGGCCAGCAGCATAAGGGCATTGTCCAGCACCTTCAGGGCCGCCTCGGTATAGTCGCTGACGTACGGCATGTAGATATAGCCGTTGTGATTGATGTTGTGCAAATGAATCAGCGTGGGAGCATCTTCGTCCTCCATGCCCACAGCCATCACCTGATCGCCGGCAAAGAAATCGCTCAATCGCACGGCAGGCAGTTGCTCCTGCGACTCGCTCACCTGCAGCGCCGTGATGTCGCCCTCAGTGATGAGCTCTGCTCCATTGAACAAGGCATGCTTCGGGTTGGTCACTCTGGTAAACATGCTGGCAGTATAGGTCATCTTACCGTATTTCTCGTCCATATAGACACGCTCGTTGACATTGAGCACAGGCACCCACGACAGGAAACCGCCAATGGAGGGAGCACCCTTCACGGTGGAGCAGGGGCCTACCACCACCACGTCGAAGCCCTGCATATCCTCGGCACTCTTCTCGCCATTCACGCTGATCTCCGTCAGCTCAGTATTCTCGCGGCTAGAGAGGTAATTGTAGAGGATGTCCTTTTCGCCGTCGGTGATATAGCCCACCTTGATCGTCTCGGCCACGTCGCCCTCGTCGATCATAAACAGCGTGAAGTCGATACCAGCCTCAGGCGTCAGCTGGAACTGCACGTCGACAGGCCCTTCGCTGTCGCTCTGCACCTCCCACGTGAAGGAATAGGTGCCCAGCGAGCCATCCACCTGATTGCCGACGAAGATACACTTGCCGTCGGTCAGCACGCCATCGGTCAGCACCAAGTAGTCCTGTACTGGGGCGATGCCTCGGTTCGTGGCCGTGCTGTTGGCCGAGCGTCCCACCACCGTCACCTTCTGTCCCTTCTGCAGCTGGGGGAACGTGATCTTCGTTCCCTTACGCGTCAGGCGCATCTTGTTCTGTGCCAGATGGATGGAGTTGGCCTTATTGCTGCCGATGTCGATGAGCAGGCCTGCCGTCTCGGCTATCACTTCGCCGTTAGCCTTCAGCGGTTCCGAGGCAGAAGGCTTCGTCTCATTCTTCCAGTTGTTGGTGACACCGTCAGCATCTGTTCCGTTCGAGCTCCAGTTTTGGGTGTCGGCATTGAGGTTAGTTACGGTCTCATCGCTGAGTCCTCGGGTAAAGTCCCAGGTCTTCTTATCCTGGGCATACGAGCCGACAGCCATAGCCATCAGCATCATTAGTGTAAACCATTTCTTCATAAGTCTTTCGTTAATAAGTTAGTCAGTTGTTCTATTTCTTTTTTACCAAATCTATCAGCTTCTTTGAGGGAGTAAGCTCAGTATCAAAGGGCTTCAGCTGCCAGCGCACGGTCCAGTTCAGCTCCTGACCAGGAGCAAGCGTGGCATAGGCTCCCTGGCTCTCTAGCTCAATATAGGTCTTGCCACGATTCACATATACCTGCACCTCGGCCTCGCCGGGAGCGGGCTCTTCGAGCTTCAGATCTTGGAAATGCTTGATGAGCAGCAGACCATTGGCAGCATAGGCCAGCCAACCCTTACCGTCGGCATTGATCTTACGATTCTGGTTGGCTTCGTCGGTCCGATACCACACGGCGCCGTCCGTCTGCTCAAAGTTGAGCAAGCCAGCTGGGGTGATACCCTCCAGGGGAGCATCGAAGAAGATGATGCCGTCACCATTCTGCACACGAGTGATCTCCCAAGGAGCTACGCGGCGCTCGATGCTGTCCTCGTTCACGATGGTGTAGGTCACCACGATAGCCTGGGCCTTCTCGTCAGTAGAGAACGTCTTGCGGATGCGGAACTTCAGCCGGGGTGACACCTGGCTGGTCATCACCAGGCATCCGTCCTTCTGTTCCACGGTGTAGGCCCCTTTGTCATATTCCGGCACGGGAGGCCAGTTCCACTCCTTCTGAGGACTGGTCCAGAACGTGCTGCCGAAGGACTCAGGGAAGCGCGACTGTGAGATCATCTCCTGATCTTTGTACTTCAGCGACAGGATCTTGCCACCGCGTTGTGCGTCGATGGTCATCGTCAGTTCTCCCACGCCGATGTTATACTTGCCCTCGCTGTCAGTTGCAGGTGCAGGCGTTGTGTTTTGTGCTATAGCCACACTCGTAGCCAGAGCAAGGAGCAAGCTCCAAGTCAGTTTTTTCATCATCAACAAATTTTTACCTTGCAAAGGTAATGAAAAAAAACCGAACGGCAAGCAATCGTTAGCGTTTTTTTCCTCATAATCAACCGAAAAGGCCTCCTTGTACTTCTACGACGGCCTCCTAGTACTACCTCCGCGCCGTCGGAGTACAGCAAGGAGGCTGTTGGAGTACAACAAGAAGGCTGTCGGAGATGTACAAGAAGGCCGTCGGAGTAGGAGCACAAATACCGGCAGCCACATCCTTGATGATGCAACTGCCGGTGCTATCGTGACTGTTCGTCTGACTGATGCTTACTCTTCTAACCAGTCGTCCTCATCATCGTCCCACTGGGTGCGGCGACGGCTAGGCTTGATGCCAGGGGTACCTCCACTGATATCACCTGCACCAGGCGATCCGTTCAACAGGGGCTGCGAGTCGGTAATGACGATTGTCATTTCAGGGATGATGTATTTTTTCATGTCTTTTGTCTCCTATTATTTAACGATCTTCTTTCCGTTGATGATATAGATGCCGGCAGGCAGGCTTTCGAGCGTATCGCTGACCTTTACACCATTCAGATTATAGACGCCGCTCTTCACCGACATCTTCTGAGCGGGCAGCATGTCGGCAATACCTGTGGTAGTGCCTCCGCCAATACCGATACTTAGCATGTCGGTGGCATACTGGTAGGTGGTGGGAGCGAAGTAAGCACGGAACGACTCTACGCTGCCGTCGGTCTTCACGAAGGAACTGCCGTCGGCATTGAGCTTGTAGATATTAGTGAGACCGCTCTTCGCTGACGTCGTTCCCACGAACTTGTAGGACGAGCCAGTGATAGTGCCTCGAGCATCGCTGCTAGCCTTTATCTGAGCATTGGTTCCAGAGAACACCAGCGTCTTTCCTTTCAGGTTCCACTTTTCAGCATAATTATCACCTGGCACAGTAAAGATGTAGGGCGTATAGGCACTCATCTTATTGGCATAGTCGAAGTTCACGGTGCTACCGTCGTCGCCACTGAACTCCATCACCCAGAAGTTCTTGCCCTTGTCGGTGCTGCTGTGGAACCAGTCAATTTCCTCATCATTGACTGATACTGCGTCGACATCAAACGGTAGTGTAATAGTCTCCCAACCACTGCCTGAGGCAAAGGCCTTGTCGGCAGTATGGTTCAAGCTGATGTTAGTAGCAGTGAATGCCACAGGAGTATAGAAGTCGTAACCGTCAATCAGCTCGATCTTATCGGCCACGCCATTCTTGATAACGTTGGTGGCTCCGTTGAGGCTTGCGTCATCGTCCAGCAGGAAAATAGTGTTGGGGTTAGCCACAGAAGTGACGTTTTGTACAGTGCTTTGGCCACGAAGATCAGCAAAAGCAACGGAAGCATTTGTGCTGATGTCAACAGCAGTCTCTCCGTAGGTCTTTTCACCATCAGTAGTGTAGAGCACGTATGCTTCCACAGGTGTGAGATAATTATCAAGCATTCCAGCTCCTGTCACCTCGCTGCCCGCTTTTATGTATTTCACCTCAACATTATAGGTCTTGTCATAATCCAAATCTGTAAATGTGTATTCGAACTTTGCTGTAGAATTAGCGGGGACACTAAATTCTCGATATACATTACTCCATCCAGTATAGATATAAACACCATCTGAGTATTTGCGATGCAAATATATGTACACGGTGCCGCTATAGTTTACATCCTGATTGTTCGCATAATTAGCCACCACCTGGAGGTAATTACCCATAATCTTGTCGCCACTGCGGTTGATGAGATCATAAGTAACGTCAAGGTCAATATTATCGGTAATAACGTCACTTCCAGAAATAGTGACCCTACCTGTGGCAATCACTTCCTTTCCCTGATTGTCGGTACAAATTGTCAGGTTCTTCTCGCCTGGTGAAATGGGAGTATATTCAATGGAGAAGTTGGCAATCTCTTTGCCTTCCACTTCAAACATCTTTCCACCAGCGAGTACGCCGTCCACGAAGAGATAGAGGTAGTTGTTAAACAGGGCTGTGCCACTGTTGGTAATAGTAGTGTTGAGGGTGATGAGATTGTTTGTTTCCAATGTACCTGAGGCGGTGATATCAGTGCCGCTGAGCGAGGTGGTGAGTGGTTCTAATGTGATGGTATTGCCAGTAATAGTAGCTTTCAAAGCATATTTGCGAGCATAATTATCTTCATACCAGGTGTCTGTGCCAGCCTCACGGCTGATGTTTTCCAATAGATATGAGCCATCAGCAAGGTTGGCTCCCAATAATACAGGAAAAGTAGTCGAGTTTGTTCCTCTATTGGTACTCAAGTTTTCCCATGTATATGCTTTGTAACAGCTGAGCATTTCGCCGCTTGTGTTAAAGAGAGCGAAGCCAATATCGAAACTATGTGTCTCTCCTGTCATATTAAAAATGGCGGGTATCAGCTTCATAGTAAAGTCCTCGCTGACATCATTGCGGTCGTAGGTGCTGCTTTCTGCCGTCAATCCTTGAGTTGTCATCATCACGGCAGGTGTTGGCTCTGGCGTCCCCTGTTGCGGCTGCACTCCAATGGCTGCACCCTGTGAGAAACTATAGCCGTCTTTGGACGAAGATGCTCCCGACTCGTTGTTGGCATAAGGATTAAGCACTGAGAGAAGGAAATAGCCGTTATGTCTTCCGCTCCATCCCCAGTTGATATGGTAGTACTCGTCCTCGCTGTATCCATCGACGATAAAGGCATGTCCCCCACCCGACGACGATCCGCTATAGAGCACGGGGCGCTCTTCTTGCAGCTCTGCGTAGATAATGTCGGCCCATTGTACCGCGGTATAGTTCTTACGCGAGATGTAGTTGGCAGTATTATCGTAGTCGAAATACTCCTTCAGGGCACTGATTACATTAGGTGTCGAAGCTCCCGACTCGTTAGGACTGTAGTGCATCTGGACGGCCTGTCCGCAGTAACGCATCAACTTGGCTAGCTCAGGCGCAAAGTGGTCATTGGTGTACGTGTTACGAATCTTTGTCCAGTCGAACGTAGTGGAGGGGAGATCATTTGAGGGGCTAGGAAGAGTGCTACCTTTGGTATTGTATCCTGAGTTGCTGTAGCCAGGAATATCCGTCGTAGCATCCACTGGCCAGTGGTGGTAGTACATGATCTGAGCCATAGCCGTGGCAACGCAGCCAGTGACGCAGAAGGTGGTGTCTATACGAACAAGATTACCGTTTTGGTCATTCACTCTCGTAAGGCCTGCAATAGGTGTCTCTCGGTCATAGGGCTTCCCTTGATCCCACATTGTGGTAATCAGCGGATTGATTGACGAACGTGTACTATTGACTTTCCTGGATGTCTGTTGAAGGTCGGGATGCTCCTCCATCCACTTCATCTGGTCCTCATATCCCTGTAGCCAAGCGCGCATGTTGTCGGGCATGTCCTGGTCGGAGAAGGAGCCATTGTCGGCATAGCCGAGGATGTCGGGAGTGCGGTCGTCACCACTGACGATGACGAAGCCCTGTTGCTCGCCGACGTTGAACACGTAGTAATAGGCATTGTCCTGCTGCGCCTGCTCGATGCGCAACTGTTGCTTGGCCAGCCGCATGTTGTGGGCTGTACCACGTCGGGCCATGAACTGCTGTGCACGCTGTTGTGCCTGTTGCAGCGTCACGGGTGCAGCCATCGCTACGACACTCATGACAAGCCCCATTAGTAATAGTTTCTTTCTCATAGGTGATTGTTTTTTATTGATAATAATATTCTTTCTTAGGCCAATTTGAGCTACAAAGGTACGAATAATTTCTGAAAGTAAGCATAAGAATTGGACATTATTTGTTTTTTTTCGCCTTCAACGTGCATTATTCCGCCTAAAATGATTAATTTTGCATCCCGAAATCTATACATTAATAAAATAAGGAGAAAAGAACTATGGCAAAGAAAGCACTCTTGATGATTCTCGACGGATGGGGAATCGGACAACACGGACGGGGCGACGTGATCTTCAACACCCCGACACCTTACCTTGACTACCTCACGGCCACCAGCGCCCACTCTCAACTTCAGGCAAGTGGCGAGGACGTAGGTCTGCCCGACGGACAGATGGGCAACTCGGAGGTAGGCCACCTCAACATCGGCGCAGGTCGCATCGTTTATCAGGACCTGGTGAAGATCAACCGTGCCTGCAAGGACAACTCCATCGTGGAGAACCCGCAGGTGAAAGCAGCCTATACCTATGCCAAGGAGCAAGGCAAGAAGCTCCACCTGATGGGCCTGTGCTCTGACGGCGGCGTACACTCCTCACTCGACCACCTGTTCAAGCTCATCGAGGTGGGCAAGCATTACGGTCTGAAGAACCAGACCTTCGTACATTGCTTCATGGATGGCCGCGACACCGATCCTCGCTCAGGCAAGGGATTCATCCAGCAGGTGACCGACGTCTGTGCCCAGAACAATGCCGCTATTGCCTCTATCGTGGGACGTTTCTATGCTATGGATCGCGACAAGCGCTGGGAACGAGTGAAGGAAGGCTATGACCTCATCGTCAAAGGCACCGGCAAGCAAGCCACCGATATGGTGCAGGCCATGCAGGAGAGCTATGACGAGGGCGTTACCGACGAGTTTATCAAGCCCATCCACAATGCTGCTGTCAACGGCTGCATCGAGGAAGGTGACGTCGTCATCTTCATTAACTTCCGCAACGACCGCGCCAAGGAGCTCACCATTGTGCTCACCCAGCAGGACATGCCTGAGCAGGGCATGACAACCATCCCCGGCCTGCAATACTACTGCATGACTCCCTACGATGCCAACTTCAAGGGCGTGCACATCCTCTTCCCCAAGGAGAACGTGGAGAACACCCTGGGAGAATATCTCTCAAGCAAAGGAAAGAAACAACTGCATACTGCCGAGACCGAGAAATATGCTCACGTCACCTTCTTCTTCAATGGCGGGCGCGAGGCTCCCTTCGCTGGCGAAGACCGTATCCTCGTAGCCAGCCCCAAGGTTGCTACCTACGACCTGAAGCCTGAGATGAGTGCCTACGAGGTGAAGGACAAGCTCGTGGCATCCATCCGCACCCAGCAGTATGATTTTATCGTAGTGAACTTCGCCAATGGTGACATGGTGGGTCATACGGGCGTATACAATGCCATCGCCAAGGCCGTCTGGGCAGTCGACCGCTGCGTGCATGACGTCATCGAGACAGCCAAGAAGAACGACTACGAGGCCATCATCATCGCTGACCACGGCAATGCCGACAACGCCATCAATCCCGACGGCACGCCCAACACCGCCCATTCGCTCAACCCCGTCCCCTTCATCTACGTGACCGACAACAACAGTGCCACCGTGAAGGACGGCCGACTTGCTGACGTGGCACCCTCCATTCTTCACATCATGGGCTTGGAGCAGCCGAAGGATATGACTGGCGAATGTCTGATTTCTGATAATGTGAATGCTTGATTACAGCAGCCTTTCCAGTGAGACGATATCAATACGTCCGCGATGAAGCTGCAACAAGCCCTCTGACTGAAGCTGATTGAGCATGCGCGACACGTCGAGCCGACTGTCGCCAAGCTCAGCAGCCAGACGGACCATCAGGATACGAAGCTGCTTCGGTCCTGCAGGATAGAAAGAGTGGTCGAGCACAAAGCGCACGAAACGTTCCCTCAGCGATGTGGGAGCGCTTCGCCATTGCTGACGGGTGCGTCGCTGCACGATTGTCGACAGCATATTCAGGAAGTTGAGGCGAATGATCAGGAAATCATTGAGCAGTCGCAGCACCTCATCCTTCGACAGTGTGATGAAATGACAGGCTGAATCCGTACGATAAGTACTGCCGTAACGGGGCTGTACTCCGAAGAGCGCATCAGGCTGCAACAGCCAGGGAGCCGACAGCTGCTCGGTCATCTCATATCCGCCGTCATTACTCCTTGTCGAGAGCGACAACCTTCCGCTGACGAGAAAGTATAGCTGCTGACAAGGCTCTCCCTCCGTCACGAGAACCTTACCTGTCGTTTCTTTCAGAAAGCCGAACTTCGTATTTCCCGCCATCTGCAACAGCTCTGCACGGCTCAAGCCCTGAAAGAGTTGAAAGCGCAGCAGATGATCATAGAGTTGGAGGTTCAGTGTTGGCGACAGTGCTTTTATCATGTCTCGTCAATCGTTGATATTCAACCCCTCGGAGTGCCAAACAGCTAGCGCGCCCACCGAGTCGGTATAAATGAAATATCCCTTCATCTCAGGATGCCTACTGAGCACGGCCTTCGCCTGCTCCAGCCCCAATACCATAAACGATGTGGCATAGGCATCGGCCACAGCACAGCGGTCGGCCAGAACGGTGGCCGAGAGCACTTCATGCTGCACGGGGTAACCGGTGCGTGGGTCGATGGTGTGAGCATATTTCCGCCCACCTTTATAATAGAACTTGCGATAATTGCCGCTAGTGGCCATCGCCACGTCGCCGACGGCAAGCACCGTCTGCAGCTCATTCTCAGTCGAAAGACTATCATCCGTTGGCTTCGTCACCCCTATCTTCCAGAGGTCATCCTTGGGATTATGGCCACGTGTGACCACCTCACCACCTATCTCCACCATATAATTTCTGATGCCATGAGCCTCCAGCGTGCGTGCCACAACGTCGCAGCCATAGCCCTTGGCAATAGCGCTGAAGTCCATCTGCGAACGAATCTTCAGCAGGCTGTCCACTTGTTCGGGCGTAGGCATCTGTTCGTTCTTGAAGCCAAAGCCCCACGCATTCACCAGCGGAGCGACAGTGATGTCGAAGGCACCGTCGGTGTCGGCAGTCACCTGCTGTGCCAACGCGTATACCTCCTCAAACATCTTGCTGCGCTGCGGGTGCTCACCACGATTGATGGCTGCCACCGTGCTCTTCTCGTTGAACATCGAAAACTCACCGTCCACTTCTGCCAAAGCGCTTTCCACCTCGTCCTTCAAGTTCGTGTCACTCTGATACGTAATGCTGTATACCGTGCCAAAGACGAAGCCCTCGTCATGCTGATAGCCAGCCGGCTCACTTGCTGCGCGCTGCTGACGGGCGATGAACCAGGTGCCTGCGATGAGCAGCAGAAGGAAAGGTATCTGCCAGTAGAGAGATTTCTTCTTCATAAATTTCTCATTTCTCATTCCTCATTCCTCAGATGTCAATCATCACGTTGAAGGTATAGCCCAGCCGGGTGCTCTCCTGGATACCATAGCCTGGCACATACCACGTCTTGTCGAGGATGCCTTCATCATGCACGAGCCGTCGCCTGTAGCGCACGCTCCACCCCATGTGCAGGGGACCCGCCACCTTTGCATCAATGCCGAAGAGCAGCTCAGCCCAGTGCTGAGAGCACGACTCATCCTTCACACCATACGACGTGTCCCACTGCCACACAGGATCGGGAAACGGCTGGCGGTCGAGGTCTATCTTGTACGAGGTGAAGCCATAGCGCAATCCCACGAAGATTCGGTTGCCCGTGTGCTTCTTCTTCAACAGGTTCACATCGGCTCCAAGGCGGAAGTAGGGCGCTTTCGTACGATAGCTGATGCCCGTCACGATGTCATCCTCGTGACTGGCCTTGCCGTAGCCCAGCTCCAGCGTGGGGAAGTACTGGTCGTGCAGGTTCACCCGCAGGAAAGCCTCATACTGCCCATAGTCACCCAGCTGCATCTGCAGAGCACCAGCCACGTCGGCTCCCACGGCAAAGCCCCGGAAGAAGGGAATGCTGTCGCGCTCAAACTTCAGGAATCCCTGTGCCGTAGCCGTCGTAGCCGCCATTGCTGCCAGCAAGAGGCTAATTGCGATTCTTGAAATAGATGTGCAGATGGGTCTTTTTCGTGTCATAGTCAACCTGTGGATTAACGATTTTCACGCTGTCGATGCCCTCGTGGGTGCAGCGTACGTCTGTAAGGCGATGAAAGAAATGAGCGCTGCAATCCACGCTCTCGAAGTGGGGTATGTCGTCCTTCTTCAGCCAGAGGGTGTCCAGCGTGTAGACTCCTGTCGTATCAGCAATGAAGAACAGCAGCACATCCTCAGGATGGGAATAGCTGATGGGCAGCGAGAACGACTTGATGCCCACGCCACGATTCAGCAGCAGCGTGTCGCTGCCATCGCTGCGCTGGGTGAAAATCCACAGCGTGTCCTCCATCGTGGCCTCACCCTGCTCATCATATACAGCATACTGCACGCTAACCGTAGTCTCCAGCGGACAGCTGATGCTGGAACAGGCGCTGACGCCAAACGACAGATGACAGACGACAAATGACAAAATCAGCAATTTGCCAAATGTCATCCGTACATTTCTTACGGCGTAGCATTTCTCATTTCTCATTTCTCATTTCTCATTTAGACCAACGGTCGTCTCAACCTGATAGTCGTTGCGATTCGACGACGAACGGCTGACAAGATCAGCCACAAAGCCCGCCAGAAACAGCTGAGTACCCAGGATCATCATCGTCAGCGCCAGGTAGAAGAACGGCGAGCTCGTGATCCACAGCTTACCCATCAGCTTGCCGATGGCAAGGATCAGCGTTGCCACGAAGCCCACAAAGAACATCAGCGAACCCAGGAAGCCAAACACGTGCATCGGCTTTTTACCAAACGTGGAGAGGAACCACAGCGTGAGCAGGTCGAGGTAGCCGTTGACAAAACGGTTCCAGCCCATAAACTTCGACACACCGTATTTCCTTGCCTGATGGTGCACCACCTTCTCGCCTATTTTGTCGAATCCAGCCTGCTTAGCCAGGTAAGGGATATACCGGTGCATCTCGCCATACACCTCTATATTCTTCACCACATCATGACGATAGGCCTTCAGGCCGCAGTTGAAGTCGTGCAGGTTCTTGATGCCGCTCACCTTGCGAGCCGTAGCGTTGAACAGCTTAGTGGGCAACGTCTTCGACAGTGGGTCATAGCGCTTCTGTTTATAGCCCGACACCAGGTCGTACTTCTCCTCCATCACCATCCTGTACAGCTCAGGAATCTCGTCGGGCGAATCCTGCAGGTCGGCATCCATCGTAATCACCACATCGCCCTGAGCCTCGGCAAAGCCACAGTACAAGGCCGGACTCTTGCCATAGTTGCGACGAAACTTGATACCTTTCACGTGCTCCGACCGCTGGCGCAACTCCGTGATGATGTCCCACGAGCGGTCGGTCGAACCATCGCTGATGAAGATTACCTCATACGAGAATCCGTGCTCGGCCATCACCCGCTCTATCCAGTCGTACAGCTCAGCTATCGACTCTTCCTCATTATAAAGAGGTATTACTACTGATATATCCACTTAGTTATTTACAATTTATATGATGAATGTACGATTTCAATATTAAGACGATTTGTACGAATCTGCGTTTTTACGATTGGGGTTGTTCCCTAGTGTCGCGTTTAGCGAAGGCTGCGAGGGGGACACCCAGCAGAGCACCAATCATCATGTTCGAGGCCAGCACATTGAGCACTAGGTCGATGGGACGCATTTGGCTCATCACCGACAGCGTCTCTTCGATGCTCTTACCCATGCCCATCTGCCTGAACGCCTCCTTGGTCTCAGGTGCGGAGAACAGCTCAGTCATCTCGCTCATGAAGGTACCCTTGTCGATATACGCGAAATACAGATACTGTGCAACGGCGAAGAGCAGACAAGCATAGAAGAACTGGAAGATCACATAGAGCCAGCCCCTGCCAAAAGAGATGATGCCGTTGCGACCCTCGTCACGAAACTTCCTGAGCAGGCGATACGACAGCATCGGAGTCGCCAACAACAGCACCATAGCCACCATACCCAACCCCGGGGAGTGCAGACCCTGCACATAGCAGAGGAAGCTGCCCAACCAGAGCACAAAAAGCTTTAAGCCGTCGACACGGGCAAATGCCCGCAGCTGTATGTATTCGGGTGCAGTCATAATCGGGTGCAAAATTACAAAAAAGTTAGGAGTTAGGAGTTAGGAGTTAGGAGTTTTTAGTGTTTGGACTCATAAAAAAAGTTAAATAGGATAAAACTCTCATCTTTCATCTCTCAACTCTCAACTCTTTTTCGTACCTTTGCAGCCGCAAATTTGGAAGAGTGCAGCAGAAGCTCGTCTGAAATGAGCAGCAGAAGCTCTCCATCTTGCAACGACGAAAATGGGCAAGTCCTGTAGCGATGCAGACCGCTTGCCCACCCGCCTCTTTAGCTCAGTTGGCCAGAGCACGTGATTTGTAATCTCGGGGTCGTTGGTTCGAATCCGACAAGAGGCTCGAAAGAAAAGGGTAGCAACTCGCTACCCTTTCTTCTTGTTTCCTCCAGTTATCCTTAACCTCACCTTACTTATAGGCCGGCCTCCAGCAGTTGGTCGCAGATGCTCTTCATCCCCTTGATTGAGGGATGGCCGTTCTGCTTCTCAATATCATGCAGTTCAATGAGCTGCACATTGTAGTGTTTACATACCTCTCGCATTGACTCATTGACCGGCTCCCGGAGCTCTGAATTCAGGATGGAGCATAGCTTAGCCTTGGGATATCTCTTCTGCAGCATGTCAAGCAGACAGGCCAGCGCAGGACGGAAATTCCGACAGTCATCCTTTGTCCAGTCAGCATATTGATACTCGCCCATGGGAGCGTTTGCCCATGCGTCGTTGGTACCTCCAAACACAAAGATGATGTCGGGATTGCCCAAACTGTCGACACGCGATATAAAGTTGTTGCGCGAGAAGTCCATCCCACCGTATCCTGTACCACAGATGGTTGTCCCTCCCCACGAATCATTCTTCTCCAGCACATAGCCTTTTGCCTTGATATAAAGGTCCCACCACGTCTGATTCACCTCCGTACAATCGTTACGGTCATTGGGGTAGAATGATGAGTAATTGGCAGGAATCACACCCTGGAAAGTGGAATAAGAGTCTCCCAAGATCGACACTTTCATTCCCCCAGATGCCGATGCAGCAGCTGCTGCCGTCCCCACCCTATGCTGCTTGGGGTGCAGCTTTTTGTCGATCTTGAGGCTGGTGCGGAGCTCCTTGATGATGGTCTTGGTGACGAAGGCCTCGGCCTGATGCCGGCCTTGAGTGAAAACGAATTGGAGACGCTTACCACCCAACGCCTTCTTCTGCACGATGCAGGTGGTGGTGGTGAAGTGCCCCAGACGGTCAGACCCAGTGACGGCGCGGCTCTTCAGCTCAGTTCTGGTGTCTACATCCTTGTCGAAGAGGTCGAGGATGGTGTCGAGCGTGGCGTTGGCTTCATCGTAGGTGGCACCCAGGCAGATGCAGGTCTCCTTGATGGCGTCGAAGGCTGCATCGGTGATGTCGTCACGCAGCAAGCCCAAGATATGGGTCACCTTGGCCAGGCTGAGGTAATAGCCGAAGTTGTCGTCTTCATCCCTGTAGGTGAAGATACTGTATTCAGCGTGGTCTGTCTCTGCCTCTGCCACTTCCATCCTCAGGCCTACGGGCTGCTCTTTCTGGGCAAAGGCTCCCAGTGTGACAAGAGCAAAGGCGATGGTCATCATCATTTTTTTCATAGTGTACTGTTGCTTTTTGTGTGTTATTGTGAATCGAGTAGTTTCTGCCACAGCGGGTCATCGGGTAGAGGGGCCTCAACGTCGATCGTGACACCACTGACAGGATGAACGAACTGCACCCGACGCGAGAGCAGCGAGATACTGCCGTCGGGGTTAGAGCGGGGAGCGCCATATTTCAGGTCGCCCTTGATGGGCAGGCCGATGGCAGCCAGCTGGCAGCGTATCTGATGGTGGCGGCCCGTGAGCAGCTCCACCTCGAGCAGCTGGTAGCGGTCGCCTTGGGCGATGGAGCGATAGCGCAGCTGAGCCTTCTTCGAGTGGGGCACCTCATGATCATAGGCGTACGACTTGTTCTGTTGCTCATTGCGGGTGAGCCAGTGGGTCAGCTCCGTGAATGAGGAATGAGGTGTGAGGAATGAGGAATGAGAAATGAGAAATGAGGAATGGTCGGCTGAGCCCATTTCACTTTCCACTTTCCACTTTCCACTTTCCACTTTTTCCTTTTCACGATTCACTATCGCCCAATACGTCTTGTGCACCTGACCCTCGGCAAACATCCTGTTCAGGCGGGCCAGAGCCTTCGACGTACGTGCAAAGACCACCAGTCCGCTGACAGGCCGGTCGAGGCGATGCGTCACCCCCAGGAACACATTGCCCGGCTTCTGGTACTTCTCCTTCAGGTATTCCTTCACCACGTCCGACAGCGGCGTGTCGCCCGTCTTGTCGCCCTGCACGATCTCTCCGCTGCGCTTGGCGACGATAATGATATGGTTGTCCTCGTAGACTACTTGCATGCTCTCGTTCCTTTTGGTTGCAAAGGTAATGAATAGTTAGGAGTTAGGAGTTATAAGTTAGGAGTTCTTGCCTGTAGATTAACATTTTTTTGTACTTTCCACCCTTCACCCTCCCTTTAGGAGGGCTGGGGTGGGCCCCCTTTCCCCCCTCGGGGGGTCAGGGGGGGGCTTCTTTAAGGTCTCGGCTCGTCGTCACCTCCGCCGCCACCGCCACCAGAGTCATCACCACTCGGAGTGATACCGCTGCCAGTAGCGTTGTGAGCCAGCTCGAAACGGATGTCCTTGAGCATGGTGGCGGGGTGATTGTAGGTGGTCACCTCATAGTCCACCAGCGTAGGCACACCGTTCACCAGGGCAGGACGCTGCACCGTGGCCGTCTCACCCGTGGGCGACGAGGTCGTCTCGGGGGCGAACAGCACGCGGCTCTTCTTCACGTTGGCAGCCGTGCAGCCCTCCTCCGTGTCGGAGGCCGTGCTGGTGATGCCCACCTTGAAGATG
>ONLL01000047.1 GCA_900318685.1 uncultured Prevotellaceae bacterium | reverse complement strand
GCGAGATTTCAAGGAGAGCCAGATAGTGAAGACCTTTGCCGAGAAGTCGCAGTTCTCGAAGGATCATCCCGTCCCCAACCAGGCCGAATGGGATATGCTTGAGCAGCAGTTCAGGACGGACATGCCTGGCCTTTATCGGCTGTTCGAGGACAAAGGGCTCTCCGATTTGGAGTTCCGTACCTGTCTCCTTCTGCTCCTTGACTACGACGAAGGTACCGTCGCCGGACTGACACAAAGCAGCAGTCAGACAATCAACTCGGCCAAGGCGCGTGCTAACCAGAAACTGTTCAACGAAAAAGGCGCAAAAACGCTCCATCGCGCTCTAAAAAAGCTCATTTAGGCCGTTTGCTTTATTTTGCTTTAAAATTCGTTCTAACACGCTGTCAACAAGCCAGATAAGGGCTGGTCTTCAGCCCTTTTTCCATGCCTTGTCGAGAAAATAGTAAAGAAAAAGTTTGGACGCTATTGTTTTTCTTACTATCTTTGCCCCCAACTTTTATTATTTGAATTTAAAACGAATACTTAAAATGAAAAAGAAAAACCAATTATGGAGCATCGGGCTTCTCACCGTTCTTTTATGCATAACAGGTACCAAAGCCTACGCCTATGACATCATGGCCACAAATGACGATGGCATCTCCATATATTATGATTGGACAAATAATCATACTGAGCTTGCTGTCAGCAGAGGAGAGTATTTTATTACAGAAGAGAACACTGGAACTGTGGCCATTCCCGAATACGTTACCTATCAAGATGCTACGTATCCTGTTACCTCTATCGGAAGAGCGGCATTCTATAGCTGTAGAGGTTTGAAGGGCGTTACTATCCCTAATTCCGTCGTCACTATCGGAGAAGATGCGTTTTGTTTTACAGGTTTGGAAAGCGTCATCATTCCAAACTCTGTTACCACTATTGGTAATAGAGCATTCTATATATGCTCAGACCTTAGCAGCGTTACGATGTCTGAATCCGTAGCCACTATCGGTGGTTGGGCATTTGCACAATGTCCTTCCATAAAGAGTATAACTATTCCTAACTCTATAGAAGAAATTGGGCAATGTGCCTTCCAAGGTTGTGATGGATTGAAGAGCGTGACATTTCATTGTAAGGAAATTGGTGGATGGTTTGCCGGACTTTCAAATATCCGTGAAGTAGTGATAGGTGAAGAGGTAACTGCCATCGGAGGAACAGCGTTCTATAATTTTTACCAGATGACGAATGTAGACATCCCCAACAGTGTAACCAGTATTGGAAGTCATGCATTCTCTGGCTGCAAAGGTTTGAAAAACATCGTCATTCCTAGTGGCGTGACCAACATTGGAGAACAAGCCTTTCAGGGTTGTTCTCAATTGACGAGTGTGGTCATCCCCGATGGAGTGACATCCATCGGCAAGGAAACATTCGAAGGATGCGAAAAACTGACGAATGCGATTATTTCTAATAACGTAGTCAACATAGGCGAACGCGCATTCGCCAACTGTTCCTCTCTGACGAGCGTTGTTATTCCTCCTTCAGTGACTTCTATTGACAACGGTGCATTCTATTTCTGTATAAGTATGACTAGCCTGACCATTCCCAACTCTGTGACTAGTATTGGAGAAAATTCTTTTATTGGTTGCAATGCCATCAACGACCTGAGAGTTCCCGTTACTGATTATTCTGCTTTCTGCAACAATGGCTATGTCAGTCTGATATGGCAAAGAATAGGCAAATGGATTAAATTGATTGACGACGAGGGCCTGGAGATTAAGGATATCACTATTCCTGAAGATGTAACCCATATTTGTGCCTATGCATTCTCTGGCTGTTCAGGTCTGACGAGTTTGAGCATTCCCAACTCAGTATCCACCATAGGAGACAATGCGTTTTGGGGCTGTTCAGGTCTGACGAGTTTGAGCATTCCCAACTCAGTATCCTCCATCGGAGACAATGCTTTCTATCAGTGCCACGGGCTGACTTCGCTGCTTATTCCCAATTCTGTAGAAGCCATTGGCTATGGGTCATTCTATGGCTGTCCTCTCAAAAATGTGGTGATAAAAAGTTGCAATACAACGTGTAATAGTTCTTTCTCATATAATACTTATGAGCATGCCACATTATACGTTCCTGCAGGGAAACTGATGGATGCCTTTGATAGCGATTGGGATGTTTTTTACAATATTCGAGAAATCGCCCTGAACCCAAGCGAGCTTTCACCGTCGAGTGCATATTTGATGATGAACATGCATGATTTTAATTTCGCTGTTTATGATGGCGTAGGCGACAAAGTGGTAAGTGTGGAATCACTTTACGACGTTGAGGAAGATAATCCAGATTGCAGTTGGCAGATAGTTAAGGAAGACGGCAAATACTACCTCTACAACATTGGCGCATATCAATATGCATCTATTAATGATAGTGGAGAACTCGTCTTGTCATCAACTCCCACTGCCATCAATATAAAGGAGAGCGAAAACGGAATCCTTTTAGGAGACAACCTCGAAAAATTCTGGGGCTTTGTACTTAACGAGAAGGTTCAGGCCGGCTCTATTGTTGTTGGAATCGAAGGACCCTATATTACTGATGCAACACAATCAAAAATCATTTCTCTCGGTGGCTGCTATATAAACGAACCACTGAAAGGCGTGAATATCATCCGCATGAATAACGGAAAAACTATGAAAGTCGTTGTGAAGTAATAAAAATGATGAAGAATAAAAGGCTATTGCTCATCGCTCTGCTGTCAGCAGTATTGGCTGGGAGCATCTCGGCACAGGAGGACTGGCAAGGTGAGGGTTCGAAGCAAATGATGCTTGAGGGACAGGATGACCTTGCGGTGAAAAAGAAAGTGGAACACACCTTTTCGCTGAACGGCAACCTGGGACTTATCACGTCGAAAGTCACTACGCCGAGGGGAACTTACAGCTGGCAGGTTGGTTATGGCTTTGAAGGCAGCTACCGCTGCGTGTTCAAGAAGGGCTTTGGCTTCGCACTCTCTTATATGTACAGTAAGACGGGCTACCCCGTCAGCTCTTTCTATAAAGATCAAGGAGATATCGAGCTTACCTTCCTCGGCCCGTCGTTTGTCTATGCTGGCGCCGTGGGTGAGGACTGGAGTGCTCGCGTGGAGTTCGGCTTGGGCAGGGCTAGCTATTCTGGTGACTATTCGCAGAACGGCCTAGGTATTAAGACTGCCGTGGGAGTGGAGCGTAGGCTGTGGAAACATGTGGGGATCGGCCTTGACATGGTCAGCACTACCTCGACGTTCAAGAAGGAGCCTGGGCAGAAGCTTAAGGACAATGAAAGGAACGGATTCGCCCGCCTGGCATTCAACCTCGGCCTGCGTTTCTATTTGTAAATTGTGACGAAGAAGGAGCTGGCCCGCGCTATTTCCCCGACTCTGATCCGCGCGTGGCCAAAGGCTGTCAGCCGCTCGTCGACGACCTCAACGCCATGCACCTGAGCCGATGGGCAAAGACGTACAGCCCCAAACAGGTGGTAGTATTTCTCTCGATGTTTCAGTCAACGCTCATCGTTTCTGGAAGAACTCCTGAGGACCAGTGGTGTAAAGGTTGTCGAAGTGGGCGGAATTCACGATATGGACGTGCGAGCCCAGGGTGCGGTGGGCGCAGTAGAGGTAGAGGTCGCGATAGGTGGTCGATGGCGATGCCGTGAGGTGCGTGATGAGATTATGACTGAAGCGGTCGCAGCGCCATACGCCGAGTGAAGAACTCCAGTTGTCGGCAAAGGACTGCTCGTAGGAGCCGGCGCTCGACATGGCCAGTACCCCCGTGATGCCAATCAACGGCGTGATGACAGCCTCAGAGAAGCATGGCTCTGTGAGGATGAGCATCTTGCGATAGAGACGCTGCTGCTGCATCTGGCTGATGGTCTGTTGGAGAAGATCAGCAGTCATGCCTTGTCCGATGTCGGCATGGCACCAAGCCAGTTCGTCAGCCCCGTTGGAGGCACGGTTGTGGCCGTGTCCACTCCAGAAGAGTAATACGTTCTGTCCTGCATCCTTTGGCAGTACGACAGGTGTGGCAGCAGTCTTATTGCCCAGCAAGATGTTGCTGATATCAGCAGGGCTGAGTGTGACGTTGTCATAGTCGATGACGGTGTTTGCCAGTAGGTCGGGTCCGTCGTCGGCAGCGCGGATGATGCCTGCCTCGGTGTTCTTCTTGTCGTTGGCCAGTGCCTTGTCTATGATGATGATGATGTGGTCGTCGTCATATCCGTTCTTGCGCAGCAGCTGATACATGCTGAGCACATCGGCCTGATGGCGGTAGTTGTTCCAGCCGTTGCTGCCCTGAACCAACAGGGCATACTGGTCGGTGAGAGCAGGATAGGTGATGCCAGTCTCCTTGTTCTCTGCCACGTCGGCAAAGGCTTCCTCCGCGTTCTCTACCAGCCAGTTCCAGGCGGCCATCGTCGAACTGGTTCGGTGGGAGCCGTCGCTGCTCAGATAGTTGCGATGCTCTATCTTGCCGTTCTGGATCTGCCAGTGTACGTAGGTGGTGCTGACTGCCGAGGTGTAGTTTTCGCTGTCGAAGCAGATGTCGCCAGAGGCACCCTTGAAGCTCATCAGCTGTCCTTGCTCCAGAGCTTTCAGGTAGAGCTGCATGGATGTGGCACTCCATGCAGCACCGCCCAATTGCTGGGCTTGCGGAGTAGTGATTTCAATGATGGCGTCGTTAAGTGAAGAGTGAAGAGTGAAGAGTGAAGAATCTGCTTCCGTTGTGGGGTTGTGCTCCATATAGCTGGCGGCGAAGGCGGCTAGCATTAGGGCATCGTAGAACTTGCACTCGGCAAAGGTGGGCTTGGTGCCGAACATCACCTCGTAGCTCTTCTCAAAGCCCGTTGTTGGGTCGGCGTAGGGCGAGAATCCCTGGTAATACTGGATGATGTCGGCACCTTCCGTGCCAAGGGCATCGATGCTCTCCTGCATCAGGTTGGTGAAGGCGAAGTATATGCGTCCCCAGCCCTCCAGTATTTCCTGGATATCCTCTTTGCTTTCTTGAAAGAACTGACCATTGGGGTCTATCTCCCACCAGTCCATGCGCAACCGAGCCATGTCGTAAAGCTGCTGTATGGTTTCAATGATACAGAAATTGCCAATGCTGAAACTGCCGAAGGTGGGCAATTGGTTCAGCTCGTCATAATAGTCCTTCATACGGCGCCGCAGGTCGGCATCATCGGTGTACTGTTCGTTGTGTGAGAAAGGTATGCCCATCTCTTCTGCCTGATATGGTCCCCAGTCGAAGAACGTACGTCCATAACTATCGCTGGGCGAGAACATGGCAGCAGGAGTGCTGGTTTTAGGTTGATAGTCAAGAGTCCTCACAAACGAGGCATACATATTCATGAGCACTTCGCAAAAGGTGACATCTGTCTCGGTGAGTGCCCAGAGGAACGGTCGTTTGTTCTTCACGCCTGCGGTGCCTACGGCGAAGCGGCGTATGACCTCCTCGCTGGTGGCTGTGGGTGCGATGACGGGCTTCTGCGTTTCCTGACATGCAGGTGCCAGCAGGGCTACGCCGTCATTGCTGAATGGCCCGATGACAGCCATTACATCCTCCCGATCGGCCAAGGCCTGGCCAAGCAGCTGAAGGTCTTCGGTCAGCTCATCGTGCCACTCCAGCTTCAGGCTAATGCAAAGTGTGTTGTGCAGCTGTGCCTGGTGCAGGTTGTCGAGAAACCACTGAGCCGTGCGCTCAAACCGAGCCTTCGTAGCTGCGTCGGCACTGGTGGGCGCCACCACTGCCACCGTCTTCTCCACCCATCGGCGCGACTGCTGATAGACGATAGTATCGGCTTCCTGACTACAGGAAGTGAAGAGTGAAGAGTGAAGAGTGAAGAATGCTGCGTACAGCAACATCTTACATCCCACATCTGCCATCTTACTTCTTCTTCTCATGCTCTTCCTCCTTTCTCACGGCCTCTTCATGAATAGCCTGCTTCATTTCCTCTGTCAGTGTAGGCACCGTGGTGCCCTGATAGCCTAGGGGAATCCAGATGATGATCGGGCGGCTGATGATGACCTCTGTATAGCCAGAAGCCAAGCCCAACGACTGATGCTTGGGAATGCCTTTGCCCGAAAGCCACTGGCGTATGCAGGTGTCCATAGCGCGCCTGATGTGCTTTACAACAGAGTAAACAGAATGATAGCTGTCGTAGAAATAGTCGACCCCCACCAGAGCGAACGGTACCAGATTGTTCAGGCGGGCAAAGGTATTGAAAGCACCGCCGCACACAGGCACGATTTCATCATATTTCTCTGCTTTCCATTGCCACATCAGGCGGAGAGCCGTGCTGTCGGCAATGCTAAAGCCGCCCTGACCCGTCTCGTCGAGCCATGTAATGCCCAGCTTCGTATACTTCTTCTGTTTTTCACTCAACAGTCGCATCCCGGCCTCAAAACCATCCTGAAAGCCTTGCAGTGCTTCGACTACGGCCTCCGTCTGCCGGTTGGCGCCCACAAGCATCACATTTGGATACTCAGTCTCGGCCTCGATTCTGCCCGCTTCGTACATAGCCCCGTAGTAGGGCATGAAAAGCGTCGAGCCTTTGCCTTCTAAAGGCACACGTGTCTCCAGATAGAGCAGGTCGGCATGGGGATTACTCTCCAGTCGCTTGTTGTTGCTACGTATGAACTCATCGTAACTCGTGCCGGCGATGATGAACAGCCGCCTGACGGAGTCGCGGGCCGACTCCATCTGGCTGAACATCATCTCCAGATACTGCAGTCCCTCGTCGTGTGAACGTGGTGAATGCTGCATGGTGCGTAGCCCCAGCTCCAAGGCCGTGCGCTCCACACCCTCATAGATGAGGTCGTTGTAGGAGTGGTCGCCCAGGGCATTGGCATCATAGATGACTGTCACCAGGGGCGCCGTACTTGCCTTCTCCTCGTTGGGATCGGGCAAGTAGATGGTGTCGCCCTCCTTCGTACAGGAGAACAACAGCAGCATTGCCGCGATCCACGATAAGAACTTTTCCGTGCACATATCAACAAGCGTGCGGGCTCATGTCACCTGGCATTGAACATGGCCTCGGTGGTCTCCTCCGGGTCGTTATTCAGGTCAAAGCCTTGTGGGTAGAAGTATTTGTTGAAAACATATACATCGGTGCAACCCGCCAGTGCTGTCTTAAAATGGTAGTTGCCGCCTTCGCAAAGCTCCGAACCCAGTGCACAGCGTATCACGTAGGCCTTGGATGGCGTGTGGCTGCCCTGGCCCTTCATCGAATATTCCTCGAGGAAGTCGATGCCAGTGGACATGGCACTTTTCTTGGTTGTCTCATAGCTGGCTTTTTTCCAGTTCTCGCCGCTGAACTTTGCATAGTAGAAGGTGTAGTCGAGCGGGATATTCACGGAGAGTTTCCACGTGTTGTAGAAGAGGTTGAGCCCGTTCTCCTCCTGGATGCCATTGGCGCTATGGAACAGCTTCTCGTAGAGGCCTAAGCGTTTCCAGGCCTTGTCGACACATGCAAAGAACCACCGGTTGTTGAGTTTCGTATTATTTACATTGAAATCGTGGAAGAACTTCAACGACGGCTTGCGGCTAAGGTTGGTGAAGAATTGCTCGCTGTGCTCCATGGCATAGATCAGCTCGGCAAAGTTCTCCATCTCTTCCTTATGCTTGCCCAGGTTCTGGAACAGACGCCAATAATAGCCGTGGTAGTTCACCTCCTTCAGATAGCGGTTGGGCAGCTGGCTCACGGTCACCCACTGGCTTTCCTCCTGTCCTTCTGGTCCGAAGGGCGGGCGCACGCAAATCCAGAGGTCGGAACCTTTCTGCACCACATCGCCGAAGCGGTAATAGGCGGTGCCTGAAAACTCGGCATTCATACCGTTCTGTGCCATCGTACGGTAGATGATTTTCTTCAGCGTGGGCATTTGCTTGATATCGACGTCAACAATGGCGATATAGTAGTTGGAGTCGTCGCCGGCATGATACTTCATCGTTCCCACAAGATCATTGCTCCACTCATAGTCGGTGGTTGTCTCGTCGACAGGAGCATCGGTAAGATTGGCGAAACGCTCGGCTGCCGTGGCACGGTCGCTGGTGATGACCACGCGGGTGTAGGGATCAACTTCGTCGGCAATGCCTATGGAGGGATTGAATCGTGCCGTGCGCCAGTCGTCGGGCATCTCTTCGGTGGAGGTCAGCTGGCTGATGACACTCCAGAAGAGCACACCCTCTTCGCTTGCCTTCCCGTAGGGGTCGAGCTCGAGCATTTCCTGGCGGGCTTTCTCTTCATCGCTTTCACCATCCTCTTTACAAGAGGAGACAGTAACACTGATTGCTGCACAGACGGTCAGCAACATGAGGTTTAAAAATGCGTTCTTCTTCATATTCTAAAATTCATTTTTTTGTTGGCATTATCGGGGGAAAAAGTCTCTGGCTGTCAGTTCATAGACAGAGCCATAGTTGGCTTCGTTGTAGAGCGTCACATGGCTTCCGGTGGTGCTGCGTGCCAGGTTGTAGTAAAGGTCGCGGAGCACGATATCGGAATTCTCGTTCACGGTATTACGGAACGATCGTGAGAAAGCATTCGAGAGGAATACTCCCAGCGTGCGGTCGTGGACATCGGCCTTCGACGGTTCTATGGTATTGGCAGCAGTGATGGCCACCACGTCGGGCAGTCCGACGATGGCTTGTCCGATGAGTCCGCTAAAGCAGGTTTCTATGGCGAGCATCACGCGCCGATAGCCATCACGGTCATTCAGTTCGCTGAGGATGTCATGCATACGCTCGCCTGTGAAGATCTGGCTGCCCAGACCATCGCTCCAGCACATGCCCCTTCCGTCGGCACCATGACCGCTCCAGAAGATCAGCAGGTCGCTAGATGCCGTCGTGCGGATGACCTTTGGCAGCCGTTCGCTCTGTTCACCCAGCACGATGCTTCGTATGTCGTCCATCGTCAGGTCGGTGAAGTGATAGTCGACCACTGCTCCCTGTCGCACATCTTCGCCACCGCTCTCCACGAACACCTTTCCCGGGTACTTGTTCTCCATGGCCGTTGCCAGATTGTCCTCGCACACCAGAATAATGTGATCATCGTCGTAGCCGTGGCGGCGCAACAGCTGGTACATGGCCAGCACGTCGGCCTGGTGACGATAGTTGCTCCATGTGGTGGAGGGGCTCAACAGCAGTGCCCAGTGGTCGGTCACGGAGGGAAGGCTATGGTTCACCTCTATCTGCGTGTCGAAGTCCTGTGTGAAGAGTTTCTCCATGTCCCATGCATTCAGTGCACCGGCACCCGAGTCGCTGGATGTCGAGAGGGTGGTCAGCGTATAGTTGGAGCCGTCGCCCTTCGTACGCCAGAAGCGATAGGTGGTGTGGAGGATGGTGGTGTGCATCTTTCCGTCAAACTCCATGCGGCCGGTACATCCGCGCACACTGGGATTCCGGCCCTCAGACAGCAGTGAGAAGGCCGTGCGCAGACCTTCCTTCGTCCACGATGAGGGTGTGCCCGACTTGTCGGCCACCAGGGCCCGCATCCAGTCGGCCAGATTAGGACCGAAAGGCTGTTCGCGGTATTCCACTTTTACTCCGTCGATGGTCAGATCGTCGGGCCCCGTCGGGCTGCTCAAGCGCTTGGCGGCTCCCAGGGCTATCGTGGTGATGGCATCATAGACTTGTGCAGCACCGTAGGGCGCTTCCGTACCGAAGTTTTCCTTGTACCACACGTCAAAGCCCGATACGGGACTGCCGCAAGGGCTGATGCCATACAAGGGCAGTCCGGCCTGCTGCACGGTCTTGTTGTCGCCGGTATCGCTCACGACATACATGACGTTGGAGGAGGAAGCATCGAGTCCCAGGCTCTGTCGCACCGACTTGATCTGCCTGATCACCCGCAGATAGTCATCGTTGCTGCTCAGCGCCAACAGCAGTGCCGTGGCTTCGCCTGACGTCTGGGCACGCTGCTCGATTCGCTTGAAGAAAGCCGTCAGGTCGGAGGTGAAGTCATAAACCTGGATGTCGTCGGCTGCCACATCCACCTGGAACTCCGTTGCCATGAAGCCGAACCAGTTGCGGAACGACTGTCCGTACTTGTCATCCTGGTAGAGCAGGGCTGCATGGGGGATATGGCTGGTGCCGAAGATGCCCAGCAGCACTTCACACTGGGTCACGTCGCTTTCGGTAAAGAACCACGAATAGGGGCGCTCGGCCTGTATGCGCTGTATCTCGTCGCTCGTAGCCGTAGGCATCAGCACGGGCACACGGTACTGTGCAGCATTGCCCAGCACCATCTGGCATTTGGTGGAACGGGTGGGTCCCAGGATGACATCGCAGGTGTCGTCGCCCTCTTCCGGGTAACAGAGACTATACACGGTCAGGCCCAGGTCTTCGGCGTCCTCATCGTGGTAGCGCATGTTCAGTTCCACGCGCTTCGACAGTCCCTGTTGGGCCAGCTCGATGTTCTGCAGGGCGAGGTCGATGACCGGTTGCCACAGCGTACGACGTGCATCGGGAAGAATCACGTCCACATTCACTTTCTCAATGGTGATGCGCTCGGCAGGCGTATCATCGTCATCGTTCTTGCAGCCAGTCACGAATAACATGACGAACAAGACAGCGGCAACAACCCTGCCCAACGTGACGCTTTCAGAAAGCGTAGCGCCTAAAAGGAAATGATGTCTTTTCATTTTGCATTCCTCCCTTCTATTTTTGCATTGTATGATGTTGATCTGTCACTGGCAGGGCTGAACTGCGTGCAACGGTCCCATGCGCCATGCCACTGCTCTTCAGGCTGTTCTTCGGGATGTGTGAGCCAGCCCTGGAGCCACTCCTTGAGGGGAATGTGGACGATGGCATAGTCTAGCCGGCTGTCCACGTTCAGCACATTGCCCACGAGCAACGTGCGTGTGCTCGACTCAGAATGAGTGAAATAGTAGTATTCAAATCCCACATTGCCCATACCCAGGTCTACGACGCCGATGTGCTGGTGCAGCTCATCATCGAAGTCGTCACTCTCTGCCTCGTCGAAGAGGACGGCCAGCGAGTAGGCCAGTTCCTGGGCATAGCCGGCGTTGTCCTTAGTGCCGTCGGTGATGCCTGATTGCCAGATGCCCTCATCGGGGTCGTCGCTCAGGGGCTGGTCGGGGAAGCGTTCCTGGAAAGCCTCCACGATGCTGTCGGCGTAGGTCACCGTGGCATTGTTGCGGATGATGCGGAAGGGCCCTTCGTAGATTTCATCCGGGTCATAATCGTCGTGGAGTGTTGCATAGTAGGTCATCTCACGATCGATGAACGTTTGGATGACACTCTTCAGCGAGACGTTCATCACGTGTGTACGTCCTGCCGGTCCCACGGCCTTGGCATCCGACAACGGCGTCCGTAGCAGAAGCAGACGGTCGGTCTCTTTCAGGTTGATGTTGGCCAGCAATGGGGCCAGCGACGGAGCTGCCAGCACCAGCAGACGCTCATTCCGTTGCGGCCTGCCATGTGCCGATTCAGCCCACAGCCTGAGTGCCTGCTGTGTCTCGGCAAAAGAAGAATAACTAATGAACGACGTGGCCACAGAGTCCTTGTTGGCTGCGCCAAAGGCATACAGGTCCGTCAGGAGCTGGTCGTTCATACTGCGGTCGCCCAGCTGGCCAGGTTCAAACACAAGGGTTACCTCCAGCGGTTCGACTGTCGTTGTTGTCGTCTTTGGGCTGACTGGCTCGTCATCATCGTTGTTGCACGCGGCGATGAAAGGCAGGCAGAGCATGCAGAGCATACAGATTTTTTTCATTCTCACCATAGTTCCTCAGGATTAGGGGTGTATAGTACGGAGATTCCGCTCACGGGATTATCGCCGAAGCGGATAACATTCATCGTGTAGATGTAATGATTATTGGCAAAGCTTTTCCATTCATTGTCTTTCCAATAATAGAGAGTATGGTCATCGCCCATGTCGCTCACGCTCCAATTGACGATTTCCCAGTAGTTCACTTCACGCATGGTGCCAAAGAACAGCCAGCCCGACTGCGAGCCGTAGCGTGAATCAATGATGATGGCTGCCGGGTGGTTGTCCCTGCCATAGAGGTGGCCCTCCCATTCCCGGAAGCCTATTGGCAGCACATTACCCCTAAAGTCAAAGATCTCTTTCGGCATATCCTCCTGCGAGAAGTACTGGATCAGGGCGTTGCGGTAGTTGCGCTTATAGGTCTTGGTACGTTTCACGTATGTGCCCAACAGCATCTTCACATAGTTCTTCACATCACTTGCGGTGCCGGGGTGATAGGGTCTCCAGCAGCCTTCGTTGTCGCCGTCCAGATTGTAGGAGCAGCCGTCACCGCCTTCGTTATCCTCTAAGTGCAGGAGCGTGCCGCTGTTCTTCTGGCCAGGCATGTTCTCTTCTATACATACGTAGAGTCCCTCGGGGTAGTCCTTACCCACATACCGGCAGAGCTCACCGTAGTGGTAGGTGGCGTCGGCACTTCCGTTGTTGCCCCAGTTCTCCTCGTCGATGTACTCGATGCGGCGCAGCGAGGGCATGCAAGCAATGCTCACATCGGCCCAGGCCACGCGTGCACTGCCGTCGTGGGCAAGGTGCAGTGTCAGTCGGCCGAAGTCCTGCGCGCGGCCATCGGCACGCAGATGCAGATCGGTCAGGTCGACGGCCAGTCCGTCAGCAGTTGTGACGATGAGCGATTCACATCCCACCAGCGCACGGAATGCAGCGACGGCCTCGCCTTCCTCTGCCACCGCGACGGCCCGAACAAAGGGCTCTGCCTCATCGCGCACGATGCCGTAGACGGGCTGATAAGTGCGGCTATCAAAGTCGTCGGCACCCTCCGTCACGCCTGCCAGCTGCAACAACAGGCTTCGCAGGGCTGTCTGCTGGTTGAGCGTCGTCCACTCCTGGTCCGTCGTAGGCATTTCCTTTTCCTCCACGGGTTCCGTCTTCTCCTGATCGTCGGAGCACGAGACGAGGCCGGGTAGCCAGATGGCTAAGAGGACAAGGCTGCTGGTTATGATTCTATTTATTCTTTTCATCTTTCTGTTCTTTTAATACTCCGGAAACCGCTGTTGTATCGTGCTGAGGTTCGGATATTCATAGAGGGCACCCCGGCACAGGCGCACAGGATAATAGTTGCTTCGCCAGCGCGTGGCCGTACTGGCAGGAGCGTATGTCTGGTCGTCGAGCAGCGTCAGCCGGTAGTGACTGTCGAGGAGCATCAGGCACGCATCGCCAAGAGCGTTGGTAGCCTTCGAGGCGATGACATTCAGCTCTTCCTCTTTCAGGTGCCTCGTTCTGCCGCCCAGGGCTGCATTGCCGTCGAGGATGTCGACGGTGCCATAATAGCCGTTGAACTGAGCCTCGAAGCCGCTCATCTGCCCTCGGAATAGCGCCTTCGGGTTCTGGCCGATGAAGGTAAACAGATTGCGCACTTGGCTGGGCTGGGGCAGATACCAGAGCTGGTTGTTGTCAGTCTTGAAATAGGGGTTCACCTTGTAGCCATAGTTCCAGCCGTTGATGACTGATGCCGTGTATGTCAGGTCGAACTGGAAACTGGTAAACAGGGTGCCCGTTCGGTAGTCGATCAAGTCCTGGTTGTCGTCATCCTCGGGGTAGGGTGTGAAGCCCATGTCGTGGGCGATGTCGCGACGGGTCCAGAACGTCGAACCCACCTTCACCACGGGTGTCCAGAAATGCTCACCGCCATAGTTGTAGAGGAACACATCGTCGTGCACCTCCACTTCGATACCTTTGAATGTCAGACCGTGACGGTCGGGGTAGAGATTACCACCGACGTAGGCCACCTCCTTCAAGATGGTGGATGGCGACAGCGAGTCGATAGGCTGCACATAACAACCGTCGGCACTGAACATCAGATAGGCAGGACGGTGGATGCCGTCGCCCAGGAATAGGCCCTGCCCCAGCTGGATGTTATGCTGCCAGATGGGATAGGCCACACGCACGCGCTTGTCACTGCGAATTTGCGGCACATACTCCGAGCAGACATTCATCACTGGCTCGTCGTTGACATAGACGATGCGTGAGAGCGATGTTAACTGTCGACTGTCGTCAGGCACACTGGGTACTATCAACCAGTAAAGGTCGGTCTTCAGTGTAGCATCGTCGATGGCACAGCTGCTCAGGTTGGCACGGCGGATGGCGGCAGCGAGCAGCTCTGTTCGCAGGTCGCCCGTGAAGAGATCCCAAAGCGGCATGAGGTCGAAGTGGATGATGTCCAGATTCTCGTCGCTGCCGGGGTGGTCACTGTAGTTGATGCTGCTCAGCCATTCCATCAGGTGGTTGGGTTCGAGCTGGTCGTCATCGCCCATGCTGCTGATGTCGGCCTGCAGCTGGCGACGGGTGGCAGGACTGCCGCCCGTGACATTGATGGCGCCCTCAGCCCGTTTCGAGCTGCTCAGCACCGTCCCTTGCTGATGGCTCCACTCAGCCTGCGGCAGACGGCCCAGGGTGAACTCAGCCTGGCAGCGCACCTCTTCATCATAGCGCACACTGCCCAGCTTCGACATGGTGAAGGTATAGTCGATCTTGCCACCGTAGTCGGCTTGCACCACGATGTGCGTGCCGTATTTTTCAAGCAGCCATTCGGCGGCTTGGGCACGGCTCTCGCCCGTCTGTCCCTTGACTCTCAGCAGGTCGCGACTGAAGGCAGCAGTGAAGAAGTCTTTGTCGCGGTCGCGCAGGTTCTGTAAGGCGCCACGGTCGATGGTGCGACTCCAGACGGCCTTTTCCATCACGCCGTAGCCAATGTTGTTCTGCATCAAGCTGTTCAGCCGAGTGACGTATTCAGCCCGGTCGCAGTTTTGCTTGCATCCTGCCAGCCGCTCGCTGGTGTTGCTGCCCGATGCGGTGAGTATGGTCGAGAATTCCGAGGCCGTGCGGGCAGAATAGACGTTGAGGTCGGTGCGCGACAGGCGGCAGTCGTGAATCACCTCGTAGGTGGTCTGCGAGCTGAAGCGTCGCAGTGCCGAAAGGTCGATCACGGCGGCAGTCTTGCGCACGCTCATGGGATGGTCGAAGCTTTGGTAAATGTCGTATCCGTAGCCCAGGTAGCCATCCGAGCGTGGGTCGCCGTTCGCGTCATCGTCCGACGGGCTGAGCTGGCTGATGCTGAGTGTGGCCATGCGACCGTCGGCAGCTGCAAAGGTCAGCGTGGCCGTGCGGCGCTGCGGGCCGGTATTGTCGGTGGTGGCAAGGCTGACGATGCCGTCGGCAGGCAGGATCGTTGTCGTCAGGCTAAGCCAGTCGGCATCGCACGATACTGCGATGACACTGTCGGCTTCGGTGCGTCCGCCAAAACTGACGGTCACACGCTCATACGATGCGAACCTCGGCAGGGTCACATCGTCGGCAGTTGTCACCGTCAGTTCTGTCGGCATGGGCATCGGCTCCACCTCATCATCGTCGTGGCAGCCCGTCAGCACCAGTGCGCAACAACCTATCAGCCATTTGACATTCATCATCACTCACGTTCTTTCAATTACCCACAGGTCTCATCTCTGTAGGATTATAGTATCCCACGTAGTCTTCATTGCGACGATACACAGGTGTATAATCGTCTTCGTAACCCAGTAGATGCCATCCCACGAAATCGCAAGGATCACCTTCTCTGCCCATGATAATGAACTCTGTTCCCAGCTTGTATACAGGCACGGGCTTGACATTGATCGACCCATCCGGCCTCACGCTCTTGCCTGCCTCGCAGTAGAGCATGGGCTGGGCATCATCATAGTCGATGCCTTCGACGGGGTAGAGGCAGAGCTCTCCGTTGTTGAAATAGAAACAGTCCGTCTGCGGATAAAGGTCCATGGGCAATGGCTCGGCCACCATCTCCGACAGACTGTCGACAAGCAGATAAGAGCTATAAGTCCACAGCTCGTCAGTCTTCAGCGTGTAGTCGGGATAGACCCGGTAGGCCTGGCCCGAGTTGTCGACACCCAGACCGCAGTAGAGCTTCGTCACCCCGTCATACACAGGATAGGCCACCCACATCTCCACGCCGCCGATGTACTCATGGCAGACCACAGCCACATAGCGACCTCCGCTGACGATGTGTACGCAGTAGAAGGTCGAGCAGTTGTCGTATTTGTAGTTGTCCATGTTCATCACTTCTTCTTCGGTGGCGGAGGTGTACAGGCATTCCGGATTGTCATAACGCACGGGGAAGGAGCAAGAGAAGAAGTTCTTCGAGCCCAGTTGCTGCGTGGCCTTGGTGGCATCGCTTTGTATGCGCTGTTTCACCTTGGCAATGGCATCGCCGTCGAACATAAACTCCCAGATGGGCCTTACCTCCATGTCGATCATCTCGGCATTCGACGCATATTCGTCGTCGGGAACGAAGGTGATGCCCTGTCGCCACTGCGCCACCACTGAGGGGTCGAAGTTGCGGCTGCCATCATACTGCTGCTCTCCGATGAGTCCCTGCAACACACTCTGGTCGCCACCATAGGCACTGATGTTCATGCTCGAGTGCTCGATCCAGGCATACTGCTCCGATAGTTCACGGTTCTCGTTGCGGTCGCGGAAGGCATTGAACAGGTCGCTGCTGCTGAACTCCTCTTCCTGCATCTTGCGGCCATAGCGCTTCATGTCGTTCTTCAGGTCGATGTGCAGGCGTCCGCCGATGGCTGTGCGCACCACGACATGTGTGCCATAGACCTGCAGGAACGAATCCACGGCTGCCGGTTCGGTGCTCTCGCCCAGGTGTTCCACGGCATCGGCAAACGAGCGTGTAAGGATCTGGTAGGGGTCCAGCCCTGCCGACATGGCGTCGATGGTGTTGCCCACGTCGAGCCATTGAGTGGCCACCTGCTCGTAGTCGTCGGTCGAGAAGTAGAAGCTCTGGCGCAGTCCGTCCTCCAGGATGTTTTGCCGATAGGTCTGCTCCTCCTTATATATAATATAGTTGAAGCTCGACTCGCGGCCCAGGTTGAACGTGGCCACATAGTCGTGCTCGTTGTAGGCCACCTGGCTGGTGCTGTAGCTGCGACTGGTGTAGTCGGTGTGCCATAGCGTCATGCCGCTGGCCTGAGCAGCCTTCTCCAGCTGTCGGCGGTTCAGTATCTGGCAGCGTATGTCGGCATAGTTGCAATAGCGTCCGCTCACTGCATTGTAGCCGTAGCCGACGCCCAGATTGCGGAGAAAGGCGATGCGTGTTTCCTCCACGGCGCCGCGCGTCCATGAAAACGACTCGGGGCCGACGGTATTTCCGTCGGCCTCCCAATCGTCGTCCGTGGCACAGCCCACAGCCAGCAAGGCAGTGAGCAGCAAAGCCAAATACTCCAAAATCTTCAATTTAAACCGTTGAGTTTTAAACCTTTACTTCGTTGGTTCTTACTGCGTGACGTCGATCATCAGGTCGACATAGCGCTGCAGGTCGTAATCCTTGTATTTGTCAAGGAAGAACTGCTTCACGATGTTCTGCACATCGGGGTCGTCGAAGAGTGTCCAGACGCCGGTCAGCGAGATGGCAATCAGTGCCGAGTTGCTGGTCTCGTCGCCCTCCACGCCATAGAGGCTCATCACCCAGTCGTTCATGGCATCGTTCAGCAGCTCGCTGTCGCGCGGGTTCTCGCTCTCCATCACGGCCTCAATGGCATTCATCAGATCGCTGGCACGTCCACCATAGATGTCGTAGGTGCGGCGTGAACTGCGCACATAGTCGACACCGTTCTGGCTCCAGTTCAGGTCACCGTTGATGCTGCCTATGCCATCACCCTCGAGGGCGGCCTTCACCTCGAGCACACCGTGGGTGCTCAGATAGGTGTTGTCCAGCCAGCAGTTGATGTTGAGCGAGCCTCCCAATACAGTACGACCGATGATGAACGGACCGTATTCGGCGTCAATCTGTTCCAGAATGTCGTTCACCTGATTGGTCTTCCCGTTGCGGTAGGCTGAGAGCAGACGCTGGTAGAGCTTGGCGAAGGCGCCCGAGAACACACCGCCGTAGGTGTGCTTCTCCACTGCATCGTACAGGGCATCGATGGTGGCCTGCTGGTCGGGGGTCAGCCCGACGATGCCCTTGCGGGCGTTGCGCTTCTCGTAGGCTTCAATCTTGGCATCGATGCGGTCGTACTGCTCGTCTATCCAGTCGTCGTCCATGTTGAGCTGGTCAATGGCGTCCTGCTCCACGGCATAGTTGCGAACCACGGTTGGCGACACATAGGCATTGTAGAGTGCCAGGTCGCGGCAGATGGCATAGTCGAGTCCCACGCCAAGGATGCTGTCGGAAGCCACGTAGTGTCCACCGACCTCCATGTTGAAGAAACCGAAGGAAATCTCGAGGTTGAGCGTGGCATCGAGCGTACGGTCCTTCGACACGAGGGAGTCCCACTTGACGATGGTGGCCTGGGCGCGCTCGTTGATGTCCTCGACGTAGGGCTGTTCGCCCACAAAGCTGCCCTTTGCCATGAGGGCATTGATCTTGGCCAGGTTATACACGCTGCTCAGCTTGGGGATGGAGATGGGGTTGTACTCCACCTTCGACCCCGTGTTGTGAATGTTGGGGAACACCTGGTTGATGTTGACGCCGCAGCCAAGGCCTTTGGCTCCGAAAGTCATGATGTTGGAATTGTTGGGCACCTCGCCTTTGTAGAGTGATGTCTGGCGGATGGTCACGATGTGAACCTCGTCGGCATCGTCGGTCACGAAGAGTTTAGCCGTGCGGTCCATGCCCGTGCGGTTTTCGTCGAACAGCAGGTCTATGGTTTTGCTGCCTTTGTGGAACACTTCGTTATCGGCGAGGGTGACCCATGCCGCATCCTTCTCGATGACGGCGCTCCACTCGCCCTGACAATTCACGGTCACAGGCACAACGGCCGACGCCATGTCGGTCTCTACGCCGAAGCGGGTCGTCTTCTCGTCAAAGCTCAGCGTGCTCTGTCCTTCTGGTTCGTCCTTGTCGTCGTCGCTACAGGAAGCGAAGTTCATGCCCAGCCCTGTGACGATGACGGCTGCAAGCACAATGTTGAAATACTTTTTCATGTTCATTTATTATTTTTTCTTAATGATTTAACTTTCATGGCTGTACCGAGAATGGCTTATCTTCCATCCATGCGTGCGTATTGAAAACGTCCAAACTTTGAATGCACGTTACTAGCAAACTCATTTGCATTTTTCTGTCGGGATTATTTACCATGATGTATTTGTGATCACCATAGTTGCCGGTGAACTTGTTGGTGACATCTTTGAACTCCCTGAAACGCACAAAGACGACGGGTTCCCAATATGCCGATACATAGACGGGCCGTGTGTAGCCATTCTCCTTGGTCACTGATGGCCACTTGGCTGATGTAAGGTCATAGAAGAACTTCCTGACATCGAATGCGTCTTCATAGAGATCAGTGATTAGGAATGCGGGGTCGCGGAATTTCGTGCCCTTGCGCACGCCCTCGCTCCACATGTCGGGCATGACTGATTCGGTGATGAAGTGATAAGGCTCGAACAAATCAACCAAGTCGAGCGTTGAGCCGTTACTGGTGTGATAACGCTTATAGAACCAGTGACGCCAGTAATTGTCTTTATCGCTCGTACGCAGGCTGCCCACATGCGTGCCATCATTTATGTAGCGCATGTAGGGCTGCGTGCCCTCCTGACGCCCGCCAGTGGGGATGTAGGCATAGTTGGTGGCATGGTTGTGTCCTTTGCTATCTCCCCAATCGAACTTAACCGTGGTGTCGCGGACAGCATAGAAGTCGTTGGGGTCAATACCCATTATCTCCTTAAAGTCAGTCCTGAGATTCGTATAGTATTCACCTTCGTTAGATATGGCGAGGCCGTAGAACAACCAAGCCATGAGGGGCACCTCGCGCTCAGGGATGAGGTCGCTATTGACGACGAAGGTGCCGCTACTGAAATTTTCGTTGGGAGAGTCGATGGTTTCAGTGGCAGTCTTGATATTGTCGAAACTGATGAACTTGGCCGTCTTCTTTGCCACATTTCCCTCACCAGTCAAGTTGCTCCACGCGTAATAGCACAACCAGTTGGAACCCTCTTCATCACGTAGGATGGTGCCTGGCATAATATAGCCAAACATGAGTTCGTTTTCATTCACATTCTCGTCATCATCCTTGTTGAGAATCTCGGGCTCTTGGTTCATGTCGCAGAATCCTCTATCCGTATTTTGGTAGAAGTAGCGGTTATAGACATAGACATTTTTGCAGCCGCTGATGGCGGTATTCACGCCGTAGGCACCGCCGCCCAGTTCGCTGCCCTTCTTGTAGCGGGCATACCAGCGCAGCTTGTTGTCATTGTCGAAGAACTGGCCGCTGACCGTGCCCACCTTATTGCCGCTCTTGGCGTCGAGGATGATGTTGTGCATGTCCTTCGTGGGCGAGGCATAGGTGGCATCGTGCATATTGGCCTTCTTGCCCGAGCCGTTCTTGTAGGTGGCCTCGTAGAGGCTGCAGTTCCATGAGGTCGAAAACCACCATGAATAGCCGCTGTAGAGCATGTGCCACTCTGGGTTGCTGTCCAAGTCTGCCTTCGTGATGCCCAGCACCCTTTCAAATAGTCCCTGGTTTTCCCACGCCCTGCAGACGCGTCGCCAGAAGTAGATGTTGTGGTACTGGTAGTTATTCTTACTGAAGTCATTGAACATCTTGGGCTTCGTCTTGGCATTCAGCGCATCGAGCCAGTCGGAAGGATGGAGCATGGCGTAGAACATCTCGGCGGTGTTCTGCATGTGCTCTGTGCTCTTACCTAAGCCCGTGGGCAGGTAGTCCTGAATGTCGGTGCTGGTCTCGTAGGGCTTGATGTTCGCCTCAGGCAGGTTGTGGCTGAGGCACATCCAGTGGCTGTCCTCCTTGCCCTCGGGGCCGAAGGCGGGCCGCACGCAGATCCAGTAGTAGCCGTCCTTGTCCTCCACCACGTCGCCGAAGCGGTAGTAGGCCGTGCCGGCGAAGTAGCCGTTGTTGCCCATCTGCTCGGGTGTCTGGTAGAGAATCTTCTTCAGGTGGGGCAC